>NZ_CADCST010000100.1 GCF_902804485.1 Flavobacterium collinsii | reverse complement strand
GAACTATGATTTTTTGATTAATATCAATATAACCATATTTATTGCTTAATTCGGCTAATATCATTCCCTTCTCATCAAGTGGATTTAAAAATTTATATTTTCCTAAAGGGATAATAGAATTTCCTTTTTCATCATTAAATCCCCAGGAATTTTCTCCCATGATTCTAATATATGTTGTAGGTTGGTTTTTTGAATCAACTTTATTACAAGAATAAAACAGAACTGATATCAGGAATATTTTAATGAATAATTTTATCATATTTTGATATGCATAATGGATGATTTTAATCTTTAGAAAAACGAATATTATTCGTTTTCAAATTGATTACTTTTGCGGCATGATTTCAATTCCTCACAAAGCTAAGCAATTCCTTGTTCTTCTAATCAAACTTTTGATTGTAGGTGGTGCATTTTACTTTATTTATAATCAGTTGGCACATAATGATAAGCTCGACTGGCAAAAATTTATCGTGTTGTTTCGTAAAAATCAGTCCGTATTAGGAATTGGTTTTATCTTGCTTTTGAGTGTTTTAAATCGTTATTTCGAAATTCTGAAATGGCAGAATCTGGCTACAGTAATTCATCAAATTTCTTTGGGAGAGGCTACAAAACAAGTTCTGGCTGCTTTAACAGCAGGAATTTTCACGCCAAACGGAGTAGGAGAGTATGCAGGAAAAGCATTGTATTATTCGAAATCAGAAACTAAAAAAGTAATTTTCTTAAACCTGATCTGCAACGGGATTCAAATGATCTTAACCGTGATTTTTGGGGTTTTTGGGTTGTTGTATTTTAATGTCAAACATGAGATTATTACAACGCAAACGGTTGCCATTTTGTTTGGTATTTTTGTATTGCTTCTTATTGTTTTGTTTTCTTTGAAGAAAATAAAAATTAAAGGATATTCGATCGAAAAATTAATACATAAGATTAACGAAATCCCTAAACCAATTCACCGCAAAAATATTCTTTTGGGGGTTTTGCGTTATCTGGTTTTTTCGCATCAGTACTACTTTTTGTTTTTGGCTTTTGATGTCGATTTGCCGTATTTCACTTTAATTGCTACTATTGCGGTCGTTTACTTTCTGGCCTCGTCACTACCTACTTTTCAGTTTCTGGATTTTGCGGTAAAAGGGAGCGTTGCGATTTATTTCTTTGGAATTTTAGGAGTAAACGAGTGGATCGTAGTTTTTATCAGCACTTTGATGTGGTTCCTTAATGTGGTTTTACCCGTCGTTATAGGAGCATATTATGTGTTGAATTTTAAAACCAGAACTGCAGAATGATTTTGGGTTTGTATACTCTATTAAGCATTTATGTGCTTGCTATTGGTTGGCTTGTTTATGGTTTTGCTAAAGTAAAAAAGTATCAAAGTACAGATTTAAAACCTCAAACGAGTTTTACAATTATAGTTCCGTTTCGGAATGAAGAGGAGAATTTGCCTAACCTTTTAGAGAGTTTTTCAACACTGAATTACCCTAGTGATTTGTTTGAAGTTATTTTGGTAGATGATAATTCTAAGGAGAAATTTCAAATCTCACATTTCGCATTTCACATTTCACAAATTGACAATATCCGGGTTTCGAGTTCTCCCAAAAAAGATGCTATTTCGACCGCAATGCAACAGGTAAAAACCGAATGGGTCATTACTACTGATGCCGATTGTTTGGTGTCTCAAAATTGGTTGTTAACCTTCGATAATTACATTCAGCAAAATAAGGTTTCGATGCTTGCAGGAGCTGTGAGCTATGCATGTGAAGACTCATTTTTGCATCATTTTCAACAATTGGATTTAACAAGTTTACAAGGAGCAACAATTGGAAGTTTTGGACTTCAAAAAGCCTTTATGTGCAACGGCGCCAATTTTGCCTATACTAAATCGATATTCGAAGCTTTAAATGGATTTGAAGGGAATGATAAAATCGCCAGTGGTGATGATGTTTTTTTATTGCAAAAAGCGGTTGAAGCATTTCCTGATGAAGTTCATTATTTAAAAGCAATGGAAGCAATTGTTATGACCAAACCAACGGAAGACTGGAAGACCTTATTTTATCAGAGAGTACGTTGGGCCGCTAAAACAAGTTCGTATCAAAGCAGCTTTGGAAAGATTTTGGGGATAATCGTTTTCTTAGGTAATCTGAGTTTTGTAATCGATTTTTTTGGGGTAGTCTTTTCGATTTGGCCCTATTACTTTTTCGTTTGGTTTGCCTTTTTGAAATTTACAATTGATTTTATTTTACTCCGTTGTACCAATCAATTTTTGACAAGCGAACGTATAAAAAGTTTGTTTTTAAGTAGTCTGTTATATCCCTTTTTTAGCTCGACTGTGGCTTTGTATAGTTTGTTTGGTTCTTATGAATGGAAAGGAAGAAAGTTCACGAAATAGACTATTTTTTTTCTTTAGCCTTAAGAATAACTGGCAGGATGAACTGAGTTTTTACAGGAATTCCGCGTTTAAGTGCCGGATTTATTTTTGGAAAATCGACTAAACGGGCATGTAGAATACTATCGATTTTAATCGTATCGTAAGCAACAGAATCTTTCGGAAATTGTGGTTCGAATTTCATGGTTGAATTAGGGAAAACCGTCACTTTTACTTCAATTGTGTCGAGTTCAGGATATAATATCGCAAGGGTGTCAATATCCAGTTTTTCTTGAATAAGCTGTGACATTACTTCAAAGAAGCACTGTTGGCGTTGTTTTTTATCGGCAATCTTTTCGCAATTGGCTACGGAGGGGAATTCGTCAACTTCTTTCCAGTTAATTGATTTTAATTCTTTTTGAAGTAATTCTTTTTCAGAGGGAACCTGCTTCTCAAAATATTGACAAGAATTGAAAAATAGAACAATTAATAAAATGAAAAATTGCTTCAAGAGTTTGATGTTGAATTGAACGATCATATTAAGGCATAAAAATACGATTATTTTTTTTGGGAAGCTTTGAATTGCAAATAATCTTCGTAGTTTTCTGACAACCATTTTTCTTTGTTTTGCGCTGCAACTTCTTTTTGCTCAGGATATAAAGAAGCCAGTCGATCAGAAAAAGCAGCAATCCGGACGGTATAATTGTAGAATTCCGTTTTATTTAATACAATATTTGGGTCATTTTTGCGATTAAAATATTCGAAGAATAGGGCGTCAAAATCTTTCATCGAAAAATTTAGTACTTTTTTCTTGTTACTTTTATAAATGCTGTCTTGCATAAGCTTATCGTTGATAGATAATTTTTTAGTTTGGGCATGTAAATTGCTATTGATTACCAGGATCAAAAAACTACAGGAGATAAAGTGCAAAAATTGAGGCATTAATTCGTTCCTTTAGAAAGTTGGTAGCTCAAATTTACAAAAAAAGATATGGATTTACTATTGTTACTACTTGGTTTTATATGTATGATTGTTGGGATTTTTGGTAGTTTTTTACCTGTGTTGCCTGGATTGTCATCTTGTTGGATAGGCTTATTATTGCTTTATCTGACAGAAGCAGTTGAAAATAATTATTGGGTTTTGGGAATTACACTTTTGCTAACCATTGTAATTACAGTTCTTGATTATATAATTCCCGCAAAAGGGACTAAGAAGTTTGGAGGGAGTTCGTACGGAGTTTGGGGAACCAACATTGGTTTAATCCTTGGTATTGTTGCTCCTATTCCGTTTGGGGTTATTATTGGACCTTTTGTTGGGGCTCTTGTTGGAGAATTGATTTATGATTCAGCCAACCATCAACGTGCATTAAAAGCAGCTACAGGATCAGTTTTGGGTTTTCTTGCTTCAAGTTTTGTGAATTTTTTATTCTGTATCATCTTTCTGGGCATTTTCATTAGTGTTGTCTGGCAAAATCGCCTGTTACTGTTTTAAATCACGTATTTATCCTTAAGCTTTTTCTTATTTTTTCATTTTTTATTAAAAATAACTGTATTTTTTTCTAACCAGTTTTTATTTGTTTTGATAACGAATGGGTTATGTTTACTGGAACTTCAGGATTTTTATGCTCAACAATTGTTAAAGCTACAATTGACTATTTAACTTATTTTTTGGAAATGTTAAAATATTTTATATTTTTATCCTGATAAACGATAAAAAGCCTCACTTTGTCGATTATTTTTAATGGATTTAAATAATTTTAAACAAGTTAAGTATGACTCCAAACCTACAAATTGAACTTAGACGTTTTATTTCTTCTAATGTTGTTTCAAAGTTGAACAAGTTTTATTTTGAAAATGATGCACTTTTAATTAAGGGAATTGATGTTTCGATAGGTACAGTTTTAATGGGGTTGTATAACAGGGCCGAGGAATCGGATTTTTACAAAGGAATTGCTTCATTAATACAAGATGATTCTACTTTTTATCAGGAAGTTGATTTTACATCAGGACGTATTTTATCAGTTGATGATTGCTATCGTTTAGAAGGAAATGGTTTGTTGAAAGAAATTTTTACTAATAAAAAGGGCAGGATTTCTGAAATGATTTCTAACGAAGTCGGAATAAAAAGCGAAACTGCCAGAGAAATTCTTAACTTTTCAGCCTTATTAGTCGTCTCTTACCTTAAGAACAATATTCAAATAGTAGAGAGTTTAAAATTACTTTTGGAAGATCAAAAAAGAGACATTTTAAACAGTATTCCACCCGGAATCAAGATTATCCTGGGATTTTCATGCTACGAATCGGTAGAAGAAAAAAACCAATCTATAGGAAGATCAATTTTTACATTATTCGGTCATAACTTTTTTAGCTTCTAAATAAAAAATCCCGTCTTACAAAAGTAAAACAGGATCTATATTTAATTCAATTTGAATGGCTTCTTAAACATTTTTCAAGTTGATGATTTCCTGGTCGGTTAAAAAACGCCAGTTACCTCTAGGTAAATTTTTCTTGGTTAAACCTGCAAATGATACACGATCAATACGTAGCACATCATAATCAAAGTTTTCGAAAATAGCACGTACCACTTTTACATTCGAAGAACGTAATTTAAGACCTACTTCGCTTTTCGCTTCTTTTTCAATATAGCTGATTTCTTCAACAAAAACACGGTGTCCGTCAAGAACCAAGCCTTTGCTTATTTTTTCTAAATCTTCAAACTTTAAGTTTTTATCTAAAGAAACCTGGTAGATTTTAGATGACTTTTGACTTGGTAAAGTAAATTTACGAATCATGTCAGTATCATTAGTAAACAATAATAAACCAGTCGTGTTCTTGTCCATTCTTCCAATCGGAGCAATTTTTGCCGTTGTAGAACCGCGAACCAATTCTAAAACATTACGATATTCCTGACCTTCGTCAAGAGCAGTTGTAAAGTTTTTAGGTTTGTTTAATAAGATGTATTCTTTCTTTTCAGGAGTCAAAGTAACACCGTCAAAATTCACAACATCATTTAATTTTACTAAATAACCCATTTCAGTTACCGGAACACCATTTACTTTGACATTTCCGGACTGAATGTATATATCAGCATCACGACGTGAACAAACACCTGAATTAGAGATGTATTTATTCAAGCGAATTTCGTCTGCAGCTTTTTGTCTTTTTGGAGCCTGATTCTGTTTTTTGATTTTTTCTGCCTTTTCTTCTTCGGCAGCCTTCACAGCAGGTTTCACTTTTTTCGGCCCTTGAGCACGTTTTGCCATAGGAGGTTTTGGCTTGTTAGAGTTTGGCCTAGAGCTATTTGGTCTCGATCCGCCTCTTTTATTATTGCCTTCCTTATTGTTCATAAATTCTGTAATTTGTGCAAAGATAGTTTATTCTTGCTAAATAATCCTAAGTTCATTGTTCTTAGATTAATAGCTGTTATTTTTTAGAGTTGCCGAAGCATAACAATTGGCTTTTTTATGGGCATTTTTTCCCGCTTTTCGTTTCAATCTTTTATTTGAAAAAAAATAAAAGGATTTCCACTTCAATCGGGGCTACTTTCAAACAATTGGCTTCTTTTAATCATTTTGTAAAAAGTTATGTCACAAAGATTTAAGAAAGAAAAAGCAAAAAGTAAAAAAAAACAGTCGTAAAGATCTGCATCAACGGTAAGTAATTTTTTAAAACTTCAGTAGTAAATTTTTTCCATGCCATAAAACACTGGGGTTAATTAATACGATGCAAAAGACACCCGAAACAATCAAAAATTTCAGGACATTGTGAAGTAATAAAAATTGTTCTTTCGAATTTGATTTCCATAAATAAATCAGGAAAAAAAGCAATACGGCAAAACAGATATAAAAGTAAATATCCATATAGCCCACATCATAAATGTTGATTAGAATGTAAACCGGAACCACAGTTAAGAGAGTTAAAACGGTAATGATCTGTTTCGAAACTTTTTCATTGTAAAGGATCGGGATTGTTCTGTAATTGTTTGCTAAATCGCCTTTCAGATTCTCTAAATCTTTTATCATTTCCCGAATCAGTAATAATAAAAATAAGAAAACTGCATGAGATGAAATAACCATAAAATGACTCATGTGGTCTTCTATTTCTTCAAATGAAATTTTGTTGTAGAAATACAAAAGAATAGCAAAAAACGGAATTACTGCCAGGAAGGCTGCAGTAAGATTGCCTACAATTGGATACTTTTTTACTTTATGAGAATAAAACCAGATTAGGAAAATATAAACCGAAAAGAACAAGAAAGCGCGCCAGGAAACAATCAGAGCCATTAAAGCAGCAATAAAATTGAGTGTGAAGTAAACTGATAGTTTTGTTTTTTGACTGACTAATCGGTCCAGCATTGATTTATTAGGTCTGTTGATTAGATCTTTTTGGCTGTCGTAAAAATTATTAATGATATAACCCGAAGCAATAGTGATGGCAGAAGCAAAAACGATTAGAAACAAATTAAAATCCAGTAAAATGTCGAGTGCTCTTTTTTCAGGCGCCAGTATAAAAATGGCTGATAAGTATTGCGCCAAAACAATAATCGGAATGTTATAGCCTCTCACTACGGAGAACAAACTAACAATTTTCATGACTAAAAGTTTGTGCTGTCTGCTTAACATTTTTTGAATTTGGTTTCGGATTTTAATTCTAGACTTGTTTATAGGTTCTCGTTCTGCAAAACATAGAAGGGCTCCTTGTGGATTTGGAGCTTCAGGAGTCGAAAACGAAAAGTTGTGATCCGGTTGCAGAGTAGATAAAGACAGCAATCTCTTCAATAACCAGTCTTGGAAATTTTACTTTTGTGGAGTGAACAGTAATGCTAAAGCTTTTTTCTAAAAGTACCAATAACGAAATTAAAGGGCATAAAAATGGAATACCTCCTAAAAAAGTCGCTTTGATAATCTTTAAAATACTATTCATACGCCATAACTTTTAAGGTTCTTTTAAAGACTATCTAATTAAGACCGGTTTTTAGAGGTTGGCTTTAAAACTGGTAAACTACCTCTAACTTATAATCTTTTAAAGATGCTTTGGCACGCTCTAGATCTTCGGTAAAGCCCAGAATATAACCGCCTCCGCCTGAACCGCAAAGTTTTAAATAATAGTCATTGGTATCAATTCCGTTCTGCCAGATGCCATGAAATTGTTCCGGAATCATTGGCTTGAAGTTGTTTAAAACGACTTTTGATAGCTTTTTAGTATTGGTAAACAACGATTTCATGTCACCATGTAAAAAGTTCTCTACGCAAGCATCGGTATATTTTACAAATTGGTTTTTAAGCATGGTACGGAAACCCTTGTCTTTCAGGCTTTCCATAAAAATGTTAACCATCGGAGCAGTTTCACCTACAATTCCAGAATCCAATAAAAACACAGCACCTTTTCCGTCAAAACTCTGAGTCGGAATTCCGGTTGCTTCAATGTTATCTTTAGAGTTGATTAAAATAGGAATGCTTAAATAACTGTTTAATGGATCTAAACCAGAGCTTTTTCCGTGGAAGAAACTCTCCATTTGAGCAAATATGTTTTTTAACTGCAACAGTTTTTCACGAGTAAGATTCTCTAAAACGGTTATTTTATCGGTAGCGTATTTATCGTAAATAGCAGCAACAAGTGCACCGCTGCTTCCAACTCCGTATCCTTGCGGAATACTGGAATCAAAATACATTCCGGTTTCAACATCATTTTTTAAAGTAGCCAAATCAAAAGCAACCAGGTCCGGTTGTTCTGTTTGTAACGTTTCAAGGTAAGATGCAAAACGCTTTAAACTAGCATTAGATGCCATTGCTTCTGCCGAGGGATCTTCGGTTTTCTTTAAAGCTCCGTTGTAAAAATTATAAGGAATAGAAAGTCCTTTAGAGTCACGGATGATTCCGTATTCTCCAAAGAGTAATATTTTTGAGTAAAATAAGGGTCCTTTCATGTTTATTTTATGTCTTTTTTTATTTTATTTGGGTCTTGTCTGGTGTCGAAAATAGTGTGAATTCTAATCTCATTAGCACTATAACTATATAATAAACTCGATTGTTTGGCTATAACACATTTTCGATATTTTTTATTTACGGATGATTTTGGGAAAATCTCAGGATTCATACTTACTATCGAAATTGCTTTTTCAAATTTAATAATAAACGACTTTTGCGATTTTTCCGACCATCTGGCTTCGATGAATTTTAAAATTTCATCTAAATTTCTTTCAGCAGTTTTTGAAAAATTTACTTTAAGATTCACTATCTGTATTTTTTCATAACATCTTCAAAACTACTAAATTCACCTCGTTCAAATTCTAATTCACTTTGAGCGATGTCCGCTTTTTGTTCTTCCGTCAAATCATCCCACCAGTCTTTCTGCTCTTTCTTAAAGATTTTTCGAATTGACCTCAAGATAGATGGATCCTCTGTATCAGCTAACATTTTTATCAATTCGAGTTTTTCTAATTGAATGTCCATAATCAAAATTTTAATTAAAGGTACGCAAAATTATAATGCAATCGCGCCCGCTCCAATTTTGTCGCAAATGTACTGACCATTCTGGCAAAATACAACTAATTCGTCCTGAATAAATTGTAGTACTTTGTCGGTAACATTTTCGGGATATAAAACGTGAACATTTGCTCCTGCATCAAGTGTAAAACAAACCGGTATTTGTGTTTCGTTTCTGAATTTCCAGATGGCATTGATGATTTGCAATGTGTTAGGTTTCATTAAAATGAAGTAAGGCATTGATGTCATCATCATGGCGTGTAAAGTCAATGCTTCGCTTTCTACAACTTTGATAAATTCATTTAAATTACCATTTTCAAAAATGGCAATTAACTGGTCTAGATTGTTGTGTGCCTGAGCAAAACGTCTTTCAGCATAGGGATGGTCGTGCATCAAATCGTGCCCAACGGTACTCGAAACCTGTTTTTCGCCTTTATCAACCAGTAAAATAGTATCCTGATAGTTGTTGAAATTCTCATGTACAGCATAAGGAAATTCTACACCAAATAAATCCGAACTTCCTCCGATGTTGGCCTGGTTTCCCCAAACGACCACATTCCCTTTTACACTTCGGCAGGCACTTCCAGACCCCAGACGGGCTAAAAAAGAAGCTTTTTGATAAAAGTATGCATCACTCATTTCAGGGTTTAAAACTTTCTCTAAACTCATGAAATTCATTGCCAAAGCTGCCATTCCAGAAGCCGAGGAAGCAATTCCGGAGCTGTGTGGAAATGTATTCTGAGTATCAATTGTAAAATGATATTCTTTCAGGAAAGGTAAATAAATGTGAACTCGTTCTAAGAACTTTTGAATTTTGGGTTTAAAATCTTCTTTTGGTTTTCCTTCAAAAAGTAAATCAAAAGAAAAAGAATCCTGATTTTTTTTCTTTGCAAAACCTAATTTCGTAATCGTTTTGCAATTATTTAAAGTAAAACTTACTGAAGGATTTGCCGGAATTTGATTGTCTTTTTTGCCCCAGTATTTTACTAATGCAATATTGCTGGGTGCGCTCCACTCAAAATTTCCGTTTTCGATGGATGAAGTATAGGTGTTTGGAATAAAATCAGCTGCTGTAAACATGAAATATAAAATTTTGGCAAAGATAGTTTTTAAAATATTTCGCCATGTAAGTTATATCAGAAAATGTAAGTCAGATTCCAACTAAAATGAACTTGAGAGCGCTTATAGGATTTACATTTTCTTTTTGATTATTTTTGGACAAAAATCAAAGCAAAATGAACAAGATCGTCAAAATCGCAATTGCATTAGTTATTTGTTTAATGGTGGGGTATTCTGCAAGTGTAGTAACAAGACCAAGTGTTGAAACATGGTATCCGACTCTTATAAAACCGGTTTTTAATCCGCCCAATTGGATTTTTATGCCTGTTTGGACTTTGCTTTATATCTTAATGGCGGTTGCAGCCGGATTGGTTTGGGATAAAGTAAAGGATCAAAAAGAGACAGTGAAAATTGCCTTAGGCTTCTTTTTAATTCAGTTAATATTAAATGCGATCTGGTCGTATTTGTTCTTCGAATTGAAGAATCCGATGCTGGCCTTAATCGAAATTGTGCTTTTGTGGCTTATGATTTATGAGACGTATCTAAAATTTATAAAAATTAATAAAATTGCCGGATATTTATTGATTCCATACATGGCTTGGGTAGCATTTGCAGGAGTTTTAAATGCCAGTATCTGGTGGTTGAACAAGTAGTGTTTTTGTTTCAGGTTACAAGCTTTTTTGTTTCAAGTTAATTCCATGATAAATCTGCTTTATGAATAAATTTAAGCTCACTTTAGTTGTTTTGTTTTTAATCTCATTTAAGTGTTTTGCCTGCTTGAATGGCGAGACTAAAACATTAAAAAATGGGTATTTAATTTACATCGATTACAGAGGAATTGTTCCTCGTGGTCATAATTTTGACGCAGGAGTTTCTTCCCGGTTGCTTTTTGAACTCGATAGTATCTATAAAAAGACAAAGGATATAGATTATTTATCTGATAAAGGGTATGTTTTAATCGTTCTGAAAAAGTATGAGGAAGCATTAAAATTGTATCTAAATATTGAAAAAATTAAGCCGAATAAGTATTCTACAGCATCAAATCTTGGAACGCTCTACGAATTAATGGGAGAAAATGAGAAAGCTTATGATTGGATTAAGAAATCAATTGAAATAAATCCCGAATCTCATGAAGGATCAGAATGGATACATTTAAAAATATTAGAGGCCAAAATTAAGAATTTAAGCAGTGTTTCCGGGGAGTTTTTAATAGGTACAAGTTTTGGTACAGCTGAGATTCCTAAAAGTAGTTTTTCAAAATCTGACTTAGAGAGATTAAGTAAATCTATTTATTATCAGTTGAATGAACGTATAACCTTTATAAAACCAAAGGACAAAATAATTTCGATCTTGTTTTTCGAATTGGCAAATATTGTCAAATTAATTGAAAAGAATAAAACGGCAATTGAAATATATGAACGTGCTAAAGAGTACGGACTAGATAATGAATTGATTAATAAAAGGCTGCAATATTGTTATCAATTTGAGATTGATTATTGTGAAAGTCGAAATCTAAGACTTTATGATGCAAATCGTGATTTAAGATCTAAAATGAATGGGATCGATAGAGATTATGTAAATCAAATCGAAATAATTTTAATTATTTTATCTGTTGTTATAGCAATCTTAATAATTGCTTTGGTTGTTTTTTATATTAAGTGGAAGAGTTTAAAAGATTACATTTTTCTGAATGATTCGAAAACGAATGTTTAATTCTTATTCTCCGTTTTCAGTTTTTTGAACATCTCATTTTTGGCATACATAAAATCCATTGTGGTGAGAATGTTGCTGTTTGTTAAGAGCATTTTAGATCTGGGATCAGCATCACAAAATTCAATAAAAAGATCTTTCTCTTCCGGTTTTAGTTTTAAATTTTTGCTAAAAAAATCATCTGGAATTGATGTCGCTACCAGTTTTTTGAAATTAGTTTCCGGAGCTTTAGTTTTGAAAGGCTTATCATCTTCTGTTTTAAACAAACCAATTAAACCTTTTCCAAGTCTCGAAAAATCGATACCGTTTGTAATAGTCCCGTTATAAACACCCGTATATTTTTGTAAAGAGCCAGCATCTTTTGCCAATTTTATATCGTCTATTTCTTGTTGAGAGATTTTTACCGGATCAAATTTGATATTGGTAATAACGACTTCCTCTAATTCTTCCGGTTTTATAACCATATTTACGGTGATGTTGTTTTGGTCTATGTTTTCTTGGGTTATTTTTAGCCTGGTGAAAAAATAATCTTTAGAAAAAAACAGTAAGCTATCCCGGCTTTTGACTAAAATAGAAAACTCTCCCAGATTATTTGTCTGCGTACTTGTTTGGGCTGTTTTGTTTATGACTTCGACTTTGTTCAGTGGATGGTTATTGGACATCACTTTTCCGTGAAGTATTTTTTCTGATTGTGAAACAGACAGCTGATAGGTAAAAAAAGAAATAGTGGTAAGTAATTTTACTTTCATTTGCAGAAATTCATTAAGTTTTTTTTAGTTTTTAGATTCTATTTTCAGTTTCTGGAATTCGATATTTTTGGTATATAAAAAATCCATTGTGGTTAGTATATTTGGATCTTCTAAAAGCGTTTTAGATTTCGGATCAACATCGCAGAATTTAATAAAAATTTCTTTTTCTCCAGGTTTTAGCTTTAAATCGTTGGTAAAAAATCCGGGAGGACAGGAAGCAGCGACCAGTTTTTTAAAGCGCTCGTCATTTTCAATCTTTTTCTTTTTCTTAGTTGGAAGAGCTATATTGTAGTTAAGCGCATTTTTGATTCTTCCGTCATTAATATTTAGGTAGCGCTGAATTAAATCATTAGCTTGCTTGTCGTTTTTGACTTGGTTTGCAGCTTCTGTACTGTAAGTGATTTTGGGAAGTTTGTTGTTTATGATAACGATGTTGTCTAATTCTTCGGTTATTGGGATCATATCGATAATGATCATGTTACTTCCTATATCTTTGGAGGTAAGCTTGATTCTTTTGAACAAAAAATTTTTAGAGAAAAAGATAAGGCTGTCCTGGGCTTTTGCAAGTATGAAAAATTCTCCTAAATGATTTGTTGTTGTACTGGTTTGCGCAGTTTTATTGATTACTTCTATATTTTTAAGTAAGATTGTTTCGGATTGTACTTTTCCTTTAAGAAGTTTTTCGGTTTGAGAAATAGAAAGTTGATAAGTGAAAAAAGAAATTGTGGTAAGTAGTTTTACTTTCATTTAATGGTATTTAGCTGAAAGTAAAATTATTAGAATAGTCTTAATGAAAACTTAGTAAACCTGTAAATTCTTGTTAATTATAGTTTGCTTGCAAAGTTTTCCCGAGCTAGTCCTTTAATAATAAAAAAGAGTTTGTTGTTGATTTTTGCAATAGAAATAAAGGCTGTTTTAGCATCAAATTTTTCATACTCAAAAAAACAATTGCCTCCATTTCATTTTCAGAAAAAGAGGCAGTTGTCGTGATTTGTTTTGTAATGAAGAATATCTTTTATCAATCAGATTAGATATAATAGGTTATGGAGTACTTATTTTTTCTATTGCCCATTCTTTGGCTAAACCTGCTCCGGTTGCTTTTACAATTACAAATAAATTATTTCCGGCAGAATTACTAAATACAAAAAAAGGTTCGGCATCGTAAAATACTTTATTTGATTCACTTTTTGATACAAGAAACTGCTCTAACGGTATCTTGTTTTTAAAAGTAAGATTTGAGTCATTATATACATAAATGTATGGAGGTTTCTTTTGATTCCAATTATCAGCTACTAGTAGTAGATAAAGATTGTTTTTTATTGATGAATGATCTAACCATTGAATAGGAGAGTATGCGTTCGTTTCAGTATTGATTGTACCGTTATATAACATATCCTGACTTTTAAGTTCGGAAGTTTTAAATACAGTTTTTCCTCTTGTAAATATTCTATTCCCATCTTCAGAAAACCATAGATTTCCGTTCATGATATAATCTCCATGATAGGGAGAATCGTAGCTATATTCTGCATTTCCATTTTGAATGTTGTATTTCTCTATATCCATTGGAGATAACCCATTTTCTGCACCATATATATATTTGCCTGAAGGATGTAATCGTGCTTTATTTCCTTCGTAAATTTTTTCACCAATATGTTCATATTCATTATCATTCACCAAGCTTAAATTTATAGATCTTATGAAGGTCGATTGACCTTTCGCAGGGAAAACGTATGCCCATTTATTATTTCCAAGCACAATATCATTTGCGTAACAAGATACAGGATATGTTTTTGTAATAGTTTTGCTAGTTAAATTGATGTAAGAAATATGTTTATCATGTCCAGCAACTGCTGTTTTTCCATCAGGAGATATTGAGATACATGTAGGGGCATATAATAATGGTATACTTTCAATCAAGCCTGTATTTGTAGATAGAATATTTACTGCAGCGGGACTTGCCGAGACATATACAAGCTGATCAGTAACTTTAGAAAACTCCGCATCGACAACATCAGAGTTTAAAACTACTTTCTGTTCTACAAAATTGGTTACACTTACAACAATTGAATCTTTTTTATTGTTGATATTTAGATATAATTTTGAATAAGATTTACCATTTGGCAAGGTCTTTTTATCAACAGTGACCATAATTCCATCATGATTTAGCGAAGTTACAACCCCTTCTTTCTTAGAAAGTTCGATATAGTTTTTTGAACTTACGAGAGTATAATTTAAAGATGTTTCACCTTGATTCTCAATATTAAGAACAAGTTTGTTATTGAAAATAGTAAAATTTAAGGTATCCGGTACCGAGTAATTTGCGTCTTTAATTTGTTCATTTGAATCGTTACTCGAACAGCCGATAAGTGTTAACAATGTGATTAATGTAAATGCAATTTTTTTCATATTATTTATTTTTTATCTCATGACTTTTATAGTTTATCATAACTATAAAAAAGAAAATGTAAATAGTAAGTGGTTTTTATTAAAAGAAATAATTATTAGTTAATATTGATTTTTTGAATTGCCCATTTATTAACTAAATCAGAATCAAGTGCTTTTGTTACTACAAATAAACGATTCCCAGTTGAATTGCTAAAGACAAAATATGGCACCGCATCATAAGTTTCTACACTGTTTTTTTTCGTTTGATTGAAATATTTTTCCAAATCAAATTTATTTACATAGCTAAGATCTGAATCGTTAAAAACGTAAATGTTATTTGATTTTATCGGATTCCATTTATCGTCATTTGAAAAGATTACATATAATTTTCCTTTTGAAGAAGAATGATCCAGCCAATCAATTTTATAATTGCTTTCAGAAGGAATTTTACCATTATATACAGCATCTAAATTATTAAGTTCGGAAGTCTTTAAAACACTTCTCTCTCTAGTAAAGAGCCTATTGCCGTCTTCTGAAAACCATATGCTGGGGATAGTGTAGTTTTCTTCTTCAAAGTTGGATTCGTATTGATCGTCAATATCTCCTTTTTTAATTGTAAGTCGTTGAACTTTAGCTCTTGATAGCGGACTTTGTGAATAAATATATTTACCTGATGGATGTAGTCTTCCTTTAGTTCCAGCGCTTATTTGATTGTATATACTTCTGGGCATTTCGTAATTATATTCCAAATTCATATTTACGCTTTTTATATACGTCCACTGATCTTTTTCTGGAAAAACATATGCCCATCTATTATTTCCAAGAACAATATCGAGTGCAGAACAAGAAATATCATAGGTTTGGATTATGGATGGATTTTTTAAATTAAGATGTGTGATGTGACCATCATGACCCACTACAGCTGTATTACCATTTTGTGAAATGGAAATACATGTAGGGGTATAAGCCAGCGAAATTTTTTGTAATGATTCGGTACTGGAATTAAAAATATTTACTTGGGAAGGATTTGATGATACATATACTAATTGATCCGTTTTTTTTGAATATTCAGCATCTATAACATTTGTTTGTAATGTTATTTTCTCTTCTTTGATTTTTTTAGAATCGTTAGAGCCATTTTCACAACTATAGATTGTAAATAAAAGTACAGCTCCTAATAATATTTTATGCATTTTTTTTGTAAGTTTTGTCTTGTTTTTCGGGTGCAAATATAAAAAGTCTTTTAAAAAATTAACTATAGAATTGCACTTTATTAAATTTCATTCGCCAAAATAAACCCGCTTGTCCAGGCATTTTGAAAATTGAAACCTCCTGTAATGGCATCAATATTAACAATTTCGCCTGCAAAAAAAAGATTTTTATGCAATTTGCTTTCCATTGTTTTGAAGTTGATTTCTTTTAAATCGATTCCGCCTGCTGTAACAAATTCTTCTTTAAAAGTACTTTTTCCGTTGACCTGAAATGTTGCTTTTGTAAGTTGAGAAGCGAGCTGCTGCAATTGATTTTTAGACAAATCCGCCCATTTGGTTTCGGTGTCAATGCCCGAAGCCAGAACCAGGCTTTCCCATAAACGATTTGGAAAGTCGAAAGGCGATTTTTTTGAAACGGCTTTCTTAGCATGCTCCTGTTTTAGTTCTTTCAGTTTTTTTTCGGCATCTTCTGTGTCAACATCATTTAACCAATTGACGAAAATAGTAAACTGATAATTTTTATCGAATAGAATACGGGCTCCCCAGGCCGAAAGTTTCAGAATGGCCGGGCCACTCATTCCCCAATGTGTGATTAACAAAGGTCCGGTCGATTCAAGTTTGGTATCTTTTACGGTAACAGTGACTTGTGCTGCAACACCAGGTAATTCTTTTATTCGGGGATCTTTAATATTAAAAGTAAAAAGGGAAGGAACAGGGCTTACAACTGCATGCCCGTGGTTTTGTAGCATTTCCCAGATTTTAGGATTGCTTCCGGTAGCCATTACTAATTTTTCGGCAGCGAAATTTTCATTTTGAGTATCAATTTTCCAGCAATCTTCTTTTTTAAAAATCGATTGTACGCTTTGTCCCGTCAGTACTTTTATACCTAGTTTTTCGGTGGCATTTAAAAAACAATCTATAATAGTTTGTGAGGAATTGGAAACGGGAAACATTCTGCCATCTTCTTCTATTTTAAGTTCAACGCCATGTTTTTCGAACCATTCGATTGTATCTCCGGAACAAAATTGATGAAAAGGGCCACGAAGTTCTTTTTCGCCACGCGGATAAAACTTAACCAGTTCATTTGGTTCAAAACAGGCGTGGGTTACGTTGCATCTTCCGCCGCCCGAAACACGAACCTTAGAGAGTACTTCCTTTCCTCTTTCTAAAATGGCAATTTTCAGTTTAGGATTTTTCTCTGCAATATTAATCGCAGTGAAAAAACCTGCAGCACCTCCGCCAACAATAATGATATCGAAATTTTTGGTCATATTTTTTTATTTGCCACAGATTCACAAATTTTTATTCTCAGAGATAAGAAAAAATACTTCGTGAATTTGGGGCTATTTTAAACTTATATTTTGTCCGGACAGTCAGAAATGATTCCGTCTATATTATAATTCTTTACTTTTTGAATGTCTTCTTCCATATTAACGGTCCATGGCAAAACGAGAAATCCTTTTTCCTGCATTTGGCTTACATTTTCTAAATCCAGCAGGTGATAATCAGGATGAATGGCTTTCGCTTTTATGGTTTTGGCGAAAGCTAGAGCAGTATCAAGATCTTCCTCTGTTAAAACACCAATAGGAATTTTTGGATTTAAATAGGATGTTTCCTGTAGCATATTCCAATCGAAACTTGAAACTATAAAATGATTGTAGTTCCAGTTTTTTTCTGAGATATATTGTTCAATTAATGCGACAACTTTTTTTGGGGTTCCTAAACCTTTTAATTCGACATTAATGAAACATTTTTTGTCAACCAGATCAAAAACTTCGTTTAAAGTTGGAATTTCATATTGCCCGGCAATCAGAAATGATTTTAGTTCGGCTAAGGTATATTGAGTGATCTCGCCCCTTCCGTTGGTCATTTTGTCAATGGTTTCATCATGCATTACAATTATATGTTCATCAGCGCTTAAGTGAACATCAAGTTCAATTCCGTCAGCATTGAGATCTAACGCTTTCTGAAATGCTTTTAAAGTGTTCTCAGGTTCGTAAGCTTTTGCGCCTCTGTGTGCTATTTTTAGCATTTTGCAGTATTTTTTCTAACCGCAAAGGTCGCAAAGTTTTACGCAAGGTTAGCAAGGAATTTATTAAAAATTAAATAGCCACGAATTCACGAATTATTTTTTCTTATCTCTGAAAATAAAAATTCGTGAATTCGTAGCTAAAAAACTTTGTGAATCTTTACGTTTCTCTGCGGTAAGATCGTTATTCTTTTTCCAATAAAACAATGTCGAAATCGCTGTCAATACTTACTCTTCCATCAATTACTTCAACTTTCTGGTTGGAGTAGGTGTCTTTTAATTTTGTTCCGTTTGGGAAGACATCACCAACAGGAAGTTCTTTTTTGCCTTTGGGTAAATCCAAGCTAATTACAACTTTATCCGTATAGATATTTTTTGTGAAGGTTCTTGAAAAAACATAAGGTTGTGTGCTAATTTGATGGTGGATTCCTGCACCAACAGCGGGATGATTTCTTCTAAACTGACCTAATTTTTGCCAATGCAATAGTGTTTTTTGAGTTTCTGGGTTGTTTTGAATTTCGTCCCAATTCATGTTTGAGCGCAAAGTAGCATCTCCCTGGGTGCCTTCGATTACTAAAGGTCGGGCAGATTCATCACCATAATATACCTGTGACATTCCCGGGCAAAGGAGTAGTTTGGTTCCCGCTTCAATACCTTTTACACGATAGGCATCAAAAGGCTGACCGTCATCGTGTGAAGACATATAGTTTAAAACCGAATATCCTTTCAGTTCATTAGTAAAATGATTGGAATATTTCGAAAACAAACCTTCATAATTGTTTTGAGCGGCGTTCCACTTGAATTCAAAATTAATCATGCTGTTGAAACCGTTTTGGAAATAATTTACTTTTCGATCTCCAAAATCATAGTCCTGCCCACCACTTATTCCGTATCCGTAAACTTCGGCAATCGTATAAAAGGGGTTTTGATCTAAAACTTCCAGAGGATGCTGTTTTTTCCAGATTTCGAAAGCATAGTCACATTCTTTTTTAAAATCGGCCCAGACATTTTCTTCGGTATGTTTTACGGTATCGCCTCTGTAACCGTCAATTCCGAATGCTGTAATATAATCAGTGAGCCATTTTATGATATAATATTTTGGACTTCTTGGATATCCTGTTCTTTTGAAGAATTCATCCAGTGAAGCGATTTCTTTTTCATAGCGGCCTTCTTTCTTCCACTTTTCGATTAAAAGAGGGGGTAATTCGACATTCTGTGTACTTTCTGTTTTTACATCCGGAAGGTTGTCTACTAAGGTACACATGGTTGTATTTTCAAATGATTTGTAATCACAAACCACTCCCGTTCGCACCCAGTCTGAAGGCCAAACGGGATCTTCGGGAGTTACCGGGCCAGTATGGTTGATAACGCCGTCGAGAATAATTCGGATGCCTTTCGCATGTGCTTTTTTGACTAAATTGGCTAAGTCCTCTTTAGTTCCGAAATTTGGATCCAGCGCTGTCCAGTCCTTTGCCCAATAGCCATGAAAACCATAGCTAAGTCCTGTTCCTTCGTCAACTCCACCATGTATTTGTTCGACAAGGGGAGTTAGCCAGATCGCATTGATTCCTAATTGAGTAAAATAACCAGATTCGATTTTTTTGGTGATTCCAATAATATCGCCACCTTCAAAACCACGTAATTTTCCCGGAGTCTTAGTTCGGTTGAAGTTAACGTCATTAGAAGTATCTCCGTTATAAAAGCGATCGGTAAGTAAGAAATAAACATTGGCTCCTTCCCAAACGAAGGGTGTTTTTGAAGTGTTTTCTTTATTCATTGTAACTGATTTTGAGCCAGAACAACTCATGATTAAGGATACTAAAGGTAAAAAAAGGAAAATGTATTTTTTCATTATTCAGGAATTTTTTAGACATACATGATGTTGGAAAAAACAGCCACAACCCGAGCGATAGCAAATTAGCGAATCAATTCACAAATTAGTTTCTATGAAGTTTGAGAGTAAAAATTCGTGAATTCGTGGTGGAATTACTTTGTGTTGAACTTTAAACACATAGAAACATAGATCTTATTTTCTAATAGAAAGATTAAAATAAATGACTCGTCATTTACACATAACTGTGAGTATACAATGGCTATGTTTGTTTGAACAAGTGAAACGCCTTTTATAGAACCAGGCAATCTATGTTTCTATGTGTTTAGATAAAAATTATTCCAATTCTAAAATAAGTGCTGACTTAGGTTCCAAAGTAATTTCAGAAGTTAAATCGAATGTTTTTCCGGTGATGACATCTTTACCTGTTTTAAAATTTTTGATGTTTTCCTTAAAACGGTTTGTTTTTACAACTTGCTCTTTTGCATTGTTATTGAAAACAACCATTACAGTTTTAGCATCCGTATATCTGAAATAAACATAAGTGTTGTTTTCCGGAATGTAATGTGTCATCTTTCCGAAATGAACAGCTTCGTTTGATTTTCTCCAGTTGAATAATTTAGAGGTGAAGTCAAAATATTTTGCTTGTTCAGCCGTTCTGCCTTCTTTGGTGAAAGCATTGTTTTTATCACCGGTCCATCCGCCCGGGAAATCCTGACGAATGTCGGCATCGCCTTTGCTTTTGTCGCCGCCCATTCCAATTTCTGAACCGTAATACACTTGTGGAATTCCACGAATTGTAGCCAATAAAGTCATAGTTAGTTTGTATTTTGCCAAATCATACTTAAAATTATGATTGATACGGTCGGTGTCATGATTTTCGGCAAAAACTAAAATATTATTGGTGTTTGGATATAAATAATCCATTGCAAAATTGTTGTAGAATTTAATCAATCCATTATCCCAGCTTGGTTCATTTTCGTTGAAAGCAGAACTAATCTGACTTTGAAGTGTAAAATCCATCACACTAGGCAGATTGGAATTGTAATTTTCGATCGCACCAATTTTACTGTCTTTTTGCCAATAAGCTAAGTTCGCCTGATTGTGCATCCATATTTCTCCAACGATATTGAAATTAGGATATTCGTTCGTAACTGCTTTTGCCCAATTGGCCATTGCAGTTTGATCAGAGTAATTGTAAGTGTCAACTCTGAATCCGTCAAGATTGGCATATTCAATCCACCAAATCGCATTTTGAGTCAGGTATTTGGCAACAAGAGGATTTCTTAAATTCAAGTCCGGCATTGAAGGTACAAACCAGCCGTCAATACAAACTTCCTGATCTATTTTTGAAGCGTGAATATCAGTAATTACTTCGCGACGGTGGTGCGTTTGTGTAAAAGTTTCAAATTGATTGAACCAGGTTTTGGTTGGAATATCTTTCATCATCCAATGGGTAATTCCCCAGTGATTGGTTACATAATCCATAACAAGTTTCATGTTTTTTTTATGCATTTCTGTAGACAGACGAACATAATCTTCATTTGTTCCGTAACGCGGATCTATTTTGTACACGTCTGATTGTGCATAAGTATGGTACGAGTGCTGTTTGTCGTTGTCCTCACAAAGGGGCGTATTCCAAATAGTGGTTGCACCAAGAGACGAGATATAATCCAGGTTTTTAATGATTCCCTCGATGTCTCCACCGTGACGGCCACTTGGATCCTGACGGTTCCCTTTTTCGGTTAAAGCGGCATTACTGTCGTTTTTCGGATTTCCGTTTGCAAAACGATCCGGCATGATGAGGTACATTACATCTGATGCGTCGTAGCTTTTTCGGTCTGCCGAGTTGGCTCTTCTTTCTTTAAGTGTGTATTTTTGAGTAAAAGCGACTTTGTTTTTGATTTTGAAGTAGAAAACCAAGTCAGAAGCTTTTAGGTTTTGTGTATCAATGGTAACAAAAAGATAGTTTGGATTTTCTGTTTTTTCAACGCTTTTAATCACCACATTATTTGAAACAGAAGTCTCGTATTGTGAAATGTCTTTTCCGTAGAACATAATCTGCAATTCGGGATTTTTCATACCGGCATACCAAAATGGCGGCTCTGTTTTTTGGATTTGCGCTTTCGCGGAAGTGGAAAATAATAGAATGAATAGTATTAATTTATAGAGATTATGTTTTTCTAGGTGTGTTTTGCAATTTTTCATAATTTGTGGTTTAAATCGATGAAGATTTTTAATTGTTAATTTTTTTGATTTGAGACGGAGGAAAAAACAAAATCTGAAAAACTTAATTGCATATAACTTTTAGTCACAAGGAATTCCAAATAAATCTAAACCTTCACTCCAGAATCTTTTAACAGGCTTGTTCTTTTTTACAATATATATTGCTCTGGCAGGAAATGAACATTTACTGTTTTCAGGATCTCTTCCCCAAATAAAATCATCATTATAACCAAAATAAGCATTTCCAATATTGGCAAATACTTTAGTTTTGATATCGTCTTTATAGTCGTAATCTTTGCTTTTCTCTTCATGATAATCACGTACTTTTTTCTGAACATCAAAATAGCTTTTCTGATAGTTAATTTTGAGTAACTGTTTGGAACAAAAAATAGGTTTTCCATTTTTGGTTGTGTCAAAATTTTCAATTGGAAAAGCGAGAATATTGGTACGACACTCATCGAGTCCGCAAACAACTTTATTGATCGTTATTTTTGAAAACCCTTTTGTGCCATAAACGTAGTAACTCTTTTCTGCAATTTTTTTAATCTGGTCTTCTAATGTTTTACTTCTAATAAGTTTATAGCTTCCTAAAGTATCATAATATTCAAAGTTTCGAGTTCTGTTACTTTTTGGGGCTTCCACAACATTGTATAGAGTATCTTTGGTACTTATCTCATTAAAAATTTTATCAAACGCAGTTCCTTCACCAGTATTCTGGTCGTTAAGATTTATTACAATTGCTGTTGTTGTTTTTGATAAATTATAAACACAAAACAGTGTTGTATCAATATCGATTTTATCTAAAGTGTCTAATTTTGCTGGTGCAATATTTGTTTTAAGAGTTGTTTCGTTTTTCTGTTGACAAGAGATTAATAAAAGACTTAAAAAGAAACCGGTTATGTTTTTCATTTTGGATTAATTTGATTAATGCAATTTACATTTTCCGGTAAAGTTCTCAATTCTTGTTAATATTTTATTAGTCAATTTAAAAAAAAGACAAGTAATTCTGGGGGAAATCACTTGTCTTTAAAAATTACTTCGTTTCGATAATACTGATCGCATAACCGCCGCCAGGAGCAGACAACTGAGATAATTTTGATTTATTGGTTACAGCAATTTTCTTGATGGTGTAAGCTTGCGGATTTGTTTTGTAATGCGCGTCTTTTGCATCAGCATAAATTGTTGCTGTGTATTTTTTTCCTTTTTCAAGGAAGCTGAAATCGATGTTTGATGTACGTGAAGTTTCACCATTTACATTTCCAACGAACCAGTTGTTTGTTCCTTTTGCTTTACGGGCAACAGTGATAAAATCACCCGGCTCAGCTTCAATATATTTGCTTTCAGACCAGTCTACCGCTACATCCTTAATAAATTGGAAGGCATCCGGAAAACGGTTGTAGTTTTCAGGAGTATCAGCAGCCATTTGCAACGGACTGTACATGGTAACGTATAATGCCAATTGATTTGCCAGTGTACTGTTTACATGAGACTTGTTATCAGGATTCATTTTGCTGATATCCATTTCGAAAATTCCCGGAGTGTAATCCATTGGACCTCCGATTAAACGTGTGAAAGGTAAAACGGTTACGTGATTTGGTTTAGAACCTCCAAAAGCCTGGTATTCTGTTCCTCTTGCCGCTTCGTTTCCAATTAAATTCGGGTAGGTTCTGCAAATTCCTGTTGGACGAACTGCTTCGTGAGCGTTCACCATAATTTTGTAATCGGCTGCTTTTTCGATGGCATATTGATAATGGTTGACAATCCACTGATCATAATGGTTTTCACCACGAGGCAGGATGTCTCCAACATAGCCACTTTTTACAGCATCGTATTCATTGTCTTTCATGAATTGGTAGGCCTTGTCCATATGGCGCTCGTAGTTGCGAACAGAACCTGAAGTTTCGTGGTGCATGATGATTTTGACTCCTTTAGATTTTGCATATGCGTGTAAACCTTTTACATCAAAATCAGGGTAAGGCGTTACAAAGTCAAAAACATAATCTTTAGAGTGCCCGAACCAGTCTTCCCAGCCTTCGTTCCATCCTTCCACTAAAACGGCATCGAAACCATTTGCAGCAGCAAAATCAATGTATTTCTTTACGTTAGCATTATTTGCTCCGTGAGTTCCGTTTGGTTTTGCTTTTGAGAAATCAGAAACACCCAATTGTACGGTTGGAAAATCGTTGGTATAAGACCATGAGCTTTTTCCAGTAATCATTTCCCACCAAACACCAATGTATTTTACAGGCTTAATCCATGAAGTATCCTCAATTTTTGAGGGATCATTTAAATTTAAAGTCATTTTTGAAGCTAAGATTTCTCTCGCATCATCGCTTACCATAATAGTTCTCCATGGAGAGTGGCTTGGAGCCTGCATATATCCTTTGTCTCCTTTTGCATCTGGAGTTAACCAAGACTCGAAAATCATGTTTTTATCATCTAAATTCAGGTGCATGCAAGAATAGTTGATCAAAGCTGCTTCGTGTAAATTGATGTAGATACCGTCGTTTGTTTTTAACATCAAAGAAGTCTGAACTCCTGTTGGAGAGAAAGATTTTTGCGAAACATTTGCCGTATACGCTTTTTCAGAAAGACCTCTGATTTCAGATAATTTCGATTTGGTATAATCATATTCCTGAGTGTCGTAATCTCCCGGAATCCAGAATGCAGTGTGGTCACCCGCCATTGCAAATTGTGTTCTCTCTTCTTTGATTACAAAATAGGTAAGATTTTTTTGTGTTGGGAATTCATATCGGAATCCTAATCCGTCATCAAACAAACGGAAACGAATTACAATTTGACGATCCGTTCCTTTTTGATTTAAAGTTACAGCCAGTTCATTGTAATGGTTTCTGATTTGATCTACTTCTCCCCAAACCGGTTTCCAGTTTTCGTCAAAAGTGCTTATTTTGGTATCGACAACTGTAAAATCATTTAATAAAGATTTTTTATCGTCTTTAAGTTCAAGACCTAATTTACTGGTTTTTACAACCTCTTTATTTTTGTATTTTAAATTGTAAGTTGGAGTTCCGTCGTTTTGAAGCGAAAATTCCATTACGAACTTTCCTTCGGGTGATTTTAATTGTTGTGCCTTTGCAATCGAGCCAAAAGCAAACAGGATTAAACTTGCGAAAAATAAGTTTTTCATGTTTTTGGGTTTTAAGTGTGTTGTATTAATTTATTTGCAACAATTTGTCTGCGGTTACAGGATTTCCGTTCACTGCAATGGTTAGATCCTGATCGCCGTCTACCGTAAAAGTTGTTTCGTTATGATTTACAGTCACTTTTAAAATTTGATTTCTGAAATTAATTTTAAAAGAATAACCTTTCCATTCTTTTGGAATTTTTGGAGAAAAATGAAGCTGATCGTTTTTCACACGCATTCCGCCAAAACCTTCTACTATACTCATCCATGTTCCGGCCATTGAGGTAATGTGACAGCCTTCTTCAACTTCTTTGTTGTAATCATCGAGATCCAAACGGGAGGTTCTTAAATAGAAAGTATAAGCCATATCCATTTTGTCTAAAACAGCTGCCTGAATAGAGTGTACACATGGAGATAATGAACTTTCATGAACCGTAAAAGATTCGTAAAACTCAAAATTACGTTTTAATTCTTCTTTAGAAAAATGATCTTCAAAGAAATAGAAACATTGTAAAACGTCGGCTTGTTTGATGTAAGGCGAACGTAAAACGCGATCCCATGACCATTTTTGATTGATAGGACGCTGCGAGCGGTCTAAGTCTTTTACCGGAACTAAATCTTTGTCTAAGAAACCGTCCTGCTGCAGGTAAATGCCCAATTCGTCAGAAGTTGGGAAATACATATTATTGGCTACTTTTTTCCATTCCGCAATTTCAGCTGCCGAAAGCGTTACTTTTTCGATGATTCGCTTGTGGTCTGATGGGTATTCAGCAGCTACTTTTTTAATTTGTTCTTCCGCATAATCAATACACCATTTTGCAATATAATTGGTATAGAAATTATTGTTGATATTGTTCTCGTATTCATTTGGCCCTGTAACGCCCAGAATAACGTATTGATTTTTTTCTTTAGAGAAAGAAGCTCTCTGGTGCCAGAAACGTGCAATTCCGATAAGTACTTCTAAACCTTTTTCAGGAATATAAGAGTAGTCTCCGGTGAAACGATGGTAGTTGTAAATAGCAAAAGCAATCGCTCCATTTCTGTGAATTTCTTCGTGAGTGATTTCCCATTCGTTATGGCATTCTTCGCCATTCATGGTTACCATTGGGTACAAAGCAGCACCGTTTTTGAAACCTAAATTGTCTTTGGCGTTTTCGATTGCCTTATCCAGTTGATTGAAACGGTAAGTCAGTAAATTACGGGCCACCTGCTGATCTTTAGTTGCCATGTAAAACGGAATACAATAAGCCTCAGTATCCCAATAGGTAGATCCGCCATATTTTTCTCCGGTGAAACCTTTAGGTCCGATATTCAAACGGCTGTCTTTTCCTAAGTAAGTCTGATTTAACTGAAAAATATTAAAACGGATTCCCTGTTGTGCTTTTACGTCTCCGTCAATGGTAATGTCTGACATTTCCCAGATTTTACTCCAGGCATTGATTTGATTCTGAAGTAGAGTGTCATAACCAAGAGCAACGGCAGTTTTAATACATTTTTCGGCTGCAATCAGCGTATTTTCGTGGTTTAAAGAAACGGTATAACCACCAATTTTTTGGATCGATGAGGTTTGCCCTTTTGCGATAATGGTACCGTATGTAAATTGAATTTTATCTGCAGTTGAATCAATTGTTGAAGGCGAAATGTTTACGTTTTCTCCGTTTGCAAAAATCGTATTGTGCATAAAAGTCGTTACTTTAAAATGCGTTTTAAACGTTTGTGCGGTGACAAAAGCTTCGTTTGCTCCTTTTTTAACTTCAAGAGGCTCCCAGAACTTTTCGTCCCAGTTGGCATCTTCATTGGTTACCCCTGCGTCAATATAAGGTTTGTAAACAATTTTGGCATCTTTGTTTAAAGGTGTGATTTCGTATTTGATAATTCCGGTTTCATCCAGATCTAAAGAGAGAAAACGACGAATGTTTACGGCAATTTCGGTTCCGTTTTTTAATGTTGCTTCAAAAGAACGATTGTACCAGCCTTCTTTCATATTCAATTCTCTGCGGAAATTTTTCACAGCAGTACATTGGTGCAGGTCTAGGTTTTCTTCGTTGATCTGAATGTCAATTCCAATCCAGTTTGGAGCGTTTAGTACTTTGGCAAAATATTTAGGGTATCCATTTTTCCACCAGCCTACTTTTGTTTTGTCCGGATAATAAATTCCGGCGATGTAACTTCCTTGAAAAGTTTCACCTGAATAGGTTTCTTCAAAATTGGCACGTTGCCCCATAGCACCGTTTCCGATGCTAAAAAGACTTTCTGATGATTTTACTCTCTCAGCGTCAAAGCCTTCTTCGATGATGGACCAATTGTCTGGTTTAATGTAATCTTGATTCATTTTTGTGATTGATTGATTTATTTTGCGATTAATGATTTGATGAATTGAATATCCATTGAGGTAAAATCCTTAAAGATATACTGTGCCTCGTGCAGAATTGTTTTTGAACCGATTCCGATACTGGTCATTTTTCCAATATTAGCGGCCTGAACTCCGGCAACTGAATCTTCAAAAACAATGGCATCCTCCGGGCTAATATTTAGCAATTGAGCGGCTTTTAAGAAAACTTCCGGATCTGGTTTGGCATTGGTAACGTCATTTCCGTCCACAATAACATCGAAGTACGAAAGAATTCCGGTTTTCTCCAGAATTGGACGCGCATTTTTACTGGCAGAACCCAATGCAATTCCCTGATTTTTTTCTTTTAAGAGTTGCAGAATTTTAAAAACTCCGGGAAGAATTTCACTTTCATTCATGTCAACCAAATAAGACAAGTAATCTTCGTTTTTCTGAATGAGCCATTTGTCTTTGTCTTCCTGTGAAGCCTGAACATTTCCTAATTCGAGAATTATGTCTAATGAACGAACGCGGCTTACACCTTTTAGTAATTCGTTGTGTTCGTGTGTAAAATTTATGTTTAAGGCCTTTGCAATTTTCTGCCAGGCTAAAAAGTGGTATTTAGCGGTATCAACGATCACTCCATCAAGATCGAAGATGAATGCTTTTTTATTATTCATGAATTTCAATTTTAGTTCTGCTATTTACTCTAAGGGTAAGTAATCCGGCAAATATCATAGATACTCCTCCGATGATTAAGGCGTATATGGGTTCGTTGTGAAAGAATTGTTTGATGACAAATCCTAGGATAGTAGCGGCCACAATTTGCGGTATCACAACAAAGAAGTTGAAAACTCCCATGTAATACCCCATTTTTGCTGCAGGCAATGCTCCGGATAACATGGCATAAGGCATTGAAAGTATACTTGCCCACGCAATACCAACGCCTAACATTGGAAGGATCAGCATTTGTTTATCAGCAATAAAATAGATAGAGATTAAACCAACACCTCCGGCACATAAAGCCAATAAATGTGTTGCTCTAACGCCTACTTTTTTTGCGATGACCGGCAATAAAAAAGCAACTGCTGCGGCAATTCCGTTATAAACGGTAAACAAAACCGAAACCCAGTCGGCGGCATCATTGTATACTTTAGAAGTAGTGTCTGTTGTGCCAAAAATATGCTGTGTAACTGCTTGTGTAGTATAAATCCACATAGAGAATAAGGCAAACCAGGAGAAGAACTGAACCCAGGCCAGTTTTTTCATAGTGGCTGGCATGTTCAATAGATCGGTCATGATTATCGTAAAACCATTGTGAACTTTAGAAGTTCGTAGTTGGGAAGCGATCATGAATAATACCCCCATGAAAACTAAACCGATAAAAAGAATGTAAAGTTCCTTCGCCAGACTGTTTTCGAAAATTAAAAAGGAAACCAATGCTCCAATTACGGTCAATAATACTCCTAAAAATAATTGTCTTTTGATGTTGCTTTCAGATTCTGTTTCGGGATTGAGAATGAGATCTTCCTTGTCTTTTTTGCTTTGAACTTCAAAAGCATGAAGCTCTTCGGGTGTATATTCTGTAGTTTTAAAAACAGTCCATAAAACAGAAAGCAGGAAAACAATTCCGCCAATATAAAAAGACCATTTAACAGAGTCCGGAATAATTCCTTCCGCGGCAGTATTGCTTACGCCAAAAACATTGGTAAAAAGATACGGCAAAACAGAGCCTACAACCGCACCGGTTCCGATAAAGAAACTTTGCATGGCAAAACCTAAAGTGCGTTGTTTTTCGGGTAAATTGTCGCCAACAAAAGCGCGAAAAGGTTCCATCGAAACATTAATCGAGGCATCCATGATCCATAAAGTACCTGCAGCTATCCATAAAGTTGGAGAGTTGGGCATGATGAATAAGGCAATAGAAGACAAGATGGCTCCAATTAAAAAATAGGGGCGGCGTCGGCCTAAACGAGTCCAAGTTCTATCGCTAAAATAACCAATTACGGGTTGGATAATTAATCCTGAAACCGGAGCCGCAATCCATAAAATTGGAATTTCGTCAATTTTGGCACCCAGAGTTTCAAAAATTCTTGAAGTATTTGCGTTTTGCAGTGCAAAACCAAACTGTATTCCCAAGAAACCGAAACTCATGTTCCAAATTTCCCAGAAACTTAATTTACGCTTTTCCATTATCGTAATTAAAGAATTAATTAGACGATAAGCGCTTTGCTTATCAAAACTTACTTATTATTTCGAAGTAAAAGTAAAAGCTTTGAGCAGGCGTAAAAGTATTAATTATTTTTTTAAATACGCTAACAAAAAAGTCATAAATGTTATTTAAGACTTTAGAAAATGTTGATTTTTAGGTTTTTAGTCAGTAGATTCTCGTTTTATAAGATGTGTTTCGATGACTTCTGTGGTGTAATTTTCGTTTTCTTCTTCGTCATCATCGTGTTCGGCTTCGAGTCTTTCGATCAGCATTTTAGCGGCTTTGTTACCCATTTTTTCACCGCTCTGGCTTACGGTTGTAATGCTTGGAGTGGAGTATTTGGAAATAATTCCGTCAGTAAAGGCAATTACGGCCAGATCTTCTGGAACTTTTAATCCCATTTTGTTCGCTGTTTTGATAATGGTTACGGCAAAAAGCTCATTCACAGCAAAAACGGCATCAAACGCACGGTCGTGTAAAAGCTGGCTGATGGTGATTTCGCAAGTGTCTACATCTTCGATTTTGATGATTAAATCCTCATTAAAAGGTAATCCATTGTCGAGGAGCGCTTTTTCGTAACCGTCGGTTCTGAGTTTTCCCACACTTACATAATCTACCGTAGTGACCAAAGCGATTTTTTTTCGGCCATTGTCTATCAAACTTTGAACAGCTTCATAGGCAGCAGCTTTATCATCAATAATTACTTTGTCGCACAAGATGTCGTTAGTGACGCGATCGAACATGACTACTGGCATCCCCTGATTGATGACTTCGGTAATGTGGTGGAAATCACCTTTGTATTGTGTTTCTTTAGAGAGTGACATGATAAAACCATCGATACTTCCGTTGGCTAACATTTCCATATTCAAAACTTCTTTATCGAAAGAATCATCAGACAAACAGATCACGACACTATAACCATTTTCGTTGGCTACCTGTTCGATTCCGTTGATCACAGTAGAGAAAAAATGATGTACAATTTCCGGAATGATAATACCAATACTTTTGGTTTTTCGATTTTTTAAACTAAGGGCGATATTGTTGGGCTTGTAGTTGTAAAACTTTGCAAATGCCTGCACTTTTGCGCGCGTTTCTTCTCCTATTTCAAGACTGTCTCTGAGTGATTTAGAAACAGTTGAGATAGAAACATCAAGTTCCTTTGCGATCTGCTTTAGGGTTATTTTACGTTTCATAATTGTTATTTGAAAAAAATCTAATTGTTAATAAAGGTATCTTATATTTTTATAATCGACAATTTTTGACTTAAAAGATTACAAAAAATAGAAAGTTTTCAACACTACCACGTTTTCGTAAACCTATAAAAAAGGCAACTGGTTGAGCATGTTAATTAATTCCTAATTTTGAAATTCGAAGTAAAATTAAAAACTTAACTAACAATCAAAAACTCAAACTAATTTAAACAAAAAGTATGAAAACAATTTACAAAAAGTTGTTATTTTTATTCCTCTTGTTGCCGTTTACGGTGCTAGCTCAAAGCACTTTAACCGGAACAGTTGCCGACCTGGCAACGGGACAACCAATCCCGGGAGTAAATGTAAATGTACAGGGTGCTCCGGGCGGAACATCAACAGATTTTGACGGTAAATTTCAGTTATCTAACGTAAAAAATGGGGACAAAATTTTGGTTTCATTTATTGGATATAAGACGTCAACTGTAACTTATAATGGTCAAAAAATACTAAACGTTTCTCTGGAAGAAGATACCAATCAGCTTAAAGAAGTTGTCGTGCAAGTAGGTTACGGTACGGTTAAGAAAAAGGATGCAACAGGTTCTGTATCTCAAATCGCTGCAAAAGACTTCAACAAAGGAATTAACGTGACTCCGGAGAGTTTAATTAGCGGTCGTATCTCAGGTGTGAATGTAACAGGAGGTGGTGCTCCGGGAGCTAAAGCAGATATCAGAATTCGTGGAGGATCTTCTTTAAATGCTTCAAACGAGCCATTAATTGTTTTAGACGGACTTCCGTTAAGCAATGCGGTACCAAGCGGTTCTACCAGTATTTTATCTACCATTGATCCTAATGATATTGAATCTTTTACAGTACTTAAAGATGCATCTGCTGCTGCAATCTACGGATCAAGAGCTGCAAATGGTGTAATCGTAATTACAACTAAAAAAGGATCGAAAGGTGGGGTTAAAGTGAACTTCAGTTCTCAGGTTGGTATTAATACAGTAGCCAATACAGTGGATGTAATGAGTGCTGATCAATACAGAGAATTAGTAAAAACCAAAGGTACTCCTGCACAACAGGCTTTACTAGGGAATGCAAATACAAACTGGCAGGATGAAATTTTTCATACAGCCTTGACAACCAACAATAATATTTCTGTAAGCGGTTCTTTATTTGATAAATTGCCAGTACGTTTATCTGTTGGTAATATTGATAATCCTGGAATCTTAAGAAACACTTCTTTTGAAAGAACTACGACATCGATATCGTTAAATCCGATATTGTTTGACAATCATTTAAAAATCGATATTAGCGGAAATTTAGCTTTCGGTAAAAATCAATTTCAGGATGAGGGTGGAGTTATTGGAAGTGCTATCGGATTTGATCCTACGCAACCGGTTTATAAGACAGGTTCTCGTTACGGAGGATACTTTGAATGGTTGGAGCCAAACGGAAATTTACCGTTATTACCAGCAAGAAATCCTGTAGCAAGATTAAATCAGGACAACAGAAGAGCAACTTCAACCAGAAAATGGGGGAATGTTAGAGTAGACTATAAACTTCACTTCTTTGAAGATTTAAGAGTTGTTGCTGAAGCAGGTATCGATAGATTTGACAGCAGCGGATTTACCGAAGTAAGTACACAAAGTATTTTAGGATTTCAGCCAAAAGCATTTAGCGATCCGGGTTATGTAAATCTTGGAAACTATTCCAGATATACGGATGCACTTCAAAATAAAAATTTAAATGCTTATTTTAATTATACTAAAGATTTAGGAAAAATTAAAATTGATGCAACGGCAGGTTATAACTACCAATTATTTCAAAAAGAAAAATATTCATCTGGAGAAACAAGACAGCCAAATCCTAATGAGGACGTAGCTACAGATCCGGATGTGAATTTACAATCGTTCTTCGGACGTTTGAATTTAGGGTATGACAGCAGATATTTACTGACTTTAAATTATAGAAGAGACGGAACTTCCCGTTTTTCTAAAGACAACAGATGGGGGAACTTCGCAGGAGGTGCTTTTGCATGGAATGTTGCCGAAGAAGCTTTCTTAAAAGGGAATTCAACGGTTTCCAGTTTGAAATTAAGAGTAGGTTACGGAACTACAGGTCAACAGGATATCTCTGCTCAGTATGATTATTTACAAAGAGTAACTTTAGGAACGATTAATTCACAATACATTTTTGGTAATACCATCTATCCAACTGCAAGACCAGAAGGATATAACGAAAATATCAAATGGGAAGAATTGGCAGAATCTAACATCGGTATCGATTACGGATTCTTCAATGACAGAATTACAGGATCTATCAACTATTTTGATAAAAAATCATCTGATTTATTAGCAGATATTGCAGTTCCTGATGGAGCTAATATTAGAAATCAAGGTTTCTTTAATATTGGAAGTGTAAGAACAAAAGGGGTTGAATTTAGTATTGCCTCTGATATTATTAAAAACGATAATCTGACTTGGAATGTAGCTTTTAATACGACTTATATTGATCAGAATATTTCGGAATTAGGAATTACAGTTCCTGGTTTTCAGGGGTATTTAACGGGAGATAACATTGCCGGAGGAAACGGAAATAAAATCCTGATTAACTCAGTAGGTTATGCACCAAATTCATTTTTTGTATACGAGCAATTATACGATGCAAACAAAAGACCAATTGCAGGGGCTTATGTAGACAGAAACGGAGACGGAAAAATTGATACGGCTGACCGTTACAGAGCTGGAAAAGCAGCACCTGATTATACTTTTGGATTGTTTTCTACCATAAACTACAAAAAGTTTGACTTTACAATGAACTGGAGAGCAAGTGTAGGCAATAAAATTTTTGATAACGTAAGTTCTAATTTAGGTTATTCTGACGCGGGATTAAGAAGACAAACAGATTTGTCTAACGTAAGTTCAGATTACTACAATACAGGTTTCACTTTTGAAGACAATGGGACATCACGTTACTTGTCTGACTATTTTGTGAAAGATGCTTCTTTTATCAAATTAGACAACGTAACACTTGGATATACTTTTGATAAAACTATCATTAAAGGTGCTTCTTTAAGATTTACAGCTGGAGTTCAGAATGTTTTCATTCTAACAAAATACAATGGTTTAGATCCTGAGAAATTCAACGGAATTGATAATAACGTTTATCCAAGAGCAAGAACATTCTTGTTTGGTGTAAATGCGAATTTCTAATAGTAGACTGAAAATCAAAAATTTAAAAACAAACAAAATGAAAATATCATTTAAATATATATCTTATTTTTTCCTATTCGTTTTAGGATTAAGTATGACGCTTACTTCGTGTACGGACGACTTAAACGTGACGCCAAAGGATGATGATGAATTTTTATCAGAAACCTTTTTTAAAGATCCGGCATCGTACAAGCAAGTTTTAGCTAAATTATATGCAGGTTTGTATGTTGGAGGTAATGATGGTGATGGTGATGCGGCTATACCTGGAAAAAACCCTGATATCGCTGGACTTGGTGGTGACTTTAGCAGTTACTTAAGATTACTTTTTGTAACTCAGGAATTTACCACAGATGAAGCTATTATTGCCTGGGCTGATGGTACTCTACCAACTTTGAATGCACAAACATGGTCTCCTGCAAATGAGTTCTTGGAAGGGACTTTCTCCAGAGCGTTTTACCACATTAGTGTTGCGAATGAGTTTTTAAGACAAACAACAGAAGAGAAATTAGCGTCAAGAAATGTTGATGCCAAGCTGAAAGCTGATATTGCTAATTTTAGAGCTGAGGCTCGTTTTTTAAGAGCTTTCTCTTATTACAACTTAATGGATTTGTTCGGAAATGTGCCAATTACAACAGAAAAAGACCCAGTTGGATTCTTTTATCCGGAACAAAAAACAAGAGCGGAAGTTTTTGCTTTTGTTGAATCTGAATTGAAGGACTTAGACAATAGCTTAGTTGCTGCAAAACAAAACGAGTATGGAAGAGTTGATAAAACGGCTGCCAAATTTTTATTAGCGCAGGTTTATTTGAACGCTAAAGTATACATTGGTGTAGACAAGAATAATGAAGCTGCAACATTGTGTAATGAAATTATTACGAGTTCAGGTTATACTTTCGCAAATGTTCCGTACAGATACTTATTCTCTGCAGATAATAATAGAAATGGCGCTCAGTCTGAAGTTATTTTCCCAATTGTTAGTGATGGTAATGCCATTAGAGCAACTGGTGGAGGAATGAGTTTTATCATGCACGCTTCTATTGGAGGTAGCATGGATGCAGCATCCAGAGGAATGGATGGTGGATGGCAAGGGATTAGAACTCGTAGAGAGTTTGTAGCTCTTTTTCCTGATGCAACCGCAACAGGGGATAAAAGAGGAACATTCTATACGAATGGACAATCATTAGACATTAATAATGTATCGACCTTTACGGATGGTTATGCAGTAACAAAATACATCAATAAAAATGCTGATGGTTCTGCAGCACAAAGAAATGATATTCCGGATATTGATTTTCCAATGTTCCGATTAACAGATGCTTATTTAATGTATGCTGAGGCTACTCTTAGAGGAGCTACCAGCGGTAATCTTAATACAGCTTTAGGATACGTAAACCAAATTAGAGGCAGAGCGGGTGCACCAGCAATTACACTTCCACAGTTAACACTTGATTTTATCTTAGATGAAAGAGGAAGAGAATTGTTCTGGGAATGTCACAGAAGAACTGATTTAATTCGTTTTGGTAAGTTTAGCGGAGGATCTAAAATCTGGCAATGGAAAGGTGGAATTATGGCGGGAGCAGCAACTGCATCTTTCAGAGATTTAATGCCAATTCCTGCAAGAAATATCCAAGCAAATCCAACATTGAAACAAAATCCTGGGTATTAACTTTATAAAACATTAAAATGAAAAATATATATAAAATTTTAATCGCATTTATTGGTGTTTTAGTTGTTTCGTGTAATGCTGATGATGTAGAGAACAGACAAATTGTTGAAGCTGTTGCGACACCTGAAATTACGGCACCTGCAACAGGAAAAGCATTTGTTTTAGATGTGGATAAACCTTCGCAGGAAGTGGCCAAATTTACATGGTCTAAAGCAACCTATTCTGCTCCTGTAGTAGTAAGTTATACGTTGTTGATTGATAAAAAGGGAGGTGATTTTTCGAAAGCAGTTACGCTGGAAAGAACCACAAATATAGCCGAGGTTTCAGTGCTTGCAAAAGATTTGAACCAGGCAGCGATTGATCTTGGAGCTCCAACAGAAGTAGCCTCTTTATTTGATGTAAAAATAGCTTCAAGCGTTTCAGGCGGAGTTCCACAGGTTTCTAAAACAGTAATCACAATTAGTGTAACCCCTTATACCGGAAAAGTAGATTACAAATTTACTGAATGGTACTTAGTTGGTGATGCAACAGTTTCAGGATGGGATAATAATAAAGGAAATCAAATTTTATTCAGAAATCCAAAAAATCCTAATGAATATACTTTTACAGGATTCTTTAAAGCAGGTGCTTTTAAAACCATTAGTACTTTAGGCAGCTGGGCTCCAATGTATGGTGGTGCAAGTGATGTTTTAGTATACAGAGGAAAAGAATCTGACGCTGATCCGGCTAGTTTTGTAATTGCAAATCAAGGGTATTACACCTTTAAAATCGATGTGCAAAAACTAACGTACAAACTAACTCCGTATGATGCTACTGCTGCTAAAACGTATGGAACAGTTGGTATCATTGGCGATAGTACGCCCGGAGGCTGGAATACGTCGACAGCGATGAAAAAATCTACGTTCAACGATCATATCTGGACTCTGGGAGTAACGGCGTTGAAAGATGGCGGACTTAAATTCAGAGCAGATGATAAATGGGACGTTTCATGGGGAGGAACTACTCCGTTCTCAGGAGGAGGTTCCGGTGAAAACATACCAGTAGCAAAATCTAAATATGTTATTTATTTTAATGATTTAGACGGAAGCTATTTAATGATTCCAAATCAGGAATAATTTTTTACTGAAATTTAAAAGGGCTATCTGTTAGAAGATAGCCCTTTTTTAGTCAGACTAACTAACCAATCAACCACATTATGAAAAAAACTTTACTATGGATCACATTTTTGTGGTCTGTGGCTACTTTTGCCCAAACGCAAACCATAAGCCACTCCGTAAGTCCGTCAACTTTTGAAGAGACTACACCGATTACCATAACCATTAACGGCACAAGTGTTGATGAAAGCAGCTGGGGAATTACTGACCATTCCTTGTATATGTGGGCCTGGGCTTTTGATACCAACGATACTTCTCAAAAAGGAACTCCGGATAATGGTTCCTGGGATGCCTCAAGCGAGGCGAGTAAGTTTACCTATAATTCGGGTACAGATACGTATACCAAAACAATTACACCAACTACCTATTACAGTACTACAGGGATTGGAAGAATTGGTTTTTTGGTAAAAGCCAAAAATGGAAATGGCGATAAAAAATCGCAGGACATTTTAGTGGAAGTGGGCAGTTTTCAGGTTTTGCTAACTTCGCCAACAGAAAACAGTGCATCAATTATAACATCGGGATCTAATTTTGATATTGCTGCTACAAATACAAACGGTGCAGCAAGTTATTCCTTAAAGGCAAACGGAACGGTTATCAATACAAATTCAAGCACCGCAAGTTATTCTTATTCTCATGTTGGAGTTGCTAACAATCAGAGTTACGAGTTGAGTATCACTCAGGCAGGAATTACGATTGTAAAAAAGTTTTCGGTTGTAATAAATTCAAATACTGTTTCGCAGGCAATGCCGACAGGCTTGGTTGACGGAATTAACTACAATTCGACTGATGCTACAAAAGCGACTTTGGTTTTGGATGCGCCTTTAAAAGACTTTGTATATGTTGCCGGAAGCTTCAATAACTGGCAGCCAACTTCGGCCTACACCATGAAAAAAGACCCTGCTTCGGGAAAATTTTGGATGGAATTAACCGGATTAGTTTCGGGAGTTACTTATACCTATCAATATTGGGTGGTAGATACTACGCCGCTGGCTAATTCCCCATCTTTAGTAAAAACGGCCGATCCGTATTCAACTTTAGTGTTATCGCCTTTTGATGATCCTTCCATTCCTACAACTTCTTATCCTAACATGCCTGTTTATCCGGCGGGACAGCAATTTGAAGTGACTGTTTTGAAAACCGGTCAAACTCCGTACAATTGGCAGGTAAACAATTTTGTAAAACCTCAAAAAGAAAAACTAGTAGTCTATGAGGTTTTGGTTCGCGATTTTGATGCGGCTAGAAATTACCAAAGTTTAATAGATCGGATGGATTATTTTAAAAACCTTAAAATAAATGCAATCGAATTAATGCCGGTAATGGAGTTCGAAGGCAATGAAAGCTGGGGGTATAACACCTCGTTTCATATGGCTTTGGATAAATTTTACGGTACTTCAGACAAGTTGAAGGAATTTATTGATTTGTGTCACCAAAACGGAATCGCTGTGATCCTGGATGTCGCTTTAAACCATGCTTTCGGAAGAAATCCGATGGTGAGAATGTGGATGAACGATCCTGATGGAGACGGTTTTGGTTCGCCAACCGCCGAAAATCCTTATTTTAATACAGTTGCCAAACATGCGTATAATGTTGGGGAAGATTTTAACCATCAGGCCTTAAAAACACAAAATTATGTCGAACGTGTGGTTAAACAATGGATCGAAGAATATAAAATTGACGGTTTCCGTTGGGACTTGACCAAAGGTTTTACCCAGAATTGTACCGCTTCTGATGGAGCATGTACTGATGCGTACCAACAGGACAGAGTAGATGTATTAAAAAAGTACGCTGATTATTCATGGAGTCTCGACCCTACACATTATACTATTTTTGAGCACCTGGGGTCTGATAACGAGGAGAAGGAATGGGCCAATTACAGAATTGCTGAAACACCGTCTAAAGGAGTAATGATGTGGGGAAAAATGACAGGACCGTACAATCAATTGTCAATGGGGTATGCGAGTGAGAGTAATATTTCAAGAATGGCCAGCAGCAGCCACGGTTTTACAGCCAACCGATTAATGGGATATGCCGAAAGCCATGATGAAGAACGTTTGATGTATAAAAACATACAATACGGAAATTCTGGCGGAGGATACAATGTAAAAACACTAGACACAGCATTGTCCAGAATGTCGGCAATTGGAGCAGTTTCACTATTGGTTCCGGGGCCAAAAATGATTTGGCATTTTGGAGAATTAGGATGGGAGAACTCTATTTTTACCTGTAACGATAATTCGGTCAACACTGATTTCGATGGCGTTGCGGGCGATTGTAAATTAGATACAAAACCGCAGCCTCAATGGGTAAATAACTGGTTGGGCAATTCAGTGCGAAATAAAATTTACAACGATTGGGCAAAGATGATTGCGCTAAAAACAAAAGAGCCTGTGTTTTTGGGAGATCCTGTAATTGCAAATGCAAATTTACTGTCTGTAAACATAAAAATTACTAATAGTACTTTATCATCAACCGAGTTAAAAGATGTTTTGATTGTCGCTAATTTTGATGTTACATCCCAAAATGTTCCAACAGGTTTTCAATATGCCGGTGCATGGTACAATTTAATGGACAACACTACTATTAATGTTACCGATGTCAATGCGCCCTTAAATCTTCCGGCAGGAGAATTCAGAATTTATGGTAACAAACAGGCCAGTTTAGCCATAGCCGATTTCGAAAAAGAAAATTCAGTACGATTGTATCCAAATCCGGTTTCGAATTATTTTACCTTAAATGTGTCAATGTCAAAAGTTCAGATATATGCGATTTCTGGACAATTGGTAAAAAGTTTTACTACCAATGGAAATCCGGATTTTCAGTTTGTCGTAAGTGATCTGAAAACGGGGTTATATTTTGTAAAAGCTATTAACGAAAAGGGCCAAACTCAGGTGATGAAACTGATTAAGAAATAATTTTACCCATTTATATAGAAGAACATGCCTGACAAGTAAAAGATTTTTGGTTTTGTTAGTGGTGCGAAAGGGCTGTCTGTTTTTAGACAGCCCTTTCATTTTTCACCCCTTATTTTCCTTTATTGTACTCTCCGATTACAGAGAAATAGCCAAAAGTTCCCAGTCCTAAAACAATTAACGGTGTAAGGATAAAAAGAATGATGGTTCCAAAAACCAAGTCATCCTGTTTGTCGGAAAGCAGTTTAGGTAAGCCAAATTCAAAAATGCAAAAATAGGCCGCTGCAATGGCAAGTATAATCCATAAAACACCTAAAATTTGTTTGATCGTATTCATAGTTATAATATTAAAGGTGATTCGTTTTGTTTTTATTATCGATGTAAATCATTCCAATGACAAAGCAGACAGAGGCAATGATGATAGGATACCAGAGTCCGTCAAGATAAAAATCCGGTTTGCCGGCCTCTTTAGCATGTGTGACAAAATAAGTTGAAATTGCAGGCAGTAAGCCTCCAAAAATTCCATTTCCTACGTGATAAGGTAGGGACATTGAAGTATATCTGATTTTAGTTGGAAACATTTCTACCAGGAAGGCCGCAATAGGACCATACACCATCGTAACAAATAAAACCTGGATGAAAACGAAAAAGATTAAAGTCCATTTGTCAGCGGAATTAATCGTAATAGTGGTGTTGATTTGAGTTTGATTCTTGTTTGTAAAATGTGTTTTCTTTTCCAGTAAAGCTGTGCCGTCGCTATATTCTTTATAAGTAGTGTAAATAGAGTCTTTACTTTTTGTTATTTCAATCGATTGCGTGGTTTTGGAAATAAGTTCGGTTTTGTGGCTCAGATCAGTAGTGTTGTACATCGTTTTATAGATAGGCCTGTAAAATAAAATGGCAAGCAGCATTCCGCCCATCATAATGTGTTTTCGTCCTATTTTATCGCTCAGCCATCCGAAAAATATAAAAAACGGAGTGCCAAGTAATAGGGCAATTCCCAATAATTCATCAACCTGAGAAGAGTCGACATTCATTACAGTTTTCATAAAACTCATCGCATAAAACTGCCCGGTATACCAAACTACGCCCTGTCCCATAGTAGCGCCAAACAAAGCAAGTAAAACAAACTTCAGGTTGTATCGGTTTCCAAAACTTTCTTTCAGCGGATTGGTGCTTGTTGTTCCTTCTTTTTTGGCTTTAGCAAACACAGGAGATTCGTCCATGTTTTTACGAATCAAATACGAAATTCCTACCATTACAATAGAAACCCAAAACGGAACACGCCATCCCCAGGAGTCAAAATCCTCGGCCGAAAGAATGTTTTTCGTTGCTAATATTACCATTAAAGAAATAAACAAACCAACGGTCGCTGTAGTTTGAATCCAGGAAGTCCAATATCCTTTTTGATTAGCAGGAGCGTGTTCTGCTACATAAGTAGCTGCTCCGCCATATTCTCCTCCAAGGGCAAGGCCTTGCAGTAAGCGAAGAATTAAAACCAATAGAGGAGCAAGAAAGCCAATGGTTTTATAATCCGGAATACAGCCTATTAAAAAAGTAGAGCCGCCCATTAATAGCAGAGTAGCCATAAAAGTATATTTACGCCCAATGATATCACCAAGTCTTCCAAAGAACAATGCTCCAAAAGGCCGTACAACAAATCCGGCAGCAAAAGTGGCTAAAGTCGACAGAAATGCAGCAGTAGGATTGTCACTGGGAAAGAATTTGGTTGAGATTACGACCGCTAAACTTCCAAAAATATAGAAATCATACCATTCGATCATGGTCCCCATTGATGACGCCGAAATCACTTTCCAGATACCCTTTGTTGAAGTGTTGCTCATAAACAGACTTTAATAGACTTTGTGTACTTGATAAAAAATAAAACTTTAAATTATGGTTTTGCGAATATAGAAGATATTTTTTTATTTATTTAATACTTTTTTAACGAAAAATAAGCATGAGGATAATTGTAGTTTTTTAATCCTACTAATTGCGTTAAAATTAAAAAAGAAAGAAGTGTAAAAGTCCTGAATCGGTTGTAAGAGTAGGAGGTTTAGCAAAAGATTGTGTAACCGGAAAGAAAATAGTAGCAACGATTGCAGCTGTTAAAAGCGGCAAATTGTTAAAACAGCTTATTCTTTGCGATAAGGTTCTGGAAAATTGGGGAGTTGGTGCCGATATAAATCAGGAAGAAAAGTATTAAAAACAGAAAACCCGAATATTGCTATTCGGGTTGTTGTGGTACCTCCAGGGATCGAACCAGGGACACATGGATTTTCAGTCCATTGCTCTACCATCTGAGCTAAGGTACCGTGCTGTGCACATTGCGGGTGCAAAGATAGAATCATTTTTCGTTTATCCAAAACATTTTTTTAAAAAAATCAATTCGTATCTTCGCAGGGCTAAAAAAACAAAAATGATTTTAACGGTTGATGTTGGAAATACCAGAATTAAAGCTGCTGTATTTGAGGGAGGTAGTGTTCTTGAAAATTTTATTTTTGAGAAAAACGAGCTTGAAAAAAAAATTAAAAAAATTTTAGAAAAATATCAAAAATGCTCTGATTTGGTCGTGGCATCGGTCGGAAATATCGAAAAACAATCTTTTTTGACTTTCGAAAAACAGTTAAACGTTCATTTTTTAACTCATGAGGATGTTTTTCCCTTCACCAATAAATATGCGACTCCAAAAACATTAGGAATAGACCGCATGGTTTTGGCTGCCGGGGCTACTTTAAAGTTTCCCGGACAAAACAGATTGGTCATTGATGCCGGAACCTGTATTACCTACGATTTTATCGACGAAAAGGATAATTATTTAGGAGGAGCTATTTCTCCAGGCCTGAGATTACGGTACGAATCTTTACACAACTATACGGCCAGACTGCCTTTGCTCGCTTTGGAGTCGCCGGATTCTTATATAGGAGATTCCACAAAGCAGGCGATTCATTCCGGAGTAGTCAATGGTTTCGTCTATGAGATTGATGGTTTTATCGATGAATATCGCGCAAACTTTTCAAATTTTATAATAATTTTAACGGGAGGTGATGCAGATTTTTTGGCTAAACGATTAAAAAATACCATATTTGCCAATTCAAATTTCCTTTTGGAGAGTTTGAACCAAACATTTCAATATAAAATCGACAATGATTAAAAAAATTATAGTAAGCGCTTGTTTGCTTATCTCGTTCGTTTCATTCGCTCAACAAGGTACTGCGTCGCCTTATTCTTTTTTCGGAATTGGTGATGTAAGATTTAAAGGAACTCTTGAAAACAGATCTATGTCCGGAGTTGCAGTGGAACAGGATAGTATTCACCTGAATATTGAGAATCCTGCAAGTTACGCGAGTTTAAAGTTTACAACTTTTACAGTTGGGGGATCTTTTGGTACGTCTAATTTGAAAACCAGTGAGAAATCTGAAAAGGCACAAAGAGCCACTTTTGATTATCTGGCATTGGGAATTCCGATGGGAAAATTTGGTGCAGCGTTCGGTTTAGTTCCGGTAACTTCTGTTGGATATAAAATTCAAAATGACCTAACAGGTACAGAAGGAGCAACAAGTAACCAGCTTCAGGGAAAAGGTGGTGTTAATAAAGTATTTGTTGGTTTAGGATACAAAATTAAAAAGAACTGGAATATTGGAGCTGATGCACAATATAATTTTGGGAAAATCACGACCACAAGTTTAGAGCTGGTAACTGGCGTTCAAAATGCAACGAGAGAAACAAATGCTTCTGAACTGTCTGGTATTAGTTTTAATATTGGTACGATGTATCAAACAAAAATTGATAAAAAACTGAGTTTATTTACAAGCTTGAATTATACTTTTGCCAGTACTTTAAATTCAAACAGCACAAGAGTTATTCAGGTAGATGGTGATCCTGATCCGATTACGGCTCCTGATCATGAAGATAAATTAAAACTGCCGAACAAAATAACATTTGGTGCCGGTATCGGAGAAGCCAGAAAATGGTTGGTGGGTACTACAGTTTCTTTTCAAGGAAATGGACAGCTTGCAAACTATTACAACACAAGAGATAATGTTCGTTACGAAAAATATCAAAAATATGCTATCGGTGGGTATTACATTCCTAACTATGCATCATTTACAAGTTATTTAAGCAGAATGACTTATAGAGCTGGATTAAAATACGAGAAAATTGGTTTGGTGGTAAATAATCAGGAGATCAATGATCTGGGTATGACTTTAGGAGCTGGAATTCCACTTAATAACGGGTCTTTTTCGAATGTTAACATTGGTGTTGAGTTTGGAAAAAGAGGAACAGTGTCAGCTGGGTTGGTTCAGGAGAATTATTTCAACTTTAGTGTGAGCTTCTCTTTTAATGATAAATGGTTCGTGAAAAGTAAATTCAATTAAGCATAAGCTCTTATGTTTTTTTAAGCTCATTACAATTTACTACATTTGGCAAATGAATTTATCAAAGAGATATATAATAGCGGTTGTCACAGTTTTTACTGTGACACTGTTTTTTGGGTGCGAAAGTAATTTTAAAGAAGTTCAGAAAATTAACTTCTCAGAGTTCGTTCCTGGAAGTGATGCAGATACCGTTGATATAAAATATACAGATTCCGGACGTATAACAGGAGTTTTGAAAAGTCCTAAAATGTTGGACTATTCTAATCTTGACTTTCCTTTTACGGAATTCCCAAAAGGAATTGATGTTACTTTATATGATAAAAATCAAAAACGTACCTTTATAAGATCAAATTATGCTGTTTCGTACAAGCCAACCGGTATAATTGATTTGCAGGGAAAAGTAAGAATCACTTCAGAAGAAGGACAAATGCTGGAAACAGAACAGTTGTACTTCGATCAGAATAACGAGTGGTTTTATACCGAAAGAAAATTTAAGCTTACGGATGCAAAAGGAGCTTCAAACGGGCAAGGGATAGATTTTAGTAAGGATTTTAAAGTGATTAATTCTCAGCGTGTTAGCGGTGAAATAGAATCAAACGAATAAAAATACAGATTATGGGTTATTTAAAATATACACAATACGTTTACATCATATTTGCCATTTATTTTATTTATGATGGTTTTACAAAGATAAACGATGGAAATGATACTGCTGCTCTGAGTTTTATAATTGCGGGTATGGCAGTATTTATGTTTTTCTTCAGGAGGAAATTTGTCAAGAAATTTGACGATCGCAATAAAAAACAGTAAAAAATGGAAATTGGTATTATAATACTATGTTTAATACTGTCAGCTTTTTTTTCAGGAATGGAAATAGCTTTTATTTCCTCGAATAAGATTTATCTTGAAATCGAAAAGAAACAAGATAATTTTGCCTCACAAATTCTAACGAAACTTACCGGGAATCCTTCAAAGTTTATTGCCGCAATGCTTATTGGTAACAATGTGGCACTGGTTGTTTATGGATTTTACATGGGAGATTTGATCCTGGAGTCTATCATCAATTTAGGATTTCATTTTTCAAATTTGGCAAGTCTGCTGGTTCAGACTGTTGTTTCTACTTTTATCGTTTTGATAACGGCAGAATTTTTTCCGAAAGTTTTTTTTCAGATTTATGCCAATACATTAATCAAATTCTTTGCCATTCCAGCCTATTTGTTTTACCGACTATTTTATTATTTTTCGACTTTTTTCATCTGGATTTCAGATTTTGTATTGCGAAAGTTTTTCAAAACAGAAGGAGATCAGATACAGTTGTATTTTAGTAAAATTGAACTTGGGAACTATATTGCAGAACAAATGAACGCTGTTGAAGATGATGCTGAAGTAGACTCTGAAATTCAGATTTTTCAAAATGCATTGGAGTTTTCAGGAGTAAAAGCCCGTGATATCATGACGCCGCGTACGGAAATTGTTGATATAGATTTATTTGACAGCGTTGCAGATCTTAAAGAATTATTTATAGAAACCGGGTATTCCAAAATTGTAGTGAGTCAAAATTCGCTTGATGATATTGTGGGTTATGTACACTCATTTGATTTGTTTAAAAAGCCGAAAACAATAAAATCGGTTTTAATGACAGTTGAATTTGTTCCTGAAACGATTTTGATAAAAGATGCACTGAACTTATTGATTAAAAAGCGAAGAAATGTAGCTGTTGTTTTGGATGAATATGGAGGAACTTCGGGGATTATTACGATAGAGGATATTGTTGAAGAGCTTTTCGGTGAGATCGAAGATGAACACGATTTAGACGAGGAATTGATAGAACAGGAGCTGGGAGAAGGGAAGTATTTGTTTTCGACAAGATTAGATGTAGAGTATCTCAATGAAACCTATAAACTAACAATTCCTGAGGAGGATTCTTACGGGACTTTAGGTGGGTTTATCGTGAATTCGACCAAAGAAATTCCTCAAAAGGGAGAAGAAATAGTGATTGGGAGCTATCATTTTGTGATCGAAGAAGCCACAAATAAGAAAATTGAATTGGTTAAATTGACGATAAAAGAGTGATTTTTTAAATTAATAAAAAAAATTGTGTAAAATAAAACGCTAGTTGTATTGTTATTAACTAGATAATTGTATTTTCGCAAACTGAATATAAAATTAACGATAATAAAAATGGCAGTTTTAGCAAAAATTAGACAGCGTTCCGCTTTATTGATAGGAGTTATTGCACTTGCATTATTTGCATTTATAATACAAGATCTATTCACAAGAGGAACATTTGGTCAAAGTTCAAAAGATGTGGGAAGCATCGATGGAAAAGATATTTCATTTGAAGACTTTAGAGTTAAAGTTAGTAATGTTGAAAAAAGTGGTCAAGGAATTACTTCCACTGAAGCTGCAAACAGAGTTTGGGACCAAGAGGTTTCAATCGCATTATTATCAGCACAGTTTGATAAATTAGGATTAAGAGTAGGTGAAAAACACTTACTTGAAGTTTTAAAGGCAGATCCGAATATTGGTAAAAACCCAATGTTTTTAAATGCAGCTGGTATTTTTGACGTAGCTAAATTTAAAGAATACTTTAAAACAAATCCTGAGGCAGCACAATTCATTTCTCAAAAAGAAAAAGATGCTGAGCTAAATGCTAAATTCCAGATCTATAACACATTAGTAAAAGCGGGACTTTACACGACTGTAAGTGAAGGAAAGCTGAAATATGAAATGGAAGCTAACAAAGTTAACTTTGCTTACGTTGCGGCTTTATATTCTTCAATTAAAGATAGTGAAGTAAAAATTTCTGATACAGAAATTGTAGATTATATGAAGAAAAACGAGAAGAAATTCAAAGCGGATGCTACTCGTGAAATTCAGTATGTTTTAGTGGAAGACAAAGCTTCGAAAGAGGACGAAGCTGAAATTAAAGCTAAAATCACTGCATTACTAAACGGAAGAGTAGAGTACAATGCAAAAACAGGTAAAAACGATACTTTGCCAGGTTTTAAAAGTGCTACTAACATCGCAGAATTTGTAAATTCAAATTCTGATGTTCCTTACGATTCAACTTATGTGCCTAAAAATGCTTTACCAGCAGTTGATGCTGATAAATTATTCAGCTTACCAGCTGGGGCAATTTACGGACCATATGTTTTCGGAAGATATTATGCAATCTCTAAATCTTTAGGATTTAAAGCTGGTGTTAATGCAAAAGCAAGTCATATCTTAATTGGATACGAAGGATCTCAAACTCCAAACGCAAAAGAAAAAAGAACAAAAGAAGAAGCTAAAGCTAAAGCAGAAGAAATTCTTGCTCAGGTTCAGGCAAACCCAGACAGTTTCATGATGTTGGCTTTCACAAGTTCAGATGATTCTTCTGCACAACAAGGTGGTGACTTAGGATATTTTGGTCCAAACCAAATGGTGAAACCATTCAATGATTTTGTATTCAGTAACGGAATTGGAAAAGTTGGTTTAGTGGAAACTCCTTTCGGATTTCACATTATCAAAATTACTGACAAACAAGACGGAATTCGTTTAGCTACTATCGCTCAAAAAATTGAGCCATCTGAAGCTACTTCTGATAAAGTATTCACATTGGCAACTAAATTTGAAATGGATGCTGCCGATAAAGATTTCAATGCTACAGCAAAGGAATTAGGATTAAAAGTTGCTGCTCCTGTAACAGCAAAAGCTATGGATGAAGCATTTGGTCCATTAGGAAACCAACGTAACATCATCAGATGGGCATTTGACAAAGAAACGAACACTGGAGATGTGAAGCGTTTTGAATTGGCTAATATCGGTCACGTAATTGCACAATACAAAAGCGAAAACAAATCAGGTTTAGTATCTGTAACATTGGCAAGACCTTATGTAGAGTCAATCTTGAAAAACAAGAAAAAAGCAGAACTTTTAAAAGCTAAAATGACAGGTTCATCACTAGAGGCTGTTGCTAAAAGTGCTGGTGTAGCTGTTCAGCAAGCTGCTAATGTTACTATGGACAATCCAGTATTACCTGGAGGAGTAGGACAAGAGCCAAAAGTAGTAGGTAATGCATTCGCATTAGCTGCAAATAAAATTTCAGCTCCAATTGAAGGTAACACAGGTGTATATGTAGTAAAAAACATCAGTACAGTTAAAGCTCCTGCAGCGGCTAACCATGCAGAGTATGTTGCTAAAGTAAAAGCGCAAAGTGCATCTGATGCAAGCAGAATTTTACCAGCATTGAAAGCTAATGCTAAAATTGAAGATAACAGATTACAGTTTAACTACTAGTCTTTAGTAATTAAATAAAAATATAAAACCCGAAACGTTCAATTTGAATGTTTCGGGTTTTTTTTATGGATTTAATTTTGAGAGAAATTCTTTTTGAAGTTTTTAAAACTTTGGTAAAGTAATGTTGTGAATAAATTTAAATCAAAATCATTTCGTGATAAGAAAGAACTGTTTCGTATCCTTTTGATGTAAAATAATCTTTTGGATCTTGTTTTGAAACCGCCATTACAAAATCTCCACCCCAAGCTCCTAGGCTTTTTATTACGCCATTAAAATCTGAAAAAGCAATTTCTTGTATGGTTTCTAATTCCAGGATATTACTTAAATGAATTTCGTGTTTCTCTAAAGCTATTGCAAATTCCTGTACTGTTTTTGCATTTAGGACAGCATTGGTGATTTTATTGTTGTCAGTAATATTCTGTGTTAGGTTTTGATTTTTGTTGTTGTAATAAGCTTTAATAGCAGTTTTGCTATTTTGTTTTTTATTAAGATAAATAAAATGAATGTTTTGTGCGAAATCTGGATTAAAGTCTACGGCTTCCACCAATGGTGAATTCTGCTCTAATTGATAAATAATAGGAGTGTTATTTTGTGCGCACGCAATATCGTAACCGCTTCCACCGAAACTGTTTTTAAGCAACGTAAAAGCATCAATTTTTGCCCATTGAGCAATATTGTTTAAAAGGGTAGAAGATGTTCCAAGTCCCCAATTTTTTGGAAACGTTAGTTGCGTACTAATCTTATATCCCTTAGAAGTATTTATAAAATCTGGATTTAACAAATAAGCTTCATGCAAAATTTCAATTAAAGTCGTTTTTACGGTTTCAATTTGAGTTTTTGGATTGTTTATAATATCAGAGAAAGTGATCGTATCGTCGAACCAAAGGTGTTCGTCAAAGTCATAGCTTTTCCATTGGATTTCTTGATTTGAACCATTCTCGACGATTAGATTTTGTCCAAATTTTGTTGGTAAAGCAAAAGCTTTGGCGCCATCCAGGACTAGATATTCGCCTGTAATTAAAAGTTTTCCGTTACTGTAAAAGGTTGTTTTCATTCTTCAATTTTAAAATGAATTCCAATCCCGAAACGTCGGGATAAAATTCCAATTAACGTTGGAATTTGGAATTTTATTCGGAAACTATATTATTTGGATTTTTTATTTTTTTCTTAGATTTTCAATAAACTCAACTACAGCACTGTGCGATACGGCATTTTTCTTAAAATGAGTTTTAATTAAATGACGTTCTTCCTCAGTCGCTTCAAATTGGTTGATAATATTGTTAAGGTGCATTTTCATATGTCCTTCCTGAATTCCGGTAGTGGTCAGGGAGCGTAAGGCGGCAAAGTTTTGCGCAAGACCAGCGACCGCTACAACTTCCATTAATTCTTTTGCTGAAGGTTTTTCAAGAATATCAAAACACAATTTTACCAATGGATGTAAAGAAGTTAATCCGCCTACAGTTCCCAGTGCTAATGGAATTTCAAGCCAGAAAGTAAAAATTCCGTCTTCGATTTTAGCGTGAGATAAACTTGAATATTGGCCGTTTTTGGAGGCATAAGCATGAACCCCTGCTTCAACTGCTCTGAAATCATTTCCGGTTGCAAGAATTACAGCGTCAATTCCGTTCATAATTCCTTTATTGTGTGTAACAGCCCTGAATGGTTCTACTTCCGCAATCTGAACAGCTTGTACAAAACGCTCGGCAAACTCTTGTGGATTTGAAATGTGTTTTTCTGTTAGATCTTCAATAGGGCAAGAAACTTCTGCTTTAACAATGCAATTTGGAACGTAATTAGACAAAATGCTCATAATTACTTTTAAAGTTTCATCTTCTGAAAATAAATCAGAATGGTGAAATTCGTCTTTTAAAGTAGTAGCAAATTGCTCCAGGCAGGAATTGATGAAATTTGCTCCCATGCTGTCTTTGGTTTCAAAAGTTGCATGAAGCTGAAAGTAATTTTCGAGAAGACTTCTTTTATCTTTTAGTTTTATATCTAGAATTCCGCCACCTCGTTGTTGCATATTTTTGGTAATGCTTTGGGTGTCAGATAAAATTTTAGGTTTAATCTGATTAAAAAAAGATTCTAGTTTTTGGGCATCTCCGTTGAAGGTAAAGTGAACCTGCCCGATTTTTTCTGTAGCGATTACAGTGGCTTTGAAACCGCCTCTCGTCGACCAGTATTTAGCTGCTTTTGATGCTGCGGCAACTACTGAACTTTCCTCAATTGCCATCGGAATTGTTTTGTGTTTTCCGTTGATCAGGAAGTTAGGCGCTACTCCAAGCGGGATGTAAAGATTGGTGATGGTATTTTCAATGAATTCATCGTGCAATTGTTGTAGCTTTTCGTCTGTATTCCAGTAATTTCTTATAATAGTCAGGGCCTCTTCAGGGCTTGAAAAATAGGTATTGGCAATCCAGTTTATTTTTTCTTTTTTGGATAATTTCGAAAATCCGGCAACAGCGTTGTTCATTCTCAGTATTTTAAATAATAAAGTTGCGGCAAAGATACTATTTTAAGACTTTTGTTTGCAATGTATTTGAAAATTGAAAAGTACGCAATCGTTATTTTTTTTAACATTTAACAATTATAATGGGTATTATGTTCATTTTTTTTACTAAAATTGGGCTCTTTTTTATATTTAAAATAATTCTAATGAATACAGGTAAAATTACTGTTATATTTTTGTTTTTAGTTGCGACTGTTTTCGGCCAGCAAAAAATTACGGTCGAGAATATTTATAGTGGAGCATTTCGGGCAAAAGGAATGGATGAACTGAAATCGTTAAAAAATACAGAGCAATATACAGTTCTAAATGTAGATCAGGCCAGCAGAAGCATGCAAATCGATTTATATGACTTTGCAACATTAAAAAAAGTAGCTAATTTAATTGATACCAAGAATCACACAGCGCTTTCTGAAGGGATTGACAGTTATACTTTTGATGCCTCAGAAAAAAAGATTTTAATTGCCTGCAATACCAAAAAAATCTTCCGTCATTCGTTTACAGCAGATTATTTTTTATATGATATTAATACAAAATCGTTAACTAAACTGTTTGATTTTCAGATTCAGGAACCGACTTTTTCTCCTGATGGGACTAAAATCGCATATGCAAAAGAAAATAACTTGTATGTATATGATCTGGCGTCAAAAAAATCAACAGCGGTTACAACCGATGGAAAGAAGAATGCCATTATCAACGGTATTACGGACTGGGTTTATGAAGAAGAGTTTGCGTTTGTACGTGCCTTCGACTGGAGTAAAGACAGTAAAAAAATAGCTTATATCCGTTTTGACGAAAGTGCCGTTCCGGAATTTTCGATGTCTATATTTCAAAAAGATTTGTACCCAACCATTGAAACGTTTAAATATCCTAAGGCAGGAGAAAAAAACTCAGTAGTATCTCTACATATATATGATGCGGTGGGTAATACGGGTAAAAAAGTAGATTTAGGAAACTACAATGACTTTTATATCGCAAGATTACAATGGACAAATGACAACAATGTATTGTCGGCTCAGGTTTTAAACCGTCACCAGAATAATTTGGATTTGTTGTTTGTAGATGGAACGACTGCAGCGGCAAAAGTGGTTCTAAATGAAAAAGACAAAGCTTATGTCGATGTTACCAGCGATTTAACCTTCTTAAAAGACAATAGCTTTATCTGGACAAGTGAAAAAGACGGGTTTAATCATATTTATGTGTATGATAAAAACGGAAAGCTTAAGAATCAGGTCACAAAAGGAAACTGGGAAGTAACTTCATACTACGGTTTCGACGAAAAAAACAAAACAGTTTTCTACCAATCTACAGAAAACGGTTCAATCAACAGAGATATTTATCGCATTGCTTTAGATGGAAAGAACAAAGTTCGTTTGTCTAAAATTACAGGAACGAGCTCGGCAACTTTCAGCCCTAACTTTCAGTTCTTTATTAATACTTTCTCAAGTAATCTACAGCCAACTACTTATACTTTGAACGAGGCTAAAACGGGAAAAGAAATTCAGGTTATCGAAAACAACAAAGATCTTTCTTCTAAATTAGTAGCTTACAACCTACCGGCAAAAGAATTTTTCGTTTTAAAAACAGCAAAAGGAAATGAGCTTAATGCATGGATTTTAAAACCGAAAGATTTTGATCCTTCAAAAAAATATCCTGTTTTCATGTACCAGTATTCTGGTCCGGGTTCTCAACAGGTAAATAACGACTGGAACAATCCAGATGATTATTGGTTTGTATCTCTTACACAGCAAGGTTATATCGTAGCTTGTGTTGATGGTAGAGGAACAGGTTATAAAGGTGCTGATTTCAAAAAAGTAACTCAAAAAGAATTAGGAAAATACGAAGTAGAAGATCAGATTGATGCTGCAAAAGTAATCGGCGCTTATCCGTATGTTGATCCTGCAAGAATTGGAATCTTCGGATGGAGTTTTGGTGGATTTATGGCTTCAAATTGTATTTTTCAGGGGAACGATGTTTTCAAAATGGCAATTGCAGTTGCTCCGGTAACAAACTGGCGTTTTTATGACAGTGTTTACACAGAAAGATACATGCAGACTCCTCAGGAAAACGCAAGCGGTTACGATCAGAACTCTCCGATAAATCACGTTGATAAATTAAAAGGGAAATTCTTATTGATTCACGGATCGGCTGATGATAACGTGCATGTGCAAAATTCAATGCAAATGATGGAAGCTTTAATTCAAGCGAATAAACAATTTGATTCTCAGATTTATCCGGATAAAAACCACGGGATTCATGGCGGAAAGACCAGAATTCAGCTTTATAACAAAATGACTAACTTTATCAAAGAAAATTTATAACATAAAACTAAAAACCTTAAATAAATAATAAAGAATATGGGAGAAACTAAAGTAAAAACTGCACATCCAAAAGGACTTTGGGTATTATTTGGAACGGAGATGTGGGAGCGATTCAATTTTTATGGAATGCGAGCTTTATTAACTTTATTTCTTGTGAATTCATTATTGATGAAGGAAGAAGAGGCTTCTTTAATTTATGGAGGTTTCCTTGGACTTTGTTATCTAACACCTATGTTGGGTGGTTTTGTTGCCGATCGTTTTTTAGGAAACAGAAACTGTATTCTATTAGGCGGATTGTTAATGGCAATTGGACAGTTGTTGTTGTTTACCAGTGGTAGTGTTTTTGAAGGTAACAGAGCCTTTGCTACAATCATTATGTATACGGCGTTAGGAGTTATTGTTTTTGGTAACGGATTCTTCAAGCCAAACATTTCAAGTATGGTTGGAAGTTTGTATCCAAAACAGGAAAAAACAAAATTAGATAGTGCTTTTACTATTTTCTATATGGGTATCAACATTGGAGCTTTTTTAGGTCAGTCTATTTGTCCTTTATTAGGAGATGTAAAAGATGCTGGCGGAATTAGAGATATTCATGCTTTTAGATGGGGATTCCTTGCCGCTTCTATTGCAATGTTATTAGGGACGTTACTTTTTTACTTTTTAAAGAATAAATACGTAGTTTCTCCTGAAGGAAAACCATTAGGAGGTTTGCCTTCTAAAAATGACGCTTCTGATTTTGAAGAAGGAGAAGCGCAAAAAGCAAATTTCTCAAATAAAGCGTTAGCAGTTGCCGGAATTGCATTTGTAGCTTTAGGATTCTTTTTTCATTATGTGGTAGGTCAGAACCTGATTTATACTTTGATCTACTCTAGTGGTTTATCATTAGCCGGATTAATTATTTCGGACACTTCTTTAACTAAAATTGAGAGAGACAGGATTATCGTTATTTATATCGTTTCCTTTTTTATCATTTTCTTCTGGGCAGCTTTTGAGCAAGCTGGTTCATCATTGACTTTTATTGCAGACAATCAAACGGACAGAAACTTTTTTGGCTGGCAAATGCCACCGTCAATGGTTCAGATTTTCAACGGACTGTTTGTGGTAATCCTGGCGGTACCTTTTAGTATACTTTGGGATACTTTAAGAGCCAAAGGAACAGAGCCAATCTCACCGGTAAAATTAGCCGTTGGTTTAGTCGTGATTTCTATTAGTTTCTTCATGATTGCAACTCAGGTTTCTTATATTGGAACTTCAGGCCTGTTATTGGTAAAATGGTTGATTTTATTGTATTTCTTAAATACATGTGCTGAATTGTGTTTGTCTCCAATTGGTTTGTCATTGGTAGGTAAACTGTCTCCAAAACGTTTCGCTTCATTGTTATACGGAGTCTTTTTCTTGTCAAATGCATCCGGTTATGCTTTAGGAGGAACTTTAGGTTCTATCTTGCCTGCAACAGGAGATAAATTTGCAAAAGCAAAAGAATTAGGAATCGATCTTCAGGCAGTTTTAGATAACAAAATTACACCAACAGCGGAACAATTGGCTTTATTAGAGAAACATCAAATCAGTGCACATAATCACTTCTTTGCTGGATTTGAAATCCATAATTTATACGAGTTTTTCATGGTATTCGTAGTGCTTACAGGACTTGCTGCAATCATATTATTTGCGTTAACTCCATTTTTGAAAAAGATGATGCATGGCGTTCGATAATTAATAATTATTAGATATAAAAAATTACCTACAGGTCTAGGCTTGTAGGTAATTTTAATTTTAAAGACTGTATAGTTATGTGGAAAAAACACCCTAAAGCATTGCCTTTTTTGTTTTTATCTGAAATGTGGGAACGTTTTGGATATTACTTAATGATTGGAATATTTACTTTATATCTAAAAGATGTAAAGGATGGTTTTGCTATGACCGAGAAAGAAGCTTCTGACTTATACGGAACCTTTATCGCATTGGTTTTTTTAACTCCTTTTATTGGCGGACTTATCGCAGATCGATATTTAGGCTATAAAAAATCGATCGTTTTGGGAGGAATCTTAATGGGTATTGGTTATTTCTTAATGGGAGTTCATGATATAACGGTGCTCTATATTGCCATGACTTTGGTGATTGTAGGAAATGGTTTCTTTAAGCCTAATATTTCTACACTATTGGGAAGTTTTTATTCTAATGAAGAATATAAAGATAAAAAAGACGAAGGCTACAATATTTTCTATATGGGAATTAATGTTGGAGGTTTTATTTGTAATTTCTTTGGTGCTGCACTGCAAATTCTATTAGGCTGGCATTGGGCCTTTATGGCAGCGGGTGTAGGTATGTTTATTGGTGTTATTGTATTTTTATTGGGTACAAAACATTATGTAGGCCATGATCAGAAAAAAGGAGTACAGGAAGGCGATATGCCGTTTTACAAAATCATCCTGTTTATTTTATTGCCATCTTTTGTTTTTGGAGCAATTGGCTGGTTGATAAAAGGAGTAACGTCAGAAACAAATTTAGATAGTTATATTTTTGGTTCAGATAGTACAGATGCCTTTATATTTGCCTGTATTCCGATAATTTTCTTTTACGGATCACTTTATTTTAAAGCAAAAGCAGAAGACAAACGACCAATAGGAGCTTTGTTGGCTATTTTTGGTGTTGTTATTTTATTTTGGGCGGTTTTTAAACTTAATGGCTCAGCGCTTACCACTTGGGCAGATCGCTATACAGACAGAGAAGTTACCGGAACAACGGGTCAGCTTGTTGGAAAATTAAAATTAGCCAAAGAAGTCGAATATAAAAAAGAATCGGTAGAACTTTATGATCATCAGTTTCGTTTGCAAAAAGTAAATGGTGAAGTTCAGAAAGAAGTAAATTATCCGCTATATTTTAGAAACGTTGCGCCAGAGAAACTTCCCGCAGAAGGAGGTAAAGTTCATTTGTGGGCAACCAATTTAAGTCAATCTATAAACCCTGCCTGGGTGATCATACTAACCCCTTTGATTGTTGCTTTTTTTTCTTTTTTACGTTCAAGAAAAAAAGAGCCCTCAACACCTACTAAAATAGCCTTTGGGTTATTAATTTCTGCATTGTCGGTTTTAGTTATGATAGCTGCCGTTCAAATTGGTCATGATGGGGCGGAGAAAGTGAGTGTCTGGTGGTTGGTAGCCAATTACGGAATCATAACCATAGGAGAATTGTTTTTAAGTCCAATGGGATTATCGGTGGTGTCTAAACTAAGCCCGGTAAATATTACATCCTTAATGATGGGAGGTTGGTTTTTATCTACTTCAATAGGGAATAAATTAAGTGGAGTTTTGGCTAGTATGTGGGACACCTACGATAATAAAGCTAACTTTTTTTGGGTTAATTTTGCATTGTTAATGTTTGCAACAGTGCTAATGTTTGCCTTGGTAAAGGAGCTTAATAAAGTGATGAAAGAAAAAGGAATTAATTAATTATTTATAAATAAATGGAAGAGAAGATCACTTTAGAGGAGATTCAAAATTTTGAAGGCACTTATCCAAGACAACTGTGGTATTTGTTTTTTGTTGAAATGTGGGAACGTTTTTGCTTTTACGGAATGCGTGGCGTACTTACGTTTTTTATGGTAGATCAGCTTTTGTTGAAAGATGAGCACGCCAATTTACAATATGGAGCCATTCAGGCTTTTGTCTATGCTTTTACCTTTATCGGCGGTATTTTTGCTGATAAGGTATTAGGGTTTAAAAAATCATTATTCTTTGGAGGGATCGTTATGATTCTTGGAAATCTTTTGATTGCCTTTTCTCCTCAGGTGATGTTTTATTATGGTATTGCGTTTTCGATCATTGGAACAGGGTTTTTTAAGCCAAATGTTTCTTCAATGGTAGGAGAGTTGTACCATGAAGGAGATGGTCGTAGAGACGCAGGTTACGGAATGTTTTACGCCGGAATAAATGTTGGAGGCCTTTTAGGAGGTGCTTTGTGTATTTATTTAGGAAAATACTACTCTTGGCAACTGTGCTTTTTGTCGGCCGCAATAGTGATGTTTTTGGGATTGATTACCTTTTTGTTTACAAAAAAACATTTGGGCCCAATTGGAGATTCTCCATTATTGCATCTGGATGCAGGTAAAAGAAGAATTCGTGAAATAATAGTGTATGCAGTATCGATACTGAGTTTGCCATTTATTTTTATAATGGTGAAAAATACCGATTATACGGATTATTTCATGTATACGATTGGTATAATTGCCGTTCTCTATTTTGTTTATGAATTGATAAAACTAGGAGATGTAAAAATGCAGAAAAAGCTCTTCGCAGCCTTTTTGTTTGTATTTTTCTATTTGTTATTTAACTCGATATACGAACAAAGCGGTGGGTCGTTATCGCTTTTTGCCAAAGACAATTTGAGTGATCAATTGTTGTTTTTTACGATAGATCCTAACGTAGTCAATAATAGTTCTAATACCTTTTTTGTAGTTGTTTTGAGTCCGCTTATTGGTTTATTGTGGATTTGGCTTGGAAAACGAAAAATTGAACCAAACACTTTGATTAAGTTTGGAATTGGGTTTTTATTCCTTGGAGCTTCCTTTTACATCTTTTATCTAACTAAGTTTTTTGCAAGCTCAGAAGGTATAGCTTCTTTAAATGTCTTTACGTTTGCTTATTTGATAACAACTATTGGAGAGCTTTGTTTAGGGCCAATCGGAATGTCAATTATTACCAAATTATCTCCAAAAAGATTATTCGGAATGATGATGGGATTGTGGTTCCTGGCAAGTGCATTCGGGCAATTATTTGCAGGGAAATTAGGTGCAGAAATATCAAGATCAAATACAGGAGATACATTGCTTTCTAAATTGCAGTCTTATACAGAAGGATATTATCAATTGGCAATTTATTCGTTTGTTGCAGGGGTTATATTAATTGCAATTTCGCCAATTATTAGAAAATTAATGCAAGAAGTAAAATAGACGACATTTTGCGATTCTTTTTTTGTTTAAATTTGTGAAAAATAAAAGGATATGAAAAAAATATTTTTAATAACACTATTTTTAGCCGGAGCATTTGTAACACAGGCACAAGAGCTAAAATGGTATACAGACGTCAAAGAAGCCATAACAATAAGTAATAAGGAGAAAAAACCTTTGTTGATGTTCTTTACCGGAAGTGACTGGTGCGGGTGGTGTATTCGTTTACAGAATGAGGTTTTAAAAACAACTGAATTCAAAAAATGGGCTACGGAGAATGTAGTCTTGGTTGAGCTCGATTATCCAAGAAGAACACCTCAAACGCCAGAACTTAAAAATCAGAATAATGAATTGCAGCAAGCATTTGGAATTCAGGGGTTTCCGACCATTTATTTTACAAGTGCTGAGTCCAAAGACGGGAAAGTCAATTTTAAAGGATTGGGGCAGACAGGATATGTTGCGGGTGGCCCGGCTGCATGGTTAACAGTTGCGGAAGGAATTGTACATCCCAAAAAATCTTAAAGTAAATACTCAATTACAATTATAGTTCAAAAAACTCCTTACCCTTTGGTAAGGAGTTTTTTGTTTAGTAAGAAAAAGGAATTACCAATTTTACACTTATTAAGTATTTGATATTTTATTTTGTTTAAAAAAATGTATAATGTATTTTTTGTATTAATAAAAATTGGAAAATTAAAATATTATGTTAATTTCGTCTTGATATTCTAACCAAAAACCAATTTAATATGACCAAAAAAATACTTATCCTACTATTTTTTTTCGGTTCAATTTTTATGCAGGCACAGAACTTAGTTTGGAAAACGAACATGACGGATGCAATTGCACTTAGTAATGAACAGAAAAAACCCATGTTGATTTTATTCACTGCCTCAGGTGTACCGGAAAATCTTCAAAACGAAATTTTCAAAACTCCGGATTTTGCGGTTTGGTCACGCGACAATGTTATCCTTGTAAAGCTTGATTTGTCTGACAGTACTGCCGATGAAAGTGATAAAGAGCAAAAACTAAAATTAAAGAATGCTTTTGGAGTTGAGGACTTACCGGAAGTATGTTTTGCAAGTGCTTCGATCAGAAAAAATAAAACTACTTTTAGTGCTTTAGGAAAAATTGCCTATAAACCTGGTGGTGCAAAAGCCTGGATTGCGGAATCAAATGCAATTTTACATCCAAGTGAATGATAAAATTTAAATTAAGTTTCTTAGTTTAATTTGTAGATTCCCTTTTTGCTCTCGGGTGAGAAGGGATTTTTTTTTGAACGGTTTGTTCTGTTGATCAGTGGTTTTGTCAATTAAAGCCGGATATTTTTTTATTTTCTTAATAATTTGTGACTTTATTAGTGAATTTGTGTTTCTGTTATTTTTTTTATCGTTTTTGTTTAGATATGTCTTGTTTGATAAAGATATTATGTTAATTTAGTCGCATTAACCTACTTAAAAAAACCAACTTAGTATGACCCGAAAACTACTTATCTTATTATTTTTTTTAGGTGCGTTTGGTCTGCATTCCCAAAATTTAATTTGGAAGACAGATATGAATGATGCCATCATGGCGAGTGATTCACAAAAACGGCCTTTATTGATTTTTTTTACTGCCGCTGGGGCACCGGAGAGGATTCAGAGTGAAATTTTTGTCACACCTGATTTTGCGGTATGGTCACGTGACAATGTTATTTTAGTAAAACTTGATATGTCTGATGATTCTGTGTCGGACATGGTAAAAGAGCAAAATCTAAAATTAAAAAATGCTTTAGGCATTGCAGAACTACCTCAAGTATGTCTTTTAATGGCTTCCGTTAGAAAAGGGAAAACGACCTTTAACAATTTAGGTTTGGTTCCTTATAGGCAGGGTGGCGCAAAAGCATGGATAGCAGATGCGAATTTAATTTTGAATCCATAAGCATTTTAGAATCAGTTTAGCTGTTTGATTTTGTAACACTTCTTCACTTGTTAAATGAAAATGTTGTTGTTAGAATCAATCAAAGTATCCCGGACTTAAGAAGAGATTTATTTGTCTTTTCTAGAGTAATTAAAAAATTATTCATTTAAGGAGTAAAATCCCTTTTCGGCTGTGGCATGAAAAGGGATGTTTTTTTTATTACAGCTGCTTTTCCAGATTTTCTGAATAACGTAAGAATTGGATCCATCAGCAATTATAATTTTAGGATGTAACTCCTGTAAAATACGCTCTAAGTTTATTTTTGGAGATTGAATCAACATCAGAATGTCAGGTTGAATTTTACTTTCATAAATTCCGGAACTATCAATTACTAAGATTTTTTTACCATTAAAAAACAGTATATTCTTAATTTTAGTAATAGTGTCTAATTTGCTGAAATTCCCCACCAAATAAGAATTTAGAATGGTTGCCTTTGATGTTTGAAGGGGTACTGTATCATTTGAATACACCTTGATTGTGCTTCCTTTTCTTTGAGATACTAAAGTGTTTTTCTTTGTGTGATAGACAATCATTTCCAGTTTGGTCTCTGTTTCTCTTTTGGTGTAAAGTAGAGAAATTTGAAAGGTGATGATAGAAATCAGTAAAGCAAACGTTGTGTTGTAATTGGTTTTTTTGCCCCAAATAATGCCTGCAATAACCACAAAATAAGAAGTGATCAAAAGATAGAAGTTAAAGCTAATATCCCGTATAACAAACCAATCGAGCGAAGCAATATAGTGAATCATAAGATTTAAAAGAGAAACGCTTTTTTCAAATATCTCAATTAAGAGCATGGGAGGAGGGCAAAAAACAGCAAGAAACATTACTATAATTCCTGCGATCATTATAAACGATAAAATAGGAATTACGATAATATTGGTCACAAAAAATAATCCCGGAAATTGATGAAAGTAATACAGGCACAGTGGTAAGGTACCTATTTGTGCAGCAAAGGAAACGGTTAATGCATTCCAGATGAAATGTAAAATTTTGAGTTTCGGAGACCACATACTTTTTAACAAAGGCTGTAGCCAAAGAATAAAAAATAAGGCGAGGTAACTTAACTGAAAACCGGCATCGAACAGAAAATAAGGTTCAAAGAGTAGAATTAAAAGCAGCGAAGCAAGTAAAGTGTGGTAAATGCTACCTGCTCTTCTAAGGTGGTTGCCAACAGCCAGGAATGAGAACATAACGACAGAGCGCAATACTGACGGAGACAGGCCTGAGAGTATCGCAAAAAATGAAAGAGACAGGAGAATCGAAATTAATTTTAATAAAGAGCCTTTTCGTGTATTGGGAACGGGTTTTAGAATAAAGCTGATAAACAACATAATAAATCCAACATGCAGTCCGGAAACGGATAAGATGTGTGTGGCTCCAGAGAATTGATAATCCTGAATAAGATCATTTGAAATTTCTTGTCGTTGCCCCAATATAAGGGCAAGAGCAACATTCATTTCTGTCATGTTAAAATTGGCCTTTTTCAGATTGTTATATATCCTTGAATGTAACCGACCTGAATAATACCAAATGTCTTTTTGATTTTTTTTGCTAACCGCGATTTCTACTGTATTAAGGTATACCTGAGCGTAAATCTGTTTGTCCGAAAGGTATTTTTGATAGTTAAACTGATTTGGATTTTTATTTGGACTATTGCGTTGTAAAATGGTTTTGGTTTTTATTATACTTCCAATTATAATTGGGTTTTTAGTGCTGTCCTTTTGAATGTTTACCAGAATTTTTCCGGAGTAATTTTTGCCATTGATCTCTTTGACTATGGCATTGTAGCGATCATTGTATGCATTACCCTTTAATTTTTCACGTATGACAAAATTTATAGTCTGAGGAACTTTAAAAGCGTCTTTGCAATGTGTATAATTGGATTTTTGTAGCGATTCAGAGTGAAACAAAAGTGTTACGGCACCAATAAGAAACGAAACAAAATATGTGCTTATTCCGAAGATTACAGGTGGTTTTTTATTTTTTTGAATCGAAAAATAAACAAGTATAAAAGTAATGAGACCAATAATAAAGGCTGCGACGGCCATCCAGAATGCTAGCGGATAATAGTACGAAACTAAAATACCATAAATAAACCAAGTGGTAATTTTAGTTAAAGGGAAATCTAATACTTTCATGAATCAAAAGTATTAAATTATTTGTAAGAAAAAGAATATAATTTATTTATTCGATTACTCTGTTGATTTGGGTAAATGAATTTTGGTAATAAGCTTCTTTGGTTGATGAAATGATTACTCCTTTTGAAGTGGAAGAATGAACAAATTTGATTTCGTCTGACTTTACTTCTACAATCAGTCCGACATGATTGATCTGTTTGCTTCTATTTGTTTTAAAAAAAATAAGATCGCCTTTTCGGGCATCATTAAATTTAATAATTCTGCCTACCTTGGCTTGTTCAAAAGAGTTTCTGGGTAGTTTTATGTTTTCTGATTCAAAAGTAGTAAACACCAATCCAGAGCAGTCATAGCCATTTTTTGTCGTACCGCCTGTTTTATATCGTACTCCAATATTGTCTGTTGCGTGCTCAATCAAATGAGTTACAGTATACCTGTTTTCGCGCTTCGATTCCTTATTGCTTACCGCTGTTGAAGCCGATTTACAAGAAGCGAAAAGGACGATGACGAGAATTAAAAGAGTTGCTTTTTTCAAATCAAAAAATATTTAAATGTGTTTTAAGTCAGCAACAATAAGTTTTGCCGTTTTTTTACTGGCACCTATTCCACCTAGTTTTTGCTCCAGAATGTCATAATTTTTTAGTAATTTCTCGCGATAATCAGGTGTTAGCAATTTGTGTAATTCTTCTTTAATTCGTTTGGTGTTGCACTCACTTTGAATTAATTCTGTAACCACTTCTTCATCCATAATTAAATTAACAAGCGAAATGTATTTTAGCGTAATGATGCGTTTTGCAATCTGATAGGAAATCGCACTTCCTTTGTAACAAACGACTTCAGGAACTTTAAAAAGGGCTGTTTCCAGAGTAGCTGTTCCGGAGGTTACCAGAGCTGCCGTTGAAGAGCGCAACAAATCGTAAGTTTTGTTCGAAATAAATTTGATGTTTTTATTGCTGATGAATTGCTGATAAAACTCAAAATCCTGGCTTGGAGCACCTGCAATTACAAATTCATAATCCTGAAAGTCATCAACCACACTAAGCATAACGCTCAACATTTTTGTAATTTCCTGTTGACGGCTTCCGGGTAGCACTGCTATAATGGGTTTTTCTCCCAATTGGTTTTCTTTTCTGAAAATCGTTTCATCAAAGGAAGGCTGATTTTGAATAGCATCAATTAAAGGATGTCCCACAAAATCGACTGGAAAATGATGTTTGTCTTCGTAAAAGCTTTTCTCGAAAGGTAAGATTACAAACATCTTGTCGATATCTTGTTTGATTGCCTTAATACGATTTTCTTTCCACGCCCAGATTTGCGGTGAAATATAATAATGAGTTTTGTAATTTAAAGCTTTGGCCCATTTGGCAATACGCATATTAAAACCCGGGTAGTCTATGAAAATCAGAACATCAGGTTTGAAAGCTGTAATGTCTTTTTTGCAAATTTTAATATTGTTTAAAATCGTTTTCAAATTGAAAAGAACTTCAACAAATCCCATGAAAGCCAGTTCACGGTAATGTTTTACCAGAGTTCCACCGGCTTTTTGCATTAAATCACCGCCCCAAAATCTAATTTCTGCCTGAGGATCTTCCTCGTACAATGCTTTCATTAAATTAGAACCGTGTAAATCTCCGGACGCTTCACCAGCTATTATGTAGTATTTCATATCGATTTTTTTGAAAGTGTGTTTTCAACTTTACACACAGAAGAATTTTTGCAGGACAAAGATAAGATTTAAATAAACAAAGTTGAAATCGCCAGAACAATGACAGCTAAAACAAAGCCTCTAGTCATAAATTCCCGGTTTGTTTTTAGAAAAATACCAAACACGGCCAGATTTAGAATCGTTCCGAATGTAATTACTTTCCAGAATATCCTTGTTGTCTGATCGTTTGAATTCTGGTTAAAATATCAAATTTTGTAAAGAACGAAACAAATAAAAAGCTTCCCAGTAGAGCAGTAAAAATTCCGGTTATAAAACCGTAATCATGTCTTTATTCGTTTAATTTCCAGGTGTTAAGTTGTTGCATGGCATGGTGTGCAGTTAAATCAAACTGTACAGGAACAACCGAAATATATCCGTTTTCTAAAGCCCATTCATCGGTATCTTCACCCTGATCTTCGTTGGTGAATTTTCCGGTAAGCCAGTAATAATCTTTCCCGAATGGAGTTTGTCTTTTGTCAAACTTTTGCGCGTAGTAGGCTTTTGCCTGACGACAAACTTTTATTCCTTTAATTTCCTCTTCTTTTAACTTTGGAAAGTTCACATTTAAAACGACTCCGGGAGGTAGTTTGTTTTCGAGAGTTTGTAAAGTAATCTTTTTAACGAATGACTTGATCTGTTCAAAATCAGCGTTCCAGTCAAAATCCAGTAAAGAAAAACCTATTGCCTGAATCCCCTCTATTCCAGCCTCTACAGCAGCGCTCATAGTACCTGAATAAATCACATTAATAGAAGAGTTCGATCCGTGATTAATTCCGGAAACGCACAAGTCCGGTTTTCTTTTTAAAATTTCATTTACGGCCAGTTTAACGCAGTCTACAGGAGTTCCCGAACAGCTGTATTCTGTTACAGCATCTTCTCCTTTAGAAATTTTGTCAAGAAACAGCGTATTGTTTATTGTAATGGCATGCCCCATGGCACTCTGAGGTTTGTCCGGTGCGACCACCACTACTTCGCCAATCGTTTCCATCACACTTATTAAAGCCCTGATTCCGGGAGCTAAAATGCCATCATCATTGGTAACTAATATTAGAGGTTTCTCATTTTTCATGCTAAAATTGTAATGTTATATAAGGGTATTAAGCAAATGTAGTGACAGATTTTGGTAGAATGCGAACAAATAAAACAAAATTTGTCAACTAATTTAAAGAAGATTTTTGTGCATCAAACATTTTTATATCTTTAACAAAAAATTATAGCGGGCTTGGCTTTGTTGGCACAGTTTTTACCGTAACTTAGATTAAAAAATTTGATGAATGCTATTATTAAGTTTATGAAAAGAAATTATAAAATACTTATAGCCGTATTATGCTTGTCATTGACTTTGTTTGCTTTTAAGATAAATGCAGACAAATCAGTAGATCCGGACCCGAATAGAGATAAAACACTTTTGGAATTATTAGCATTTGTTATTGAAAAAGGACATTACAGTCCGGCAGAAATAAATGACGAGTTTTCTAAAGGAATTTTTAAAGATTATATCGAAGCATTAGATCCTTCAAAGAGATTCTTTTTGCAGTCTGATATTGATGAATTCAAACAATATGAGTTGCAATTAGACGATCAGTTTTTGAATAAGGATTTAACGTTTTTCAATCTTACCTATACAAGATTGATGAAACGAATGGAAGAAAGTAAAAAACGTTACAAGACTATTTTAGCGCAGCCTTTCAACTATGATGTGGATGAAACTTTTAATGCAGATTACGATAAACTGCCGTATGCAAAAAACACAACAGAGATTAACGAAAGATGGAGAAAACAAATTAAATTGTCTACCCTTTCTTCGTTGGTAACCAAACAAAAATTAGAAGAAGATAAAAAGAAAACAGATCCTAATTATAAGGACAAAACTTTTGAAACTTTAGAAAAAGAAACTCGTGAAAGTTCATTAAAATCTTTAGATGACAACTTTAGTTTGATTAAAGATCTGAATAAGGAAGATTGGTTTTCGGTATATGTAAACTCAATAATGACGCGTTTTGATCCGCATACCAGTTATTTTGCTCCGGAAGATAAAGATCGTTTTGATGTTAACATCAGTGGGAAATTAGAAGGTATTGGTGCAAGACTGACAAAGAAAAATGATTTTACTCAAATTGATGAGTTAATTTCCGGAGGTCCGGCATGGAAAGGAAAACAGCTTGAAGCTGGAGATTTAATTTTGAAAGTTGCACAAGGAAATGAAGAACCTGTAGATGTTGTTGGAATGCGTTTGGATGATGTTGTGAAAAAAATTAAAGGACACAAAGGAACAGAGGTTAAACTTACTGTTAAGAAAGTAGACGGTTCTATTAAGATAATTTCTATAATAAGAGATGTAGTTGAAATTGAAGAAACGTACGCTAAATCGAGTATTGTAGAAAGAAACGGATTGAAATACGGTGTAATCTATTTACCTAAATTTTATATTGATTTTGAAAATAAAGACGGTCGTGATGCCGGGAAAGACATTGCTCTTGAAGTCGAAAGGCTTAAAAAAGAAGATATAAATGGTATCGTACTTGATGTGCGTGACGATGGAGGTGGATCTTTATCAACTGTAGTTGATATTGCCGGATTGTTTATTGAAGAAGGACCAATCGTTCAGGTAAAATCGGCAGGAAAAAAGAAAGAAGTGCTATACGACAAAGATAAAAAAGTCGAGTGGGACGGTCCATTAGTAATCATGGTAAACAGCTTCTCGGCTTCGGCTTCAGAAATTTTAGCTGCTGCAATTCAGGATTACAAACGTGGAGTGATCATTGGTAGTAAACAAACCTATGGAAAAGGAACTGTTCAAAATGTACTGGATTTAAATCAGTTTGTGCGTAACGCAAATTATGGAGATCTGGGTGCTTTGAAAATTACAGGACAAAAGTTTTACAGAATCAATGGAGGTTCAACTCAGTTAGAAGGAGTTCATAGTGATGTGGTAATGCCGGATCGTTATGCTTACTTAAAAATGGGAGAGCGTGATATTGACAATGCGATGCCGTGGGATAAAATAGATCCGGCTGATTACAGTACATGGCATTCAAATGGAAATTTCAACAAAGCAATTGAAAGTAGTAGAAACAGAATTGCTCAAAATGCGCAATTTAAATTAATTGAAGACAATGCGAAATGGATTGATGTTAAGAATAAAGAGAATACTTATAGCTTAAATATCAAAAGTTTCAAAGCTACTCAGGAGCAGGTAGAGAATGAAGGTAAAAAATACAAACCAATTTCTGATTATAAAAATAGTCTGGTTTTTAAATCATTGCCTTACGAAGAGCTTGAAATGAAAAGCGATGCAACGCTAAAAGAAAAAAGAGATGCTTGGCATCAGGCACTATCGAAAGATGTTTATGTTGAAGAAGCATTGAATGTTTTAGATGATTTACAAGTTAAAAGTGTGGTAAAAAATACTAACACCACTAAAATCAAAAGGGATAAATTAGTGAAATCTTAATTTCTTAAAGGATTAATTTGTTAAGAAAACGCTCCAAAAAGTATATTTTTTGGAGCGTTTTTTTGTAATTTAACAGGCTTCTTAGCAACTAAATATTGAAGAAAAATGAAAAACTATATCGTTTGGGGTGTATTGGGATTGGTATTGTTTTCGTGTAAAAAAGAAAGCAACGAAAGTGAAAAATTGCCTCAGCAGCAGCAGGCCCCGTTTGTTGCAAACCAAAGTAGTACAGATTCTATATTCACAGTTGCGTATTTGCCAACTTCTACCACCAAACAAATTGTAAAGCACAAATACTACACCCTGTCCTACAATGAAAAATTCGAACAGGCAGAGTGGGTTGCTTATGAATTAAAAAAGGAATATTTAAAAAATGCCGACTATAAACGTCCTTATTTTATTGAAGACCCAAAAGTGACAACGGGTTCTGCCGATTGGAGGAATTATAAAAAGTCAGGTTATGATAAAGGGCATCTTTGCCCGGCCGGAGATATGGAGTTTAACGAGAGTGCTTATAACGATACATTTTATACCTCAAATATTTCGCCTCAGGATCACGATTTCAATAGCGGAATCTGGAACAGATTGGAACAAAAAACACGTTACTGGGCTGAAAAGTACAACGATATTTATGTTGTGACAGGCGGAATTTTGAAAGATTCGGACAAAAAAATAGGAACAGAAAAGGTCGCTGTTCCTAAATATTTTTATAAAATCATTTTAACTAAAACCGGAAAAGAGCATAAGGTAATCGCTTTTTTGGTTCCGAATAAGGATAGCGATAAGTCACTTTATGATTTTGTAGTTCCGATTGAAACTCTTGAGAAAATGACCGGAATTGATTTCTTTGCGAATGTGAAGAATCTGTCAAATAGCAAAGATTTCTAAATCACGGAATATTAGATATTCCTTTTTTGTTTTACCGGATTAAATAGCATGAAACTCATAAAAGCTAAAATCCAAACGCCAATTCCTCCATACAATAAAACCATCTCAAAGCCATAGGAAAGAGCTGAGCGTAAAATAGATGGTGAAAAATCTAATGTATGGTATTGATTATGAGAAGAAAAGTTACCTACGGTTATTGTTTCAGCAATAGCATGCAGTGTTTTTTGATCTGCAACTCCCGAAAAGGCAGTCTTTAAAGAAGAGAAAATTCCGTTTACCAGAATAAAGCCCATCAAGGCAATATTAATAGATAAAGTGATTAATCTGGCACTCATGTCTATTCCTGATGCCATGCCGGAACGGTTTGCGGAAACTGAGCCTGTAGTGGTATTAGTAACCGGTGTGTTTGTTAGTCCTAATCCAATACCGGCCAGTAAAGATCCAGGAAGCATGGTCAGCCAGCTTGCATCTTCTGCACTACAGCCATATTTCATAAGGATAAAACCCAGCCCTATCACAAACAAACCTAGGGGAATTACAATTCCAGAACGGAATCTGGAAGAGAGATATTCTGCAAAAGGAGGAATGACCAATGTTGGCAGCGTATAGGCGAGTAGAGAAAGACCAACAGCTACAACATCGTAGTTCAGATAGCTTTGGAAATAAATAGGTAAATAAATTATAAAGGGCCAAAAACTAAAATTCATACCTATAGAACCAAGAATGGCGCCAGAAAACTCACGTATTTTAAATACCGAAAAATCAAACATAGGATAAGGATTTGTTTTTTCGATCCCAATAAATGTAATAAAGCTTAGTATTGCAATTGCTATAACACCCAAAGCAGTAGAACTTGTAAAACCAAGATCTGGTCCCTGTGTAATAAAGTAAGTTAACCCAAAAACGGCAACAGATAAGGTAATCATACCCCAGAGGTCTATTTTTTTTGCATCAGGATCTTTAGATTCATCTACATAACCGTAAACAAGAATCGCAGCAAGAATGGCTATTGGAAAATGTATTAAAAATATCCATTTCCAGGATAATATGGCCAGTATTGTCCCGCCAATTATAGGGCCAAAACCTAATCCGATACCAAGAATAATTCCCCAGAGACTAAAAGCCCTGCTGCGTTCTTTGCCTGCCTGAAATTGATGTGATAATGTGGCAACCTGACAGATCAGCATTGCGCCTCCGCTTATTCCTTGAAAAAAACGGCTTATTATTAATAAAACTACATTTTGGGCCAAGCCACAAATTAAGGACGAGATTCCGAATAAAATGATGGTAATCATAAGAATCCGTTTTCGCCCGTATCGATCTGCCAACGTACCGGCAGCCATTAAAACAGTGGTGCAGCCTATGGTATAGATATTCATAATCCATTGCATGTCTTTGAGGTTGGCACTCAGTACTTTTTCAAGCGTTGGTAACAGTACAGGCACACTTGAAATTTCAAGAGAAAACATTAAATTGGCGAGGCAGATGGCAATCAATACGATGTTGTTTTTACCGGAATAGAATTTTTGTTTCATTTTGTATTTAACTTTTAGCAAAAATAAACTGAGTGTAGTTATTTTTTCAGTACAATTAAAGGTTAAAGGAGTACTTTTGCAGTATGAGAAAAGAAAATATGCATCAATCAGTTGAAGTGATTTATAAAAGGGTCGATCAATGTCCGTTGGTCAATTCGCAGTTAAGTTTTTTTCAGATGGTATATGTTATTTCTGGGTCTGGTTTTCTCCATATTAATGGAAATGCAATTTCGTATCAGACCGGAAATTTAATGTTGCTAACACCAAATGATTACTATAGATTTGACATTATTACTACAACAGATTTTTTGCTGGTGAAGCTTAGCAGCGAATATGCAAAGGAATATAAATCAAAAAGTATCGATCATATCGAATGCTTATTTCATTATGCATCACATTTATCAGGCTGTATTTTGAACCGAAAAGCCGATGAATATCTTGTTAAATCGATAGTAGAATCACTAGTTTATACGATGGACAATACAGATATTTATGATGAAGATTTAATCATTCACTATGTAAATGCGCTTGTTGTCATTGCCGCCCGAAACATTGCGAAAATAAAACCATTAGGGATAAAAGAGAGTGCAGATAAAAGAATTTTAGAAATTATTAATTACATCCAGGAGAATATCTTCTTTCCTCAAAAAATAAAAGTGTCAGTTATAGCGGGGAAATTTGATATATCAGATACTTATTTGGGAAGCTATTTTAAGAACCATTGTGGAGAGACGATTCAGTCTTTTGTCTCAAACTATAAAATCCGATTGATAGAACATCGGTTAAGTTTTAGTGATATGAGGATTAATGAGATTGTAGATGAATTTGGTTTTTCTGATGAAAGTCATCTTAATAAATTTTTTAAAAAGCACAGAAACATTAGTTTAACAGGATATAGAAAAGCTAAGGCTTTGTTGAATTGATCTTTTTGCTCAAAAATCTATTTTTAGAATTGACATAAAAAAACCGACAGGTTTTAAAATCTGCCGGTTTGTTATTTTTTTTAAGTCTTTAGAAGCTAGTCAAAGCTTTTAATTCTGCAATAGTCTGAGTTGGATTTTCGGCTTTAAAGACAAAGCTTCCGGCAACCAGAACATCGGCACCAGCCTCTACTAATTGTTTTGCATTTTTACTGGTTACGCCACCATCAATTTCAATAATTGTAGAAGCATTTTTACGTGTGATTAAGGCTTTTAACTTCTCTACTTTAGCATAAGTGTTTTCGATGAATGATTGACCTCCAAAACCTGGATTTACACTCATAATACATACTAAGTCAATATCGTTGATTACATCTTCTAATAAATCAATATTAGTGTGTGGGTTAATTGCAACTCCTGCTTTCATTCCTTCGGCTTTAATGGCCTGAAGTGTTCTATGCAAATGGGTACAGGCTTCATAATGTACGCTTAAGATATTTGCGCCCAAGTCTGCAAAAGTTTTGATGTATCGATCCGGGTCAACAATCATCAAATGTACATCTATAGTTTTTTTTGCATGTCTTGAAATCGCTTCTAAAACCGGCATTCCGAAAGAAATATTCGGAACAAAAACTCCGTCCATAATATCAATATGAAACCAGTCGGCTTGACTGTTATTGATCATTTCGATATCACGTTGTAAATTAGCGAAATCAGCTGCAAGAACAGAAGGAGCAATAAGTGTATTCTTCATTGTGTAGTTGTATGTTGTGTTATTTTTTGCAAAGATAAATTTTTTAATTGCAAAGTTCACAAGGATTAGCGCAAAGTTCTTTTATGAAGATGATTAACTGCAAAAGCAGCAAAGAATATGTGGGTTAAATTAGATGAAAAATCTAAAATAGGCTGCGTCCTTGAGGTTAAACAATATTTTTCGAAATATGATATAATAAAAAACTCCGGTAATCAGCCGGAGTTTCAATCATCAATCAAAAAACGAACAGTCAATCAAACTGTTGTTTGCTTTCGGGTCCAATATAGGTAGTTTTGCAATAAATTCCAAATTCCAACAAAATTATCGGAATTTGGAATTACTATAGTTGGAACTATGGATATTATCCAAGATAAGTTTTTAAGATTTTACTTCTGGAAGTATGTTTTAATCTACGGATTGCTTTTTCTTTAATCTGACGAACACGCTCACGAGTTAAGTCGAAAGTTTCTCCAATTTCTTCTAAAGTCATTGGGTGCTGATCGCCAAGACCAAAATACAAACGAACAACATCAGCTTCTCTTGGAGTTAATGTTTCTAATGAACGCTCAATTTCGGTACGTAGTGATTCGTGAATTAGTTCTCTGTCTGGGTTTGGAGATTCTCCTGAACGTAAAACGTCGTATAGGTTAGAATCTTCACCTTCAACAAGAGGTGCATCCATTGATAAGTGACGACCTGAGTTTTTCATAGACTCTTTTACGTCATTTACGGTCATGTCAAGTTCTTTTGCAATTTCTTCAGCAGAAGGTGGACGCTCGTTAGATTGCTCTAATAAAGCATACATTTTGTTGATTTTATTGATAGAACCGATTTTGTTTAATGGTAAACGAACAATACGGGATTGTTCTGCCAAAGCCTGAAGGATCGATTGACGAATCCACCATACAGCGTAAGAGATGAATTTGAAACCACGAGTTTCATCAAAACGTTGAGCCGCTTTAATTAAACCTAAGTTTCCTTCATTTATTAAGTCAGGAAGAGTTAATCCTTGATTTTGATATTGTTTTGCCACCGATACAACGAAACGTAGGTTAGCTTTTGTTAATTTTTCTAATGCTCTTTGATCACCGGCTTTTATTCTTTGTGCTAATTCTACCTCTTCATCAGCGGTAATTAGGTCAACTTTTCCAATTTCTTGTAGGTATTTGTCTAATGATGCAGTTTCACGATTGGTTACCTGCTTGGTGATTTTAAGTTGTCTCATGTTTTTTGTCTCCTCAATTTTTAAGTGTACAAGTAGTTATACGTAAGAAGTTGAAAAAAGGTTACAATTACTTTAAATTATTTTTAAAATTAATTGATTTTTCTTCTTTAACTTGCTTACCTCTAATTTGAAACGGATTCTTTTACGACTATAGTTTCTTTTATAAAAACAGGTTTTCCTGTAGTGGAAAATCCTTCTAGTGTTATTTCAAATTTACCGGATACGTCTGAGGTATAAAATTGTGTTTTTGAGTTAGTATCACTTAAATCAACGTTGGAAACCCATAAAAGCTGATGTCTGTAATCAGGAATCCTTTCATTTTTATTGCTGGTATAATCGGGCTTAAAATATTCTTTTTTAGGCTGAGGCCTTAAAAGTTCAGGTCGTAAAATAAAGTTTCCTTTCAGTTTGGTTTCATAATCACCGTTTTTAGTGGTAAAAGAGACCACGCCGTTAAAAGATTTGGCTCCATAATAGTAGATTCCTTTTACGACATTGACTTTATAGATGTTTTTAGGGCTGTAATGAAAAAGCTCATTCAGGTCTTCTATAATTAGTCCGTCTACTACTATTAAAGCGGGTAAGGCAGACTCGTAGTTAGGATCATAGTCGTAAACGTGAATGGCATAATTGTTTTTGTCTTTTGAAAAATAAACACCGTTTACAACCTCGGTAATCGTTTCTTCCATTGTTGGAAATCGTGTAAAAGCATCCAGTTTAAACTCTTTTGATAATTTGTTGTAAAAAGGAATAGTGTCAGTAGAAGCTAATGTACTGTCTTTTTTAACATTATAATAAGCATTTTCTATTTGAGTGGAAATCAATCTTTCAGAAATGTTTTGTTTGAATTCTGAATTGAACTGAAATTCCGGAAAGCTTAAATTCGAAAAATTGATATTTTTCGGTTTATCCATTTCAATAGTATAATCCTGCTTGTTGTCCTCAAGAATTTGAACGATTACATTTGAATTTGAATTCGGTTTTTCGAGATTGAAAACAAAATTTCCTTCATTGTCAGTTTTTGCAAGCTTTAAAACAGAATTTTTGCCTACTATTGAAAGGGCTACTTTTTTATTTTTAGTTTCTGCGTTACTGGATTTTATTTTCCCTGAAATGATTTCACCTCGCAATTCCGGTAATATAAAATTGGAATTCTTTATTTCTGTTTCAACATTTTTAGCGGCAGTATTTGCAGTAAGTTCCTCAAAATTTGTTCTCTTTTGGGCAATAAATCCATCTGCTTTTCGTACCGAAAGCACATAATTGCCTTTTGCAAACTCATCAGAATTGGTGTTGATTTCTAATTCTGCTAAATCCCTGTTTTTATAGGTTTTGTTTTTTAAATTAAACGAGATGTTTTTATCTGTTATACTTTCTGTTGAAACCGTTTCTTTTTGAGAAATGGTGTTTAAGGGCCTGTCTTTATAAGGGTTTAGGATGTAAATGTCAATGTTAAAGTACTCAGCAGCATCTTTGTTCAACATCCAGTTGGTATATCCTATTATCTTGTAGTTTCCTGTTTCCAGAGTTGTTGGAATGAAAAAATCACTACTGGCGGTTCCATTTTCAAGAAATAATTTATGGGTAAGAATTGTTGTTTTGTTTTTGTCTATCAGCTGTAAGTAAGCAATTTTGCTATATTTCGATGTTTCGTTTGTTATTTTATTGATACAAAAAATCTGGTAGAATAAAGATTCCCCGGTTACATACGAATTGGAGTTTGTGCTGATGTAAATGGACTCGTTTAGCTTTTTGTCTATTTCGTTCAGCTCAGTTGTAGCATTGTTTTTTTGAGCAAACGAAATTTGCTGAAAACTCATTGCTAAAGCTATGATGGTTATATATTTTAGTCTATCCAAAATGATGGTTTTATGTTTGATGAAAATGAAGTGCAATCTCCGCATTCTACGGGATACAATAGATACTGAGGTGTTTCGTTAGGAAAATAAACTTTAATTCCTGATTTGATTAGGTCAAGGATATCATTCCCCTGACATTCAGCTGAAGAACTGAAACAATAATTAAAGTAAAATTGGTCTATTTCATTTTCAGGAACTGGAGAGGGACAATCATATTGATATTTAGGGATTGGTTCTTTTGGGAAAAGATCGGTAAAATTAAAAAAGAGTCTTTTTTCGGAATAGGAGGACACATTAAAGAATCCAATCACTTTTTCGCCTGGATTGTCAACAGGATTTATGTTTCCATAAAAAAAGCCGGGTTGGGTTTGTGACAGAATGCTCCCAATGTCAGATATATCTTTTAATGTTTCATAAAAAGTATGAGCAGCAAGATTCTGAACATATTGTTTGACTAATATGCTGTACCTGCTTCTGATCATTGGGTCTTTACTACTAATAAATTTAATTGGAAAATCAGTTACTTTATCCTCGCTTAGTTGGTTAGTGTTGGTTAGAATTAATTCATTAGATTTTTTATCTGAATAACAAATTCTAACTTCTGTTGTCCTGTCTTCAAATACAATTTGTCCTTTTGGATTGGAGCCTGGAGGAAAAAAAACAGCAACGGCTTTTTTCGAATAAGCTTTAGGAGCAATAATTTTATACGTTTCGTCGTATTCGTATCTGTAGTATCGGGATTTGTTTGTTGGATCGTTGCTGTTTACAGTAATTTCAACTCCTAATACACCTTTTTTAGTTACTGCTGTTGCTTCTAATTTTTCGATTTGAGTTTGTTGTGGCAGTTTCTCCTCATTCGAGACGTAGCTTCTTCCGTTTTTTGTAAGGATGTGCAATTGATAGGCTCTGTCAGGACTGGCCTGAAACGGATTCAGGGAAACATACGCTTCATTTTTTTCCTGAAAATCGTACTTATTACCCAGATCATCTGTTACATATACCACTGCTTTACTTTCAAAGATTGGTTTCTTGCTTTCAAGTTTATAGGTTCTGGATAATTTAATCTGCTGACTTTTTAATTCGTTTGTAATAGTTGCTTCTATTACAAGAGCATCTTCAAATCCATTGGTTTGATAGGAGTATGGTGTTGTACATCCAACTATCATCGAGAGGAGTATCGTTATAAGAAGTCCAAAGAGTAAGATCTTTTTCATAACTTTTTAAAATTTAAAATTATAAGTAATTGTTGGTATCGGAACAGAAAAGATTGTGGTTTGGTAGGCTTTCAGCTGCCCATCTTTTGTTACGAAAAAGATAGAATAAGGATTGTTTCGTCCTAAAACATTGTAAATTGAAATGTTCCAGAAACTGTGTGCTAATTTTTTTATTTTATGGTTGCCTTCAATATTTATCCCAATGTCTAATCTGTAATAGTCCGGTATTCTGTATTTGTTTCGATCGCTGTATAGTGTATATTCGGCACCATTGTAATTGTATTTTCCAATAGGATAGGTTATGGGTCTTCCGGTTTGATACACAAAATTCGAAGAAAAGCTATAACGATGTGTAAATTTGTAATTCATGACAATACTTACGTCATGCGGTTTATCAAAGTTAGTTGGAAAGTACGCTCCGTTGTTTACCTTTTCATCGTTAAATTGACTGTCCAACTTTATAAAAGTTCGGGAATAGGTGTAACCAAGCCAGCCATTAAGTCTTCCGATTGATTTTTTTAGTAAAAACTCTACACCGTAAGCTTTCCCATTGCCCTGAAGCAACTCGGTTTCAAGATCTTTATTTAAGAGTAAGTTCGCTCCAACTTTGTAATCCAGTATGTTTTTAGAAGTTTTGTAATATCCTTCAAGGCTTAACTCAATATCTTTATAATCCAGTTTCTTAAAAATACCCAGAGAGTACTGTAATCCGCTTTGAGGTTTAACGTTCAAATCAGATAATTTCCAGGTATCGGTAGGCGACTGGGTAGTGTTATTGGTTAATAAATGGATGTACTGATAGTTTTTATCGAAACCGGCCTTCACAAATAAGCTTTCATCAAATATATAACGTAAAGCAACTCTGGGTTCAAAACCTCCGTAAGTAGTGATTACTTTATTGTTGCCATACGTTTTTTCTTCTACAACCGTTGAAGGAGTCATGGGTACACCTTCCTGGTAAATTTTCTGAGTAGATGCTCCTAAAGCGGCATATAAAGAATATCGTGCTCCAACGTCTAATAATAACTTCTCAGTGATTTTATATTTATCTGAGAAAAACAAAGCTGACTCCAGCCCCTTTTCGTCATCAACTTTTATAGGATTTACGATTGAAGATCCTCCATTTGGATTGAGTTCGCCGGGACTAACTTTGTATAATTTGCTTGATATTCCATAAGTGAATTTATGTTTACTACTAACTTCGCTATTGAATTTAAGGCTTGCCTGAGTTTCGTTTATTTTGTATTTGAAAATGAACGATTCAGGATTAACAGACTCATAGTCGATACTGAATTTGTATTCACTATTGGAAACATTAAGTTCGCTGCTGTTTTTCTCGTTGAAAGCGTGTTTCCATTTTAAAGAAATAAGACGGTTACTATATTGGTACAAGGAGTCAGGGGTAATGCTGTACTTGTCTTTGCTATAATATGCAGTACCTTCAACGGAATTGTTTTTGTTTATTTTGTGACTGTATTTCGCAAATAAATCATAAAAAGAAGCCTGGCTGTCTTTTAGGTTTTCGTCGTCTAAGGTTTTGAGGATCCAGTCAGAGTAAGTTGCTCTACCGCCTACTAATAAGCTTGCTTTTCCTTTTACAACCGGGATTGAGGCGGTAAGATTACTCGTAACCGGGCCAATACCTCCTTCTCCTGAAAATTTTTCAGTGTTTCCGTTTTTAGAGGTAATATCAAAAACAGACGATAATCTGCCGCCGAATTCGGATGGGATACCTCCTTTGTAAATATCAACTTTATTGATCGTATAAGGGTTAAGAGAAGAGAAAAAACCAAAAAGGTGAGAAGGATTGTAGATCGTTCCGTTATCCAGTAGCATCAGGTTTTGATCTTCTTTTCCTCCTCTGACATTAAAGCCTGAGGAACCTTCTCCGGCAGTTTTAATTCCGGGAATGGTTAGTGCAATTTTTAAAACATCTCTTTCTCCAAGAACCAAAGGAACCGTTTTTACACCTTCGGCTTCAATGGTGGTAACTCCTGTTATGGCAGTTCTTATGTTCTGACTGTTTTTTCCTTTTACGACTACCTCTTTTAATTGGTTTATTTTCTCGATTAGAGAGAAATCCAGAGTACCATCGCTGTAGATCATTATTTTTCGGGTCGTATTATTATATAATATCGACTCGATTTCTATTGTTGCCAATCCAACAGGTAGTTTTAGACTATAAAATCCCTGTGCATTTGTAATGGTTGTTGCTGTAGTGTTTTTTGCTTTTACCGTTATGTCCGCTAAAGACTTTTCATTTTTCAAGTCGGTAATATGTCCCGAAATAGTATAGAAATCCGTATCACTGTCGATCGTTTCCTTTCCGATTAATGCAATAGGCGTGCTCTGATCTGTTTTGTTTTTTGTAACAGAGTCGTATTGTTGAAAAAAGATCGGGATATTAACGGTCTTAACTTTATCATTTTGAAATTTGTCATAGATGATACTGTTCTTCGTTAAGATGACTTTGTTCTTGGTGATAAAGAAATTAAGCTCAGTATCTTCAAAAACTTTGTTTAATACCTCTTGTAATGTTTTATTGGAGTAATCTCCGGATATTAAGACGTTATTGTCTATCCATTCATTTTGAAAGTAGAATTTATAATTTGTTGAAGCTTCAATTTTTTTTAAAACTTCAACCCGATTGATATTGCTGTAATTGATATTGATTTTTTGATCTTGCGAATAAATGAATTGGTTAAAACCGAAAAATAATAAAAGAAGGGTAAGTATTCTCATTTGGATAATTGCTACAGATTTTAGTTATTTATGTATTTCAGGAGGTTTTTCATAAATAGTACAGCATCTTCCTTCTTTAAATTTCTATACATAAGATAAAAATCATTTATTTTTCTTTTATTATCCTGAAAC
>NZ_CADCST010000099.1 GCF_902804485.1 Flavobacterium collinsii | reverse complement strand
CATAAATTTTAAAAGCTCTATAGGTGTCATATCTAATTCTTAGATTACAAATTTCTAATTTTATTTTGACATTCCTCCCCAGGTTTTGTTCTTGATCCGGATTTTGTACTGATCCTGTATTCTTTGGTTAATCTTATGTTTTTTTATGCTGCTTGATAGTGTAGTCCTTACGGGACACCTTTATGGTGGGCAGGTTGTGAGGTGTTACCTGTGGTTGCCAATATTAGACTCCTAACGGAATTACTTAAAAAAGTTTAACAGTATCTGATTGAAATGTACTTTGCATCTTCGTGACTTGGAGAGCAAAAGAAAAGTTTAGCAAACTCATTAAAGAGGAAAGATAAGACTACTATAAATTTTAATAATGGTTTTGTAGATTGTTAGAATTGAACTAATTTTGATAAAACATAAAATAATAATTATTCAAAATTTAAAGCTTTTTTTCTGTTTTTTTGCATTTATAAGACTTCTAATGGACTTGTAATTGTTGAATTAACCAAATAATATATTAATCATATGAAATTAGCCACTCTAAAGGATGGATCCCGCGACGGACAATTGGTAGTAGTAAATAGAGCATTGACAAAAGCAGTTTTGGTAACGGAAATCGCCAAAACTATGCAAAATGCATTGGATGATTGGAATGTCATCAAACCAAAATTGGAATTTGTATTTCAAGAATTACAAGAAGATAAATTGGAAAATGCCTTTGTATTTGAGGCTAATAATGTTATGGCTCCCATTCCGCGAGCTTATCATTGGGCAGACGGAAGTGCTTATGTTACGCATGTAGAATTGGTGCGCAAGGCGCGTAATGCAGAATTGCCGGAGACTTTCTGGACTGATCCTTTGCTGTATATGGGAGCTTCGGATGCTTTTATTGGTGCAAACGATGATATTTTGATAGAAAATGAAGAATGGGGAATTGATTTTGAATCGGAAGTTGCAGTTATTACAGATGATGTCCCTGCGGGTATCAATGCGACAAATGCAAAAGAACACATAAAATTGATTGCATTGGTAAATGATGTGTCACTTAGAAATTTAATTCCTAATGAATTGGCAAAGCAATTTGGTTTTTACCAATCAAAACCTTGGACAGCTTTTAGTCCTGTCGCTGTTACACCAGACGAATTAGAAACTGCTTGGGATGGAGGTAAAGTGCATTTGCCGCTTATATCGGTTTTAAATAAGCAAAAAATTGGATCACCAAATGCGGGAGTTGATATGGTTTTTGATTTTGGTCAATTGATTTCACATGCTGCTAAATCACGTTCTTTAATGGCAGGAACAATTATTGGTTCCGGTACAGTTGCCAACAAAGGAAGTCTTGATGGTTCAAGTTGTTTGGCTGAAGTACGCTGTTTGGAGATTATTAAAGATGGAAAAGCTTCGACACCGTTTATGATTTTTGGTGACCGAATAGAAATCGAAATGAAAAACAGCAAGGGAGAGTCTGTTTTTGGTAGAATTGATCAAGTTGTTTCACAATACACCCCGATAAATTAGTAAAGATTAAGCGGGAAGGTTTCTCCATCTTTGTTTTTTTGAATGATGACAGAGATAGATAAATTAAATTCGCAAAGATTTGCATAAAGTTCGTAAAGTTTATAATCATGGCTTTGCGAACTTTGTGCTTTTATCCTTTTTTACACTGTCCTCTTGGCGCGGTTAAATTAAGATTGTTACAATTGTCCCGCAGGAACTGCGAGGCGGCGTACAATTGAAATTTTAAATTTTTCTAATTTGGATTTAATAATTACACTTTATTTCGAAATTTTTATATTTTTACTTCAAGATTTTTAACTAATTTATTAATAATAAGATGCAATGAAAAATGTTTTTTTAAAGGAAGATTGTGATGAGTTTGTAAAGCGTATCAATTTGCTTGAACCGGAATCAAAAGGTCTTTGGGGGAAAATGGATGTGGCGCAAATGCTGGCACATTGCAATGTTTCCTATGAGATGGTTTACGACGATATTCATCCAAAACCAGGTTTCTTTTTGAAGTTTATTTTAAAGACATTGGTTAAAAGTAAGGTGGTAAGTGAGACACCATATAAACATAATAATCCCACTGCATCTCAATTTATTATAAATGATAGTCGTGATTTCGATCTTGAAAGAGATAGATTAATTGCTTACATTAATAAAACGCAATTGTTGGGTAAAAAAGATTTCGACGGTAAAGAATCGCATTCTTTTGGTAGGTTAACTGCGACAGAATGGAGTAATATGTTTGCTAAACACCTGGAGCATCATCTGAGTCAATTTGGAGTTTAATTTTATATTTTGTCTATGAAGGAATTTTACACAGTGATTTTGTTATTTTTAGGACTAATTGTAAATGCACAGCAACAGGAAGTTCGGCAGAGTATCGAAACCTTTTTTGAAGGATTTCATGAGAGAGATACCGTAAGAATGAAATCTGTTTGTGCAGATAAGGTAGTGTTGCAGTCTATTAGTGAGAGTTTGGTTAAAGGAAACAAACTTACAGAGGAGAACTCTGGTAAATTCTACAAATCAATTGCTACAATTCCATCTAATATTAAATTTTCTGAAAAGATTTTAAGTTACAATATTCAAATTGAAGGAACAATAGCACATGTTTGGGCACCCTATCAGTTTTATGTGAATGATAAATTGAGTCATTCAGGAGTAAATACATTTACTTTGTTTAAAGAAAAAGATACTTGGAAAATTATCTACCTGATCGATACCCGGAGAAAATAGCCATTTCTAAGCTATTTCAGTTGCGAAGTAATGACAGGAATCTACAATTAGACATTCTTCGCATTTAGGTTTGGGTCTACAGGTTTCTCGTCCCAGAAAAGAAATTGCCATCCCGATTTCAGACCAAATAGATTTAGGTAAAACCTGCATAAGGTCTTTTTCTATTTTATTTCCATCTTTACTCTCTTTGATAATTCCAATTCTTGGAGCAACACGAATGACATGTAAATCGGCAATAATGCCTTCTGCAGGCTGATGTGTTTCGCGGAGAATGACATTGGCCGATTTTCTTCCAATTCCTTTTAAAGCTGTCAATTCTTTCATAGTTAATGGAATAGCATTATCATTTTGAAGGGTTTTTGCAATTTCCAGAAGCCATTGTGCTTTTGTAGGGTAATTTCGAACCTTGCTTATGTAAGGAATGAAAGTTTCCGAATCGGTTTCGGAGAGACTTTTCAGAGTTGGATACTTTTCAAATAAAGCCGGCGCAATTTTATTGATATTGGCATCAGAATCCTGAGCAGATAGAACCACCATGACCAGTAATTGATAGGTGTTTTGATATTCTAAAGGATGTCTCTTGCCTTTGTATTTACTTAAAATGGGTTCAAGTTTTGTTTCCCATTCGGTTGTCTCTCCAAATAAGTTCATTTTTATTTTCTTTAGAATTAAATAATATAAAATGTAACTATCACAAAATTAAGATGTTTTGATGAAATCTAGTGTTTTTTTGATGACATTTTGATTGCCTAGTATTTTTCGGTGTCCTAAACCTTCTGTTAAATGCAAAGTTCCGTTTTCCAGTTGTTTGTGAATGTGAATTCCGGCTTTTACTGAAACTTCAGGGTCATCGTGATCGTGAATTACCAGTACTGGTATTTTAACTTTTTTAGCGGCTTTATAGGCTGAAAAGTCATCCATTTTTACTTGGTATTTCTCTTCAAAATGGGCACGCATACGTTCACTGATTTCTTGTTTCAATTCCAGTTTTGCGACAAAATCGTCCAGTATATCCTGTACAATATCACCACTGCCAATTATTATTGCTTTTTTTACCTGTAAGCCGTCTTTGATTGCATTTAGAACCGACATTCCGCCTAAGGAGTGACCTATAGCAAATTCAAAGGGGCCAAATTGTTTTTCGATTTCTAAAATAGAAGCAATAAATTCAGACATTATAGTACTTTTTCCTTCAGATTTTCCATGTGCCGGAGCATCAAAACTTACAGTCGAATAACCATTTTTTAAAAGTTCATCGGCTATTTTGAATAATTGAGTGCCTCTTCCTGACCAGCCGTGTACCAGTAAAATTTTGTGGTCGCTTTTTCCATACTCGTAGGTAACAACACTTTTATTAATTGCGGGAACATAAATCGTTTTTTGAATACTTTTTTGCTCCATCTCCAGTTCGCGTTTTGGAACCTTATGTTTTATTGGGGTTGTGAAAAGTTTTGCAGCATATGAGGTAACCAGTTTTGTCGAAAAAAAGGCGCAAATTTTAGCGGATACAATAATAAACCGGGGAATTTTTAGAGATTTAGTAGGATTATTTTCCTTTTTTGTCATATCAATAATTTTTTTTTGAGGGCTGGACTTTGTTTATTTTTTCCTAAATTTAAAAAAACATAAAAGTAGCACATTAATAGATGTTTACTGAAAAAAATAATTCACAAAATAGTATTTAATACGCATATAAATCTTAAGAATGGAAATATTTCACATCAGTGCAGAGTGTTATCCAATGGCAAAGGTTGGTGGTCTGGCCGATGTGGTTGGCGCATTGCCTAAATATCAGACTAATGCGGGCCATGACGTTCGTGTTGTAATTCCTTGTTATGACACAAAATTTAGGAAGGAAAATGAGTTTGAATGTGTTCATTGGGGAAATGTTAAGCTTGGGAATTTTAATTTTCCGTTCAGTGTTCTAAAAGAAACGACAGACAAGTTGGGTTACGAATTGTACCTGATCGAAATTAAGGAATTGTTCGATCGTCCAAATGTATATGGATATGAAGATGACATAGAAAGATTTGTGTCATTTCAGATTGCAACGTTAGACTGGATCACTGCACGAAATAAGGTTCCTGATATTTTAAATTGTCACGATCACCACACCGGATTAATTCCGTTTTTAGTGAAATATGCCTATAAATATGAAAGCCTCAGCAAGATACGAAGTGTAATTACCATACACAATGGTTTGTATCAGGGTTGGTTTGGTTTTGATAAATTGCATTATTTGCCTGAGTTTGATTTAAGGCATGTTGGTTTTTTAGAATGGGATCATTCTCTTAATTCATTGGCGGTAGGAATCAAGTGCGCTCATGCCGTAACCACCGTTTCTCCAAGTTATCTGGACGAAATTAATAATGCTGCTAATGGGTTAGAAACATTGTTTAAATCTGTAAGGTATAAATCAAAGGGGATTTTAAACGGGATTGATTTTGAAGTTTGGGATCCTGCCAAAGATCAAATGATTGCGAGTAATTATTCGATTGAAACTTTTGAGATCGGGAAGCAGAAGAACAAAGAAAAATTGTGCGAGCAGTTTGAACTCGATGCAACAAAACCTTTATTTAGTTTTATTGGCCGTTTGTTTGAAGAAAAAGGCGGGGATTTATTGCCACAGGCTTCCGCACTGGCGCTATCTGAAAATTTTGAAAGTATTAATATACTGATTTTAGGATCAGGGAACTCGGTAATTGAAGAACAGTTGGTTCAATTGCGAAATGATTATAAGGGAAATTACAACGTTTTTATTGGTTATAATGAAGAACTGGCACATTTAATTTATGCCGGATCCGATTATATTTTGATGCCTTCGAGAGTAGAACCGTGCGGTTTAAACCAAATGTATGCACTGCGTTACGGAACTGTTCCAATTGTAAGAAGAACAGGAGGATTGAAGGATACCGTAATTGATTTTGGAGACGATGGTAACGGAGTGTGCCACGATCAGGCCTCGGTAGGAGATATTTGCTATTCAATAAATCGTGCCGTGAAATTGTACGAGGATAAGATTAATTTAAAAAAAATAAGAGCGAAAGGAATGGCTAAAGATCATTCCTGGGAGCGTGTTTGCCAAGAATACATCGAGATATACAACCTAATAATTGAGAAAAATGAAATTTAAGAAGAAAAATGTAGTTGCCATTATTTTAGGAGGAGGACAAGGATCACGTTTGTTCCCGTTAACAGAAACCAGATCAAAACCAGCCGTTCCGATTGGAGGAAAGTACCGATTAGTAGATATCCCAATTTCCAATTGTATTAATTCCGATATTTTTAAAATATTTGTTCTGACACAGTTCAACTCGGCATCTTTAAACGCGCATATCAAAAACACTTTTAACTTTAGTATTTTCAGCCAATCTTTTGTAGATATTCTGGCTGCAGAGCAAACTCCCGATAATCCAACCTGGTTTCAGGGAACTGCTGATGCTGTCAGACAATGTATGTCTCACTTTTTGAAACACGAATTTGATCATGCTTTGATTTTGTCAGGAGATCAGTTGTATCAAATGGATTTTAATGAAATGTTAGAAGCTCATATTGCGGCCGATGCCGCCATTTCGATAGCAACATTACCTGTAAATGCGAAAGATGCGCCTGAATTTGGAATTCTTAAAACGAATCATGAGAGTTGTATAGAAGCTTTTATAGAGAAACCCGATGCTTCGCTATTACCGGAATGGGAATCTGACGTGAGCGAACATATGAAGGAAAAAGGTAAAAAGTATCTGGCTTCAATGGGAATCTATATTTTTAACCGACAATTACTGGAAGAGCTGATGGCAGATCCGGAAACGAAGGATTTTGGAAAAGAAATCATTCCGCAGGCCGTTGGAAAACATAAAATTCTGAGTTACCAATACGAAGGATATTGGACGGATATTGGAAATATTGAATCCTTTTTTGAAGCAAATATTGGTCTAACAGCCGACATTCCGGAATTTAATCTGTTTGATAATGACAATAAAATTTTTACAAGACCCCGATTGTTACCGCCGTCTAAATTTAGAAATTCAACCATCAATCAATCCTTGATTTCTGAAGGATGTATTATTAACGCTAAAGAAATTAAAAGTTCGGTCATTGGAATTCGTTCCAGAATTGGAGAAGGAACTATATTGGAGAACTGTTATGTAATGGGTAATGATTTTTATCAGGACTTAGACGAGCTGAACCATGAAGCAACCATCAATAAAATTCATGTGGGTATTGGCGAAAATTGTTTTATACAAAATGCGCTGATCGATAAGAATGTCAGAATTGGAAACAATGTTCATATCAGCGGTGGTAAACATCTGGATAATTTTACTAACGAGTTATACAGTATCAAAGATGGTATTGTTGTGATTAAAAAAGGAGCGGTTCTCTCTGATAATTTTAGAATTGAATAAAAGACTTAAAATTAATTGTTGCCTTAAAAACCAAATATGTCTAAAGTAATCACGCATTCTCTCTTTACTGAATTTGATATTGATTTATTCAAAGCGGGAAAACACTTCCAATTGTACGAGAAATTAGGAGCACATTTAATTGAAGTTGATGGCGTAAAAGGAGTGTACTTTGCCGTTTGGGCTCCTACAGCACAATCGGTTTCTGTTGTGGGGGATTTTAATTACTGGACACAGGGCGAACATCTTTTACAGGTACGCTGGGATTCTTCGGGCATTTGGGAAGGATTTATTCCCGAGGTTTCTAAAGGAGCTTTGTATAAATATAAAATACAATCGAATATTGATGGAATTGTAACCGAAAAAGCAGATCCATTTGCATTATATTGCGAAAAACCGCCTCATACTGCTTCGGTGGTTTGGGATTTGGATTACAACTGGAAGGATGAAAGATGGATGCAATCGCGCCGAGAGAACAATACACTAGACAAACCTCATTCGGTGTACGAAGTGCATCTGGGTTCCTGGAAACGTGGCGAGAACAATCGTTTTTTAACGTATTTAGAATTGGCTGATGATCTGGTTGCCTATGTCAAAGAAACCGGCTTTACTCATGTAGAGTTTATGCCTGTAATGGAGTATCCGTACGATCCTTCATGGGGGTATCAATTGACAGGATATTTTGCACCTACTTCGCGTTTTGGAAAACCACAGGATTTTATGGTTTTGGTTGACAAGCTACATCAGGCAGGAATTGGCGTTATTTTAGATTGGGTACCGTCACATTTTCCTGATGATGCACACGGTTTGGGTTTCTTTGACGGATCGCATTTGTACGAACATCCGGATCGCAGAAAAGGGTATCATCCGGATTGGAAAAGCTTGGTGTTTAATTACGGACGTAATGAAGTTCGTGCTTTTCTAATTAGTAATGCTGTTTTTTGGTTACAGAACTACCACGCCGATGGTTTACGGGTTGATGCCGTTGCCTCGATGTTGTATCTTGATTATTCCAGAAATGAAGGCGAGTGGGAACCTAATATTTATGGAGGAAGAGAAAATCTGGATACCATAAGTTTTCTTAAAGAATTTAATGAGGTAATCTATGCTAATTTTGATGGAGTGCAAACCATTGCAGAAGAGAGTACATCGTTTCCAATGGTGTCCAGACCAACATTTACCGGTGGTTTAGGTTTTGGAATGAAATGGATGATGGGCTGGATGCATGATACTTTAAAATACTTTCAAAAGGAAACGGTCTATCGAAAGTACCATCAGAACGATTTGACCTTTTCGATGACCTATGCTTTTACTGAGAATTTTATGCTGCCTTTTTCGCATGACGAAGTGGTGTATGGAAAAAAATCAATTGCCGGTAAAATGCCGGGTGATGAATGGCAGAAGTTTGCGAATTTAAGATTGCTGTACGGTTATATGTTTACGCATCCCGGAACAAAGTTATTATTTATGGGATCTGAGTTTGGGCAAAGCGATGAATGGAATTTTGAGAAAAGTCTGGATTGGCACTTGCTGCAATACGATTACCATTCCGGAATCAAAAAGGTAATTACCGATTTAAATCAATTATACAAAACTCATCCTGCATTGTACGAAAAACAATTTACAGGAGAAGGTTTTGAATGGATCAACTATTCCGATCATCAAAATGCCGTTTTGTCTTATATCCGAAAAGGGAACGACTCTAACGAAAATCTGGTTGTGGTTTGTAATTTTACACAGGTCGTGCGCGAAAATTACAGAATAGGTGTACCGCAAAAAGGAAAACTGCAGGAGATTTTTAATAGTGATGCCATTATTTACGGAGGAAGCGGTATTGGAAATGCTCAGGAATTAAAAATAGAATCGTCGCCTTATGATGGCAGGGATTATTCGGTAGCATTAAATTTGCCACCTTTAAGTGTGACCGTTTATTCTTTTACATAAATAATAGGGGATCTCCCGAATTCCATTTTATCAGTTATACGTTCTTATATTATCGATTTGTTTATTTTTTAAGAGGATATTTAACAGCCATTCAGGAAAAACGTTTTCGTGAATAATCCTTTTATTCATAGAGGGTTATCAAGTTTTTTTGTATGTTTGAAAGTGAGATTAGCGTTATACAATTAATACAGAATCCATATGATTACAAATACAGCATTAGAATATAAAGGCGATTTATATCCATCAAAAATTATTTCGCATGAGCATGAAGGAGACTCTATTTTTTTTCATACCAACAACAAAGTAATCTTAAAAGTCACTATTCTTAGAGACAGTTTAATCCGGTTTCGTTTTACTACAAAAGGATATTTTAGCAATGATTTTTCATATGCCATTGATAAAACGCAGCTTCATGGGTACAATTTTCTTGAACTCACAGAAGAAGAAACGTATTTTCAAATCAGGACCAGCAAGGTAAAATGCAAAATTCAAAAAGCAGATTTGCGTCTGGCGATTTATGATTTGAATGATTTCCTGATTCTGGAAGACGAACTTGGTTTTCATTGGGAAGAAAGTTATGAATACGGAGGCAATATTGTAAAAATGAGTAAATCCTCTAAAGATGGAGAGTGTTTTTACGGTTTAGGTGATAAGGCAACACAGATGAATCTAAAAGGCAAGAGACTTGAAAACTTTGCCACAGATCAATATGCTTATCAAAAAGAACAAGATCCACTATACAAAGTAGTCCCGTTTTATATTGGTTTGCACAACAAACAGTCTTACGGAATCTTTTTTGACAATACCTTCAGGACCTTTTTTGATTTTTGTCAGGAAAGAAGAAACGTTGCGAGTTTTTGGGCTGAAGGAGGAGAAATGAATTATTATTTTATCTACGGTCCGCAAATGCAGGATGTAGTAACCACTTATACTGATTTAACAGGGAAACCGGAATTACCACCGTTGTGGGTATTGGGTTACCACCAATGCAAATGGAGTTATTATCCCGAAAGTAAAGTAAAAGAAATCACCTCAAAATTTAGAGAACTAAAAATTCCGTGTGATGCCATCTATCTTGACATTGATTATATGGAAGGATTTCGATGTTTTACCTGGAACAAAAACTATTTTCCGGATCCTAAAAGAATGGTCGCTGAATTGGCTGAGGACGGATTTAAAACCGTAGTCATCATTGATCCCGGAATCAAAATAGACAAAGATTACTGGGTTTATCAAGAAGCATTAGAAAAAGATTATTTCTGCAAAAGAGCCGATGGCCCTTATATGAAAGGGAAAGTCTGGCCGGGTGAATGTAATTTTCCCGATTATACAAATCCTGCAGTAAGAGAATGGTGGGCAGGCTTATTTAAAGAATTAGTTTCAGATATTGGAGTAAAAGGTGTTTGGAATGATATGAACGAGCCTGCTGTTATGGAAGTCCCAAATAAAACATTCCCTATGGATGTACGTCACGTATATGACGGAAACCCGTGTAGTCACAGAAAAGCACACAATATTTACGGTACACAAATGGCAAGGGCCACCTATCATGGTGTTAAACGTTTTGCCTATCCTAAACGTCCTTTTGTAATTACAAGATCGGCTTATTCGGGAGCACAGCGCTATACCTCTTCCTGGACGGGCGATAATGTAGCGACCTGGGAGCATTTATGGATTGCCAACATTCAGGTGCAACGAATGAGCATTTCAGGGATGGGTTTTACGGGTTCTGATATTGGAGGTTTTGCCGAACAGCCTACGGGTGAATTGTACGCTCGCTGGATACAATTAGGCGTATTTCATCCGTTTTGTCGAACGCATTCGTCTGGAGATCATGGCAATCAGGAACCTTGGGCTTTTGATGAAGAGGTCATCAATATTACCAGGAAGTTTGTGAGTCTGCGTTATCAGTTGCTTCCTTATTTGTACACCATGTTCTGGCAGTATATTGAGGAAGGTGTTCCTATGTTAAAACCGTTAGTTTATTACGACCAGGAAGATACACAAACGCATTACCGCAATGATGAATTTATCTTTGGAAATCAAATTTTGGTATGTCCGATCCTTGAACCTAATGCTGTTGGGAGACGTATGTATATCCCAAGAGGCGAGTGGTACAACTATTGGACCAACGAATTTAGCACAGGAGGAAGAGAAGTGTGGATTGATACTAAATTTGATGAAATTCCGGTTTTTGTAAAAGCAGGAGCTATTATTCCGAAATATCCGGTACAGCAATACGTTGGTGAACTTGAATTTGATGAATTAACACTTGATTTGTATTTTAAACTAGGTAAAGAAAAGTCGGTAGTATATGAAGATGCACAGGATGGATACGACTATAAAAAAGGACGTTATAGCTTTTTGTCTTTCAGTACTATTGGAAAAGATAAAGAACTAATCATTCAGTTACACAAAGAAGGAAAATACGATACCCCCTACAGTAAATACAAAATCAATTTAATAGGATTGCCGTTTACAGTGACTGAAATTGAAATAGACAATGAAAAAGTACCGTTTGATAAAATTGATTTAGAACAAAATCAATTTTTAATCGTCGAAAAAGGATTTACGGAGCTTCATATTAGTGGTGAGTAAAGAAATCCTGATATTTTTTTTGGTAATTATATAAAACAAGAAAAAAATAATAGTTGTATTTTTGTGTGTTGTTATAAATACCACTATTATGAAAAAATATTTAGTATTAGGCCTTTTTGTCGTAATTCTGGCGGGCAGTTGTGCGACAAATCCAATTACGGGAAAACAAAACTTGAATTTTGTTTCCAATAGCGAATTGTTTCCTTCTTCGTTTCAGCAATACAATACTTTTATAGCCGAAAACAAAGTGATTACAGGAACAGCAGATGCCAAAAAAGTAGAAGCTGTAGGAACAAGAATTAAAGCGGCAGCCGAAAAATACCTGATTTATTTAGGGCAATCGCAATATTTGAAAGATTACCGCTGGGAATATAAACTGGTAGACAATAAAGAGGTAAACGCCTGGTGTATGCCTGGAGGAAAAATTGTAGTGTACTCCGGGATTTTACCCGTAACACAAAATGATTCCGGTTTAGCCACTGTTATGGGACATGAAGTTTCGCATGCTTTAGCCAATCATGGAGCACAAAGAATGAGTGCCGCACAATTACAGCAAATAGGTAGCGTTGCTTTAGGAGCAGCTACAAGCGGTAAAACACAACAAACACAGGAGATATTTGCACAGGCATATGGTCTAGGGACTCAGGTTGGTGTAATGCTGCCTTTCAGTCGAGGCAATGAAACCGAAGCGGATAAAATAGGCCTGACTCTGATGGCAATTGCGGGGTACAATCCGGATGATGCAATTTCATTCTGGAGCAGAATGTCGGCGAAATCAGGAGGAGGAAGCACACCCGAATTTATGAGTACGCACCCGTCTGATGCTACAAGGATTGCCAATATTAGAGCTTTAATTCCGGAAGCAAGAGCGACAGCACTTAAAGTGGGAATTATTAAATAACTTCATTGATTATTTAGAAAGAAAAATGGTCTTAACACATAGATACATAGATTTTCATGTGTTAAGAAGAGCTAAAAAAGAAATATATTTCTTTCGCATAGAGAAGATATGTGTATTCAAATAAAGTGAAACGTCTTTCTTACAAGTACAGAATCCTATGTGACTATGTGTTAAAAGTAATTACACGCAAAGGATTAAAACTATATTTTTTACGATAAACAATTTAAAGCTATTCTTTTTAGGGTAGCTTTTTTTTTAGTGATAATTTATTAATACACGAATTAATGAAAATTGATTTGATTATGATAAAAAAGAGATAAATTCGTAGCCTGTTAACAAAACCATTACTATGAAAAACCTACAAAAAGGAGATAAGAAGCTATTGAATGCCTGGGCATTTTATGATTGGGCAAACTCCGTTTATACACTAACTATCGCATCGGCAGTATTTCCGATTTTTTATGAAGCTTTATTTTCAGACCGTGACCATTATATTGATGTATTTGGCATGCACCTTAAAAACTCAGCTTTAATTAGTTTTATAACAGCAGCGGCCTTTCTAGTAGTATCTTTTATATCCCCTTTGTTATCCGGGATTGCGGATTATGTGGGAAATAAAAAAGCATTCATGAAATTCTTCTGTTATATGGGAGCCTTGTCCTGTATGGGGTTATACTGGTTTGATCTTGGCAATATTTATGTCGGACTGGCTTTTTATTTTTTTGGATTACTGGGATATTGGGGGAGTCTGGTTTTTTACAACTCCTATTTACCGGATATTGCTTTTGAAGAACAGCAGGATAAAATTAGTGCCAAAGGATATTCAATGGGATATATAGGTAGTGTCATTTTGTTGATCATCAATTTATTGATGATTATGAAACCTAAACTTTTTGGTATTACGGGTACTGATGGAGAGGCTGCGATGAAAGCAATGCGTTATTCTTTTATTATGGTGGGAGTCTGGTGGATTTTATTTAGCCAGTATACTTATTATTACTTACCAAAAGGAAGTAAAGCTAGTGGACAAAAATTAACAAGAGCTGTTGTTTTTAATGGTTTTAAAGAGTTAAAGAAAGTTTGGGCTTTGCTAAAAGAAAATATTCCTTTAAGAAGATATTTAAGTGGATTTTTTGTTTCGAGTATGGCAGTACAAACCGTAATGCTTGTGGCTACTTATTTTGGGGCGCAGGAAATTCAATGGGCAACTAAAGAAGACAGTACGATTGGATTAATAAAATGTATTTTAATTATTCAGTTAGTTGCGGTTGTAGGAGCTGTTCTGACTTCCAGAGCTTCTGCTAAATTTGGAAACATTCCTACCTTAATTTTTATCAATAGTATTTGGGCTGTATTTTGTGCTTTGGCTTATTTTATCATTTTGCCTATGCATTTTTATGTTATGGCTACCGTTGCCGGATTTGTGATGGGAGGTATTCAGGCATTATCGCGTTCTACTTATTCAAAACTATTACCTGAGACAGAGGATACCGCTTCCTTCTTTAGTTTTTATGATGTAGCTGAGAAGATCGGAATTGTAATCGGAATGTGTGTTTACGGAATCATTGACCAAATAACAGGAAGTCCACGTGCCGCAATTGTAATTTTAGCCGTCTTTTTTGTTACTGCAATTTTCCTTTTAAGAAGAGTACCAAAAAAGGCACTTTAAGTAAGGACAGAAGTATAAAAAATAACACGAATTGCACGAATTGTCACTAATTTGTTTGTGGAATTCATTTCACAAATAAGGTTAAGGGATTAAAATTTATGTGAATATTATTTTAACACATAGATATAGTTCTAAATGCAGGAAAAGGCGTTTCACTTCAAATAAAACGCATACCACTATGTGAGAGAAATTTATTTTTTTTGTATCCTCTTTTGAGAATTAAAATCTATGTTTCTATATGTTAAAAATTTTAGTTTCCAATCATTAAAATATTGATTATAGCTTAGTTGGTGGACAGAAACATAAAAAAAATTCCATGAATTGACACTAATTTGTGTAAATTCATGGAATTCGTGTTTTACTTCAATATTATTTAGAATTAAGCTGTGTATTGATTTTTGAAAGCATTTGTGCAGCATTTTCATTTTTAGGATTTAGCTCCAGCGATTTTAAATAATTTTCTTTAGCAGGACCTAATTGACCAATTGCTTCATAAATTTCACCCAAACTGTCAAAAGCATTTGCAGAATTTGGATGTTCAGTACAATTAAGTGTAAAGATCTGAACCGAAAGATCTGTTAGTTTTTTACTGAATAAAGTGTATCCTAAAGTATTGAGATCTTCTTCAAAATTATGACCAGGATATTTTAATCTTAATTTTTTAAACTCATTTAAAGCAGTTTCAAACGTATGCTCACTGAATAGTTCTATTAACTGAGTTTGCGGCGTTCTGATTTGCTCCAGAGTAAGATGTAAAAATCGGGTTGTATCCGTTGAACGGGTGATGGTTATGGCTTGTAATTTATTATTAAGTAAGTTAAAATGTATCTGATTGGGGTAATTATCAATTTTAAAAGTATTATTTCCGAGATAATACATTTTTGTTTTCTCGGTATCAAAATTTTCTTTTAAAAATGGAGAGCAGAGATAAAGTAAATTATCTTCTTCAATTATTTTAGACGTCCCCAATCCGTTATACCCGTAGAGAATTTCAGTATAGTAACCTTTTATAGCTTCTTTTAAGTGGGATGGAATTGTGATAGGATGTGTTTTGATTGGTTTTGACCAGCCTAGTTTTGTGATAACTTCTTTTTCGATATAAGCCATTACAGGAAGCCTGTTGGGTTTGTCACCATTGGCTAAAACGGCAATCCCGTTGCCATTTTTCATTGTAGCGAGCAAATCGCCTCCGGTTCCGGTATTAGAACCATCATGAGAGAACCAGTCCAGATTTCCGTATCCCAAACTTCTCTGCCAGCCGTAACTCCAGCCACGGGGACCTTTCATGGTAACAATGTTTGTAACCTTAGTTGCCGCAGCTCTTGAAATTACTTTATTGCCTTTTCCTGCTAATGCTTTTTGCATTTCGATCGCAATTAAGGCCAAATCGGCTGGGGTAGACCACAATCCCGAAGGTGCAACCTGAGGAGTTATAGGGATTCCTGTTCGGATTATTTTTCCATTATGGTTATGTACCTTGGCAACATTGGTAAGAAAGCCATTTTCATTGGGCTGAAGCATTGTTGAATTTTGCAGCAGCAACGGATCAAGCAGATTTTCTTTTACAAGTTGTGCCAATGGCTTTTTGAAATGATTTTCGAGAGCACACTGAACAATTACATAACCGCCACCGCTGTATTGCCAGTCGGCTCCGGGTTTAAAAAGAAATTCAATAGGTTTTTTAGAGCGAGGTAATAATTTGCCTTTCAGACTCTGTTCAATAGTAGGGATTGAATCTCCCTGATAATAATCTTCAAAACCACTCTGACTTGTTCCGGCAGTATGAGATAGCAGCTGTTTCCAGGTAACCGGGTTGTCTTTGGTGAAAGCACTGTTAGGCAATTGCCATGTTTTGAGGTCTTTTGAGATGGGAGCATCAAGGTTGATTAGTCCTTTTTCTTCCAGCATCGCACAAACGATAGCCACTATAGGTTTTGATATTGAGGCTGTAGAGAAAGCAGTATACTGATCGATTTTTTCCTCAGAATTTGCAGCTTTAACACCCCATTGACTCGTCCAGATTATTTGGTAGTTCTCAAAAACAGCAACACTTAATCCTTTAAGATTGTATTTTGACATCATTTCCGTGGTGCTGCTTTTTAAGCTGTCCAGAGATTTAATTTTAGAAGTTGTTGTTATTTGGGCAAAAGAGAAGGTACAGGAGAAAACCAGAAGCGAAACTAAAAGAGTTTGTTTCATTAGTTTTAATTTTGGATAAATACGGGTTTTAAAAAATAAAGCTCAATAATAAAAGAAGAATAGTGCTGTTTGTTTTTTGATTTGATGATTGTAAAGTTCTTTTATTATTGAGCTTTTTTGAAATTATGCTTTTGAGATACTTCCTGATCCCGAAACTTTTACGTCACGTTTTTCAGGACTTCCACTGTATCTAATATCCCCTGAACCCGAAACTCTCGCAGTTAAACTTTCAGTACAGTTCACGCGAATGTCGCCTGAACCCGAAATGGTTACATCTGTATTTTTTGATTTAAGATTCGCTGCATCGATATCTCCCGAACCTGATAATTTAGTAACAAAGTTAGCCGTATTTCCTTTTAAGCTTACATCTCCTGATCCGCTTAAATTTAACTCAAGATCAGTAGAGTTTACGGCCAGATTAAAGTTTCCAGAACCTGATAATTTTGCCAGGAATTTGTCGCTTTTGATAGGATCTTTGGATTGAACATCTCCCGAACCGGATAGCGTTAATGCCGATATGGTTTCAAAAGGAACTGTTACTTCAATCTTTTTGCCAAGGCTTGGTGAGAGGTTAACCCCCTTTTCAGTATAAACTTTTAAAACATTATCTTCGACTTCCACTTTTATGGCAGACAATAAATTTTGTTCTCCTTTTACTATAATTTTCCCCTCTTTTCCTGCCACTAAATCCACATCAAAAAAACCGGAAACCTTTATAGCGTTATAATCAGAAGTAGTTCTGGTTTCAGTAACTACATTGCCATTACCTTTTATTTTTTTGTTGGACCATTGTGCATTTGCAATAGAACTCAATAGAAGCGCACTGCAAACTAATAATTGAACTGATTTTTTCATTTTTTGGTTGTTTTAAGATTGTTATTTTTTAATTAATGCTGCATTGCCATAGCTGGTGGTTACTGCTATCTTGCTTTGCCCTTTTTTCTTGTTGAAACCGCTTATCCTTTTAGAACTGCCCTTAGTTTCTGCTACCGAAGTATCTAATGAATTGTCATATTTGATACTTCCGTATCTGGTATTGATATCAAAATCAAAAGCAAGATTAGAGCTGTATCCCAGTGATACATTGGTATAATTGCTGGTGATATTTACATTTTTTTGTTTTTCAGTAAGTGTTTCCACATTTATTTTTGAATAATCAGTGTCGATATTCAGATTCCCTAATAAATCTCCAACAGAAACACTTAAATAATTTCCGGAACCTGTCAGAGAGTTGATTTTTTGCAGCTTGAAAGTACAGTAATTACTATCGTATTTGATGTTTTGGCCTTCCTGAAGGATATACAAATCAGTATAATTGGCATCTATCGTTAAATTTCCGGACTCGTTTATCTTTAAGTTCGAGTAACGCGCTTCAATAGCTCCGCTTTTGATGTAATCAATGGTAGAGTTCTGACAATACCCCAGTTCAATTCGATTGTTTGAACCGTTTAGTTTTCCTAACACTATTTTACCATATTTGCAGGTAATATCAGTGGTAGATTCCAAGGATAAAGTAGTGATATTTCCGTACTTATTATTAAGTTTTACAGTTCCGTTTTTAGGAATTTTAATCACATAATTAATTTCGAAAAAATTAGCACTTCCTCTACTTTTTAAAGACGAATTGCCAATATTTGTAACGGCAGTAACCATCGATTTAAGAGCGGTAATGTCTACGTCAATACTGTTGAGCTTTGCGTTAACCCAATCTTCATTGTTGCTGGTAACCTTAATGGTAATGTCAATGTCAATTTTATCCTCATTCCAGGTACTGACTGTAATGTCACCGTATTTGTTATCAATATCAATACCTGCGTTCGAATTTACGATGTAGGTTTTTTTAATGTTCTTTTGCTTAGTACTATAATTATCGTCATTTGAGAATCCTAAAAAAGGAAGCAAAAGAAATAGGATGAGTATTTTATAATGTTTTTTCATGTGTAGTGTTATTTTTAAAATTTTCATTTTCTTCAATTCGTTGTAAAACAGTTTGTAAAAAGGAAATTCGGGTTTCCAGATTACTGATCATGGCATAAATAATTTGTTTGTTTTCGCCATTTTTCTGCAATTCGTTTATAATTTTTGCATAATCGGCATCGAACACCTTCATTTGCTTTAAGGCGTCACTGATAATCTGTTCATTTTCAGGAGAACTTTTTTCTTTTAATTTAACTAGCTCATTATCGATTAAAATACTAAATATCGAATCGGTTCTTTGGGCTTCCTTCGAAGCAAACTTATACTGTTTAGGTTCGTGGTAACTGTTGTAAAATAAAGACACACTCAACAGCACCACAATTGAAGCAGCAATTGCCCAAACCGTATGATTTTTCTTTTTAGGTTGTTTTTGGTTTAATTTATTTAAGAAATTCAGCTGATGGTCGGAACTTAGTTCCTCTACATCCCATTGATTCTCAAATTTTTTAAATAATTGATCTAAATCGTCATTTTCCTTTTTCATATTTCCTCTAATTTTTTTCGTAAACTTTCTTTTGCTCTGCTTAGCGTTGTTCGGCAATTAGCGTAACTAATGTTTAAAATTTCGCTAATTTCTTCCTGATCGTAACCCTCAATATAAAACAGGGTTAAAACCATCCGGTAATTGTCTTTCAGGTTTGAAATTGTATCTAAGACCTGTTTCACTTTAAGCGAATTCATGTCGATGTTTTCGCTAAAAAAACTGTCGTTTTCCTCTATTTTGTAAAGGGTCTTGTTTAAATCTTCTGCCTGGAAAGCATTATTCTTTTTATAAAAATCAATACTGTAATTGATAATTATTCTTTTTAACCACGCACCAAATGCTACTTCTTGTTTATAGTCATTGATTTTTGTAAAAGCCTTTAGAAAACCTTCCTGCATGACGTCTTGCGCAAAATGTTCATCTTTCACAATGCGGAATGCCACATTGTACATAGCTTTACAATAACGATTGTAAACTTCAAACTGAGCTTTTTGGTTGTTCTCCTTACAAAGCGTGATTAATTCTTCGATATTTTGATTATTTATACTCAAGTAATGGTTGCTAGTTTTTAATAATGACTTTACTTTTTTTGGTTTGTTACACTTTTGATAAAATTAATTTTATTTTTTTTCAAAATACTTCTCTTTCTTGTATTATTTGGCTCTTGTGGCTTAATTTCAAAACAGTCTTTTTTGGTTTTGGCATAATGATTGTCTATTTTTACGGCTTATCATGTAAACGAAAGACTTTACATATTTATAGTAGAAACTACCGTATGTACAGTTATATTTACGGCTGGTATGAAATATTTAATGACAAAACGACTTATATACTATTATGTCAAACCATAAAATACTTACAATTGACAATCTGTCACTTCAGGAATTTGATTCAGAGGCAGATTTGATTCCATTATTAACTCCGGAAGATGAAGAGGAAATGAACAACGAGGAGCTTCCGCTCTCGTTGCCAATTTTGCCGTTGCGCAATACCGTTTTATTTCCGGGAGTTGTGATTCCAATTTCAGCAGGAAGAGACAAATCAATCAAATTAATTAATGATGCCAATGCCGGCGGAAAAATTATTGGTGTAGTTTCTCAGATTAATGAAGAAGACGAAGATCCGTCCAAAGATGATATTCATAAAATTGGAACCGTAGCCAGAATACTTCGCGTTTTAAAAATGCCTGATGGAAACGTAACTGTAATTTTACAAGGTAAAAAACGCTTTGAAATTGATGAAGTGGTTTCCGAAGAACCTTATATCACTGCTACGATCAAAGAAGTTTCGGAAGAACGTCCGGCAGAAGATGATACCGAGTTTAAAGCAATTTTAGATTCTGTAAAAGAACTGGCGATTCAAATTATAAAAGAGAGTCCGAACATTCCGTCAGAAGCTACTTTTGCGATTAAAAACATTGAAAGCCAATCGTTCTTAATCAACTTTGTTTCTTCTAATATGAACTTGTCTGTAAAAGAGAAGCAAGGTTTGTTGTCTATAAATGGATTGAAAGATCGTGCGCTTGAAACTTTGCGCTATATGAACGTTGAGCTGCAAAAATTAGAATTGAAAAATGACATTCAGTCAAAAGTTCGTTTTGATTTAGACCAGCAACAGCGTGAATATTTCTTGCACCAGCAAATGAAAACCATTCAGGAAGAATTGGGAGGCGTTTCGCAGGAGGAAGAAATGGACGAAATGGGGCAGAAGGCCAAAGCTAAAAAGTGGGACGAGAAAACGCAGAAACATTTCGAGAAAGAACTGTCTAAAATGCGTAGAATGAACCCACAATCACCTGATTTTGGAATTCAGCGCAACTATTTGGAATTATTTTTAGAATTGCCGTGGGGCGAGTATTCTAAAGATAAATTCGATTTGAAACATGCACAGAAAGTATTAGATAAAGATCATTTTGGACTTGAAGAAGTAAAGAAAAGAATGATTGAACATTTGGCCGTATTGAAACTTCGTAACGATATGAGATCGCCAATTATATGTTTAACAGGGCCTCCGGGAGTTGGTAAAACTTCTATTGGGCGTTCTGTTGCCGAAGCTTTAGGACGTGAATATGTACGTATCTCTTTAGGTGGTTTACGTGATGAAGCTGAAATCCGCGGACACAGAAAAACATATATCGGTGCAATGCCGGGACGAATCATTCAAAGTTTGAAAAAAGCGGGAACTTCAAATCCTGTCTTTATTCTGGATGAGATTGATAAATTGTCAAGTGGTAACAGTGGAGACCCTTCTTCTGCCTTATTGGAAGTATTAGATCCCGAACAAAACAATGCTTTTTATGATAATTTCCTTGAAATGGGATATGATTTGTCTAAGGTAATGTTTATTGCAACTTCAAACAATATGTCAGCCATTCAGCCAGCTTTGCGTGACAGAATGGAAGTGATTAAAATGTCCGGTTACACTATTGAAGAAAAAGTGGAAATTGCCAAAAGACACCTTTTTCCAAAACAATTAGAAGCACATGGATTAACTACTAAAGATTTGACTATTGGTAAAAAGCAATTGGAAAAAATCGTAGAAGGATATACACGTGAATCTGGAGTTCGTAACCTTGAAACTAAAATTGCTCAAGTAATTCGTAATGCAGCAAAATCAGTTGCAATGGAAGAGGAGTACAATAAAAAAGTTACCGACGAAGATATCGTTAAAGTTTTGGGTGTACCAAGACTAGAGCGTGATAAATATGAAAACAATGACATTGCCGGAGTTGTTACAGGTTTGGCCTGGACAAGTGTTGGTGGAGATATTTTGTTTATAGAGTCTTTAATTTCTGAAGGAAAAGGAGCTTTGACTATTACCGGAAACCTTGGTAATGTCATGAAAGAATCGGCTACTATTGCATTAGAATACATTAAAGCCAATGCTAAAAAACTAGGTCTGAGTGTTGAATTGTTTCAAAAATATAACATTCACTTACACGTGCCGGAAGGAGCAACGCCAAAAGACGGACCAAGTGCCGGTATTGCAATGTTAACTTCTTTAGTTTCGTTACTGACACAAAAGAAAGTAAAGAAGAGCCTGGCTATGACAGGAGAAATTACATTGCGTGGTAAAGTTTTACCGGTAGGTGGAATTAAAGAGAAAATCCTTGCAGCAAAAAGAGCAAATATTAAAGAAATCATCTTATGTCATGAAAATAAAAGTGATATTGATGAAATTAAAGAAGAATATTTAGAAGGACTTACTTTTCATTATGTAAAAGAAATGAGCGAAGTTCTGGCTTTGGCCTTGACCGATCAGAATGTTAAAAACGCGAAAACGCTGAAGTAAAGTTAAAAAAATCCAAAATTTAAATTCCAAATTCCAATCTGATACTTCAGTTTTGGAATTTGGAATTTTTTTATTGAAATTTAATCAGAACTCTCAGATTGGAATTTGGAATTTTATTATTGTAATTTATTTTTATCGTATTTTATTTTTATAAATGATATAATTTTATCTTCGCACTTGCGTTATCCCTCTATAGGATCGCCCCAAAAGAATGTTAAAACAATTTGTTTTATTTTTATTAGTATCGATTTGCTCCATTAGTTATGGGCAAATAGGAGGGCGCTACACCTATCAGTTTTTAAATTTAACAACCTCGCCGAGACAGGCGGCATTAGGAGGTAAAACGATAACGATTTACGATGAAGATGTTAATCAGGCTATGTCTAATCCGGCAGCTTTGAATGAAGACATGGACAATCATCTTGCGATGAATTATGGAAGTTATTACGGAGAAGCTTCTTATGGAACTGCTTCGTACGCTTATACTTACGACAGACATGTGCAGACGTTTTATGCAGGAGTAAGTTATGTTAATTATGGTTCATTTGAAGGTTATGATGAAAACGGACAGGCTACCTCAAATTTTACGGGGAGTGAGGGCGCACTTTCATTGGGGTACGCTTACAATGTTCCGTTCACCGATTTGCATATAGGTGCAAATATGAAGTTAGTAACTTCAACGTTAGAGAGTTATAATTCTATAGGAGGTGCAATTGATTTAGGTTTTTTGTATGTAATTGAAAAAAATGACGTAAATTTGGCTTTAGTAATACGTAATATTGGTACACAATTTACCACGTATTCAGGAATTAAAGAAAATTTACCATTTGAAATCGTGGCAGGAGTTTCGCAGGAATTAGAGCATGTGCCCCTTCGCTGGCATCTTTCATTAGAAAATTTGCAACAGTGGAATATCTCTTTTTCGAATCCCGTTCGTGGAGAGACCGGCATCGATGGATCAACAAGTAAAGAGAAAGTTTCGTTTGTCAATAACGCTTTGAGACATGTGGTTTTTGGAGTAGAACTTTTTCCAAAAAAAGCATTTAATTTGCGTTTAGGATATAATTTTAGAAGGGGAGAAGAATTACGGGTGAATGAACAGCGTAATTTTTCAGGGGTTTCGGTAGGATTTGGTTTAAAAATGAATAGATTAAAATTTAATTATTCGTATTCCAGATATACATTGGCAGCAAATACAAGTCTTTTTGGTCTAATTTTAAATTTTCAATAATGATATGAAAATACTTAGTTTGTTTTTATTTTTAACGGTAGGTGTTTTAACGGGTGCGAAACATTACTATAAAAATGAAACTACTATTTCCAGCCTGGAAGTAGAGCGGATCAATACCAGAGTAAGCGAAATTAAAAACATGATTAGTATTGACTCTAAATACAATACTAAAATTGCTTTTTTCGTTGATATGAGAATACCATCGGGTAAAAATCGTTTTTTTGTTTACGATCTGGTAAACAATAAAATTATAGATCAGGGCCTTGTAGCACATGGTTCGGGATCTGAAACAGGTGTGAAAGGCAGCTTGAGATTCAGTAACACCCCTAATTCGAATTGTACTGCATTAGGGCGCTATGTGATTCAAAAATGTTACAAAGGAATTTTCGGAAAGGCATATAAATTAAATGGTCTGGATGAAACCAATAACAATGCTTTAAAAAGAGCGATTGTATTGCATTATTACTCAGCAGTTCCTTATGAAGAACAAGATTACTACATTAGCAACAGTCATGGCTGTCCGATGGTAAACGAACAATTCTTCAAACGACTCGAAAAATATATAAGTTGTTCTAAGTCAAATATTATCCTGGATGTTTATTATTAGAAAACTTAGAATATAATTTTGATGAACTTAAATCATAATATTGCTGTTGTTTTTTCTTCAACAGCATTTTTTTTGCTCTGATTTTTATTCCATTTTAAATTTCCGCATTGTATCAATACCATTCTATGAAGAAATTCCTTTTTATTTTTCTTGTTGTAATCCTGTTTTTTGTTGGTTATAAGATCATTAAGAAAGAGAGGACAGCTCCTTTGTTAGTAGCAAGTACAATTGACAGCAAAAAAATCAATGAAATCAGGAAAGTTATAAAGAGCGATTCAAAATACAATGATAGATATGCTTTTTTTATCGATATGAAAATTCCCTCGGGCAAGAACCGCTTTTTTGTATACGATCTAAAAGCCAATAAAATTATTGATAAAGGATTAGTAGCTCATGGTTCGGGGTCAGAGACCCAAATAAAAGGTAAGTTAAAATTTAGTAATGTTCCAAATTCGCTCAGCACTTCATTAGGGAAATACGCTATTGGTGAGCATTATAACGGAAAGTTTGGTAAGGCCTACAAATTATATGGATTGGATACCACAAATTCGAACGCATTTGATCGTGATATTGTTTTTCATTATTATTTTGATGTTCCGTATGAAGAGCAAAATGGATATATTTGCAACAGTTATGGATGCCCGATGGTGAACAAGAAATATTTTGAAAGAGTGGCAAAAATAATTGATAATTCCGGATCCGATATTGTGATGAGTATTTACTATTAAAACCGGATTGGAACAGTAAATAAGTTTAAATTTAAAAATAAAAAAATTGAAAAAAATTACCATTGCAATTGATGGATTCTCCTCAACAGGAAAGAGTACTTTGGCAAAACAATTGGCGAAAGAGCTGGAATATGTTTATGTAGATACCGGAGCAATGTACCGTGCGGTGGCACACTTTGCCATGCAGCATCAGCTTATTGCAGCAGATTTTTTTGATAAGGCAGCACTTATAGCAGCTTTGCCAAACATTCAGTTAGAGTTTAAATTCAACGCTGATCTGGGTTTTGCTGAGATGTATCTTAATGGCGAAAATGTGGAAAAACAAATCAGAACCATTGAGGTTTCTAATTTTGTGAGTAAAGTTGCCGAGGTTTCTGAAGTGCGTTCTAAATTGGTAGAGCAGCAACAGGAAATGGGAAAAAACAAAGCAATAGTGATGGATGGAAGAGACATTGGGACCGTAGTTTTTCCTAATGCCGAGCTTAAAGTTTTCATGACTGCCAGTGCCGAGACCCGTGCACAAAGACGTTTTGACGAATTACAGCAAAAAGGCGACAACGTTTCCTATGAAGACGTCTTGAAAAATGTAGTTGAAAGAGATTATATTGATACACACCGCGAAGATTCACCTTTAATCATTGCCGATGATGCGATAGAAATAGATAATTCTTACTTAAACAGGGAAGAACAATTTGATGCAGTTCTGGAATTAGTAAAGGATGTTGTTAAAACAGTTTAATTTTTTGTAGATATCATTTTTAATGGTAGTTTTACCGCTTTATTTATTTAAAGACAATTTCATCGTATGGGAATTAAAAATAGGTTGATTATAATGAGCTTTCTTCAATTTTTTGTTTGGGGAGCCTGGCTTATAACAATTGGAAATTATTGGTTTGGAACTAAAAATTGGGAAGGAACCCAGTTTGGTCTTGTTTTCGGAACCATGGGAATTGCTTCTTTATTCATGCCCACTTTAACCGGAATTATTGCAGACAGATGGATTAATGCAGAAAAACTGTATGGTGTCCTGCACATTCTTTATGCCGTAGTTTTATTTGGTATCGCACATGTTACAACACCTGATAATTTTATATATGTAATGTTTATTGCAATGTGCTGTTACATGCCTACTATTGCTTTGAGCAATTCTATTTCGTATACTTCGCTTAAGCTCAATAATAAAAACATTGTAAAAGATTTTCCACCTATCCGTGTTTGGGGAACGATTGGTTTTATTGCTGCAATGTGGATCACTAATTTAAGCGGAAGCAAAGCAACAGAATACCAGTTTTATATCGCCGGAGTTGGTGCATTAATTCTTGGATTTTATGCTTTTACATTGCCTAAATGCCAGCCACAACGTCTGACTAAAGAAGATGCTTCACTGGTAGAAACTCTAGGACTAGAGGCCTTTAAATTATTTGGAAACTACAAAATGGCTTTGTTCTTTGTATTCTCTATGTTTTTAGGAGGAGCTTTACAATTGACGAATGCCTACGGAGATGTATTTTTAGACGAATTCAAGCATTTCCCTAAATATGCAGATTCTTTTGTGATCAAATATTCGACTATAATCATGTCGATCTCTCAGGTATCTGAAACCTTATTTATTCTGGCAATTCCATTTTTCTTAAGACGTTTTGGAATCAAACAGGTAATGTTAATTAGTATGCTGGCATGGGTGCTTCGTTTCGGATTATTTGGATTTGGAGATCCTGTAGGCGGTTTGTGGATGATTATTTTATCTTGTATCGTTTACGGAATGGCATTTGATTTCTTTAACATCTCAGGTTCTTTATTCGTTGAAAGCAATACAGATTCTAAAATACGTTCATCTGCGCAGGGATTATTCATGATGATGACTAATGGTGTTGGAGCAGTTTTAGGAAGCTTGACTTCCGGTTGGGCTATTGACCGTTTCTTTACCAAATCATTCACGAATACTACCGAGTTGGCAGGATTTTTACAAACAGAGAGTACAAATTCAAAAATGCTGGAATTTGTGAAAGGACAGGGTAATTCAATTTCGGCGGACGGAATTTTTACAAATCCAATTTTAATGAAAGACTGGCATCATATCTGGTTGTCATTTGCAGCTTATGCCTTAGTAATTGCGATTGCCTTTGCTATTTTATTCAAACACAAACATGACCCAAAAGAAATAGAGAATTTGAGTCATTAAAAATATAAGACACCGTTTGCAATCCCGTTTTCATCAATTGAAAACGGGATTTTTTTTGAAATAACCTGTAGCCATTAATTGACTTCGATACGATTAAATTGAAACAGATCATTATTTGCTGATTTTACGGTAATATAATATTCACCAATAGGTAAATCTGTTTCAATTTTACCATCCTTTTGAACAAGTAGGGTAGATTGCAGCGGAATTAATAAATCTGCGTTTTTAGTTGCATTATATTCCTCTAATAAGAAAACATCAACCAATAGTTCTTCGTTTTTAAATTGTGAAAATCTCAGGTCTTTCAGGCTAACCTTTTTGAAAGTCTTATCCGGGTAAACCGATTGCAGGTTGGCTTCAAGGTTATTGATTACAAAATAATCAGCACTTGATTTCATTAAAGTATCTTTTGCAAATACAGCTTTAGGAAGTAAAATTAGTTTTTCTTTTGTGTTCATCATAACAGTTTCCTGATTGATGGTAACGGGATCTATGTGAGAGTATTCTTTTAAATAATTGGCCATAAAACGCTTTTTCCCATCTTCTTCCAGATGACCATGACCTACATAAATAAAAATTTTAGCTTTTGGATCTTTCTCTAATATTTTCATGACATTTTTGGCTTGTCCTATTTCTCTATCTATTTTCTGATCGGCGTTTTCATGTCCGACTAGCGTAAATCCCATAGCATTTGCTTTTCTTACGAAATGACCAAAATAAGGGTCTTTGATATAAAATCCATTTTTGGCATTTGGAATGGGAGCGGTATTAGTACCATAATTAGGTGTAAAGGTTTCCATAGAAATTACAGTGAATCCTTTTTGTTTCAAGACGTCAAGGAGATTTAGAGCAAACAATCGATGTTTGGGATAAAAATGGTCCTCATTGAGTATAATAATCTGATTGTTGTTAGCGAGATCTGCAATTGCTGCAATCACAGCTTCCTCTTTTTTGACTTCATTTTTGGATAGTGAGTTTAGAACAGTGTGATTAAAATTACTCTTATCACTTTCATATTTCTTAATCAGTAAATTATATTCTTTATTGTTGCCTATATAAGAATTGATCGTTAAGTACAAAGGGTCTTTGAACATTATTTTTTTTGGATCTTTTATAGGAGCCAGCTTTATTTTATCTCTTCCCTGCAGGTAATTTTTATGAGGTTCATAGGTATAATAATTAAAAAGATGCATATAAGACAGTTTATTCAAAGAGGTACTGTCTAGATGAACCCTTCGGATATTTTCGTTAGCCTTTTCCAAATGATTCGTATTCACGGGCATTCGCGTAAGTGAAATGACTTTTTTTGCTCCTTTTTGTTTTTCAAAAATAATAATGCCATTGATACTGTCATTTCGAACCAGTTTTTCATGAGTAATTGTATCAATTGGTTTTTCAATCTTTTCAAAGAAATAGTAGCTTTCTAAATTTTGATTTGTTTTGTAACTAAGTATTGCCTTTGCAGCAGAAATATCTTTAAAATCCCCAATACTTTTTCGTAGTGTACTTTTATTAAGTTTAGAAAGATCTTCATAATTCACATTTTCCGGGATGTCGATGGAAACATCCAATAATGAATTGTAAAACAAATCGCCTTTGTTTCTTTCTCCGACGATATAATTGTGTTGGACAAGATTCTGATGAGTGGGTTTGCATCCGATGAGTGCTAAAAAACAGCTTGCAGAACAGTAAGATTTTTGAAATCTGACAGGAATTAATTTTATCATAGTTTTAGAAGTATAGAATAACAAATATCACTGCTTTCTCAGGGTTTGAATGCTGGTTTATTATCGTAAACCTGTATTATATTAACCCGTTGAGACAATTAATTTTAAAATGCCTCGTGATTCTAATTCTATTTTGATATTAAACATTATTACAACTAACGGATAATGGTGATTAACTTTTAGAGCTGGTGATAAAATTGTACAGGAAAAATGTTTACATGTACAATTTGTCTTACTTTATTTAGGAATATCTTTGCTATTGTAATGAAGAAACAAAGTAATGTAATACGTAAAACCATGAGAAATAATAGTACCGGATTGGCAGTTTTTTTTATTGCAGCATTAGGTTTTATACCTGTAAAAGCGCAAGTTAAGGAGGAAAAGCCTCTTTTTCATTACTCTGTAATGGATGCGATGCGTAATGGTGTTTATTCGGGTGAACTTACGATTGGAGAACTTGCCAAAAAAGGAAATTTCGGAATTGGTACTTACAATTATTTAGATGGTGAAATGATTGCACTGGATGGTATTTTTTATCGGGTAGATGCTTCCGGAGAGGTTGGGGTTGCTACAAACAGCCGTAGAATACCATTTGGTTCAGTTGCTTTCTTTAAAGCTGATATGCAGTTTGAACTTACCCATATAAAAGATATCGAAGAACTGCAGAATGAGGTGATAAAAAGACTTCCTTCTACTAATAAACCTTATGCCGTTCGTATAGAATGTGAATTTGAAACCATTACAGTAGGTGGCGCCAGGCGTCTAGATGAAAATGATACTACCGGATTGGCGGAACTCATGAAAACAAGACCTTTGTATCCAAGAGAACATATCTCGGGGACTATGGTTGGTTTTTACAATCCTCCATATTTCTCGGCCATAGATTTATCTCCGTTTCATTTTCATTTTATTTCCAGAGACCACAAATATGGCGGACATCTGATTTCCGGAAAATTAGGGACAGTAACTATAAAAGTCAGCATAGACGAAAAACCGGGTTATGAGGTTATTTTGCCCCAGCAGAATAAAGTTTTTAACAAACCCTGGACAAAGCAAGACGGTGTTAAAAGCTCTTACTAAAAGAGTGCCGGTATAAACCGCTTTATTATTTAAAATTCAACAAACATGACAAAATTAAAATTAGCAATTTCTGCAATGATCTTGCTCGCTACTGCTATGACAGCACAGCAAACGAAAGAAATTCAGCATCTAAAATTTGATAATTTGGGATGGGAGCAACTAGGCGATAAATTACAACGCAAATATGTGTATGGAGAACAGGGCATGCTGGCGCTGTTTAAGATGGACAAGGGGGCAAAAGTACCTTTGCATCAGCATCCAAACGAACAAACGACTTATATTACAAAAGGAAGTGTAAAAGTGAGCATGCAAGGCAAAGATTATGTTGTTAGTGCGGGTGAGGTATTGATTATTCCGGGGAATATTCCTCATCAGTTTGAGTGTTTGGAAGACGGTACTTTAGATATAGATTTTTTTGCTCCGCCACGTAAAGACTGGATAGAAGGTACTGCCAGTTATTTTGGAAACACAAACAAAACAGCTACTGCTCTTGAGGTGGTTGCCGCTATGGACATACGTCCGGGTGATGTGGCTGTATCGGCCGAAGGCAGGATCTTTGCAACCATACATCCACTGGGCAATCAAAAAACGCAATTGGTTGAGATTGTGAACGGAAAGGCTGTTCCGTATCCTTCTGTTTCTTATCAAAAGAATGGTGCAAAACCAAGCGATGCCAAATTTGATGCAATGTTGGGATTAATCTTTGATAAAAACAATCAACTTTGGGTAACAGATATGGGACTTGAACTTGGAAAATCCAGACTTTGGGCTTTTGATATTAGTAAAAATAAGGTAGTGCAAAAGATCGAATTGCCTCAAACAATAGCTCCAAAAGGTACTTTTACACAAGATGTTGCCATCGACGAAAAAAATGGTTTTGCTTATCTGGCGGATATTGCCAATCCGGGAATCATCGTATTGAATCTAAAATCCAAAAAAGCACGTCGCTTTAGCGGACATGCTTCTTTACAGGCAGAAGATAAAGACATGATTATTGACGGTAAAGTGACTTATTTTGGAGGGAAACCCGCCCGCGTTGCCATTGATCCCATTACACTTTCGCATGACAGAGAGACAATCTTTTTTGGAGCAATGAACGGAACTTCGTGGTATAATGTACCTGCCAGATTATTTAGAGAAGGAAAAAGTGATGCCGAAATTAGCAGCGCCATAAAAAAAGCGGGCAACAAACCTTTTAGCGATGGAGCGTTGACAGATGAAGAAGGAAATCATTATTTTACTAATCTTCAGGAACATGCCATAACAAAATTGGATGCTACGGGTAAATTGACTACTATTGTACAGGATGCTCAAAAATTGCAGTGGCCGGATAATGTATATAAAGGTCCTAACGGGTGGATGTATATTTCAGTAAATCAGCTTAATAGCACTCCTGCATTTACCGGTGCAGACGATCAGGGAAAACCACCTTATTATATTTTTCGTTTTAAGCCATAAAAGCTCCGATTTAACTTAATACCAGTATTAAATGTTTACATTCTTCAGGGTTTCAACAAGTATCGCTATAATAGGTTTCTTTGTGCTTAGCTTAGTTACATTGAGTGATGTTTTCATTCATGATAATCAACTGTTTTTTCAGGTATTGACTATTAGTACGGCCGTTATTTTTGCCACTATAGGTCTTGTTGGAATTGTGATTTATAAAAATTTAAAAAATATCTGGCAATATACATCAAAAGAAGAGCAACACCATTTTGCTCCTATTTCTATGCGAAGGTTGCTGATGGTCTTTGGTTTTATTGGATTAGTAGTTGCTTTATTTTGCTTTATACTTTGCATTGGATTAATAGGTAGAATGCAGGATGGAATGGCTTTATTCGGTTAGAATAAACAAAGTTTTAAAAAATAGGTTTGTTAGCCTCTACAAAAAGACATTATGCAGTAAGCGCATAATGTCTTTTTTTTTGAGATTTGTATGTTCGTGATAGGGATATAATTAAAGTTTGTTTTACCAGATATTACCTCAATGCATCCAGTTATTACAAGGATGGTCTAAATTCTTAAAATTTTAGGCAGCTAGTTGCAATTGGATTATATTTGTAAGGTTAGTAGTATGTATTTTGGTTTGTTCGACTGCGATGAATTAATAGGATAAGAAACACATTTGAAGCATTCAGCCATAAGCATAAAAGAACTATATCATGGGATTTAGTTTTAAGATTAAAATAATTTAACCAGTAAACCAAAGTAACTATTAACATTTAACCATTTTTGAGAGGGGAGTAAATCCCCTCTTTTTTTGTTTTATAAATTTTGGCGGCAAGTTAAATTTGAGGGTTGTAAAGTTTAGTTTTCTCGCTGATTTGAGCGTTTTTTTTCGTTTTGTGGTTATCTTTTTAATCTGTGGCTTTATCTCAATGCGTACTAAATTTGCTTATGTCCAATATTCTTTTGCAGATTTTTATATTTTTCTACATACTTTCTAGTGAGACAATATTCCAGATTTGTCATTAAAACGACCAGTTATTTCACAGATGGTGCAGTTATTGAAAGTTGACTGCATATTTCAAATCATCATCTTAGATTTGTAATCAGAAAAATAAGAAGTCTTATCAAACTGGTTTAAAGAATTGAAGAAGAAGCCGTTTATTTAAATAATTGAATAGACAGTCATTAAAAAATGAAATATTTTTTTAAGATAATTTAGTTGGTTTTTTGTGAAATTTTGAATTGTAAAAGTGTTTTTGGAAGAATTTTTTTGCGAAGTCTTTAGCCAGTTTGATATTTCTTTTATTGTTCTAAAAGATAAATTGACAAAAAATTGTACAGGATAAATGAGGTAATGCCGCAGAATAAAGCAACAGGTGCGTAACATTGCCTCAACCTGTATGATTAAGTTCTAAAAGGTTGTTTTTTTAATTATGACAAAAGCAGGCAAACAAAAATCAGATCTGAAGTATGCTTTTTAAGTTATCAAGTCTTCTTCTCGCGATAGGAAGTTTTGCTCCATTAGACATTTCACAGTAGTAGCCCTGTTTTTTATTAATTTTTGCAATATGATTTACATTAACAATATAAGAGTGGTGAATTCTAAAAAAAATAGTCTTGTCGAGCATTGCATTATATTCACCAATGTTTTTACTTGAAACATGTTCTATATTATTATCGAGGAAAAAAGTGGTATACCTCCCGTCTGATTTGCAAAACAGGATATCTTCTTTTCTCATAATGACCATTTTGTCTAATGAGTTAATGGTCAAATGTTCATTGCTGGCTAGATCAGAAGTGGAGGGGTGTACTAAAGATTCAGATTTTGATGGCAATGTTACCACTTCATGAACAGGTTCAGGTTCCTGTTTTAAAAAATGATTAAATTGTTCTTTTTCATTCAGTTTCATGATGACCTTATTGGTCGCGAGTACAATGTCATCAATAATGATCGGTTTTATGATATAATCAATAGCATTGTATTTAAAGGCTTTTAACGCATAATCATTATAAGCTGTGACAAATATGATTTCAATTTCTGAAAAATCGATGCGGTCTAAAATTTCAAAAGCGTTTTTTTCATGCAGTTGTATGTCCAGATATACTACCTGAGGAGATAACTTATTGATTAATTTTATAGAATCTTCGACATTACTGGCTTCACCAATAATATTAATTAAGGGACAGAATTTAGTCAGGAAATATTTTAATAATTCCAGATTTTGAAAATCATCGTCAACTAGTATGGCATTGATTTTAGATATCATATCTTTATAACAAATTATTTTTTTAATCAGTTTTTTTTGATTTTATAATATTACAAAAAAAAAAGTAACATGAAACAATTTTTAATCGTTTTAATTTTATTAATTTCTACGAGTGTTCAGGCGCAGTTTCGCAATCATTTTGTGATTATGGATTCGCGAAACGGACTGAAATCTGATTATGTTTATAGCGTGAGTGAAGGTTTGCAACATAATATTTGGATTGCGACAAACAATGGAATGACCCGGTTTAATGGGAGTACTTTTAAAAATTTTTCGATTGAGAATGGTTTAAACTCGAATGATATAATGTATTCCCGAATCGATTCAAAAAACAGAATCTGGGTTTGCGATTATTATTATGGACTTAATTATATAAAAGGCCATCAGGTTTATTACATTAAAGCTGCCAGAAAAATTCCGGGGCTTTTTTTTTGTTTTGAGAAAAAAGGAAGCATCTACTTCAGTTCGGTAACCAATGGAGAATGTTATGTGCTCACTCCCGGTAACTCTTTTATACCCTATAAACCCAAAAAGAAAGATATTGAAATTCACAAATATGATAAGAAAACGGATACGTATTACGGTTACGATCGTTTTTTTAAGAGACATTTTGTTATAGAATCAGGAAACAAGTTCAGGTTAGAACCTTTTTACAAAGTCAATGCGAATAATATTGATTTGCGTCGTTTTGGCTTATTTACCCAATCTGCAAAAGTAGATTCAAGCAGCCAGAAACAACTTTACAATTTCTATTATAATAAAATGGATTATCTCATTGACAATCTAAAACAAATAGCTCCTTTTTATACTGCTAAAGATACGCTGAAACAACATTCAGCTGCAGGTGCTATTCAAAACAAGAGTGGTTCAGGATTTACAAATGTTGGCAATTTAATCCATCTCAATGGTAAAGAATTTAAATCTGTTTTTATTGATTCGGGCAAGAATTTTTGGTTGATTGATGATAAAAACAGATTGTATTTTGTCAAATACAGCGGTCTCGAAATTATGAACAAGGTAAATTACAGCCTGTTTGGTTCCAATGATATTTTTATTAAAAAAAGCCGTTTAGAAGACAATAAACTCTACTTTATCGCTAATTCTAATTTATTTGGAGTGATGGATATCACAAATTATGAAGTGAAAATTATCCGGAAGTTCGAAGAGAAGCTCTTTAATTTGTTTAGTTCGGGAGATAAAATTTGTCTGATCAGCGACAAAGGCAAGTATTTTTATGATACTTCGGGTGATCATTTTAGTTTTGTGAAAATTCATGCCAAACTCAATTTAGAGCAAACATTTGTAGATGATGACAGCAACTTATTTGCCATTAAGGAGAATTTTATAGAGAGTGAGCACAACGACAAAATTACATTTGATTTTACCGACATACGTTTCAAACATTTTTGTCTGAATCATAATTTAGCTGTGGTTGGTAACGAAGAAATGGTTGCTTCCTATAATTTTAGTACCAAAGCGAAAAACAAAAATACGAGCATAAAACAAGCCAGTTTTATCCGAAAAACAAAAGAGGGTGTAATTGTAAGTACCGGTAACCGAATGGTCTATTTTCTGGATAACAATTTAAAAGTTAAGCAAAAGATAAGCCTTAAGGACAATTGTTATTTTATTAAATACAAAGATGATAAAGTATATTTGGCTACCTATAACGACATTACGGTTTACAAACTGCAAAATAATAAATGGCACTTTTTTAATAAGATAAATTTTGACGAAGGAGTATTGCGAGGCCGCATTTTGGATATTGTTTTTCTAAAGTATAAGTTTATTGTGATTACCGACAATGGTATTTCGGTTATTAAAAATAGTTATTTGGACAAAAACGCTTCGGGTCAGGTTCAGATTGTTGATTTTTTTGTGGGTGAAAAGTCAATTATGAACACAAAAGAAAAAATGATAAAGCAGGGCAAGTCCGGTAATGTTATGATCAGGACTTCTTTTCGCACATTTGATAATAAAGATTGCTTTGAACTTTTTTATCGATTAGTAAAAAATGAAAACTATGATAAGACGTCGTGGAATCTATTGCAAAATCGAAACGTGCTTTTTAATGATTTGTCTCATGGAGATTATATTTTTGAAGTCTGTGCCCGAAATTTACGGGACCCGAACCAAAAAACATTTGAAAAAGTCAGTTTTAAAGTTGAACCGTATTTTTGGGAAACCAATTCCTTTTTTATAGCTGTAATTGCCATGTATCTCACGATGGTTTTTTATTTTCTACGCTATTTTAAAAGAAAAATAAATCAAAGAAATAAATTAAAATTAGAATTGATTACCCTGGAGCTCAAATCACTGAAAAACCAAATGAAACCTCACTTTTTGTTTAATGCATTAAACAATCTGCAGGGTATATTGTTTACAAAAGGGGTAGAGGAGGCCAATTTGTTTTTAAGTAAGTTTTCTCAATTGTTGCGTTCTACATTAGAAGTCACCAGAGATAAAATTACTTCTTTAGACGAGGAAATTAAATATATTAAAACCTATCTGGATTTTGAACAACTCAGAAGCAATAATGAATTGTTTGTTACCTATAAAATAGAAGAAACTCTCGATTTAGAAAGAATCGAAATTCCGGTGATGGTCGTACAGACAATCATTGAAAATGCAATTATGCACGGGTTACATGCCAGCAAGAACAGAAAAGAACTGCTTATCGAAATTTATCGTCAGGACAGCAGTTTAAAAATCATTATTGAAGACAATGGAGTAGGCAGAAGCAAATCAGCTAGTGATCATGAACACCATCATAAACCGCTGGCTTCATTAATTATTCAGGAGAGATTCAGAATCTTAAGCAAACTTAGAAAAAAGAGCCATACATTAGAAATTATCGACCTCGAAAAAGATGGTGTGCCATGTGGTACTAGAGTTGTCATAACGGTGCCGCTTTATTATTTTGAATTCAATGCTTCTGAATGATTTTTTTAATTAGATGATTCGATTATTTGAGAAGTGGCACTTTTAAATTGGTGTTTCCGTTTCTAATCGGGTTTGAAATTTTTACAATTTTATCAAACTTCAATATACTCCGCAATTACAAATATGGGATTAGATTTCAGATATTGTATTCCTGTGGTTGAAACCACAAGCAATGTTTATCAATTCTACATTATAAAAGCGTGGATCAATAAAAATTGTTGTGGGCAGATGGGAGTTATTCCGTTTATTAACGATTTTATCTCCTCTTTTTTAGACTTTATTGCAAATAAGAGATCATTTTATTACGGCTTATTTTATAATTATTTTTTCTTTCTCCTATTAATAAGTGAAATGTTTAAAAAGGGCTGAAAGCCAAAAAGCATAAAAATGATGCAACGCACTATACATTAAGATAATGAACCATATTGCCCTGAAACTTACATTCCTAAAGTGCTTTACGGTAAAGAGGATACTAGTTCTATTACTCCACAACTTTTGAACCTGATCTAAAAACGTTTCCAAACCCTACAGATTTTTAATACCTGTAGGGTTTGCTTTTTTTACAATTAAAATTTCGAAACTGATAAACGTTAATTCAGAACTCAAATCTCTACCAATTATATCAGTTATGACCGTAAAACGACCAGTTATTTCATAGTTCAACCAGTTATTACAAGTTGATGAAGATATAAATGGAGCTGAACTACTTTTGCCATAATTCTAAAGAAAGTGGGTGATCTATTGAATTTGTATCAATTATTGCTCTTTTTCAATGATGGTTTTTTAGGAAATAGTTGTTATTGAATTATTACCGCTATCACAAGGATACCTTCATTAGAAGAATTACTAATCATACTATTTTTAATCTAAATGAAAATGAAAAAGAGTTTAATTATTTTACTATTAAGTTTTTTATTGGGTGTGCAGAGTGTTGTAGCTCAGCAAGATTCTCAGTATACGCAGTATATGTATAATACAGCAGTGATCAATCCCGCTTATTCGGGGAGTAGAGATGTAGTAAGTATCATGGGTCTACACAGGACCCAATGGTTAGGGCTTGAGGGTGCTCCAAAAACAATAACATTTGCAGCGAGTGCGCCCGTATCAGATAATGTTGGTTTGGGGCTGTCAGTACTTAGTCATAAAATCGGGCCATCTAACGAAACGTCTATTTCGGCCGACATGTCTTATAATATCAGGTTGAATTACAACTACAGATTATTCTTTGGACTTAAGGGATCTGCCGATGTACTGAATGTAGATTATACAAAACTAAATCAATATAACCCCGGTGATCCTAATTTCCAGTACAATATTAATAATGATTTTGCGCCCAATATTGGAGTCGGCCTGTACCTTCAGTCTGAACAGACCTATATTGGAATATCAGCACCAAGACTTCTAGAAACCTACAATAACAGTGGTAATACAACGTCGCAAGTACAACGAAGAATTCACTATTATTTTATGGCTGGTCATGTTTTTGATCTGTCGCAGGATATCAAATTTAAACCGGCGCTTCTAACAGATTTTACTGCAGGTAATGCACTACAGGTCAATGTATCCGGTAATTTTCTGATTTACGAAAAACTAACTCTGGGAGTAGCCTACAGATGGAGTGCTGCTTGTAGTGCATTAGTTGGATTTCAAATTACAAACGGACTTTTTGCCGGTTATGCTTACGATGCTGATACGACCAACTTAGGGAATTATAATTCAGGCTCACATGAAATTTTTCTTCGTTTTGAGCTTTCAAAAAAGATAAATAAAGTTTATTCACCAAGATTTTTTTAAAACTAGTATTATGAAAATACAAATATCACTTTTATCGCTTTTAATGACCACTTGCGTGGCTTTTTCGCAGGGAGGAAAAATAAAAAAGGCAGATGAAAAATATAATAACCTTGCTTATATAGATGCGATAGAAATTTATAAAAAAATAGCTGAGAGAGGCTTTAAATCGATAGATCTATTTCAAAGATTAGGGAACTCCTATTATTTTAACGGAGAACTATCAGAGGCTAACAAGTGGTACACCGAACTCTTTAAATTAGAAGCTATTGCATATTCAGATCATTTTGTAGATCCCGAATACTATTACAGGTATTCGCAGACTTTAAAGTCTGTCGGAGACCCCATAAAAGGTAATGAATACTTGGAGTTGTTTTCTTTAAAATCGCAAAAAGAACATAGGGCAAAGTTATATACAGAGAATAAAAATTATTTAGAAAAGATTAAAAATAATTCAGGTCGATACACCATAAACCCTTTAAATATTAACGGTCCGTACTCTGATTATGGAGGAACATTTTTTAACACTGATTTTGTTTTTACCTCTTCGAGACCCAAAAACAGACAAGAGGAACGGTCAAACAAATGGAACAATCAGGGCTATGGAAGTTTACTGGTGTCTAAAGTAAATGAGGAGGGAAATTTTGAGATGCCGGAATTACTTTCAAAGAGGCTGAGTTCGAAATTCAATGAATCTTCTCCCGTATTCACCAAAGACGGTAAAACGGTGTATTTTACCAGAAACAATTACAATAAAGGAAAAACAGGAAAAAACAGTGATAATGGCATCCTTCTTAAACTATACAAAGCAAGCCACAATGGGAAGGACTGGAGTAATATTACCGAACTTCCGTTTAATAGTAACACCTATAGCGTTGCCCATCCGGCCTTAAGTCCTGATGAAAAAACACTATATTTTTCTTCAAATATGCCGGGTACCATTGGACAGTCTGATTTGTTTAAAGTTGCTATTAACGAAGATGGTAGTTATGGAAAACCCGAGAATCTGGGATCCAATGTTAATACAGAAGGACGTGAAACTTTTCCGTTTGTCTCAGAAAATAACGAATTGTTCTTCGCTTCTGACGGACAATTAGGATTGGGAGGTTTAGATGTTTTCGTAGCTCAGATTAACGAGCATGGAACTATTTCAAAACCCGAAAATGTGGGAGAACCGATAAACACTCCGTTTGATGATTTCAGCTATAGTATTAATTTAAAAACTAAAAGAGGTTTTTTCTCTTCCAACAGAGAGGGCGGAGAAGGGTTTGATGATATTTATAAGTTTATCGAAAATAAACCTTTGAGTCGCGAAATTTATAAAAATTGGGATGGCCTGATCGTTGATAAAGAAACCAATCAGCCTATCGCAGACGTTGAAGTTTCTTTGTTTGATGAAAAGATGAATTTGGTAGAAAAAGGAATTTCCAATGGCTCAGGAACTTACCATTTTGATAAGCTACAAGTTGGAAAAGTGTATTTTATAAGGGCAGAGAAGGAAAATTACGAAACGATTGAGAAAAGTATTTTCATAGCTGATGTTTTAGAGAAAGAACCTCACACATTATTTCTGGAGAAAAAGATTCGAAAAATAGAACCAGGGCTCGATTTAGCCAAAGTGCTTAACATTGCCAACATCTATTTTGATTTTGGTAAATCTTCTATCAGAAAAGATGCGGAGGTAGAGCTTGCAAAAATATCAGAATTAATGAAGCTAAGACCTGATATCAGGATAGAAGTAAGAGCCCATTCAGACAGTCGCTATACTAAAAGTTTTAACCTCAAACTTTCTGATTTAAGAGCCAGGGCTACAGTAAATTGGTTAGTAAATATGGGAGGTATAGATCCCCGCAGAGTATCAGGTAAAGGATATGGAGAAGAAAAAATCCTTAACAAATGTGTTGATGGAGTTCTCTGCACTGAGGAAGAACACGCTGTGAACAGAAGAAGTGAATTTATAGTTGTAGGATTTGCTGAAAACTAATTATATAATTTGAAGAGGATGCTTTTATATTGGTGGCATTGTTTTCTAACCCGACAGGTTTAAAATCCTGTCGGGTTTACTTTTTGTACAATTTTCAGGTTTCAGCATAGCCCGCAGTTTCAATTGCGGGGGTACATTAGTTAGGTATTTTGTATTGCGTTCCTGCGGTTGAAACCGCAGGTTATATTCAGATTATTTGATTACATAGAATCTCTATTTCTATGTGTTAAATGGGTTGTAATAAAAAGGATGATTGGCTAATTTGAAGAGTATGCTTTTATTTTAGTGGTATTGTTTTTTTAGACCTTTTGGATCTTCTGTTATTTCAGCGTAGCCCATAGATTTAACTGCGAGGTGCATTAGTTAGGTATTTTGCATTGTGTTCCTCCAGTTGAAACCGTAAGCAATGGTTAAATTATCTAAGGGGTTAATTGCATAATTTGAAGATGGGTAACATTTTAAACTCCAAGTTAAAAAAAAAGCGAACCACTTATGTCGCTAAAACGACCACTTATTACATCGATATACCACTTATTACAATAACAAAGTACAAGAAGGTCTAATGCCTTAATATTGCGCAAAATTTTGAAGGAATAATATCACTTTTGTGGCACTCAGCTTATAGAGAATTTATGGGTATACTTCTGGTATACCTTGAGAGAATTATATACTGTTTGGTCATGCCAGTGATTTTAACCTGGATGTAATACAAAACCAAACCAGATGAAATTAATTAGACTATTTTTTATCATTCTTTTTTTATGCCATTTTGCCGTACATGCCCAACAGGTAACTATTAGTGCTAGTTCTACAGTGGAAACTTGTCCTGGCAACGGGAGCATTACTGTTTCTGTTTCTAATGTAGTAAAGCCTAGTTTGTATGCTGTAGTAAAATTACCTGCGGGAACTATTATTACTAATGCCAATCCAACGATCATCAATCTCGAATCAGGAGTTTATGAGTATGGGTACTATATTGGTGTTACGCTTATTAAGGCAGTTGCTACTATAACTGTAGGGAAAAATTACTCTACGGTTTCGCCTGCTATTACTAGTCTATCGCCTGTCAATTATACCTATTACGGTGCTAATCCTTTCGGAAAAATAAGGGTAAATTATTCTGGAGGAAATGGAAGTGCTCTTATAAGCCTGCTTAACACTGCAAATAATAGTGTAGTGCAAACTAAAACAGGGTCTTCTGCATCACTTTTTGGGTCTTCGGTGGAGTTTGACAACGTAAATCCGGGAACTTACAGAGCCAGATACAGGGATGCATGTGGTAAAACAGTTACAAGTACTTCCACAGTTACTCTTGCGGCTAATGTACCATTCACAGTGGCGGACATACGGGTAACTGAAAATTCTCTTGTTAATAGTGGTGTAACGTTAGTTTATAATACGCCTGGAGATATATGTTCCGGTATAAAAAGTGCTTCTCTTAACAGTGGATTGTCTGTTATTACTAATGTTATAATTTCTCCTACTCCAAGACTTTTTGGAGGGGGAACCGAAAGAGATGCAATTTACAAACTGGAAATCCAGAATGGCAGCACATGGATTGTACATAATAATTTAACGTATGCTCAGATTTCAGAAAGTTTTTCACTGCCTGCCGATCCTTCTAAATGGGGGCTGATTCATCTTACTATAAACTATTGTGGGTTTTCAAAAAAGTTGACAAAAAATTATGCGGTTTCGGCGGATTATGGTAAACCTAAACCATTAGGCGGTGCAACGATTTGGATTGAAGATAACCCAGTAAATACAAGTTGTAATGCAACAGGCAAAGTTTCTGCACGAGTTAGTCTTAATGACGGCTGTCCTGCTTATACTGTAGAAATAACAAATACGGCTACAAATGTTAAGACAACCAATCTGTTGTTAGGCGGCGATAGAGTTTTATTGGATATAGGGAATACCTATCGTTTTAAAATAACAGATAGCAGAGGAACAGAAGTGACCTCGTATTATTTTTGGAATTCTACTACATCTGTTAGAAAACCTTTAACAACAGGGAGTGCAGGCAGTAGGGAGACCATTTTTATTAACTCGGCTTATTTTACTCCTAAACCCAAAACTACTGATAGAAATTGGGTACAACTAAATTCGGGTACAAGTGGTGAACATTTTAATAAATCGGCCTTAAGTCTTACGATTAATAATCGAAAGACAACTTGGTTCGATGGTTTTGTAGGAAATCCGGTCGTTAGTCTGGAAAGTGGTCCTTCGGCACTAACTGTGACTGATTTTGGGAGTAGTAATTATGGGTTAGGAAATGATCTTATCCCCGGTAACTATAAAGTCAGAGTGAGAGATGAGGAATGTTTTAATGAAGTATATGAGGTGGTATTGGATAGTTACTTTACCAATATCGAATTGACATCCTTTTCGGTGGTGCCTTCCACAACTGTTTACGATCTTTATGAAAAAAAAGTAACAGTGAAGGTTTCAGGGGTCGGAAGTGTAAATAAGCCTAGTTTTTTAGGTTATAGCAATCCACGTATATTTGTGAATACAATTTCAGGACCTCAAGGAGGAGGGGCTATTATTCCGAATCCTCCTATGACTTATCCTTTAACTCTTTATATCAATGCTTTAAAAGAAGGTACTTTTGAACTTAGTTATCCGGCACAAGAGGCTGGAACCTATGTAGTGGGTTTGTCAAGAATGTCTCAATGCTCAGGATTCATGCCTATAAGCAATGTCTTGGAAGGAACTTCGACCAAAACTATACAAGTCAATTCTATTTTGCAATCAAGAGAAAGTCAGACTTTGAAGGGTACAGCAAAAGTTAAAGGATCAGGTGATTATCTGGATATAGCATATTTAAAAGCTTCAGATTCCATAAATAGTAATGAGACAAATAATAGAGCAGAAGCATCGATTAAAGTTAAAGATGTAATTGTGTACAATTCGATTTCTCCTAACGGTGATGATTTAAACGATTATCTTAGAATAGATGGTTTGGACCAATATCCTAATAATTCGCTGGAAATTTTTAACTCAGAAAGGGGGCAGATTTTCAAAACCAATAATTATGGAAGCAATGGTAATGTTTTCAGAGGAATTTCAGAAGCGAGAGTTACAATCGAGAAACAACACGAAGTACCAACCGGAACTTATTTTTACATTCTTCGTTATGAAGCAGATGGTACCATGAATGAAAAAAGCGGATACCTCTATGTTAAAAATTAAAAAAGAAATCATCTTTTTTTTCTAAACCCGACAGTTCTAAACCTGTCGGGTTTATTTCTTTTAGACCTTCTGTTATTTCAGCATAGCCCGCAGCTGGGTGCATTAGTTAGGTATTTATTATTTGAAATCGAAGGTTATATTCGGATTACTTGATCGTATATGATCTCTATCTCTATGTGTTAAATGGGCTGTAACAAACAGGATGATTAGATAATTAGAAGACGATGGTTTTATTGAGGAGTATCCTTTGTAAAAAAATAGTGCTTTAAAGGTTTTGTCGATATACTTTTTAGGCGCCTTATGTTAAATAAGAGGCTTTTAATTACCACTTATGTCGCTAAAACGACCACTTATTACATCGATATACCACTTATTACAATAACAAAGTACAAGAAGGTCTAATGCCTTAATATTGCGCAAAATTTTGAAGGAATAATATCACTTTTGTGGCACTCAGCTTATGGAGAATTTATGGGTATACTTCTGGTATACCTTGAGAGAATTATATACTGTTTGGTCATGCCAGTGATTTTAACCTGAATGTAATACAAAATCAAACCAGATGAAATTATTTAGACTATTTTTAGCAATTCTTTTTTTATGCCATTTGACCACACATGCCCAACAGGTAAGTATTTCGGCTAGTCAAACTGCAGCCAGTTGTGCGGCAGATGGAAAAATTCAGGTGACAGTTACGAATGTTCCCACTACAGTTTACTATGCTATAGAAAAAACACCTGCAAACTTAAAAGGTATTCAAACCAGTAATACTAATAACGGTCTTTTTATAGATTTGGAACCGGGTGACTATTATTACGGCTATTTTGACGGCAATACCTTTATTAAGGCGCCTCAAACCATAACTGTAGTAAATACGAATTCAGGGATTTCGCCTACTATCGTCAGTCTTACCGCTTCTAGATTTACCTATTGCGGAAACGGAGCTGATCCGGGAGGAGAAGTAGTTGTAACTATGAGAGGAGGAACATGGCCTTATGTTGTGAGTTTATTAAAAACTTCAGACGGCAGTGTAGTACAAACCAAAGCAAACAGTAGTTATTATAATTTTACGAATGTTCCGGCAGGAACTTATACGGCAAGAGCGGTAGATAAATGTGGTATAACTTTTACTACCGGACAAACGATTTCTGTGACTGCAAATACCGTATTGACAGCTAGTAATATATCAGTTCCAACGTTTTTGAATAATAATAAAGTAGATTTGGTGTATAATACTCCCGGTGATTGGTGTTCCGGTATAAAGAAAGCTTCCATTGATGTGGCTCAGGCGTTTGGTTCTTTTAGTGTTTTAGCCAGTCCCAGATATATAGGAGCCAACGAAGATTTTGTTTATAAACTGGAGATTCAAAATGCTACAGGAGGCTGGACTGTTTATGATAATTTAAAATATACTACTGACTTAAATAGTAAGACTGATCGTTTTGAGCTACCCACTGACCGTTCTAAATGGGGATTGGTTCGTTTAACCGGGACAATTTGTGGGCTTTCAAAAACAGTATCTCTAGATTTTAGCACATCTTCGGTTGGTATAACCTCGGCGTTAACTAGGGGAGATATTGTTTTTTCTGATGATCCGGCATATATAACAAACTGTCCCTCTACAGGAAAGGTTTTGGTAGTTGCCTCTGCTAGTGGTGGATGTTCGCCGTATACTTTAGAAGTAACCAGTAACGTTACAGGTGTAAAAAAAACGTATACGTCTACTGTGGGAAGTTCTGAAATTAGTTATTTACAAGACATAGACGATAAGTCCTATTCTTTTAAATTAATGGATAAGTCAGGATTAGAAGTACCTTCATATAGTTTTCGTAATACGACAACGAATCCAAATAGATTTAGATTTAGCAATGTTGGAAAATCGGTAGTTTTCGAGTCAGGATATTTTACTCCGGGTACTGTCGATTTTAGAAGTCTGGTAAGATTTTATAGAGGTGCAAGTGGAAATAATTTTAATAAATCAGAATTAGTAGTTGATATACCTGTTCCAGATAATAGTAATAAAGGACTAATAGGACCAGTGACTTTCAGTCTTGAAAGTGGGCCTTCAGCACTGACCGTGGTTCCGCTTAGAACGAATATCCTTCAGATTCCCTATAGATTTGGATTAGGAAATGATTTAACACCCGGTAACTACAAAATCAGAATTAAGGATTCGGGTTGTTTTAATGAAGTATTCGATGTAGTGCTGGACAGTTATTTCACCAAGATCGAATTAACGTCGGTTAGCAGTTCACCTTCTTCTACTGTTTGTGATCGCCATGTAAAAACAGCTAAAGTCACCGTTTCTGGTACCGCTAACGCAGAAAGCACTACTTTTTATGACAATAGGATCAATGTAGGAATCGTTTCTGGACCTAGTAGTGCATTAGCAAATTTTGATCCTAAAAACAATAATTTTCCTTGGACGAGCTCTTATCTAAGAGCAGGAATTTTTGATTTTGTTTTTGGTCCGCAACCTGCCGGGACCTACGAAATAGGGATTCTAGATAATAGTAAACTAGTTAATTCAGGTTATTTACTTCCTAATAATATGTGGCCCGGCACCACAACAGGGTCTGTAATGTCTACAAGTGTTTTTCCGGTTTTTGATATGAATAATAGCGGAGGAGCTATTTGTTCTGGTAATACAACCGGTACACTTTCTGTAAAAGTGGATAATTTAGATAGTGCGGCTATGTATTTTCTTAAAAAAGATACAGATGTCACTTATCCTGCTACGGGACAAACGAGTTCTGTATTTACGGGACTTTCGGCCGGAAGGTATTGGGTAAAAGTTAAAAGTACTTGTTTTGAGCTGGAGGAGAAATTTGATCTAAATCTATCCTCTTCAAGTTTAATATCGGGTATTACAGCCTATTGTGTAGGAGAAAATCTCTCACTTAATATAACTAATATAGGTCCTGTTTCGTCTGTTAAATGGACTCTGCCGAACGGAACATTTTTGAATACCAATCAGATACAAATTAATAACGTAACCCCAGTAAATAGCGGTTTATATAGAGTTGAAGTTACCACGTTACACGGTTGTACTTTTACAGATACGGCCACTGTTACGGTAGCTGCTTCACAAACGCCAACGGGAACTGCAAACCAGACTTTCTGTAAAAATGATAATAAAAAGCTATTTGATTTAGTAACAACAGAATCAAATGTAACATGGTACGATGCAGCCACAGCGGGAAATGTTCTTGCTTCCACAACTGCTTTAGAAAATAATAAGGTTTATTATGGTTCACTAAAAGTAGGAACCTGTGAGAGTTCAACACGATTGGGAGTAACGGTAACGATCAGTGATCCCAAGACTCCAACAGGACCTGCCACACAGGAATTCTGTAAAACGGATAATAAAACAGCAGGGGATTTAATGACAAATGAAACAGGAGTGACTTGGTATGACGCTGTCACAGGAGGTAACAAAGTAGATCCGACAACAGTTTTGGAACACAACAAAGACTATTATGGTTCTTTAAAAGAGGGAACCTGTGAGAGTCCGACACGTCTGGAGGTAAAAGTAATCCTTCATGATCCGAAGACTCCAACAGGCGCTACTGCTCAGGAGTTTACCAAAACCGACAACAAAACGGTAGCGGATTTAATCACCACAGAGACCGGTGTGACCTGGTATGACGCTCCAACAGGAGGTAATAAAGTAGACCCGACAACGGTGTTAGAGAACAATAAAACCTATTACGGTTCCTTAAAAGAGGGTGCTTGTGAGAGTCCGACACGACTTCCGGTAACAGTAACGATCAGTGATCCAAAGACCCCAACAGGTCCTACGACTCAGGAGTTTTGTAAAACAAGCAACAGCACTGTGGCGGATTTAATCACCAATGAATCAGGAGTGACCTGGTACGATGCTCCAACGGGAGGTAATAAAATAGATCCTACAACAGCCTTGGAACACAATAAGGATTATTATGCTTCTTTAAAAGAAGGCGCTTTTGAGAGTCCGATACGTCATAAAGTAACGGTAACGATCAGCGATCCTAAGACTCCAACAGGTCCTGCTACACAGGAATTCTGTAAAACGGATAACAAAACAGCAGGGGATTTAATGACCAATGAAACAGGAGTGACTTGGTATGACGCTGCCACAGGAGGCAACAAAGTAGATCCGTCTACACTTTTGGAAAATAACAAAGACTATTACGGTTCTTTAAAAGAGGGAACCTGTGAGAGTCCGACACGTCTGGAGGTAAAAGTCATCCTTCATGATCCGAAGACTCCAACAGGAGCCACTGCTCAGGAGTTTACCAAAACCGACAACAAAACGGTTGCGGATTTAATCACCACAGAGACCGGTGTGACCTGGTATGACGCTCCAACAGGAGGTAATAAAATAGACCCGACAACGGTGTTAGAGAACAATAAAACCTATTACGGTTCCTTAAAAGAAGGTGCTTGTGAGAGTCCGACACGACTTCCGGTAACAGTAACGATCAGTGATCCAAAGACTCCAACAGGTCCTACGACTCAGGAGTTTTGTAAAACAAGCAACAGCACTGTAGCAGATTTAATCACCACAGAGACCGGTGTAACTTGGTATGATGCTCCAACGGGAGGTAATAAAATAGATCCGACAACAGCCTTGGAACACAATAAGGATTATTATGCTTCTTTAAAAGAAGGCGCTTTTGAGAGTCCGGTACGTCATAAAGTAACGGTAACCATCAGTGATCCTAAGACTCCAACAGGACCTGCTACACAGGAATTCTGTAAAACGGATAACAAAACAGCAGGGGATTTAATGACCAATGAAACAGGAGTGACTTGGTATGATTCAGCAAGTGGTGGAAATATCATTTCTTCAACTACACTTTTGGAACATAACAAAGACTATTATGGTTCTTTAAAAGAGGGAACCTGTGAGAGCCCGATCCGTCTGGAGGTAAAAGTCATCCTTCATGATCCGAAGACTCCAACAGGAGCCACTGCTCAGGAGTTTACCAAAACCGACAACAAAACGGTAGCGGATTTAATCACCACTGAGACCGGTGTGACTTGGTACGATGCTCCAACAGGAGGTAATAAAGTAGATCCGACAACGGTGTTAGAGAACAATAAAACCTATTACGGTTCTTTAAAAGAAGGTGCTTGTGAGAGTCCGACACGACTTCCGGTAACGGTAACGATCAGTGATCCAAAGACCCCAACAGGTCCTACGACTCAGGAGTTTTGTAAAACAAGCAACAATACTGTAGCAGATTTAATCACCACAGAGGCAGGTGTGACCTGGTACGATGCTCCAACAGGAGGTAATAAAATAGATCCGACAACAGCCTTGGAACACAATAAGGATTATTATGCTTCTTTAAAAGAAGGCGCTTTTGAGAGTCCGATACGTCTGGAGGTAAAAGTGATTGTAAAAAGTTGTACACCGGAGCCTGCTCCAAACTGGAATGGTAACGGCTGTGCTTTTGATGAAACAACTTACAAGGTATTTAGTGGAATGTCAAATTATAATTGGTTTGTTTCTAAAGAAGGTACTATCGTTGCCGGAGGACAGCTAACAGACGATTATATAACTGTTCTATGGAATAGTGTAGGGAAAGCGATTGTAAAAGTGGACTATATTGATGTGTCGAAATTCGATCCTTTGGTGTTTGTAGATTTCCCTGTAACGATTAATTCCTGTTCGGATATTGGTTTGAAAAAGGTAGTAGATAATGCTAATCCGTTTATCGGAAAAGAGGTTGTCTTTAC
>NZ_CADCST010000098.1 GCF_902804485.1 Flavobacterium collinsii | reverse complement strand
GTTCTAAAGTGGAATCTTGACTATTATTTCTCATCGCAACAAAATTTATTAAAGTTAAATTTTGTTACCGAAATATCTAACCTTTACAGAAATGACAAGATTATGCTGTGCTTCGACTTCGCTCGACCAGACAAACGTTTACAATCTGAAATAAAAAAATCCCGCCTCAATTAAGAAACGGGATTAAATAGATATTCTTTTTTTTTATTTTAAACTGTTGCAGCAACTTCTTGTGGCAACGGAATTTGATTTTTAAGCAAATCCTCGAATGTTTCGTGTTGACGGATTAAGATTCCTTTTCCGTTCATCCATAAAACTTCGGCTGGTTTGTATCTTGAATTGTAGTTGGATGCCATAGAAAAACAGTAAGCTCCGGCATTTCTGAATGCTAAAATATCACCTTCCGTAATTTCCGAGATTCTGCGGTTGTTGGCAAAAGTATCAGTTTCGCAAATGTATCCTACTACCGAGTAAAAACGCTCTTTTCCTTTTGGGTTCGAGATGTTTTCGATATGATGTGATGAACCGTAAAACATAGGACGAATTAAGTGGTTGAAACCACTGTCGACTCCTGCGAATACTGTAGAAGTTGTTTGTTTTACTACGTTTACTTTGGCTAAGAAGAAACCTGCTTCACTCACCAGGAATTTTCCCGGTTCGAAAATTAACGTTAAATCTCTACCGTATTCAGCACAGAAAGAGTTGAATCTTTTTGATAATTTTTTACCTAATTCTTCAATATCGGTTTCGATATCGTCTTTTTTGTAAGGCACTTTGAATCCGCTTCCAAAATCAAGGAACTCAAGATCTTTAAAGTGTTTTGCAGTATCAAACAAAATTTCAGCAGCATACAAGAATACTTCGATATCAAGAATATCAGACCCTGTGTGCATGTGAATTCCCACGATGCTCATTTTTGTGTTCTCTACAATTCGCAAGATATGCGGAATTTGGTGAACAGAGATTCCGAATTTACTATCGATATGTCCTACCGAAATATTAGCATTTCCACCCGCCATTACGTGCGGATTGATACGAATACATACCGGAATTTGTGGATATTTTGTTCCGAATTGCTCCAGAATAGATAAGTTGTCAATATTGATTTGTACACCCATTGCGGCAACTTCTTCGATTTCTTCAAGAGAAACCCCGTTTGGTGTAAAGAAAATTTTGTCAGGATCATAGCCAGCATGAAGTCCTAATTGAACTTCCTGAATAGATACAGTATCCAGGCCAGACCCCATGTTCTTTAATAACTGAAGAATAGCAACGTTAGATAATGCTTTCATGGCATAATTAACTCTTAAGTTTTCCACCTTAGAGAAAGCTTTGGTTAATCTGTTGTACTGAGATTGGATTTTTTCGGCATCATATACATATAATGGACTTCCAAATTGTTCTGCTAACTGCAGTAAATCTTTTGCTTGCATCTGTAAACTATTTTCAGCAAACTTATTACTCTTTTGCCGATTGACAAATTTTAAATTGAAAAATAACAAATTGTAACAAATTGTTATAAAATAAACATTTAAAGTTTTTTTAACTTTTAATGGTTTCTAATTCTTATTTAGAGTGAATTAAAATTATATTTGCCCCAAAATTACATTATTAAAGATTATTTATGAAAAAGATTACTATATTTTGCTTGATTATCCTTACAACTACTGTAGGATTTGCTCAGGAAAAATCAAAAGACAGTTTGCAAACCAATAATTTAGATGATATTATTGTGACTGCAAGTCGAAAAAAAGAAAGTATAAAAGAAGTTGTTTCTTCTATTACGATTGTTGGAGCGAAAAAGATCCAAAGTCAGACGATGGTGAATTCCAATATCAGTAATATTTTACAATATACAGTTCCGGGTTTAGCGACTGCAAGTAACCAAACTTCAAATTTCGGTCAGACTTTAAGAGGAAGACCTTTTTTGGTGATGATTGATGGGATACCACAATCTACACCTTTGAGAAATGGAGGTAGAGATCTTCAGGTAATTGACCCTTCGTCTATCGAAAGAGTGGAAGTAATTAAGGGAGCCACCTCAATTTACGGTAATGGAGCAGATGGAGGGATTGTCAATTATATTACAAAGAAAAATCATTCAGAAGAAAAGATTGGTGGTTCGGTACAACTTGGTTTGATTACACAACCTAAAACATTCGCAGAATCATTTGGTTACAGAGCTTCGCTTTCGTTGGCAGGAAAATTAAAAAAGCTCGATTACGTTGTTGGTTTTACACAGGAAAGATCAGGTGTATCTAAAGATGCAAATGGTGTCAATCTTTCACCGTTCTATAGTTTATCAAATTTAAATACCTATAATGGATTGTTTAAAGTTGGATATGCATTTACAGACAAGCAAAGACTTGAATTCTCGTATATGGGTTATGCTTCAAAATCATTTTTAGATCAGGATGTTAAGATTGGGAAGTGGGGAGAAATTCCAACTATTGGAGTAGAAGCCGGTGGCCGTTTAGGGACGCCTGAAGGAACACCTCGAAATCATAATTTCAGATTGTCGTACTCTAATTCGGAGATTTGGAATAATACTTCTCTGGATGTTAATGTTTATGCACAAGATTTTAGAACAGTTTACTCGTACGACAGAGATCAGTTTTTAAATGGAGGACAATCGAATGTGGCCTCACAAAAGAAAGGTTTGCGTATTAATTTTGATTCTCGTCTTTTTGCAAATGATACCTATAAAGCAGAGGTAATTTATGGTTTGGATTTACTTCAGGACAAAACGGTTCAAAAATTAGAGGATGGTCGTTTCTGGACACCACAAATGAACATGGTCAATACAGCTCCTTTCGCCTTAATCAAGTTTGATGCATGGGGAAAATTCACTCTAAAAGCGGGTGCGAGATATGAAAATATTAAAGTTAAAGCGGATGATTTTAATACATTGCCGGTATTGAATGCTAAAAACAATACTTACACCAAAAGTATTTTTGTTCAGGGAGGCGAGTTAGATTACAATGCCCTTGTTGGAAACATCGGATTAAGATATAACATTATGCCGGAGGTAAATGTTTTTACGAGTTATTCTCAGTCCTTTTCGATCAATGAGGTAGGGAGAATTTTAAGAACGTCTACAGAAAGTGTGATCTCAAAATTACCAACCGATCCTATAATTGTAAACAATTATGAAATGGGAGTAGCCGGAACGATCAAAAAATGGTTCAACTATGAGGTTACCAGTTTCTGGAGCACGTCACAATTAGGAGCTACTTCGATTCAGTCAGCAGATGGTTCTTTTGCGATGCAGCGCGCTCCTGAAAACATCTGGGGTTACGAGGCTATTGTAGGCTTTAAACCATTGGATATTTTAAGTTTTGGTGGTGCTTTTGCCTGGATTGAAGGAAAAGTAGATAATGATAATAACGGAACATACGAAAAATACATTAACGGATCCCGAATAATGGCTCCAAAGCTTACGACTTATATTCAGATACGCCCTATAAAAAATTTAGATATTGAATTAAGTTCTTTGCATAACTTTAAAAGAGATCGATTTGATCCAAGTCCAACAACAAACCTGTACAGTTTTAACGAAGGGCCTGTAAAAAAGTATACCGTTTTTAACTTGAGCAGTTCTTATCTTATCAATAAATCGTTTCGATTAGGATTAGGAGTTGAGAATTTGTTTAATAAAGATTATTCTCCAAATATTGCATGGTGGCAGGCCAGAGATAAAGATTTTGTAAGTGCTCCGGGAAGACGCACCACTTTACAGCTTCAGTATAATTTTTAAATTTAGAAGAATCCTTCTAAATTGAAGTATAATTCCATAATTTCAGAACAAAGGGGCTATCCGAAAAGTATGAACTTCCTCTTATTATGTTATTGGTTTAAATCTCTACTTTAGTTCGACGCGGATAAAACATATTTTTTTCCTCATTTAAAAGTTTTTTTAATTTTTAGAATCCGTTTTTATCAGTGTCTTCGCGATAGCGAATCTGTCAAATCAGCGTTGAATTAAGACGTATAATTTTTGCCGACCAAATAAATTGCTTTTGGATTATAGTTCAATCTAAATTATTTATAAAAACAAGGCTGTCCTTACTTTTCGGACAGCCTCTTTTATTTTATAAAGGTGAAATGAGTCTGCGATTTACAAACTTGGCAAATCTCCGTTTCCTTTGGTTGGTAAATTGGTAGAGCCCATTAAGAACAAATCGACCTCTCTCGCTGCTTCACGACCTTCTGAAATAGCCCATACAATTAACGATTGTCCTCTTCGCATATCACCGGCAGTGAAAATGTGTGGTACATTCGTCTGATAATTTTTGGCTTTATAGTTGTTTCTCATATCGATTTCCAGACCTAATTGCTCGCTTAAAGTTTTCTCAGGACCTGTAAATCCTAAAGCCAATAAAGCTAAATCACATGGCCATATTTTCTCTGAGCCTTCTTTTTCGATTAGTTCAGGACGCTGACCCGGAGTCATTTTCCATTGTACTTCAACGGTTTTTAATCCTACCAGTTCTCCTTTGTCGTTCGATAAGAATTCTTTGGTATTGATCAACCAGTTTCTGTCGCAGCCTTCTTCGTGAGAAGATGAGGTTTTTAACTGTAGCGGCCAAAATGGCCAAGGAGTTGTTTCGCTTCTTCCAACTGGAGGTTTTGGTAAAATCTCAAAGTTGGTTACCGATTTTGCACCATGCCTGTTAGAAGTTCCAATACAATCAGAACCGGTGTCTCCACCGCCAATTACAATTACATCTTTACCGGTAGCCATAACCTGATCTTGAATTGATTCTCCAAACAAAACTTTAGTCTGCTGAGTTAAGAAATCCATTGCCTGAACAACACCTTTGCTTTCGATTCCTTTAGTTGGTAAACTTCTTCTTTCGGTTGCTCCACCGCACAATACGATAGAATCGAAAGAGTTTAATTCGTCTATACTAAAGTTTACACCAACATTTACATTAGTTTTAAAAGAGATTCCTTCCGCTTCAAGGATTGCTACACGTCTGTCGATGATGCCTTTTTCTAATTTGAAATTTGGAATTCCGTAACGTAATAAACCTCCAATAGCATTGTCTCTTTCAAAAACAGTAACGGTATGACCAGCTCTGTTTAATTGTTGTGCCGCTGCTAAACCTGCAGGACCTGAACCAATAACAGCAACTGTTTTTCCGGTTCTGGTTTTTGGTGCCTGTGGTTTGATCCAGCCTTCGGCAAAACCTCTTTCGATGATGTTTTTCTCGATGTTTTCGATGGCAACAGGTTCTTTGATGATTCCCAATACACATGATTTTTCACATGGAGCAGGGCATAAACGGCCTGTAAATTCTGGAAAGTTATTTGTTGATTGTAAAATCTCTAAAGCACTTTGCCATTCTTCCTGATGCACCATATCGTTGAAATCAGGAATTAGATTTCCTAATGGACAAGAACTGTGGCAAAAAGGAATTCCACAATCCATACATCTCGAACCTTGTTCTTTTATTTGATCTTTTGCTAACGGAATCGTAAATTCGTTGTAGTTCGTAACACGTTCTGCAACTGCTATATTACTTTCGTCGGCTCTGTTATATTCTTTAAATCCGCCTATTTTACCCATGACATTTTTAATAAAATTTAGTTGTGAGTTGTAAAATGTGAGAGGTGAGTTAAAAAAACTTAGCACCTCTGCACCTTTGTATCTCAGAACCTTTTAATTAAGCTATTAATTCTTCTATTTTTTTCTCTTCTGCAATTCGTTGTAGTGCTTTTTTATAATCAGTTGGCATTACTTTTACGAAATTCTGCTGTTCATTTTCCCAGTCTGCTAAAATTCTTTTTGCTAATGGACTGTTGGTGTACAAAGAGTGGTTTTTGATCAGTTTTCTTAGTTTTCTCACGTCTTCGTCTTCGATAGGATCAAAAGCAACCATTTCCATGTTGCATACCCTTGAATCGAATTGCTGCTTTGGATCGTAAACATAGGCGACACCACCGCTCATTCCGGCGGCGAAGTTTCGTCCTGTTTTTCCTAAAACAACCACCGTACCACCGGTCATGTACTCGCATCCGTGATCTCCAATTCCCTCTACAACGGCAGTTGCTCCGGAATTTCTAACACAGAAACGCTCTCCGGCAATTCCATTAATATAAGCCTCTCCGGTAATAGCTCCGTAAAGGGCAACGTTTCCGATAATGATGTTTTCTTCAGGTTTGAAAGTGGCAGTAGGAGGTACTTTTACAATTAGTTTTCCTCCGGAAAGCCCTTTTCCTAGATAATCATTACAGTTTCCGTGAATTTTAAACGACAAGCCATTGGTGGCAAAAGCACCAAAACTTTGTCCGGCAGAACCTTCAAAATCAACTAAAATAGTATCATCAGGTAATCCTTGTGCGCCATATATTTTTGAGATTTCATTACTCAAAATCGCACCTACAGAACGGTCTGTATTTTTAATCTTAAAAGTAACTCGTGTTTTTTCTTTTCTGTAGATAGACGGAATAGCTTCTTTAATGATGTCAAAATCCAATACATTTTCAAGTTGGTGATCTTGTGTAGTCGTATTGTGATTTGGAACTGTTTTGGCTTTTTCCGGTTTGTATAGAATCGATGATAAGTCTAAACCATTGGCTTTGTAATGCTGGATCGCTTTGTTCACATTTAATTTTTGCGACTGCCCCACCATTTCTTTTAACGTTCTGAAACCTAATTGTGCCATGATTTCTCTTAACTCTTCGGCAATAAAATACATGAAGTTAATCACGTGCTCCGGAGTTCCTTTGAAATTTTTTCTCAATTCAGGATCCTGAGTAGCAATACCAACCGGACAAGTATTTAAGTGACAAGCTCTCATCATGATACATCCTGAAGCTACCAGCGGAGCCGTTGCAAAACCAAATTCCTCAGCTCCCAATAAAGCGGCTATCGCTACATCACGACCTGTTTTTAACTGTCCGTCACATTCCAGAACCACACGACTTCTTAAATCGTTCAAGATCAAAGTTTGTTGCGCTTCGGCTAATCCAAGTTCCCACGGAATACCTGTATGCTGTAAAGAAGTTAAGGGTGCGGCACCGGTTCCTCCGTCATAACCAGAAATTAAGATCACGTCGGCTTTTGCTTTGGCGACACCGGCTGCGATGGTTCCAACGCCAACTTCTGAAACTAATTTTACGTTTACACGTGCTTCACGATTGGCATTTTTCAAATCGTAAATCAACTGAGACAAATCTTCAATAGAGTAAATGTCGTGGTGCGGAGGAGGTGAAATCAAACCTACATAAGGTGTAGAGTTTCTGGTTTCGGCAATCCAAGGCACTACTTTTTCTCCGGGTAACTGTCCACCTTCACCAGGTTTTGCTCCCTGAGCCATTTTAATCTGGATTTCTTTAGCGTTGGTCAAATAGTTGATCGAAACTCCAAAACGTCCTGATGCCACTTGTTTGATCGCACTGTTTCTCGAATCTCCGTTAATTTCTTTCTGGAAACGTTTCGGATCTTCTCCACCTTCTCCGGAATTACTTTTTCCGCCAATTCTGTTCATGGCAATCGCTAAATTCTCATGTGCTTCTCTACTGATAGATCCATAAGACATGGCTCCGGTTTTGAATTTCTTCACAATTTCAGTCCAAGGCTCTACCTCATCAATAGAAATTGGATCTAAATTATTGAATTCAAATAAACCTCTGATAGTCATTAGGTTTGAGCTTTGCTCATTGACCATGTTAGAGTATTCTTTATAACTTTCAGGACTGTTTAAACGAACAGCCTGTTGCAGTTTCGAAATAGTGGTTGGGTTAAACATGTGTTTTTCGCCACCGCGTCTCCATCTGTAAATACCTCCGATTTCAAGGGAAAGTAAATTGGCAATTTTTGAATTTGGAAATGCTTTCTGAAAACGTTTTTTAACTTCTTTTTCGACTTCCATCAAACCAATTCCTTCTATTCTTGAAGGTGTATATGGGAAGTATTTTGAAGTAAAGGTTTTGTTTAGACCTAAAATCTCGAAAATTTGTGCTGCTCTGTACGAATGTAAAGTAGAGATACCAATTTTGTTCATGATTTTAACGATTCCTTTTGCAATTGCTTTATTGTAATTTACAATGGCATAATCTGCTTTTACACCTTTGATAAAGCCCTGGTTCACCTGATCGTGAATGATTTCGTTTACCATGTAAGGATTGATTGCACTTGCGCCGTATCCGAATAATAAAGCAAAATGATGCGGTTCACGAGGCTCGGCAGATTCGATTATGATTCCGAATTTTGAACGAACCTGTAAAATATTCAACGAGTGGTGAATGTAAGAGCAAGCCAATAACATTGGTATTGGAGCCAGTTCTTCACTTACGCCTCGGTCTGATAAAATAATGATGTTGCATCCGTCAGAAACGGCTTTGAATGTTGCTTCAACACATTTTTCAAGGGCACGCTCTAAGCCATTTACTCCTTTTTCGATCTTATATAAGGTAGAAATAGTAGCCGATTTGAAATCAACGTGGTCAATGTTTCTAATTTTATCTAAATCCTCGTTGGAAACAACCGGATTTTGGATTTTTAATTTTTTACACTGCTTAGATTCAATTTCAAAAATATTGAAATCACCGCCAATGGCTAAACTGATATCAGTAATTATTTCCTCACGAATACCATCCAAAGGCGGATTGGTAACCTGAGCAAATAATTGTTTGAAATAGTTGTACAACAATTGAGGCTGGTCTGATAAAACAGCCAAAGGTGTATCATTACCCATAGAACTGATAGCTTCAGCTCCCTGACCTCCCATTGGGTTAATGATGGTTTTTAAATCTTCAATTGTATAACCAAATAATTTTTGTCTGGTTAAGAAATCCAGTTTTTCAACCGGAGTAGGGTTGTTGGTGTACGGAATATTAGATAATGGCAATAAATTTGCATCAAGCCATTCTTTGTACGGACGTTTTGTAACGATTGATTTTTTAACTTCTTCGTCTTCAATAATACGTCCTTCGTTCATATCTACAAGGAACATTTTCCCTGGTTCTAAACGACCGTGTTGAATCACATCTTCCGGTTCGATATCTAATACACCAATTTCTGACGACATGATTACGAAACCGCTTTTGGTTAAGGTATAACGAGAAGGACGCAATCCGTTTCTGTCTAGTAAAGCGCCAATTACGTTACCATCTGTAAACGGGATAGAGGCAGGGCCATCCCAAGGTTCCATTATACAAGCGTTAAACTCGTAGAAAGCCTTTTTCTCGGGAGACATCGTCTGGTGCTTTTCCCAGGCTTCAGGGACCACCATCATCATCGCTTCCGGTAGGGAACGCCCTGTCATTAATAAAAGTTCTACGACCATATCCATAGAAGCAGAATCTGATTTTCCTTCTAAGATAATTGGGAATAGTTTTTTGATATCATCGCCAAAAACTTTGCTTTGCATCAATTCTTCACGGGCACGCATACGACTTACGTTTCCACGAAGTGTATTGATTTCGCCATTATGACACATGTATCTAAACGGTTGCGCTAATTCCCATGAAGGAAAAGTATTGGTAGAGAAACGCTGGTGCACCAATGCCAGGCGAGTCACTAAATCGGGATCTTTTAAGTCAACATAATATCGGCTGATGTCTTCCGGCATCAATAGACCTTTATATATTATGGTAGTTGTCGATAAACTAGAGAAATAAAACATGTGGCTTTCGGAGGTTTTAGATCCTCTAACGGCATGTTCGGCAATTTTTCTAGCTGCAAAAAGTTTTGCATTAAATTCATTTTCAGTTAAATCCTGACCGTTTTTGCTAACAAAAACCTGTTTAACTGTTGGTTCTTTTTCTGCGGCAATCTGTCCTAAATTTTCCACTTCAACAGGTACATCTCTCCAGCCAAGGATCTTTAAGTTCTGATCCTTAATAGTTGATTCGAAAGCGTTGATACAAAAAGAAACCTGGTTTTTGCTTTTTGGTAAAAAAACCATTCCTACTGCATACTCACGTGTTTCAGGGATTTCAAAGTCACATACCTTTTTAAAAAAATCATGTGGGATGTCGAATAAAATTCCAGCTCCGTCTCCAGTTCTTCCATCAGAACTAACTGCACCACGATGTTCCAATTTTATTAAGATATCCAATGCTTTGTGAATAATATCATTTGATTTAATACCATTCAAATTACAAATAAATCCTGCACCACAATTGTCGTGTTCAAATTCAGGCAAATAAAGCCCTTGTTCTTTAACTTTCATTCTTGATATTTTTTTTACAAAAATAGAGATTTCGTTAAATATAATGTATTGAAATTGTGATTTGGCTTTCATTTTTGTTGTAATATTAGAAAAAGACTTCTTAATTGATAATATTGTTATTTTACCCATTGCGAATTATTAAAATGACAATTCAGATTAAAATATAGTATGAAAAATCGCTGTAAGCCTAATGAATACGGCGTTGTTTTTGTTAAATATCAAACGTTTTAGTGGTTTTGAGTTAATATTAACAAATTATTTAGTTAACCATTTCTTTGCATTCAAAAAGAATAAACGCTTAGTGCATATCACACGTATTATTTAATTGAAAAAGATTTTACTATTAAGTTGAATTTTGCTACTTTTGTCGCACTTTTATTCTGAAATAAATTCAGAACCAGACAAATTCTATATTATGAACATACACGAATATCAAGGAAAAGAAATTTTAGCAAGTTACGGAGTACGCATTCAACGCGGAATTGTGGCTAACAATGCGGTTGAAGCTGTGGCTGCTGCAAAACAATTAACTGCCGAAACTGGTACAGGATGGCATGTGATAAAAGCACAAATTCACGCAGGTGGACGTGGAAAAGGTGGTGGAGTGAAGTTGGCTAAAAACTTGCAACAAGTTGAAGAAATTGCTGAACAAATCATCGGAATGCAATTGATTACACCTCAAACTTCTGCTGAGGGTAAAAAAGTAAACAAAGTTTTAGTTGCTGAAGATGTTTACTATCCTGGTGAAAGCGAAACTTCTGAGTTTTATGTTTCTGTTTTATTGAATAGAGGTACAGGACGTAACATGATTATGTATTCTACTGAAGGTGGAATGGATATCGAAGAAGTTGCTGAACATACACCACACTTAATCTTTACAGAAGAAATTGATCCAACTGTTGGATTACAAGGTTTTCAAGCAAGAAGAATTGCTTTTAACTTAGGTCTTTCTGGAAATGCTTTTAAAGAAATGGTGAAATTCATCGATTCATTATACAACGCTTATGTTGGTTCTGATGCATCTATGTTCGAAATCAACCCGGTTTTGAAAACTTCAGATAACAAAATTATGGCTGTTGATGCTAAAGTAAATATCGATGATAATGCTTTATACAGACAAGCAAAATATGCTGAGATGAGAGATATCCGTGAGGAGAATCCAATCGAGGTTGAAGCTAAAGAAGTAGGATTGAACTATGTAGATCTTGACGGTACTGTAGGTTGTATGGTAAACGGAGCTGGTCTTGCAATGGCAACTATGGATTTAATTAAATACGCTGGTTTTGAGCCTGCTAACTTCTTAGACGTTGGTGGAACTGCTGATGCAAAACGTGTTGAAACAGCTTTCCGTATTATCTTAAAAGATCCTAACGTAAAAGCTATTTTGATCAATATCTTTGGAGGAATCGTTCGTTGTGACCGTGTTGCTCAAGGTGTTGTTGATGCTTACAAAAACATGGGTGATGCTATCAATGTGCCAATTATCGTTCGTTTGCAAGGAACAAATGCTGAAATTGCAAAAGAATTAATTGACAATTCAGGTATGCCAATTTTATCAGCTGTTCAATTTCAGGAAGCTGCTGACCAAGTTAAAGCTGCTCTTTCTTAATTCAATAAGAAATCAATTTATATAGAAAATCCATTCCGAAAGGAGTGGATTTTTTTTGTTTTTAACCGCAAAGAGCACAAAGAATTACGCAAAGTTCGCAAAGTTTTTTAGCCACGAATTCACGAATTACTTTTTATAATCCTTTTAATCCTGATAATCTGTGGCTAAGAAAATCGCGAGCCAGTTGTTCTTTTTTTATTGTATAAATTTAGCTTTAGAAGCTGTTTTAATTATTGCCCGTGGTTTCAATCACGGGGATTCTAATTTTGCGTACCAACGGTTGAAACCGTTGGCAATGTTTTCGAAAGTGCGTTCTTTGGCCTAAAATGTTATCATAAACGCAAAGTTCGCAAAGTTTTTTTAGCCACGAATTCACGAATTATTTTTTACAATCTTTGAGGATAAAAAATAATTCGTGAATTCGTGGCTTTTTTAAACAAATAGCTTTGCGAACTTTGCGTTTCTATTGGCAATCTTAAGTTAAATTCTTTGCGTGCTTTGCGGTTAAATGATCCCTGACTATTTTAAAACCGCCGCCAGTTCTACAATTTCAAAATCAGGATTGTGTTCAACAAATTCTCTGATCATTGCAGTATGTCCGGCACCTAATAAAACCATGATTTTGTCGTCTTTACTTTCGGTTAGTTTTTGAATTAAAGCATACATATAAAGGTTTCTTCTGTACCATTCCGAAACTAAGTAAGCCCCCACAAAATCGTCCATTTTGCCTCCTTTAGTAGCCGTTTCAACATACCAGCCAATATTGTCTTCATTCGATTTTTTGGTATTGATGTCTAACAGCAGTTCAGTCAGTGAATATTTGGCAATTTTTTCATTTTGACTCTTTTCATAATATTTCATAGTTTCTTCATTCTTTTTGATTAGATCAAACTGACCGGCAGCTGTCATTCCTTTTACGAGACTATCATATGGGAAGTCGGTGTTGTTGTAATCAATGGCATATAGCTTTTTATGACCTAGTTTTTTAGCTGATCTTAAAGCGACTTGTACAATTTCATCTGATTGTTTATGAAGTAAACTGTCCGTATTTCTATTGTAGAATTTGTCCAGTTTGTCTTGTTTTTGGTAATTCCATTCTACAAAAATTTTATTAGGACCAAACTTTTTTATTTTATTGGTGATGTTCTCCAGTTCTTTTTGGCTTCTGTCTGACATCACATTAAAGCTGTTGATTTTAGCAACGTCAAGTCCCGGGTTTTCAAAATGGAAGGTTCCAAGTAAAAGTATTTGTTTTTTCTTTGATTGTCCGGAAACGGTATTAAATGCGATAACAGCAAGTAATAATAAGGTGATTTTTTTCATGATGATTGGTTTTTAAATTCAGGACAAATGTAGCATAGCTTTTCAGGTGAAATTTTAGTTTTTGATGAACGCTAAAATTCAAATTACAAACATCGAGAATCTACGGTTGAAAAATTTGGTGTATCGTTTTTGATGGTTCGTCACCCAAAATATAGGTTTTATATAAATGTAGTATTCATATGAAGTCATAGTTGTATTTTTGAAAGGATAATAACATTATTATGAAGCTAAAAATTCCATTGTCTTATCATATCTTTCTTTTTCTGGGCTTGTATATCACCTTTAACCTTTGGGAAATTGCGATTAACAATCGGGATCTGGATCTTGTATTCAACAGGATTTCCTTTATGTTTAACATTAGTTTTATAGTGGTAATCTTCATTGTCTATTTTTTAAATTTTTACACTTTTTGTAAATGGTTTTTAAACAAAAAGAAAATTCTTTTTTTTGTGATGAGTATTCCCGTCTCCCTGTTGATTTTTTCAGCAATACGTTATTTTGTCCAGGAAGTGATATTATATGAGCTTACCGGAATTCATAATTATGCAAAAGAAACCAGAGAGTTAAGCTATTATATTAAGGATAATTTTTTCTTTGGGCTTCCCGCTGTTATTTTGAGTAGTCTGGCTTATCTGTTTTTTCATTTTCAGGAAACGCAAAAACAAAATCAGGAATTAGTATTAGAAAATAAAAAGGCAGAACTTCAAATGTTGAAATCGCAGGTGAGTCCGCATTTTTTGTTTAATACTTTAAATTCCTTTTACAGTCAGTTGGTTTTGAAAGAAGATGAAATGGCTTCAGATATTTTAGTACTTTCGGATTTGCTGCGTTACGTAATTACAGAAACGGAAAAGGATGAGGTGTTGCTTTCTAAAGAAATTCAATTTGTACAAAACTATATTCATTTGCAGAAAAAAAGGTTTGAAGATCAGCTTTATTTAGATTTTGTAATTGAAGGGACTTATTCAACAGAAAAGATTCTTCCGTCGGTGCTGGTGCATTTTATTGAGAACGTTTTCAAACATGGAAAATTGAATAAAGAGGATGAGAAAGCGGTTATTGCTATCGTAATAAAAGAAAATTTTTTAGAGCTGTCAACCTTTAACTATAATGGTGCAGGTGAAAATTATTCTTCAACCGGAATTGGTTTTGATAATCTTAACAAACGTTTAGAGCATGCTTATAAAGGTGAGTTTACACTCGAGAAAATAGCAGAAAAGAATACCTTTAAAACTTATTTAAAAATACCATTAAAAAAGTAATATGAAATTGAAGTGTATCATTGTTGATGATGAACCGCCGGCAACGCGTATTCTGGAAAATTATATCGGGAAAGTATCTTTTTTGGAAAAAACAGCTGTTTTTAATGATGCGTTGAAAGCATTGGAATTTCTAAATACACATAGTGTTGATGTTATTTTTCTGGATATTCAGATGCCGCAACTAACGGGTTTGCAGCTTTCCAGAATCATTTCTAGAGAGATAAAAGTAATTTTTACAACGGCTTATCCCGATTTTGCTTTGGAGGGATTTGAATTAAATGCTGTTGATTATTTGTTGAAACCAATTGCTTTTGAACGGTTTTATCAGGCTGTTTCCAAACTAAATGGGGACTCAAAAACAGAAGTTATATCGAATAACAATTCGACTGATTTTATTTTTATTAAAACTGACGGAAAAAATAAATTTATAAAGTTGTTTTTAGATGAGATTTTATATGTAGAAAGTCTTCAGAATTATGTTTGTATTCATACGCTGAATCAGCAAATTATTACGCATTCGTCTTTAAAAAATGTAATCGAATCGCTGCCCGAAAGAAATTTTGTCCAGATACATAAATCGTACGTGGTGGCTTTAAAACAAATTGAATCGACAGATAGTTTCTCGGTTTTTGTCAATGGTAAAGAACTGCCAATTGGAGCTACTTTTAAAGATGCTTTTTTCGAACGAATTGATCAGAATAAGATATAGTTTTACTTTGATGGTGGTTTTTAACCGCAAAGGGCGCAAAAGTTTTTTTCTTAGGTTGCGCTTAGTAACCGCAAAGTTCGCAAAGTTTTTTTCTAGATTGTACTTAATAACCGCAAAGTTAGCAAAGTTTTTTCTTAGATTGTGCTTAATAACCGCAAAGTTCGCAAAGCTATATTTAGATAAAGCTTTGCGAACTTTGCGGTTGTATAGATTCTTATAATTAAAAATCCTTGCGCTCCTTGCGGTAAAAAAACTACTTTTTATTCTTACCGTTTTTGTACACTACTTTTTCTACCACTACTGGTTTTCCGTTGCCTTTTGGGAACTCTTTCTTTTTAGGTTTTCTGGCTGCCGAACTTGATTTTGATGAACTTTGATCGCCTCTCGCTCTTTCAGGATCTTTTGGAGCCGCTTTAAATTCTGGTCGGTTTGAACTGTCTTTCTTTGGGATTTCAGCTTTATGCTTGGCTAAAACATCATTTGGGTTTTTAGGGTTCTCTTTTGTTCCTCTTAAATGAATTACCAGTCCGTTTAAGAAATTACGCAAAACCTGATCGCCACATTCCATATAATTCTCATGATCTTCGGCTCTAAAAAAAGCGCCCAATTCTGATTTTGAAATTCTAAAATCTACTAATTCTAAAATTTCTACTATTTGGTCGTCACGGAGCATCAAAGCCACGCGAAGTTTTTTTAGGATATCGTTGTTCGTCATCGTTTAATTTTTTACAAAGGTACGTTTTAAATGTAATTTGATTGCAATTTATTGAGTGAGACGAAGTTTTTTTGCTACGAATTTCATGAATTTTCGCAAATTGTATTGCGTTCAAATTTAATTAGTGAAAATTCATGGAATTAGTTAATTAATTTGCTAGTGATGTGGTTTTAGCTGTTTTTTGCTTAAAAGGGTATTTATAAGAAATACCTTTAAGTTTTTGGTGTAAAAAAGGATATTTAGTGAAATAAAGTGTTAAATTACGGGTCTAACAAACCAAATTATTAACCATTTTTAACTAAATTTTTATGAAACAAAAGAATTTCACCTTTTCCTTCGTTTTGTTCTTACTTGCTTCAGGCATACTGTTTGCACAAAAAATAACGGTAAAAGGAAGCGTAACAGATGAGAGGGGAGTTTCAATGCCAGGTGTAAATATCCTGGAAAAAGGAACATCCAATACTGCTACTTCAGGTTTAGACGGGGATTTTGCCATTAGCGTAAATAAAGGATCAATCCTGCTATTTTCGTTCGTTGGGTACAAAATGAATGAAGCTACCGTAACAGGAAGTATTTTGAATGTAAAGATGAATCCGGATTCCAAAGAGTTGGATGCAGTGACGGTAACTGCTTTTGGTATAAAAAATAAAACAAAATCTTTGGGTTATGCCAGCCAGACTTTGAAAGCTTCGGATATCGAAAGACCGGGCCAATTAAATGCTCTTGAGAGTTTGCAAGGAGGAGTAGCGGGAGTAACCATAAGTAAAACTTCCGGAGGAGTTGGCGCAGGTGTAGATATTGTTATTCGTGGTGTTTCTTCTTTAGATCCATCTAATAATAATCAACCTTTGATAATTATTGATGGTAACCCTGTAAATAATTCTACGGCTATAGGAAATGTAGCTCCCTCAAAAGGCTCTAATTCAGTGAGTAGCGGAGAACAGTTTTCATTTTCTAACAGAGCAATAGATATTAATCCAGAGGATATCGAAAGCTATACTGTGCTTAAAGGAGCCGGTGCTACAGCATTGTATGGTATTTTGGCTGGTAATGGTGTGATTATTATCACTACTAAAAAAGGAAAAGAAGGAAAACCAAAAATTAATATCAATTCCAGCATTTCTTTTAGTGAGGTAAATCATTATCCGGAGCTGCAATCCAAATATAGAGAAGGTCTAAACGGAGCTTCTTATGTAAAAAGTACCGTATCGGATAACCCCAGTGGTTTTGAATGGGTAAATCCTGCAAGCCCGGGAGGATTCTGGAGTTTTGGACCGGAATATTCCAGTTCAGATGGTGCAGGAATTAAATACAGAAATTTTTATAAAGATTTCTTTAAAACGGGTGTGACTCAAAATTTAGGTGTGAGTGTAAGCGGAGGAACAGAGAAAATCAATTATTTTGTATCTGCTTCTACCAGTAAAGATGATGGTATTGTACCAAACACTTCTTACCAAAGAAAAACTTTCAAAGCAAATGGAGGGTATCAGATTTCTGATAAATTTAAAATAGGGTCTTCTTTTGCTTACACAAAATCCGGAGGTATAAGATCTAATAATGGAGACAAATCGGTTATGAGTTCTCTGGCCTATTGGTCACCCTCTATTGATGTAAATGATTATCTTACCGCTGCCGGTAAAGAAAAAGATTATACAAATGGTATTATCGATCAGCCAAGATATTTTACTTCTGTAAGTAATTTAAAAGATGATGTAAATCGTATTATTGCTTCGGCCGATTTTAATTATCAGGCAACTTCATGGTTGAACTTTGTGTATAGAGCTAGTGTAGATAATTATTCTGAAACGAGAAACAGATATGTTCCTGCTAATCTTGATGTGGGAACAGCCGTAAATGGTTTTATTCTGGATGAAAATATTGGTTTTACGGGACTCAATTCCAGTTTTGTGATTACGGCCAATAAAAAATTTGGAAATTTTAATACCACCCTTACCTTAGGAAATCAAATTTTGGATACCAAAAACACCTATTCAAATGTAAGAGGAGAAGGGATTTTTATTACAGATTTTAATAATATTTCTAATGCGACCAATTTGTTTGCTTATAATTCGGGTGAAGAGCGGGTAAGAAACGTGGGAAACTTTTTTGAAGCAAAAACAGATTATAAAGAAATTATTTATCTGGGTGTTACGGGGCGATACGATCAGGTATCTACTTTGCCGATAAAGAATAATAAATTTGATTATTATTCTGCGAATTTGTCTTTTCTTTTTGGAGATCTGATAGACCAGAACAAATCTATTTTGTCTTATGGAAAATTAAGAACATCTTGGGCACAAAGCGGAAAAACGCCTCCGTTTGCGATCTTTAGAAAAAATATAAAAGATGTAAACTTTCCATTCAACGGAGTTGGAGGAGTATCTGCTACATCTGTTGATGCCAATCCAAATTTGAAAGCCGAAATTATATCGACTTGGGAAATAGGGACAGATTTACGTTTTTTTAGAGATAGAATACGATTGGAATATACTTATTTTAACAGAGTTAGTGATGATCAGATTATTCAAAGAATCGTGCCACAATCCTCTTCAATTACTGCATTTTGGGACAATGGGGGATCTTTAAAAACAACAGGAAACGAATTGACTTTAGGTGCAGATTGGTTTAAAAATCCAAAGTTTAGTTGGACATCTACGCTAAATTTTACACAGTATAAAACTAAAGTTACAGAACTGCCTTTTGAAAATATTATTTTCGGATATGACTCTCAGGCTACCAATATAACTTCACAAGTACGTTTGGGCGATGCAGCGGGAACACTTTATGGCCAGTCCTGGCAACGAGTAGACGGTAAAGTAGTGATTGGTGCAAACGGATTGCCTGTTTTTAATAAAACAAGTACGGGAGCCATAGCAATAGGCAAGATTGGTGAGGCTTTTCCAGACTGGGTAGCTACTCTAAACAATACGATCAAAATTAAAAATTTTGATATCGGTTTTTTGCTGGAATATAAAAAAGGCGGAGATGCGTATGATACAGCCAGAAGAAATGGAATTAGAAATGGTGTTCTGGGAGTTACGGCTGACAGAAGCGAAACTGCCGTTTTAGACGGTGTAAAATCTGATGGAGCGGGAGGATATGTGCCTAATGATATCCCCATAAATAAATCGTTACGCAACAATTATTACAACAATACGATTTATAATACAGCTGCAGATGCTCTTATACAGGATGCCTCCTGGTTTAAGCTTAGAAATGTGTCGGTTACTTATAACATGACCAAAGAAGCATTAAAAACCATTGGTGTTTCTAATTTGTCTTTTACCGTATCGGGTAGTAATTTTTTGATTTGGACACCATTTGATGGTTTCGATCCGGAAGGTTCCAGCTACAGTGCCGGTACCAATGTTTACGGATTTACAGGTTTGACCACTCCGCTTACACAATCATATTCATTTAGTATTAATCTAGGATTTTAATTTATAAAAGATGAAAAATATAATCAAAACATTCTTGATAATAAGCATTGTCCTGACAACTTATAGCTGTAGCGATGATTATTTTGATATAAATACACCAGGAAATGTAATACCTGATGCGAATAAGAATCTAAAAGATTTATTGGGGCCTGCAATTTACTATACATTTGATGCTCAGTATGCTGCTGCGACCAGAGTTTCTTTGCTAACGCAATATACTTCCTCAGCACTTAATTCGTCAGTAGGGGTAGACAATCATTACGAAGAATCCTTAGATAGTTATTGGTCTTCTGCGTATGTAAAGGCTTTAGGAAATCTGAAAGAAGTAGCCGATAAAGCTGATGAAACAAAATCATCACATTACAAGGGCATTGTTCAAATTTTACAAGCAGTAAATTTTGGATTGTTGACGGATCTGTACGGAGATATACCTTTTTCGCAGGCGTCTTTGGCAGCACAGAATTTTAAGCCGGAATATGACGGCCAGGAAGAGGTCTACAAAGGTATAAACAACCTGTTAGATCAGGGAATTGCCAATTTATCGGCTCCTAACACATCCTCTTTTGCTCCGGGAAAAGAAGACCTTGTTTATGGCGGAAATGTTGAAAAATGGATAAAAGCCGCCTATAGCTTTAAAGCGAGATATGCACTGCACTTATCAAAAATTAATGCAACAACTGCTGCCAGTACAGTAGTTTCTTATTTGGCAAAAGGAATAACCTCCAATGCAGATGACTTTCAATTGATTTACAATAAAGTACAGACAAATCCGTGGTATAATAACCAATTAGGACTTAATACCGGAAATGCATCTTATTTGATAACTAAACAATTTATTGGTTTTATGAACGGAAGTACATTTACTTTTAAAACGGTAACGATGGATCCCAGAATGCCATTACTGATTGATCTTAGAAGTTATCCTGTAACAGATGGGGTTGTGAATCCTAAAGATCCAAATCCTAATGTTCCGGGGAATTATATTGGTGGAGAACCTGGCCAGGGATCAAAAGGAACACCGGCACCTAATGCTAAAATAGGGCTGTATTCTTATTATTCAAAAATAGATTCACCAGTTGTTATTTTGTCCTTTTCTGAAGTTAAACTAATGCAGGCTGAAGCACAATTTATTTTAAATGGAGGTAATGCGACAAGTACCGGAACAAATGCAACAGGGTATAGCGCCTATATGGATGCTATTGGGGCAAATATGGATAAATTGGGAGTTTCCGGTCCTGATAAAAATGCTTATTTAGGAGATGCTTCTATTAATAAAGGTGCCGCTAGTTTACAATTGAAAGATATTATGAGGCAAAAAAATATAGTACTCTATTTGAACTGCGAAACATTTAATGATTACAGAAGATATGATTTTTCTACAAACGTTTTTCCGGGATTAGCCCTGCCAAAAGCTGCTGATCCTGCTAATGGAGGAAAATGGATAAGACGATTTATTTATTCTACTAACGAAAGAAACGCGAATAAAGCAAATTATGAATTAAACTTTAAATCAATGGTCACACCGGTTTGGTGGGATAAATAAAAACGAAAGCGGCTCTGATCAAAAAATCAGAGCCGTTTTTTTATAAGCTGCTGCTTTGATTCAAAACTTCAATTACTTGGTCTAAACATCTTTAGTGTGATTGTTTTACCAAATTGGATTGCGATTTTTTGAGCTGGGCGAAGTTTTTTTGCCACGAATTTTCGCAAATTGGATTGCGTTTAAATTTAATTAGTGAAAATTAGTGAAATTCGTGGCAACCTTTTTATTTCCTGTTCTGGCTATTTTCGTTTAAGATATTTATTAATTTATCCAGATCTTCGGGAAGATGATTGGCTGTGATCACAATTCGATTTAGAGGAGCCGTGTCTTTTTGGTATTTGAAATTGGCAATAATAATTTTATTTGCTTCCAGTATTTCGATTAGATTTTCATCTTCTAAATAAATCAAAGGATACGTTTTATCAAATTTTATATGCTCACTTTTGATAAGTTTTGTATCCAGATAATGTAGATTCTCCATTAATTTTTGATGCTGAACACGATAAATTTCCGATGCATCGGCCAGTGTCTGAACAAAAGCGGGATTCATTCCGGCAGCTGAAATAAAAGTATCCGAATTTTTGATCTGATTAATGAAAGAAACATCACTGGCAATGACGCCGCCGCTTAACCCCATTGCTTTTCCTAAAGACGAAACCATAATTTTACGTTCAATTGGAAGGTCAGTATAGGAATAAATTCCACAACCATTTTTTCCCAAAACTCCAAGCGAATGGGATTCATCAATAAGTAAAGTGATTTCTTTATGATTGGGGATTTCTTTTAAGAGGGATAAATCAACGGCTTTGGTTTGATGTGAGGGAACTCCGTCAGTAAGAATGCTGATTTTTTCTGCTTTAGCATCCAGTAAACGCGGATTTATTTGGTTATTTAAAAATACGGGTAAACTATTAGGTGTTTTAATTGCAGTATGCAAGTCTGAAAAATGAAAGAAACAATCAGTGGTTTTATATAATTGTTCGATGACCAATTTTCCGGCCAGCATTCCCGATGATACCGTAACAGCACTTTCGGCCTGTATGTGACGGGCGAGAAAAGCCTCACCATTTTCATAAGCCGTTAGTTTTATATTGGCATTGCGGGAGCTGCCGTAAGTAGTTCCCCATCTCAGTATATTTTTAATGACCAAATCCTGAAAAGCTTTGTTTGTAGGTAATCCCAAATAAGCCGTTCCTCCAAAATACAAATAGTGTTCCTGATTGATTTCGATGATTCTGTCTGGAAATTGATCGACGTTCATAATAATTAGATTAAAGTAACTCCAGTTCCGTTAAGCTTAGAATAATGAATTACACCATTTTTTATCGTTACACCGGTCGCAATATCCTCGGCTAGAAGTAGGGCTCCATCCATATCCACATAATCCAGCTGAGGCAGCAAATGAGCAATAGCCGAGATTCCCACAGTCGATTCGGTCATGCAGCCCACCATCGTTTTGAGTCCTAATTTTTTGGCTTCTTCGATCATGCGTTTTCCGGGAGTCAGACCTCCGCATTTTACAAGTTTTACATTTACGCCATGAAAATGGTTGAAACATTTGGCGACATCTTCTTCAATAATGCAGCTTTCGTCGGCTATTACAGGTAAGACCGAATGTTTAAAAACTTCCTTATGGGCTTCCCAGTCATTGGCTTTCATGGGCTGTTCGAGGAATTCTACACCTAGTTTTTTGAGCTCAATGGCGTTGTTTATGGTTTCCTCAACATCCCAACCGCAATTGGCATCGATTCTGAAAATGGCATCGGTATGTTTTCGAAGCTCTTTTACAATAGCAATGTCTTCTTTGGTACCCAGTTTAATTTTGTAAATAGGCCAGGGAAGCTCCTGCATTTTCGAAACCATTTTTTCTATAGAAGCAATACCAATTGTGTAATCTGTCATGGGATTTCGATTAATAGTGTAATTCCATAAATCGTATAGTTTTTTGCCTTTTTTGCGTGCATACAGGTCGTTATAAGCCATGTCTAACGCACATAAAGCAAACATGTCATTCTTTAAATACGGATAGATTTTGGTCCAGAAAATTTCAGGAGTTTCATCTGCTGTGTTTTCGATAATGTTTCTGATTTTTTCTAAATCCTGAATCATTACCGGAACAGTTGTTTTGTAATAGGGATTTGAAGTGGCTTCTCCAAAACCTGAAAAGCCATCGCTTTTAAGCTCCACAATCAGTGAAGGCTGAAAATCAATCGATTCTCTGGAAATGGTAAAAGTATGTTTGAGTTTTAGATTGTATTCTCTTAAAATTAATTCCATAAGTCTGTTTTTTTAGTTAATACCCCAGCCAGATTATAGCTTTTGTAAAACCATCACGCCAAAGTTTTTCATTATGTTCACCCCCTTTTACAATTTTAGATTTAGTCAGATGGAGACAATAACAGCGTTTCGTATCTAATAAACGCTCCATTTTTGTCATATCTTTCACCATATCATCGCTTTCTTTGTCTCCGCATAAAAAATAAATTTTGGTTTTGATTTTAGGAGTTTGTGCTGTTAATGTATAAATGTCATTTGAAAACCAGAAGGATGGTGAGAATATGCCTGCTTTTCCAAAGGTTTCCGGGTATTTTAACAAGGCGTAATACGAAACTAATCCGCCAAGCGAACTTCCCATAATAAGGGTGTTTTTTGCCTTGGTTTTTGTTTTGTAATTCTGGTCGATATACGGTTTTAAGGTTTTTACAATAAAATCGAGATAGTTATCGGCATTTCCTCCACCATATTTTTCATTTTTATAGGGCGTCAATTCGTTTAAACGGTTGTCATTTCCGTGTTCAATACCCACTACAATTACGGGTGCTTTAAGACTATCCAGTTTTTCGTCTACATTCCATTCGCCTGCATACGAGGTTTTGGCGTCAAACAAATTTTGAGCATCGTGCATATACATCACGGAGTATCTCTTTTTGGCTGTAGCCGAATAACCATCAGGAAGATAAAGCAATATTTTTTTGGTTGTTTTTAATTGAGGGGCTTCAATCGTAAAAGTCGATACGTTTTTGGATGCAGTATTGATCTGTGCGCTGGCGATAACCATTACCCATAAGAAACTAAAAAAGAAAAATCTCCTAATCATGAGTACTGTTGCGTTTTAGATTTAAAAACAATATTTTAGCTAAAAATAATAAATTGATGAATACCGAAACAGAAAAGAGAAGTTTACTTTTAGAAATGATTGCTTTTTCTACCGTTGACGGGCAGTTGCATAAGAGAGAGTATGATTTTTTGTGGCTGGTAGCCCAGGAGCTCAATATTGGTCCGGATGTTTTCCGTGATTTATTTCATCAGGAAAGCGCTGGTACTGTTATAAAATCGGAGTTTCAGCGCATTCAGCAATTTTACAGACTGGCATTGATTATGTATTGTGACGGTATTTTGCATGAAAAAGAAGCAAAAGCCATACAGCAAATTTCCATTGAAATGGGATTGAATCCAAACGCTACCAGACGTGTTTTAGATTTAATGAAAAATGCGCCAAACGCTATAATTGACCCCAAAGTTTTATTGAAAGTTTTTCAGGAACAGCACAATTAGTTTTACAACAGTTTTGATCGTTTGAACGAAGCCGATGCCATTTAAAACAAAGAAGGTTAGCCTTTTTTAATAGACATTTTTAAACCTATACCGGTTTGAAAATCGGGCGCATTGTCTAAATTTAAATCTTCTCTGAAGTATATAAAATAAGAAAATCTTTTTGTAGAGTAGGTACAGATAAAATTCCATCCTTCTAAGTTTTCGTATAAATGAGAGATCGTTTTTTGCCAATGGGTATTTATTCTTTCTCCCGTCAGAACGATATAATCCCGCTCATTTTTTTTGTTATAAGAAGTCTGAAAATTATAATTAATGCCATACGAAATACGGTTGTTGTTTTTGAGTTTTACCTTATAATCAATAAGACCTTCAAAACTATAAAAGAAATTCTGACTGCTGATGTTTACACGGTCGCCATATTCTAAAAAATGCTGTCGTAAAACTCCTGCGCTGGCACCAAAACTTAGAATGTTTTTGTTTTTAATGATTTTCTTTTTCAGAATAGAAGCAGAAACTCCAAAATCAGCTACAGGATTATATTTGGAAGTGTTAATGCCAAGTTGCGTTCCGAAATTCAGATAGATATGATGCTTTTCATTCATTTCTAATTTGGGATAATAGTTGTAATTGATATCAATTCCGGGAATGGTAAAATTGCCATTATTCATTGTCAGAACCTTATCGTTTTCGTCCTTATATGAGATTCCGGCTTTATTGAGACCATAATGTCGACGTGAAAACGGATCTTCGCCACCAGCAATATTACTGTGAAACCATTCGATTGTTTCATCCGAAGTAAAAATTGAGTAGGGATATTTTCCACCATCGAGAGAATTCATTCGCAAACCGAAATTAAGTTCGTGGTGAACCGTGATGGGTAAAGTAAAAGTGAATCGATACGATCGAATAACTCCATCTGCAAAAAACTCTTTAGTATTGGCAGGAACTTTATTTAAATCGAAAGAAAACTCCCGTGTATGCCAAGGCAAATTTTTGGCTATTTTTTGGTCGTTAGGATCTGTTAATTCGTATGATTTAACATAAGGAAGAACAACATTACCGCTCGAAACTTCAAATGAAAAAGAGTATTTGTCAGGAGAACGAACATTAAAACTGTGATTTAACCTCGAAATATAAATTCCTAAGGGATGATTAGAAAGAATATTTGGTTTTATAATGTCCGAAGAATTTTCTATTTCTTTATTCCAAAAATCGTTATTTTCAGATTGTGCGACAGCATGAGTGTTGAAACCAAAAAAAGTAAAAAGGAATAAAAGATATTTCATTTCAGAGTTTAAAATTTTTGTTAAAACTAGTGAATTTGAAATTCCTTATAAAATATTTCTTAAATAATTTTAAGAATAAATTCTTCTTTTATTTTTTTGTACGTTATTTTAAAATGATGTGTTTAAGGCAGTTGTTCCTGAAGTTTTTTAATATCGTCACGTAGTTTCGCAGCTTGTAAAAAGTCCAGTTCTTTTGCTGCTTTCTCCATTGATTTTCGTTTTTCACGAATCATTTTTTCCAGTTCCGGTTTAGATAAATAAACGGTTTCAGGTTCTGCTGCTGTCGGTAAAGTATGTCCTAATTCATATTCCACCAGTGGATTTTTAGTAAAAGCACTGTCGATTTTTTTGTTTAAGGCCTGAGGGGTAATATTATTTTCAGTATTAAAATTGATCTGTTTGGCTCTGCGATAATTGGTTTCGTCAATCGTTTTTTGCATACTCGCCGTAATCTTATCGGCATACATAATTGCTTTTCCGTTCAGGTTCCTTGCGGCACGACCAATAGTTTGTGTAAGTGATCTGTGACTTCTTAAAAAGCCTTCTTTATCAGCATCTAAAATAGCAACAAGTGAAACTTCAGGTAAATCCAATCCTTCACGAAGTAAGTTTACTCCAATTAGAACATCAAAAATACCTTTACGCAAATCCTGCATGATTTCGATACGCTCTAAAGTATCTACATCGGAGTGTATATAGCGACAACGAATGTTTACTTTAGTCAAATATTTGGCAAGTTCCTCGGCCATTCTTTTTGTCAGAGTAGTTACCAGAACTCTTTCGTCTAATTCGCAGCGAACCTGAATTTCTTCGATCAAATCATCAATCTGATTCAAACTGGGTCTAATTTCAATAATTGGATCTAATAATCCGGTTGGACGAATGACTTGTTCTACATAAATTCCGTCTGTTTTCTGTAGTTCATAATCGGCAGGTGTCGCAGATACGTAGATTACCTGATTCTGCATGGCTTCAAATTCTTCAAATTTCAAAGGTCGGTTGTCCATTGCGGCTGGCAAACGGAAACCGTATTCCACCAGATTTTCTTTTCGGCTACGGTCACCTCCGTACATAGCGTGAACCTGTGAAATTGTCACGTGACTTTCGTCGACTACCATCAGATAATCACTTGGGAAGTAGTCTAGCAAACAGAAAGGACGGGTTCCGGCTTCTCTTCCGTCAAGGTATCTTGAGTAGTTCTCAATTCCGGAGCAATATCCTAATTCGCGAATCATTTCTAAATCAAAATTGGTACGTTCTTCCAGACGTTTTGCTTCCAGATGTTTTCCTATTTCTTTAAAATAATCGACTTGTTTGACCAAATCCTGCTGGATTTCCCAAATAGCATTTTGTAAAACATCAGGAGAGGTCACAAACATATTGGCAGGGTAAATCGTCAGTCGTTGGAATTTTTCAATGACTTGAGAAGTCTTGGCATCAAAGGACTCTATTTCCTCGATTTCATCACCAAAGAAATGAATTCTAAAGGCATCATCAGCATAACTTGGATATACTTCTACTGTATCTCCCTTGATTCTGAATGTTCCGGGAGTAAAATCTGCCTCTGTTCTGGAGTATAAACTCTGAACGAGGCTATGTAATAATTTAGTTCGGGAGATGACCTGATCTCTCGATATTTCAATGACGTTTTTTTGAAATTCAACAGGATTTCCAATACCATACAAGCAGGAAACCGAAGCTACGACTAAAATATCACGACGTCCTGAAAGCAGGGAAGACGTAGTACTCAAACGCATTTTTTCCAGCTCCTCATTGATGGACAGATCTTTCTCAATGAACACTCCGCTAACTGGCATAAAAGCTTCCGGCTGATAATAATCGTAGTAAGAAACAAAGTATTCTACAGCATTATTGGGAAAGAATTGCTTGAATTCGGAATACAACTGGGCAGCTAACGTTTTGTTGTGGGCCAAAACCAAAGTTGGTCTCTGAACTTCCTGAATGACATTAGCTACTGTAAAGGTTTTTCCGGATCCCGTAACCCCTAACAGAGTTTGATATTTCTCACCATCAATAATGCCTTGTGAAAGTTTTTCAATTGCTTGCGGCTGATCACCTTTTGGACTGTATTCAGAGGATACTTGGAAATTCATTTTTGGACGATGAAAGATTAGTTTTGTAAAGATACAAAGTTTGGATTCTATATAAAAACTAAAAAAAAAGCACGAATCAAACGGGTTAGATTTACAGTGATTTTTTTGCAAGGACTATGTCTTTATCTATTCTAGGAAGTCAATCATAGCGTCATTCACTATTTTGGATTGATCGATTGATAGAAAATGCCCTGCATCTGATATTATTTTTGTCTGACTATAGATTAAAAACTTTTTCGCTCTTTCTAAACTTTCTTCTGAATTGATGACATCGCGATCTCCAATTAAAATCAAAACCGGGTTAGTGATTGATTTCAGTTCATCATCTGAAAAAGGGTGCATTCTGAACATGCTTGAATTTGATTTTCCATATTTATTGGCCAGATAGAATTGCTTTTTGTAAACAGGACTGATCTTTTCGGGATGAGTAGAAAAAGTTTTCAGGGTTTTTTCGAATTTCTTTTCATTTGGGAAAAGCTTCAACATTAGGGCGGAAGTTGTTTTTCCGACTTTATCTATAAATTTAAAAGTTTGTGCGGGGCTTAATAATACTATTTTATCGATAGAATTTCCTTTTTGGGCAGCTAATAATGTTGCAATCCAGCCACCACGTGATGCTCCTATGAGATCAAATTTCTTTAATTTGTAGTGATCGAAAATTTCGTTGTATAAGATAATAATTTCTTCTGAGGAAAGAGACTTAGAGGTCAAAGTCGACTTTCCGGGTTCCATTATAAAATCAATTGCATAAATGCGATGTTTTTTGGAGAGCGCTTTTATGTTGGGATACCACATGGTAGAACTTGCGTCCATTCCATGGAGTAATACGAGATCCTTGCCGTTTTTTGGCCCTGCAACAATCACATGAGCAGTTCCGTAAGTTGTTTTTATGTTTTCTTCAGTATAGGGGATATCCCAAAGTTTCAAAGCCTGATTGTAAGAATCTATGTAAGCTTGATTTTCGCTTTTTGTTTTAAAAACATAATCGTCAAATTTCGCTTTTTTGGAAGAAGCGCAACTTGCAAGCAAAAACAATATTGTTAAGCTGAAGAAAAATTTTGGCATAGGAATAAAATTCAAATTACTTTAAAGGTACAAAAAATGTAAACCCTAAGATTATCAGGATTTAATTTTAAAGTATTAGAATTTCAATGTTAGGCGTTTTCAGACTTCCAGCCCTTTTGCTGTGCTTCACTTAAAAAAGTCCAGGCTACAATTCGGCTTGTTTTTTGTCCCTGTGCCATATCGATTGTTTTGATAGAAGCTGCATTTACTTTGTTTAATGTTTTATAAATACTGGAAAGATTGTCTCTTTTTGAAACCAGTGTGGTAAACCATAAACACTGCATGGCATATCTGGCGCTTTCATAAATCATTTGAGTTACAAAACCTATTTCGCCTCCATCGCACCATAATTCAGCATTTTGGCCTCCAAAGTTTAGAACAGGATTTACTGTTTTCTTTTCCTTTGGATTTAAATTCGAAACCTTACGAACAGTACTTTGATTAGCATCTTCGGCCGAAGAATGAAAAGGTGGGTTACACATCGTAAAAGTAAAACGATCTTCGGGGGTGATGATATTTTTAAAAATAAAGCGGGATTCTGTTTGTTGCTGAAGGCTTATGGCCTCAATCAGTTTTGGGTTGGCTTCAATAATTTTACTGCAATTTTCGATCGCTTTTTCATCAATATCTGTTCCTACGAAACTCCAGTCGTAAATTGCATTTCCTAAAATAGGATAGATACAATTTGCACCTGTACCGACATCTAAACCTAAAACTGATGCTCCTTGCGGAATATTTCCGTTGTTGGTTTCGGCTAGTAAATCGGCCAGATAATGAATGTAATCCGTTCTTCCGGGAATGGGCGGACAAAGATAGTTTTTAGGAATATCCCAGTTTTGTATGTCGTAATAGGTTTGTAGTAAAGCTTTGTTCAGTAGTTTTACTGAAAGAGGGTTACTGAAATCAATAGTTTCAATTCCATGAATGTTTACGGCAACCTGTGCTTTTAACTCAGGACAATTCGCGATAAGAAGTTCGAAATCATAACGCGAACGATGAAGATTTCGAGGATGTAAATTGTTTTTTTCGGAATTGTCTGTTGCTTTCATTTTTGTAAATTTCCGTGCAAAGATAGGTATTCCTTTCTTAGGAAACGTCTTGTAAAATTAATCCATGCATTCCATCAACAGCAAATCACCATTGGTGTGGGTAATTGTTACTAAACCATCCTGAAGAACAGAATTACTGCTTCCGGTTCTGTAGCCAATTGTTAAGGTATCGTTTATAAGAGGATAGAGCAAATTGGTAGAGTAAATTCCGTCAACAATCCCAATCGGAATCAATGAAATGGGAGTTTTTGCGGTATACCATTTCTCGAATTTACGGGGCAGTAAAAATACTTTTGAATGATCGTCAAGAATAACAATTTTAAGCAAATCGCGGTAACGGGCAATGTTGGTAATATTGGTAATGGTATGGTCTGCACGTTTTCCGGTGGCCCAGACAACATTTACAGCAGGGATCTTCCGATCGATTAAATAATCAAAAGCTTTCTCCAAATCGGTTTTGTCCTGATCTGGTGTATGAACAATTTCGATAGGGTATTGTGTCGTTTTGTAAATTTCAGGATCAAAACCACGGTCGAAATCGCCCAGAAGAACATCGACTTTTATACCCAGTTCAATTACTCTCTCTATGGCCGAATCTAGTACAATAACGAGTGGTGACCATTCTAGTAATTGTCCTAATAACTCTGGGTTGCATGCTGCTCCGTTGGCAATAATTAAAGCGGGTTCCTGGTCGTCGCGTACGATATGGTGTGAAGACATTTATTTTTTTGATTTGAAATGTGTCGCAAATGTACAAAAGTTAGTGTTTAGTCTCGGTTTATAGTCACAGTATTCAGTATTCAGTATTCAGTATTCAGTCTCAGTTTATAGTCTCAGTTTACAGTATTCAGAAAACCGGTACTGCGACCACGACTGAACACTGCGACTGAACACTGCGACTGAACACTGCAACTGAACACTGCAACTGAACACTGCGACTGAAAACTTAAAAAACTAATCTGCGGTGGTAATTGATTTGCCCTAAATGATAGGCTAAATGGGTAGATAGATGTACTAAAAAGAAGCCCGTTGTCATTTGTTTTTCGAAAACAATTTGTGGATAGGTTTGTTCTAAATCAGCTTCGATTAAACGGTCGAGAGCATTGTTAACAACCAAAATAGTGTCTTCGATTTTACGGATTAATTCTGATTGGGGAATATCTTTCAATGAAAATTCTAAAGGGCGATCGCGTACATAACCTGTTTTTCCTAATTCGGCTCCAATATAGGTGTTTAGGTTTCCTATTAGATGCAAACAAAGATTTCCGGCTGAATTGGAAATGCCCGGTGCAATTGCCCAAATCTGATTTTCGTTTTGATACGATTCGATTTCAATTTTTAATTTGTTCAGGTCTCTGTTAAAAAGCAATTTTAAGGTTTCGATCAACATGATTTTAGGCTTTATGGGTTATCGGAATCCAGATTTCTTCTTCAGAATCGGGATCTTCTTTTTTGTATTTTTCATCCATTACAGCAAAATGAGGCCTTTCATCTACCATATATACAGAATTTGGAAGCCAATCTACAAAAATTTCACGATAGGTTTTGTGGCCTTCGCTTTGAGGTCCTTTATGTACAAAAACGGCATACAATCCCTCAGGAATTACCAAAGATTTCATTTCCCGTGGTACCTTATCAAATTCAGAGACTTCAACTGCGGCCCATTTTTCGAAAGTATTGCCCGGATCAAAATTATCAAAATGTGCGTTTGGAAAAACTTCCAGAGAATACAAATTGGCGTTGATTGTATTCTTAATTTCTTTTCGTTTTGGCATAAAAGAACTCCATAATTGATGGGTTTTGTTTTCCAAAAATGACATTGTAACGTACTTCCCAATTAGTTTCTTCTCGTGTAAAATCTGAATTCTGGCTTCCATTTTTTGCGGGTTATTTAATTTTGTATTTTTTGTAATCGGTTTCACTAAGCGAAAAATAACCTAACGGATAGTTTGCTTTATCGACAGTATTGATAATATTTCCTCTTACGGTTGCGGGTGGAGACTGAAAAGGTCCGCCAGAATTATTCCCCGCAATACTTACCAGAATGCTCATATAATTGTAGTATTGTTTTGAGATACCGTAATGTGTCATTTCGATTTCGTCTCCAATCTTTAAGTCGTCATCATCGGATGTGCTAAAATATTCATTTCCCTGAAAAAACTTGTCTTCTGTAACGTAGTACTTTGATGTAATTTTGTTTGAATATACATATTTAAAGAGATAAAAATTATCTGCATCGGCGGGATCATTAAAGTAAGCCCTGGTCTCAATGTCTTTTCCTGTAAAACCACCTTGGTTATTTTGTTCGATTCGGGTAATGGGTGCAACCGATTTCATGGTTTCCGTAGCCGTATAGGTAATACCGCCCGAAATCACAGTTAGCGTGTACGTCTCGTCAATTACCGGAATAAAATTCGAGCACACATATCGCCCGGTTTTAGGAACTTCGCTAAAGTTAAATTGTATGTTCTTACTGTTTTTTATAAATATGGTTGCTCCCGAAACAGTTGGAATAACATTTTGAAAGTAACCTGTTGTAGTGGTCAGCTTTATAGTTTGTTGTTTTCCTGTGGTTTGTTTCTGCCAGTTTATAGCGGCTTCGATTACTAATTTTGGTGGAGCAGTATCTAAATTAACATCGACCACTTCCTCACAACCCGTGAAGAAAATCGATATCAAAACTAGAATTAAGAGGTTCATTTTTTTCATGATATATCTTTTGTTTCTTTTTACAGAAAGTTGGTCTTAAAATTTAAAATTATAACTAACAGCCGGAACTATTCCGAAAATCGAGGTTTTTACGGCTTCATTTGTACCGGTATCTACATTTTGACGGAAGTTGATCGAGGCTGCATTTTGGCGGTTGTATAAGTTATAAATACTAAAAACCCATTCGCCTTTCCAGTTTCGGTCTTTATTTTTTCTAGGTGTCAAAGTTGCCGAAATGTCTAAATGGTGATAGGCTGGTAAACGGTTTTCGTTTCTTAATCCATAATTTGGGACCGTAATTCCCAGATATTCATATCGTCCATTAGGGTACGTAACCGGTTGTCCCGATTGCAGCGCAAAGTTAGCGCCAAAAGACCATTTTTCGTTTAGATTATAAGCAGATGTAATGGCTAAATTATGAGTTTTATCGTAAGCAGAGCTGTACCATTGTCCGTTATTGATTCCGAGTTCCTCCGGAGTTCTTCCCGGGGTTTGTTGCTGTGATTTTGATAAAGTGTAGGAGATCCATCCGTTGAATTTGCCTTCATTTTTCTTTAGCATAAATTCGACACCATAGGCCCGCATTCTTCCATTCAGAATTATTTGTTCGATCGCATTATTCGCAATCAAATCGGCACCATCGATATAGTCAAGTCGGTTTTGGATTTTTTTATAATACGTTTCCACTTCGACAGAATAAGCACCATTGTTAATATTTCTAAAGTAACCCAAAGCCACCTGATCTGCGATCTGAGGTTTGATGTAATTATCACTTGGCATCCAGACATCCAATGGAGTAGGAGATGAAGTATTCGAAATTAGTTGAAGATACTGCGCCATTCGGTTGTAGCTTGCTTTAACCGATTGGTCATCATTTAACTGATAAGAAACAGAAAGGCGTGGTTCTAAATTATTGTAATTTTGAATGACTTTGTTTTTACCAAAATAAAGGGTTGAGGTTGGAGTTCCCTTTTCGTAGATCTGCATGTTGCTATTAAAGATCACGGGTTCGTTATTGTCATAATAATTGATGGTAGAAGCGCCTAAACGGTAGAACAAACTGTAGCGCAATCCGTAAGCAACCGTGATTTTTTTCGATAGCTGATTTTCGGCTTCGATATAAACAGAAGGTTCAAACGCATATTTTTTATCCAACTGATCCGGATTAATTCCCGATGTTTCATTGCTTGGTTTGATCGTTCCGGGATTAAATTCGTAGTAAATTCCATTTAAACCATAGTTCAGTTTGAATTTATCTGAAATATAGTTTTTGAAATCGTATTTGATGTTGTAGTTCTTAATTCCTGAATCCCATTTGAAACCTACAAAGTCTAAGTCAAGTCCATAATAATAATCGCTGTAAATCAAGGATAAATTAGCAAATAGTTTGTCAGAGTACAAGTGATTCCAACGCAGGTTTAGCGTTGAGTTTCCGTAGATATTAGTAAAACTTTTGTTGAGGCTAAAAACATCACGCCCAAAATAACCGGATAAATACAAGCTGTTGTTGTCGTTTAGTTTATAACTCAGTTTGGTATTTAAATCATAAAAATAGGCAGAGTTGTCTTTTTGATCTTCGGATAATTTTAAAAATAAATGAGCATAAGAAGCTCTTCCTCCAATAAGGAAAGAACCTTTGTCTTTTACTAGCGGGCCTTCGGCAAGAAGTCGGCTTGAAATTAACCCAATTCCCCCATTAACATGAAATTCTTTGCTGTTTCCGTCTTTTTGGTAAATGTCTAAAACAGAAGAGGCTCTTCCGCCATAACGTGCCGGAATTCCGCCTTTGTATAATTTGAGATCTTTAATAGCATCGGGGTTAAAAACGGAGAAAAAACCAAATACGTGTGAGGAATTAAAGATAGTAGCTTCGTCTAGTAAAATTAAATTCTGATCGGCACCTCCACCACGTACATTGAATCCCGAAGCGCCTTCACCTGCATTTGTAACTCCTGGAAGCAATAAGATCGATTTTAAAACATCGACTTCACCTAAAACAACCGGCATCCTTTTGATTGTAGAAATGGAGAGTTTGTTGGCACTCATTTCGGGTGATTTGATATTGATTTTGCCTTTATTGTCGGTAATTATAACTTCCCGAAGTTCTTCACCGCTTTCGTTGATTGCAAAATTGTTTTTTGTGTTTTGACTTAAAGTAATTGTTTTTTGAAGGGTTTGATAACCAACATAACTAATTTCGATCTGATGTTCGCCTTGTGGAACGGTAAGTGAATAAAAACCATATTCGTTGGTGGTGGTACCAATTTTTAAGGCCGGAATATAGAGATTCACACCGATTAAGGTTTCGTTGTTTTTGAAGTCGGTGATGGTACCGCTTAAAGTGAATTTTTCCTGAGAAAATGATGTTAAAATGGTAAAGAGCAGAATAAAAAAAGTTGTATTTTTTTTTGTGATCATTGTCTTGGTTTTGAAACACATAGTTAATAATTCTTACTAAATATTTTCGCAGAACGTTTGTTAAACATTAGTTAAGAAAGATTTCTTTTTTTTTGAGATTCAAAGGTTTGGTTTAATTCAAAAAAAAAGACAACTATTTAAAGTTGTCTTTTCTGTAGAGATATATTGCTAAGTCTCTTTATGTTTAATTCGATTATTTTATTTGCGCAATAATTGAATTGAATGTTTCGCTAGGACGCATTGCTTTACTCACTAATTCAGGAGTTGGCTGGTAGTAACCACCAAGATTTTGTGGTTTTCCTTGTGCACCAATTAATTCGGCATCAATTTTAGCTTCGTTAGCTTCAAATTCAGCAGCAATTGGAGTGAAGATCGCTTTCAATTCATCATCTTTGTTTTGAGCAGCCAAAGCCTGAGCCCAATAGTAAGCAAGATAAAAATGAGAACCACGGTTGTCAATCTCACCTACTTTACGAGCCGGAGATTTATCATTAGCAAGGAATTTATCATTGGCTTCGTCTAAAGTTTCAGACAGAACAATTGCTTTAGAATTGTCTAAAGTTTGTCCTAAATGCTCTAAAGAAGCACCAAGCGCTAAAAATTCTCCTAATGAATCCCAACGTAAATATCCTTCTTCTGTAAATTGCTCAACGTGTTTTGGAGCAGAACCTCCTGCGCCAGTTTCAAACAATCCACCACCGTTCATTAACGGAACGATCGATAACATTTTAGCTGAAGTTCCTAATTCTAAAATTGGAAACAAATCGGTTAAATAATCACGTAAAACGTTTCCGGTTACTGAGATAGTGTCTAAACCTTTGATGATTCTGTCTAAAGTAAATTCAGTAGCAGCAACTGGGTTTAAGATGCGAATATCCAGATTTACGGTATTGTGATCTTTTAAATATTTTTGAACTTTTGCGATCAATTCTCTGTCATGTGCTCTGTTTTCGTCTAACCAGAAAACTGCAGGAGTATCAGATAAACGTGCTCTGTTTACAGCAAGTTTAACCCAGTCCTGAATTGGAGCGTCTTTTGCCTGACACATTCTGAAAATGTCATTTTCTTCAACGTTTTGCTCCATTAAAACAGTCCCTTTGTTGTCTGTTACACGAACAACTCCGTCAGCTTTCATTTGGAACGTTTTATCGTGAGATCCGTATTCTTCGGCTTTTTGAGCCATTAAACCTACGTTAGGAACACTTCCCATTGTTTTAGGATCAAAAGCACCGTGTTTTTTACAGAAATCGATTGTAGCTGTGTAAATTCCAGCGTAAGAGCGATCCGGAATAACTGCGATGGTATCCTGTTGTTTTCCTTCTTTATTGTACATCTGTCCTGATGTACGAATCATTGCCGGCATAGAAGCATCAACGATTACATCTGAAGGTACGTGTAAGTTTGTAATTCCTTTATCAGAGTTAACCATTGCCAAAGCAGGACCGTTTTCGATTGCTTTAGTAATGTCTGCTTCAACTTCAGCTTGTTCAGGTCTTCCTGCAATTTTTGCATAGATATCACCTAAACCATTTCTGGTGTCAATGTTTAATTCTGCAAATAAAGTTTCGTATTTTTTGAAAAGATCAGCAAAGTACACTTCAACGATAGCGCCGAAGATAATTGGATCTGATACTTTCATCATGGTAGCTTTTAAGTGTACCGAAAGTAAAACACCTTCTTTTTTTGCATCTGCAATAGCATCAGCAGCAAAAGCTTTTAATTTTTTTACACTTAAAACAGAACTGTCAATAATTTCACCTGCTTTAAGAGGAGTACTTGCTTTTAATACAGTAATTGTACCGTCTTTTGCAACGAATTCAATTTTTACATCATCAGCTTCTGCAACTGTAAGTGATTTTTCGCTTCCGTAGAAATCACCGTTTGGCATTGAAGCCACTTTTGTTTTAGAATCAGCTGACCATGCACCCATTGAGTGTGGATTTGCTTTTGCAAAGTTTTTTACCGCTCTTGGAGCTCTACGGTCAGAGTTTCCTTCACGTAAAACAGGGTTTACGGCAGAACCTAAAACTTTAGCATATTTTGCTTTAATTTCCTTTTCGGCATCATTTTGAGGATCTTCAGGGAAATTAGGAATGTTGTAACCGTGCGATTGCAATTCAGTAATAGCCGCTTTTAATTGTGGTACCGATGCTGAAACGTTTGGTAGTTTGATGATGTTAGCATCAGGTTGTGTAGCCAATTGACCTAATTCAGCCAAAGCATCTCCTGTTTTTTGATCAGCTGTTAAAAGCTCAGGGAAATTGGATAAAATTCGGGCAGCCAAAGAGATGTCTCTGGTTTCAATTGTAATACCTGCTGTAGACGTAAAAGCCTGAACAATAGGTAAAAAAGAATAAGTCGCTAACAATGGCGCCTCATCAGTTAAGGTGTAATAGATTTTTGAATTCTGTGTCATTTTTTTTTTTTTTATAATCGTATCGTCAGAGAATGACGATGTAAAAGGTATAGTCGGCTCAGAATGAGCGGAGCAAATATAATAAAAACAGTCCGAAAACGGTGTAGTTTTCAGGAGAAATGCCGAAATTATCAGATTGTTATTTCGAGGTCTTTAAATTGTCAAATCGACGATTTTGGTATTAAAAAATTACAGTTTTGATGAATCACTAAGAAAAGTGAGCGATTCCGAAACAGAGAAACCTTTTCAGTTGTATAAAATCATTTTAGCGCTGTGTTTTTGTATGAAAAATTGTGTTTTTAATTTCCTCACGCAAACGGTTTCATTAGACCGTTTATGGTTTCCAAGATTAAGCTGGTAAAATCTGTTTTTATCAGCGTTTTCGCTTTAGCGCATCAGTAAAATCAGTGTCTAATTTTGACGCGGATGAAACAGATTTACTTCGTAAAAACGCAGATAAAAACGGATTTTAATCCGTTGAAATGATGTATGTCGCGCAATCTGAGAAACCTGTTAGGTTTTTAAAACCGAACAGGTTTGGCGTAAACTAAAAGCTCTTATGAAAATGATTGTCCTAGCCCCGATAGCAGTGGAAATCCTTTTGCTATTTTCTTTAAAAAGCAAAAGATTGAAACGGATAGCGGGATTAGCTCCTGAAAATTTTAAAAAACAGGCAAAAAAAAACTCGTTTCATTTGAAACGAGTTTTTTATAACCAATAGATAAATGATTATCTTCTTTTATCTTTAATCTTAGCTTTTTTACCAGTAAGTTCTCTGAAGTAGAAAATTCTAGCTCTACGTACAGCTCCTTTTTTGTTGATTTCAATCTTTTGTAAAGCTGGTAAGTTTACTGGGAAGATACGCTCAACTCCAATAGCTCCAGACATTTTACGGATAGTAAAAGTTTCTGTGTTACCAGAACCTCTTCTTTGAATAACAACTCCTTTAAAAAACTGAGTTCTTGTTTTTTCACCCTCTTTAATTTCGTAGTAAACTGTGATAGTATCTCCAGCTCCGAAAACAGGGAAATCTTTTTTAGCAACGAATTCGTTTTGAACGAACTTTAATAAATCTGCCATGATAATTTTTTATTATTGTTTAGTATAGAGTAACATTCACGGATTTCGCCAGAGGTTAGTCTAATTCGGGTGCAAATGTAGAAAATAATTGTAAATTATGAATTATAAATTGTAAATTATTTTAAGTTGCTGATAAATTGGTGTTTAGAAGTGCTTTTTGGGTTTGATTTTCAGTTTGTCCAGCTTTAATATAATCCGCAAGTTTTGCTAATTTGTTTGATTTTAAAATAAGGTTTTTTTTACTAAATTTGAAAGATAGATATTTTGGTAATTCACTTTTTAATAATGGCAAGTAGTAATAATATTAAAAGAATAATTGATGCTCATCTGGGAAGATTTGTCGAAGATCAAGGTAACGTGCTTCCTGCGGAAATTGAATTGGAAATGGCAGATCCAATTCAAGACAAGAATGAAGAATGGCGAGTCTGGTTTCCTGTTGACAGTAAGGTAACCGATAATGAAATTAAAGAATTAGAAAAACAACTTGGTTGCGAATATCCGGAGGATTATAAAATATTTTTGAAACATAAACATTTTTATGAACTTCATATTTCCGAGGCTTCGTTTTTTGAACACTCTATTAATAATTGGAAAATCTCTTTAACAGAAATAATTTTTCATGAAAATATGAAAGATGATGTAATAGAAAAAGGATTGATTCCTTTTGCAATTTGGGAAGACTGGGGATATCTTTGTTTTGATACAAATAGAAATAGAGAAGATTGTAATTATCCAATCGTATTATGGAACAATGAATGGCCTGATAAAGTTGAGGATAAGTACGGTAATTTTTATGATTTTATAATGAAAAATGATATTGACTAAGATTAAATAATTAGAACAATTATTTAATGATCAAGTAAAATATTATGTAAATGGAAAGAAAATATTTAAAAGAATACATTGAGTTTTCAAATGAATTTAAGAAATCAAATAATTCAAAAGAAAGTACAGAAAGGATTTATGATTTACTTTATGAATTAGAAGATATTAATAGAGTAAAAGAAGATAATTTGGTGCTTTCAAACATATACCTACTTTTAGGTTTTTATAGGTCTGCCTATGAGGTTTTTACTGAAATCGCTGATCTGGATAATAAAAAAGATGTTTCTAAATTATATGTGATGGAACAAAAGGCAAAATCACATGAAAACAATTTTATTATTAAGGATGTTAGAAAATATAGAGAAAAGAAAGAAATGTCAAAACTCACTTTAATTGACTTCAGCACATCAGAAGGAGATCAAAATAAATTTGAGATTCCTCAAAAAGACATCATAATATTCAATAAAAAAGTAAAAGATAGAATCTTTATTTACCTTTCAAGTGCTGATATTCAAAAATATTCAGATGCCGTTATCGCACACATTTACTGGCTTTCAAATTGTAAAAATGAATTAATTGAGTTTTACAATCAGAACGATGATTTTACAGAAGAAAAAGCCAATAATGACTGGTATGATACTTTAGAGGTTTATAGTATTAAAATAACAATTACCGATTCTGGAGATATTCATACTATAGCTTCTACCGGAGATGATTTTTTTCAAGATCATATTTTAGATGTTGAAATTACAAATAGAACGATTGCTTCAATGAACTATGATGGATAAGCAGTTTAGTCTCAGTTTGTAGTTAAAGTTTCCTGATTGAATTCAAGAGACATATAACTGTAAACTGAGACTGTATACTTCAAAAAAATCTATTTGACTTACTTAGGCTGCTGTTGTGTCACACAGTGGATCATTCCTCCATTAGCGTACAAATTACGAACGTCGATACCAATTACCTTTCTGTTAGGATACAAGCTTTGAATCAATTGATTGGCAACGGCATCATTAGGATCATTGTAATTAGGAACCAATACAACCGTGTTTCCAATATAGTAATTAACATAAGAGCCTTTGTAGCCTAGTCTTTTTCCATATGTCGTTACCACTTTGTTTTGAGTCAAAGGCAGTTTTAGGAAATTGTATTTTTTACCTTTTAAATCTTTTGAATTGTACAAAGTAGGAATGTCTCCTTCTGGTACTTCCCAGTACAGTAAATCATCTTCACTCATCGTCACGATGGTATTGTCATTACCAAATCGTGCAAACCCATCAATGTGCATGTCAGTAATTTCTTTTCCTGCTTTTCCGTTAAGCCAGATGAAGTTAGACACTCCTAAATATTTTTTAAAAATTGCTTCAGCTTGTGCCTGGCTCATTCCAGGATTACGATTTGAGTTCAGAATAGAGCTTTTCGTAGCTAATAAGGTTCCTTTTCCATCTATTTCTACAGCTCCGCCTTCGTTGATCATGATCGCATTTAAATCTACAACAGTTGTATTTTGATCTGCGGCAATTTGTGCAGGTATGGTGTTGCAATTTCTAAAATCAGCTTTTTCTCCCCAGCCATTAAAGCCCCAGTCCTGAATTACTAATTGGTTGTTTTTGTCTTTTACATAAATAGGACCATTATCTCGTACCCAAACATCATCCGTTTTATAGATTTTAAAATCGATAGCAGTAAGAGAAACTCCTGCATTTTGTAATAAAGTTGTAATTCTGTTCTTTTCGTTGGTATTATAAGCAACGATATGCACCTTTTCACTTGTCGACAGTGATTTCGTCATGGCAACCCATGTAGCATCCAAATCATCTCTATAGTTAATACCGTATTGATATTGATGTGGCCATTGCAGCCAAGTTCCTTCATGCGGAGCAGATTCTTCAGGCATGGTATACATAATCTCGCTTTTAATGGATTCAGTTGGTTCGTTTGGTGTTGCAGACATTCCGTCTTCCTGGCAGGAAGTGAACAAAGGAAGTAGTACTATTGGTAAAAATAATTTTTTCATCTTAATATAAGTTTGTTGTGGATTAACTTGTTTAGTGTCATTTTGTTACTAGTATTTTGACGGTACAAATGTATTTCTAAAACGCAATCCGGCAGTTGTCCAAAATGGACAAATCAAATAAGCGGAATAAAAATCGCTGTGAGATAGTCGGATTCGTTATCACAATTGTCGCTTGTTTTCAGGTATTGTTCAATAACAGGCAAATGTGAAAGTTCAAAATCATGGGTTAGAAACCAGCCACCAAAGATTTGATTATACGTTTCTTCAAGGGTGTGGTAGCTTCCATGGTGAAAAAAGCGAGCATATTTGCCCCCGAAAATTTGCTTCTTTGGAAGGTTTTTAAGAACAGCAGTTGTCGCAATGCAGGCTTCGTAAGTACAATTTATTTTTTCGGTAATTAAAATGTCATCCGTTATAACTCCGAAGAAGTGAGCATCAGTTTCAGGAAATTCATTTTTTAAAAGAGTGTCCCAAAGATTTTCTATTTCGGGATTAATATAATGTGTTTTAGAGCTAAGATAATAAACAGCTGTTTCCGGAATTACAAGTATTTCAGGCTTTAAAAAGGAGGTGAAAGATTGAAGAATACCCGTGTCGTTAAGTAAAAGCTCTTTTTGATTTCGGGCTAGTGAAGGAGCACAGTCGAAATGTTTTTTGAAGGTTTTTGAAAAAGACTGTACATCGGCAAAACCTACTTCAAGTGCAATTTCTGAGATTTGTTTGTTGGAATAGATCAGTTTTTTATAGCCGTTTTCTACTTTCAATCGGGTTTGATAAGCGCCAATGGTTTCATTAAATAAAGAGTAAAAAATGCGTTGCAAATTCCTGTACGAATAACAGGAAATGTCCTCCAGAGAATTTATTGAGATGATTTGATTGTAATTCATCTCAATATAATTCCGTGTATTGTAAATATGTTTCAGATTAAAATCGCTCATTTTTTAGCTTTTAGAAAGAAGTAACAAAAAAGATAACGATAATTACAGCTTTCAAGTATGATGGAGAAGAATCACTAAAAATAAATGAGGAGGGAATATTTTTTATTTTTCTTCCAATAAATCCGGACGTCTGTTTTTAGTATGTTCGTATGCCATATCCTCACGCCATTTGTCAATTTTAGCAAAATGACCGCTTGTTAAAACTTCAGGAACTTTCCAGCCTTTATAATCTGCCGGTCTTGTATAGATAGGACCTGAAAGCAGATTGTCCTGAAAACTGTCAGTCAATGCTGAAGTTTCGTCGCTCAAAACACCGGGAATCAATCGGATCAAGGCATCAGATAAAACCAAAGCTCCTAATTCTCCACCGGATAATACATAATCGCCAATTGAAATTTCTTTCGTAATAAAATGATCACGAACACGTTGATCTACCCCTTTATAATGTCCACAGAGAATGATAATGTTTTCATACATCGACATCGTATTGGCCATTTTTTGATTTAGAGTTTCCCCGTCAGGCGACATATAGATAATTTCATCATACTCACGCTGGCTTTTTAAATGCGTGATACAGTCATCAATAGGCTGAACCGTCATTACCATTCCGGCACCTCCGCCAAACGGATAATCGTCAACACTTTTTTGCTTGTTTGTTGTGTAATCACGCAAATTATGAAAATGAACTTCCACTAAACCTTTGTCTATGGCACGTTTCATAATCGAAGCCTCAAACGGACTCTTTAATAATTCAGGTAAAATTGTAATAATGTCAATTCGCATTTTTTTTCTTCAATAGTTCTAAGGTGCAAAGATACAAAGTTAATTTTTGTGAATTTTCAAGATTTGAAAATGACAGAAAATAATTAAAAGTTTTTAGTGAAAGAGTTTATAGCGAGAAGGTTATAGTGTTTGTTGCTGTATAAGTGTTTGTTGTACGGTTAAATAGATGATGATTATATAACATAATATATCTTAAATGTAAAAAAAAGATGCCTAATTTTAACTAATATTACAATTTAATTGTATGATTTTGTAAAGAGATACTTAAAAATAAAACCTCCATGAAAAAGCTACTCGTATTAACTGCTCTATTGATTTTACAAGCATGTTCAACCACTAAAAATGCAAATGATCAATGGATTGGTCAATCAAAAAAAAATATTATTAAGATGTGGGGACCGCCTATACGTACTTTACACAATTCAGATCACGGGGAAATATTGATTTATGCGGAACAAGTGTATGTTAATGCAAATACTAATGAAGGCACCAGAATGGCTGGTTCAAATTACTGGAACTATACCTACATCTATACCCATAAGAATGGAGAGATCTATTTGTACAAAACAGATAAACAGCAACAACCACCTCAAACAATTGCTGTAAAATAAGCTGATTTCTTGTTTTTTAAACGGAAATATTGAGAATTTATCATTTTGGTCAAAATCATTTGATTATATTTATGTCCGCTTTGTGCTGATCTTTAGTAACTTAAAATGATAAATCATGAGAAAAACAGCGATGCTTATTGTGTCTTTTGTAATTATTTCCTGTCAGAATCAAAATCAATTAAAATCTATGGATACCACAAAAAACGAACAATTAATCAAACAGTATTTTGAGCATTTTAATAGCCACGATTGGAAAAAGATGTCTGAAATGTATACTGAGACTGCTGATTTTAAAGATCCTTCATTAGGGCCGGGGATTGTTAAACAAACCCGTAAGCAAATTGCGGATAAGTATGCAGAGCTTAATTCCGCTTTTCCGGATTTGCATGATAAAGTTGTTCAGGTTTATCCGTCTGGAGAGAAACATATTATTGTCGAGTTTGTTTCATCGGGTACAGCGCCTGACAATTCAAAATTTGAACTGCCGATCTGTACTATTTTTACAATTGAAAAAGGATTAATTACCAAAGATTTTACCTACTTTGATAATTTTGAAGAAGAGGAAAACTAAGGGCAGCTACTAACTGTAAAAGAGATGTTGTCCCAGCGGGACATTTTTGAGGATGGATTTACCGATATCTTGCTCCCGACGGAGCATTTTTTTTGCTTACTGTTTTACCGATATTTTGCTCCTAACGGAGCATTTTTTTTTGATGATAATTAAATAAGTAAAAATAAATTGTGAGGAAGTAATATTTATTAATGAAAATATTGTAGTTTTATTCTTTCATTTTGTGATGTAAATGTAAAATAAAAATTGTTTATGTATCGCAAATCATTCCGTCAGGAATTATATGTCACTGGGATCAAATTATATATGATCTTCACATCGGACATTATTCCGTCAGGAATTGCATATCGGTAGAATTGAAAGAATATATGTTTTACACATCACAAATTATTCCGTCAGGAATTGCATATATCGGTAGAATTGAACGAATATGTGTTTTACACATCACAAATTATTCCGTCAGGAATTGCATATCGGTAGAATTGAACGAATATGTGTTTTACACATCACAAATTATTCCGTCAGGAATTAAATATCGGTAATTATGGCAAACACATACACCCAAATACATATTCATTTTGTTTTCGCAGTAAAATTCAGACGTGCGTTAATAAACAAAGAATGGAAAGCAGAATTATATCAATATATAACCGGAATTATAAAAAATAATGATCATAAGCTTCTGGCGATAAATGGTGTTTCGGATCATATTCATATTTTAATCGGGATCAGACCTGCGCAATCAATTTCTGATTTGATGAAAAATATTAAACAGGATTCCTCAAAGTGGATCAATACTAATAAATTGTCCAAAGGATATTTTCAATGGCAGGAAGGCTATGGAGCCTTTTCATACAGTAAATCTCAATTGACTGCTGTCATTAAGTATATTGAAAACCAAGAAGCGCACCACAAAAAGAAAACCTTGAAAGAGGACTATATTCACTTTTTGGAAAAGTCCGAAGTCGATTACGACGAAAGGTTTATTTTTAAAGAATTAATTTAGAAGTAAGCAATAAGAAAACAGATTAGCTTAAATTTGATAGAAATAGTTAGTGTGAAAAAACGCTAGCTGATATATAAAATTTACAAAGGATAGAAAGTTAATTAAACATATTGAAAATGCAGCATTTAAAAACAAGCAAAGAATTTATAAAAGGTGATGAAATCGAGTGGGAGGTTGTTGGTGAAGGAATCAAGCGTAAAATTCTTGCCTTTGATGAAAGAGTGATGTTGGTAAATGTTCATTTTGAAAAAGGGGGAATTGGTGTTTTACACGAGCACTATCATTCGCAGGTAACGTATGTTTCAAGTGGTAAATTTGACGTTACTATTGGCGGTGTAACCCAAACGCTAAAAGAAGGAGATAGTTTTTACATTCCGCCTCATGCCATTCACGGAGTGGTTTGTTTAGAAAGCGGACTTTTGACGGATGTTTTTAGTCCGATTAGGGAAGATTTTATAGAATCGTAATGTTTTAAAATTCAGTATAATTTTTAAAACAATAGACAGGATTGCCTTTGAACTTAGAAAAATTATAATTTTTTTAAAGTTTTGGTAATAATTAGATTGGTATTTTTGCAAAATGAATTTATCCAAAACGAATGTCTTATTTATGGCAGCTTGCACTGGACTTATAGTTGCAAATCTTTATTACTGTCAGCCTTTAATTGTTTTAATTGCCAACGAATTTAAAATTCCCGAAGCCAGTGCGGGAACAATAACTTATCTAACACAGGCAGGTTATGCGATAGGATTGTTTTTTATGGTTCCGCTAGGCGATAAAATTGAACGAAAAAAACAAATTTTAATGACCACTTTTGCTTCTGTAATCGCTTTGATTATTGCGGCAACGGCAAAAAGTTTCTTTCTTTTGCAGGTGGCTTCTTTATTAATTGGAATTACTTCAATCGTACCACAGCTTATTTTGCCTTTGGCGGCTTCTTTAAGTGCACCGGAACAGCGTGGAAAAGTAGTAGGAACCATCATGAGCGGTTTGCTTGTTGGGATATTGCTTTCCAGAACATTAAGCGGATTTATCGGTCAGATATTAGGTTGGAGGTCTATGTTTTATATTGCTGCGGGAATCTGTTTATTGATCTTTTTTGTGATTCAGAATAAATTTCCGGTCAATAAACCTCAGTTTGAGGGAACTTACGGGCAGTTGATTCAGTCTCTTTTTACACTTATTAAAACACAGCCGGTTTTACGTGAAGCTACACTGATTAATGTGTTTAGTTTTGCACAATTTGGAGCTTTTTGGACCACTATGGTTTTACTGCTTTCCGGAGAACCATTCGGTTTTAACAGTGCTACAATTGGACTTTTTGGAATTGTAGGGGCTTCAGGAGCTTTGGCAGCACCTTTAGTAGGGAAAATGGGAGACAAAGGAAACTCAAGAATTGCGGTAGGTTACGGTTGTTTATTGATCTTAATTAGTTTTCTGGTTTTTTATTTTTCGATAGAAAGTGTGATCGGAATTGCGATCGGAATCGTATTTATTGATATCGGAATTCAGGGAGTTCATATTTCAAACCAAACCAGAGTATATTCATTGCTTCCGGAAGCCAGAAACCGATTGAATACCGTCTTTATGTCATTTAGTTTTTTAGGAACAGCAGCCGGATCGGCTTACGGATTATTGCTCTGGAAACTGGGTGGATGGCACGCTGTAACCATTGGATGTGTTGGATTATCGGCACTGGCATTTACAGTTTATGGCCTAACTTACAAATCAAAGTCTAAAAAACAGAAAGCATAAAATTGATATAAAATTAATTTGTAAATTTGCAATCAAATAAAAAATAACAACAATGGAAAACGGAATATACGCTAAATTCAACACTGGTAAAGGTTCGATTTTAGTAAAACTTGCACACGATTTAGCACCTGGGACCGTAGGGAATTTTGTAGCTCTTGCAGAAGGAAATATGGAGAATAAAGTAAAACCTCAGGGGCAAAAATTCTATGACGGATTAACTTTTCATAGAGTAATTCCTGATTTTATGATTCAGGGAGGATGTCCAAAAGGAACTGGAACTGGTGATCCTGGATATAAATTTGATGACGAGTTTCACCCAAGTTTAAAACACGATCGTCCAGGAGTTTTAGCAATGGCTAATTCTGGTCCGGCGAGTAACGGTTCTCAATTTTACATTACACACGTTCCAACTTCTTGGTTAGACGGAAAACATACTGTTTTTGGTCATGTAATCGAAGGTCAGGATGTTGTTGATGCAGTGGCTCAAGGAGATAATCTTGAAGCAGTAGAAATCATCAGAGTAGGTGAAGAAGCTCAAAAATGGAATGCTATTGAAGCTTTTATAGCTTTAAAAGGAGCTCGTTTGAAGCGTGATGCTGCTTTAAAAGCGGAATCAGAAGCGAAAATGGAACAATTGGCTGCAGGTTTTGATAAAACAGACAGTGGTTTACGTTATAAAATGATTCAAAAAGGAGAAGGTAAGAAAGCTGAAGCTGGTAAAACAGTTGCAGTACATTACGAAGGTTCTTTAGAAAATGGAAAAGTTTTTGATTCATCTTACCCACGTAAAAAACCAATCGAATTCAGATTAGGTCAAGGACAGGTGATTGAAGGATGGGACGAAGGTATCGCTTTATTACAAGTAGGCGATAAAGCTCGTTTTGTAATTCCATCTGATTTGGCTTATGGAGCTGCAGGTGCAGGAGGAGTTATTCCACCAAACGCAACTTTGATTTTTGACGTTGAATTAATGGACGTAAAATAAGACTTTACAGCAATTTAGTATTGTTTTAAATAGTAATCCCATTCGCTAGCCGAATGGGATTTTTTTTATATTTACTTAAAAAAACAAGAACAATGAAATTAAGGATCTTAACTTTAACTGCTGTGACGTTGCTTTTGGTTTCGTGCGGTACTAAAAAAGCGGCTGAGGTTGCACCGGCTGCACCGGCTGTGACAGAGACAGTAAAAACTACAGAATTAACTCCTGCATTGGCGGAAGGTAAAAACTTGTACGAAAACAGTTGTGCAAGATGTCACAAACTATATGATCCGAAGAAATTTAGTCAGGAAGACTGGAAACCAATTCTGGTAAGAATGCAGAAAAAAGCGAAGGTAGATGATACTCAAATTGCCTTAATATCAAATTATATCACTTCTCAATTGTAAGAGGTCAGTGTTTTAGATTTATAAAAACTATTCAATATTAGATTGGATAGTTTTTTTTTGCTTAAAACCAAGCATAAAAAAACACCTTCACGCAGGAGGTGTTTAAAAAACTAAGAAATGCTTTCAGGTGAATTGCTAACGGCTGTTATTTTTAATGTTTTTATTCCGGCCGGTAATTCCCAATCGACAACATCATTTTCTTTAAAGCCAATAATAGCAACACTAAGCGGTGCTAAAATAGATATTTTTCCCTCTTTTACATCGGCAAAGGATGGGAGGACAATCTGAATCTTCATGCTTTTATTTGCTTTTACATCTTCAATAGTGACCTGCGAATTGATTCGTATAACGGTTTCGTCCAATTCACTTTCTTTACGGATAATGGCGCGGTCTAATTCTTGCGAAAGCTGTCCAATTTCTTTGGCATTTGTTGTGTTTTTACTTTTTAGTATCAATTCTCTTAAAAACTGATAATCTGTCTTACAGAATGTAGGGGTTGGTTTCATATCGATTCTAATTTATTGTGATTTGAATGTTCGGAATTTTCAGATCCAGTTTATAATGAAAGTCATTAGCGGCGGCCTTTAAAAGGAGACTGCGACAGAAGACTACAAGTTGTAGCTGAAAACTAATAAATAAATCCTCCGTCTGAGAGAAGAAATTGAAATAGACGGAGGCCTAATTGATAAAGGCCTTACTATGTGAAGTAAATACAGCAGTAAGCGTTCTTCTCATAAGAGAAAACGATAGCGAGGAAGCTGCAAATAGATTGATAGTAATCACTAGGAAAATAATTAATTGGATTGGTAAAGATAAGCAAACTTTTTGAAAACACTAAAGAGTTGTTTTCCATTTGATGTTACAGCCAATACTTGGTTTTTGAGGATTTTTTAAACTTCTGTTGTAAATAAGGGCATCAATAGCGCTACGAAGATCACTTCCGCTAAGCGGAATCCCATTCCCAGGTCTCGAATCGTCTAATTGACCTCTGTAAAACAGGCGATCCTGATTGTCAAATAAATAAAAATCAGGAGTACAGGCGGCTTCATAAGCTTTGGCAACGTCCTGACTTTCGTCATACAAATACGGAAAATCGATCTTATTCTGAAAAGCAAATTCAGTCATTAATTCAGGAGCATCTTGCGGATACTTTTCGATATCATTACTGGAAATCGCAATAACACCTATTCCTTGTACACGATAATCATTGGCAATCATTACAACCTCCTTAATAACATGAAGTACAAACGGACAGTGGTTGCAAATAAAAATAACCAAAGTGCCTTTTGATCCTCTCAAATCTTCAAATGAATAAACATTATTAGAATTGGTATCTCGTAATTTGAATCCAGGAGCAATTGTTCCAAGGGGAATCATATTTGAAGGAGTTCGTGCCATTTTGTAGAAATAAGTTCCTCAAAAATAGCTTTAAAGTTCTGTAAAAGAAAGCGTATAGCCCTGTTTTTGATTTTTCACCACAGATTATACAATTTAAACAGCATTGCTAGCGAGCAGCTGGAAAATCATCAGAATTGTATTAATCTGTGGTAGTTGGAATAAATTAGGCGTTTAAAAAGTCTAATAAATCTTTGTTTAATTTATCTTTATGAGTGTAAAATAAACCATGTGGCGCGCCTTCATAAATAATAAAGTTATTTTCAGAAATGGCTTTGGCTGCTTTTTTTGAGGTAAGATCAATAGGCACAATTTTGTCATCATCACCATGGATAATTAAAGTAGGCACTTTTACAGTATCCAGTTCGTCCCTAAAATCAGTGAAAGAAAAAGATTCGGCACATTTTAACGTAGCACGCGGTGAAGCAAAAGAACACAACATTCTGTAGTATTCTAATAGGGGCGTGCTTAAAGGTCTGTTGATGATGTTGATACCAAAAAAGGTCTTGCCAAAATTATCAATAAAACCAATTCGGTCTTCTTTGATGGTATTTGCTGTAATTTCACTTTTCTCTTTCGGATGTCCATCAGGATTATCATGGGTTTGTAATAAGAACGGAATGATAGAAGAAATTAATGCGGCTTTTGTAACGGCTTTACCACCATAACGACTAAAGTAGCGAACCACTTCACCACCGCCCATTGAGAATCCTACGAGAGTAACGTTTTCTAATTGAAGTTGCTCTATTATTTCTTTTAAATCATCAGTTAGCGTATCATAATCATAGCCGTCGTAAGGTTGTGATGACTTGCCAAATCCACGACGGTCATAAGCGATGACGCGATAATTATTCTGAACCAGAAAATCAATTTGATATTCCCACATTTCATTCGAAAGCGGCCAGCCATGAATTAGAATTACCGGTTTACCTTTTCCGTAATCTTTTACGTATAGCTTTATGTTTTTGGCAGTTTCTATATATTTATCGGTATTTAAAAGTTGAATATCAAAGTCAGAATCTCTAAGGGAGGTACTGTTATTTAGGGTGTTATTTTCCATTTTTATATTTTTTTTGCGTTAGCGTACCAATTTGATGCGTAAAGTTAGAAGCTACTCAAAAAAAGCAGTTATAGAATTAGGGATAATAATTACAAAATTAATAGGTTTGTAAATCATCAAATACTGAAGCAAAAATGGACTTAACCTGGAATGAATTTGAAAAAACAGATATGCGTGTCGGAACTATTATTGAAGTAAATGATTTCCCCGAAGCAAGAAAACCGGCCTATCAGCTTACGATTGATTTTGGTTCTGAAATTGGAATCCGTAAATCATCCGCCCAGATAACGACACATTATAAAAAAGAAGATTTGTTAAACCGACAAATTATCTCAGTAGTAAATTTTCCCAGAAAACAAATTGGAAAATTTATGAGCGAATGTCTGGTTCTTGGCGCCATAGGCAAGGAAGGAGATGTTATTTTACTCGCTCCCGATTTTAAAATAGAAAACGGATTAAGAATCGGGTGATTTTTTTTAGTCGCAGTTTACAGTTTCAGTTTACAGTCTCAGTTTTCAGTATGCGACTGCAAACTGAGACTGTGACTGAGAACTATCCAATTTTCTCGATCAATTGTTCCAAAATCAATTGTCCTTCTTCCCAGTATTTTAAGTCTGAATCGGAGTTGATGTGTCCTTTTTGTCCTACGTTAACCAAATCACTTCCCCACATTTCGGCAAAATATTTTTTTCTTTCAAAAGTCGCGTAAGGATCATTTTCGCTTGCTACTACAATTGATGGAAAAGGCAATTTTGAAATGGGCATTGGCGAAAAGTTCCGAATAGAATCGGGGGTATGTTGAGGTGAATCTACATCGGCAGGAGCTACGAGCAAGGCTCCAACAATATTTGGATTTTGGTTTGTCTGTGCCCAGTGCAGGACAAGTGAAACAGCTAAACTATGCGCTACAAGTACAGTAGGGCTGTTCAGTTTTGAAATTTCTTCGTTTAAGCGTTTAAGCCATTCCTCACGGATAGGCTCGTCCCACTCATCGTGAACAATTCGAGTTGCATTTTTGAACTTTTTATGCCAAAACGTTTGCCAGTGTTTGTCCCCAGAATTTCCAAGTCCAGGTAGAATTAATAGTTGCGTTTCCATTTCTGGTGTTTTTATAAAAATATTTGAATATCGTCTCTATCGGACAATAGATAAATATCGACTAAAATGGTCGAGTTTAAAGATTTAAAAAAAGTCCAAAATGTCAAACAGAATGGACTTAAACTTTTAAAAAGTAATTTTTTGACTAAATATCGTCAAAATCAATATCGGTAAAACTGGTTCTTTGCCCTTCGGGTTTGTCAGAACCGTATTCTTTTTTGAAATCTTTTTGGTGTCTTTCAGAAATTACTTCTTCGCCTTTGTGGTTCAAGACGTACGAAGTCATTTCTTCTAGTATTTCGGCAAAAGCACTAAAGTCTTCTTTGTACAAGTAGATTTTGTGTTTTTTAAAATGAAAAGAACCATCCTCCTCAGTAAATTTTTTACTTTCGGTAATTGTGATATAATAATCGTCAGCTTTAGTAGCTCTCACATCAAAGAAATAAGTTCTTCTTCCTGCTCGTAATACTTTAGAAAAAATCTCTTCTTTTTCTAACATGTCATTTTCTCTCATAATACGTTCTATCATTTTTGGAATTAATAGTACTCAAAAATCATAAAAAATTATCGATTACGCAACAATTAAAGTAATTCTTTTTCCGAAAGTTGTTTTAAATATAACGATGCATAATAGCCTTCCTGATTTATTAATTGATTATGAGAGCCTTGTTGAATGATCCTACCGTCTTCCAGGATGATTATTTTATCGGCGTTCTTTGCAGATGATACCCGGTGACTTACTATAATTGTAGTTTTATCTTTACAAATTTCAAATAAATTGCTTAAAATCGTTTCTTCTGTTTCTGTATCTACTGCCGACAAACAATCGTCAAAAAGTAAAATTGCCGGATTTTTAATAATGGCGCGCGCAATAGACACACGTTGCTTTTGTCCGCCAGAGAGAGTGATCCCTCTTTCTCCCAAAATCGTGTCGTATTGTTTGTTAAAAGCAATAATATTATCGTGAACTACCGCATTCTTGGCGGCCTCGATTACTTCTTCATCTGTAGCGTCCTGATTACCAAATTTTATATTGTTTTTAATAGTGTCCGAAAATAAAAAAGCGTCTTGAGGTACAATGCCAACATTATTTCGCAAATCATACAGGTTTAAACTGCTGATTTCGTTCTGGTCGATCGTGATTTTACCCTCGGTTACATCATACAAACGTGAGATGAGCGATAATATTGTAGATTTTCCGGAGCCTGTTTTTCCTAAAATGGCCAATGTTTCTCCTTTTTTGACTGTAAAAGTAACATTTTTCAGTGCCTCGATATTGGTGTCTTCATAGGTATAACTTACATTTTCAAAGGCAATCGTGCCCTGAATGTCAGAATGATTTTCGTTTTTGTTTTTTATTTCAGGCTCAATCTTTAAAAATTCGTTTAAACGCTTCTGTGACGCTTCTGCCTCCTGAACCATAGACGAAACCCATCCTAATGAAGCCACAGGCCAGGTTAGCATGTTCACATATAGAATAAATTCGGCAATAGTACCGATATTCGGAATCGTTCCGTTAATGTACATTACACCGCCAAAATAGATTACCACCAGATTACTGATTCCGATTAAGGCAATCATCAAAGGGCCAAATAGGGATTGAACTTTGGCTAAATCTAAACTCTTTTTTTTGCTTTCATCCGCCAAAGCGATCATATTGTTCTGGTGCTGATTCTCCAGTGAGTTGGCTTTTATAACTCGGATACCCGAAAAAATTTCCTGCGTAAAACTGGATACTTTAGATAAATACTGTTGAAAGGTGGTGCTTCTTTTATTGATTTCTGAACTTAGTTTGAAAATGCAATAGGAAAGAATTGGTAAAGGTAAAATAGTATAAAGTGTCAGTAATGGTGAAACATTATACATATATATAATGACAATGGCGAAACGAATAAAAGTATTGATAGTATACATTACCGCAGGGCCCACATACATACGAACTTTTGAAACATCTTCGCTAATACGGTTCATTAAATCTCCGGTGCGATTTTGTTTGTAAAAGTTCTGCGAGAGTTTTTCATATTGTTTGAAAACCTCATTTTTTAAATCAAACTCGATATGACGTGACATTACAATTAAAGTCTGACGCATTAAGAACGTTAGAAAACCGGCAACAATGGTAGTAGCTATGATTAGCAGTACGTTATGAATTAATCCTTCGCGGTAAGTATTGATAACTATTTGAGAAGTCTGATCGGCTTCGGGTAATTTATCAAACTTTTCAATGGCATTTAGCGACTTGCTAATTAACTTTGGAGTGAATAAAGAGAATATTTGTGCGATTATAGTGATTAAAATTCCTAAAGAGAAACTATATTTATATTTGATAAAATATTTGTTTAAATAACTTAATTCTTTCATTTTTTTAAGAGATTCAATGTTAAAATGTTTTGATTTTGTAAAATATTATGAATAAAAATTAATGTAATGTATAAATTTATCAAAACAAAACGATTGTTAGATTGTTATTTTAAAGATAATAAATTAGCACATGTATATTTTTTGTATAAATTTGAGAAGTCTTTTTGACAAATTCATAATTTTAACAAATAATATAGTAGCGCTATGGATGCAACTTTCGCAACTGGAAAAGAACTTCAAAAAATGGATCCTGTTTTTGGTCAATTGTCTTTTGACGATCACGAACAAATTGTATTTTGCAACGACAAAGATACAGGTTTAAAAGCAATTATTGGTATTCATAATTCGGTTATGGGACCAGCTTTGGGAGGTACTAGAATGTGGAATTACAATACTGAATGGGAAGCATTAAACGATGTTTTGCGTCTTTCAAGAGGTATGACATATAAATCTGCTATTACCGGATTAAATATCGGTGGAGGTAAAGCAGTAATTATTGGTGATGCTAAAACGCAAAAAACACCTGAATTAATGCGTAAGTTTGGTGAGTTTGTTCACTCCTTAGGTGGTAGATATATTACTGCTGAGGATGTTGGAATGGAAACAAAAGATATGGACACTGTTAGAGATGTAACGCCTTATGTTACGGGTATTTCTGAAGAAAGAGGTGGTTCAGGAAATCCTTCTCCAATAACAGCTTACGGTGTTTATTTAGGAATGAAAGCTGCTGCTAAAAGTCAGTTTGGTACTGATGTTTTAGAAGGTAAAAAAGTTTTAGTTCAGGGAATTGGTCACGTAGGTGAAGCTTTAGTAGAGTATTTAACTAAAGAAGGAGCAATCGTTACAATTACTGATATCAATGAAGAGAAATTATATCAGGTAGCTTCAAAATACAATGCTTCAATCTATTCTGGTGAAGATTTGTATACAGCTGATGTTGATATTTATGCACCATGTGCTATGGGAGCAATCATTAATGATGCAACAGTAGATAAAATTAAAGCTAAAGTTATTGCAGGAGCAGCTAACAATCAGTTGGCTGACGAAAATATTCACGGAGCAAGATTACAAGAAAGAGGTATTTTATATGCTCCTGATTTCTTAATCAACGCTGGTGGAATTATCAACGTATATGCTGAATTAGAGCATTACGGTAAAGCTGAAATCATGACAAAAACCGAAAATATCTATAATACAACTTTAGAGATTATCGATTACGCTGTGAAAAACGGAATGACAACACACAAAGCAGCGCTTACAATTGCTCAAAATCGTATCGATTTGAGAAGAATTGAAAACGCTAAAAAATAATTTTTTAAGTTAACAGTCTCAGTTTTTAGTCTCAGTTTCGCAAAAAGTGAAAACTGAGACTGAAAACTGAGACTTTTTTTATGCGGTTTCTAAATCACTGAAGACTGAGACTGAAAACTAAGACTTAACGAAATACTTTTTTACAAATTAATTTTAATATCAACTGCGAAATTCATACTTTTGCAGACTAATTTTTAAATGTTCTTACAAGGTGGTAAATAGAAGACACATACGCGTTAAAGTAATGCAATCCATTTATGCAATGCATCAAAGCGGTTCTGATAATATGGAAAAAGAAGAGAAGTTTCTTTTTTACAGTATTGATAATATTCAGGATCTATATCTTATAATGCTTTCTTCATTGATTGAAATTTGCAAAAAAGAATCTGTTTTTTTACATCTTTCAAGTAAAAAACATCTTGCAACTGCTGCAGAACGTAATCCAAATGAAAAATTCGTAAAAAACAAAATTTTTCAACTTCTTGCCGAAAGTAATTCGCTTAGTATTGCTTTAGAAAATCGTAAAATCAACAACTGGAATCTGAACGACGATTATATCATTTTGCTTTTAAATGATATCAAATCAAGCGAATTGTATGCTAAATACATGAGCACTACAACAAATACTTTTGAAGAAGACAGACAATTTGTAATTGATTTGTTTGCAGATGTAATTGTTCCAAATGAAAAATTATATGAGTATTTAGAGGATGATAAATTAACCTGGGTGGATGATATTCCTGTTGTAAATACGCATATCATCAAACAATTGAAGGCTATAAAAACTGAAGATCCGGATGATTTTAGAGTGCCTAAGTTGTACAAAGATGTTGAGGATAAGGATTTTGCTAAAGACTTGTTTAGAAGAACAGTTTTAAATGAATCGGTTCTGGCAAAAGAATATGATGATAAAACACCAAACTGGGACAGTGAAAGGATTGCTGAAATTGATACTATTATCTTGAAAATGGCAATTTGTGAGTTTCTGAAATTCCCTTCAATTCCAGTAAAAGTAACTCTTAACGAATATTTAGAAATTGCGAAAGAGTATTCTACGCCAAAAAGTAGTATTTTTATCAACGGAATTTTAGATAACCTTGTTAAAGAGCTTACAGCGAATAAAAAAATGGTTAAAGTAGGACGTGGGTTGATGTAATTGATACCGGATTTTTATAAATAAATTCTAAACTCTCGTTGATGACGTCGCTTCAAGTGAAGTTATGGGAGCTTAAAACGTAAATATTAATAACAAAAATAAAAACTGAATACTATGCAAGATTTGATGAAATTTGCGCCTTATTTACTAATGTTTGTAGTGTTGTATTTCTTTATGATCAGACCACAACAGAAAAGAGTAAAAAACGAAAAAGAATTTGAAAGCAGCCTGAAAGTAGGTGATAAAATAATTACTAAAAGTGGTTTTCACGGAAAAATCGTTGAACTTGCTGATACAAGTGCAGTAATTGAAACAATGTCCGGAAAATTAAAAATTGAGCGTTCGGCAATTTCTATGGAAATGAGTGCTGCTTTGAAAAAAGCTTAATTTTTTAAATTACAATATTAAAAATCCCAAATTCCAATACAGGAGTTTGGGATTTTTTTTAATTGTCATTTCTACTGAAAGGAGAAATCACATAATCCAATTCAGCAAAAGTAACCGCAATATTGTCATCCCGAGGAAGGAGGGATCTCCGTAAGAAACTCCACATAGTGATTCCTTAATCTTTGTCGAGCTGCTTTCGAAGATTCCTCGTTCCTAAATGACTCGTCTTTGCGTAAAAAAAAACCTTTATCAAAGTTTAAAACTTTGATAAAGGTTTTTTTTAGCTTGGAATTTGGAGTTTGGAATTTTTCAAAAATTGAAATTTACCTCCTATCTGTATTTATCATTCAGTCCGATGTTTTGTAATATCATCGGAATTACTTTTTCAATTCTTGAAAGTTTGGTTTTGTCCTGCTTAGCCGTTTCAATGTATTCGAGAAATTCATATTGCTTGTAAGCACTGAATTTCTGAAATGCTTCTGCTAAAGCGGGATTCTGAGCTGTTTCTTTTTGAAAAAGTTCAGAAACAATAGCTTCTTTTTTTGTGGATTTGATGATTTTGCCTTGTTTTTCGTTCTCAATAGCTTCTAAAATATAGTCGAGAACGTCTGCTTCGTTTACTTCGTTTTTTGAAGTAAAACGCCATTGACGCAAAGATTTTGTTTTGTCTTCCTGAGCATTGATGAGCTTTTTTTCCTCATCTTTCAAAAAAACGCCATTAAAGAACCAAATCGTAAAGTACTCTTTAAAACCTCCTATGCCGATAACATTTTTTTTGTTGTAAACATAAACTGGGCCGCCCCATTTTACAGTTTCAATCAGTTCGGTCTTATCAATAATCGATTTTAGGAAAAGGAGTTCTTTTTCCCAGCTATTGACTTTGTCCCAAACGTGTTTTTTATCAGACATATTCCTTGTTAGTTTATTTTTTTCTTTTTGGCTTTTCAGGTGCGTCAAAAATGCCTGGAATTGCGGTTAATTCAGCAATTTTCACAATGACAGCTGTCGCTTTTTGCATGCTTTCGGCAGGAACATATTCGTATTTTCCGTGAAAGTTATGACCGCCGGCAAATATATTTGGGCAAGGAAGTCCCATAAATGACAATTGAGACCCGTCAGTTCCGCCACGAATAGGCTTGATGATCGGTTTAATGTTTAATTCACGCATTGCTTTTTCGGCAATATCAACAATGTGTTTTACGGGAAGTACTTTTTCTTTCATATTGTAGTACTGGTCTTTTACTTCAGCAGTTACAATATCTTCTCCAAATTGTTTCGCAAATTTCTTATTGATTTTTTTAGTAATTTTAGCAATTAGGTCTTTACGTTTTTCGAATTTTTTCTTGTTGTGATCGCGAATGATCAATTCTAAAACAGTTTCTTCAATACTTCCGGTAAGGTGGTGGACATGGAAAAAACCTTCATAGCCTTTGGTTTCTTGAGGAGTTTCTCCTTTAGGAAGTTCGTTGATGAAATCGTTGGCAATCAACATCGAATTGATCATTTTTCCCTTGGCATAACCCGGGTGAACGCTTTTCCCTTTAAAGGTGATTTTAGCTCCGGCTGCATTAAAATTTTCATATTCTAACTCGCCAATCTGGCTTCCATCCATAGTATAGGCCCATGCAGCACCAAATTTTTTCACATCAAAATGATGCGCACCGCGACCAATTTCTTCGTCAGGAGTAAAACCAATTCTGATTTTTCCGTGTTTGATTTCAGGATGCTGAATTAAGTATTCCATCGCTGAGACAATTTCGGTAATTCCTGCCTTGTCGTCGGCTCCCAGCAAAGTAGTTCCATCCGTAGTAATAATGGTTTGTCCTTTGTATTGTAATAAATCCTTAAAGTAGTTTGGTGATAAAACAATGTTTTTTTCAGCATTTAAAAGGATGTCTTTTCCATCGTAATTTTCAACGATTTGAGGTTTTATATTGGCTCCGCTAAAATCCGGAGAAGTGTCAAAATGAGATACAAAACCAATTGTAGGAACTTCGTGATCAACATTAGAAGGTAATGTAGCCATGATATAGGCTTTGTCGTCTATGGTGACATCTGATAAGCCAATTGTTTTTAGTTCTTCAACTAGTTTATTGGCAAGATTCCATTGTTTTTCTGTGCTTGGCGTTGTCTTTGAATTTGGATCTGATTCAGTATCAATAGTTACATAACTAATAAAACGATCTATGATATGTTGCATTTTTTTTATTTTTAGGCAAATATAAGTAAATAGTTAAGCGTTGTAAAGCTCCAAATTATGAAAACTGTAAATTAGACTGAAAAAAGTTTACTAAAAATTTCACTGATCTGCGTTGGATATTTAAAGTTAAAATTCAATTTCACTAGTTTAAATTTGTGAAATTGGATTTGTAAGAGATATGAGATGTGTTTTAATTTGTGCTAATTTGCTAGCTAAAAAAAACTTATTTGACACATCTAAAGCCAATGTGGTTTGCGGGTGATTTGTAATCCCCTTTTCCTCTAGTGCCTACCATGTAGCGTGTGCAATACTGATCGGTACATAAAAAGGATCCGCCACGCTGTACTTTTTTAGGTAAGTTTGGTTCTCCGGGATCATAAGAAGATTCAGGACCCTGTGGGTTTTTGGCAACCTGGCCGTTTTCGCTTATTACTTTGTAATAGTCTGCAGTATACCAGTCGTTTGTCCATTCCCAGACGTTTCCTCCTATATCATAAAGACCGTAAGAATTGGGTGCAAATTTTGCAGTTGGCGCAATACCGATATAGCCATCTTCGCCGGTGTCTCCCTTTTCTGTCGGAAAATGTCCCTGGTATATGTTGGCCTGAAATTTTCCTTTAGGTTTTAGGGTGTTTCCCCAAGCATACAATTCGCCTGATTTCCCACCACGGGCTGCGAATTCCCATTCGGCTTCTGTTGGTAATCTTTTTCCGGCCCACTTTGCGTAAGCAGCAGCATCATCATAAGAAATTTGTACAACTGGGTAGCTGCCTTTTCCTTTTATAGAACTTCCGGCTCCTTCCGGATGTCTCCAGTCTGCACCGCGTACGTAAGACCACCATTGCATGTAGTTGTTTAAATCTACTTTGGCAGGTGTAGGGGTAAATACAGCCGATCCGGCAACAAGGTTTTCTAATGGCACATCCGGATATTCTTCAGGTGTAGGTTTTATTTCGGCAAAAGTGATATAACCGGTTGCTTTTACAAAAGCTTCAAACTGATCATTTGTAACTTCGGTTTTATCCATATAAAATCCATCTACATAAACGCGATGTATTGGGGCGGCATCTTTCGTGACTCCTTTTATGCTGCACAAGCTTTCGTCTTCAACATTGCTGCCCATAGAGAATTCTCCACCGGGAATCCAAACCATTCCTGCTGGAGCTTTACCGGAAGGTTTGTTTTTGTTTTCGATTGTTGGTTTGAATAATGAAACTTCTGCTGGATTCGGAGTTTCTACACAATTCATTGCAGCTAATGTCTGTTTCGGCACAATAAGCTTTGTGTAGCCATAAGCAATTGTAATAACGAAGAGGATTAGGATTGCGAATATCCAGGCAGTTTTATTTTTCATCATAAGTGTTTTTATGGAGTATAGTAGTTGGGGTAAAATTAAGAATAAAGTTTAAAAGAGGATTTAATATAACTATATTTATTTTATAGAATTACTATTATTTTTTTTTTTTTGCTCTGTTGCGTTTCAATTGCTACGTGTTTGTTTTCAGTGTCATATATGGGAAAAGAATGTTAGAAACAGTTTTCTATAAATCATAGTCACTTTCAAGTATTATATTTAAATTTGCATCCAAAAAAACAACAACACACTACTATGTATAAATTGATAATTCGCCCAATACTTTTTTGGTTTGATCCGGAAGAAGTACATTGCTTTACTTTTTCATTTGTTAAATTCATTTCAAAAATCCCTGGTGTTTCATCAATTATCAGATCGATTTACGAAGTAAAAGATAGCCGTTTGGAGCGCGAAGTTTTTGGAATTAAATTTAAAAACCCGGTAGGATTGGCTGCGGGATTCGATAAAGATGCCAAGTTGTATAAAGAATTATCGGATTTTGGATTTGGTTTTATTGAGATTGGTACCGTGACTCCTGTTGGACAGGAAGGAAATCCTAAAAAACGTTTGTTTCGATTGAAAGAAGATCAAGCGATTGTTAACCGAATGGGATTTAATAATGGCGGAGTTCTGGAAGCTTTAGAACGTTTGAAAAAGAATTCGGGAGTTTTAATTGGTGGTAATATTGGGAAGAACAAAGTTACGTCAAACGAAGATGCAGTTAATGATTATATCATTTGTTTTGATACTTTGTTTGATCATGTAGATTATTTTGTGGTGAATGTAAGTTCGCCAAATACGCCAAATTTACGTGCTCTGCAAGACAAAGAGCCTTTGACAGCTTTGTTGCAAACGCTGCAAAACAGAAACGTGGAGAAGCAAAAAACAAGCACACAAAAAATAAAACCAATTTTATTAAAAATTGCTCCGGATCTTACAGATGAGCAATTACTCGATATTATTGATATTGTAAAAACTACTCAGATTGCAGGTGTAATTGCAACGAATACTACAATTTCCCGCGACGGATTGCAGTCTGCTAACCAGACTGAAACTGGAGGACTGTCAGGAAAACCATTAACGAAACGTTCGACTGAGGTGATTCGTTTTCTTTCGGAAAAAAGCAATAAAGCTTTTCCAATTATTGGAGTAGGTGGAATTCATACTGAAGATGATGCGATCGAAAAACTAAATGCAGGAGCCAGTCTGGTTCAATTGTATACAGGTTTTATTTATGAAGGTCCTGCCTTGATAAAAGCAATCAATAAAAAGGTTTTAGCACAATTGTAAAAGCAGCGCCTGAACAATTAATCCTGTAATAATAGCAGTTCCAAAACTCATCAAAGTACCAATCATGACGTACTCGGTGAGTTTTCTGTCTTTTGCTTCTTTTAGATCTCCAAATCTAAAAATTGATTTAGCTGCCAATAAAAAACCTATAGCTTCAAAATGGCCTGTTAAGATAAAGCAGAAGACAAACAACCTTTCTAAGATACCAATGTAATTTCCTGCTTTGGAGAGTGAATTTTCATTGTGGCTATTTTGACTTTCGGGATTCCAAATCGAGATAATTGTTTTAATGAGAATAGAAGTTGGTTTTGTAAGGAGTAAAACTCCTGTCCCTAGAATCCAAAATTGATTGTTGAACCAATGAAAATTGATTGTTTCGTCCTGGTAGACAAAAACAACCCCAATTAAAACTAGGATGTGCATCAATTGGTCTACTATAAACCAACTGCGTTTCGTTTTGTTTTTCTGGAAATGGAGTTTGATTAAATCAATAATGCCATGAGATACGGCAATAAGAAATGCATATGGGAGAAATTGGATTTCTCCAACCAAAATGGCTGCTAAAATCCCATGTAAAAGAATATGAAGATATAAATAAATACTTTTATGTTTTTTGGCTTCTTTGTCGGCTACCCATGAGTTGGGCTGCGCTATAAAATCACCTAGTAAATGTGCTAAAAGTAGTTTTATAAATAAAATCATAACGTTGCAAGTTGTTTTATTTGTGTTCTGAAATAGCGATCTAAATTTAATACTAAATCAAATTGAGCTCGTTTTTGTCTTCGGCTTACTGCGGCTCTTTTTATCCCTAATTTCGGGGCTAATTCCTCTTGTGACAAACTTGGATTTTCTATTGCAATTGCTACAAATTCGGCAGATTGAGCTGGCCAATTATCCATAAAAGTGAGAGCAAGCTGAATCATTAAATTCATTTTTTCATCGATAACAGTATCGCCGGTTCGCAGCGCTAAACTTACTTTTAGTTTCTTTAAAGTCTCAAAAAGTTCACCCGAGTGTATAAAGGCAGAACCATTGCTTTCAGAAATTTTTTCAGCATCATGTGTTTTATTTCCAATACCAATACTCATTCGGGCATCCAGTTTTAGGGTTTTTAAATGTGCTTTGATGAGAATGGCGGCCAATAAAGCTTCTTCAGGATTCTTTATTTCAATTTGAAATTCATCCCCTCTGTAAATTTCCCATTGGAGAGGTGTTTCTCCAAAAGGAGATAAGACCTCCTTTAAGGATGTTACCCAGTCTTTTGATTTTTGCTTTCTGGAATCGATTATATCTCCTGTAATTACACTAGTCATAGCTTCAAATATAAATAAAAAGAATAATAATAGTATTACAAATGTAGTTAATATTTTTTCAATGTTACGTTTTTGTGTAACATTGTAAATTGTTACGTTTTTGTGTAACATAATGAAATGTTACTTTATCCTGTAATGTAATTAAAGAAAATTATAACTTTTATTTCTTTAAAAAAGAAACTAACTTAGCCACTATAAAAGAGTAAGCTTTGAATAAAGAAATCAAGATTATCGAATGTCCACGTGATGCTATGCAAGGCATCAAAACTTTCATACCTACCCAAAATAAGGTTTCGTATATACAGGCTCTGTTGAGAGTGGGTTTTGATACTATTGATTTTGGAAGTTTTGTGTCTCCAAAAGCGATTCCTCAAATGCAGGATACTGCTGAAGTTTTGTCGCAACTTGATTTATCGCAAACCACAAGTAAATTGTTAGCGATTATTGCCAATACACAAGGAGCATCGCTGGCTGCAGCGCATGAGCCTATTCGGTATTTAGGATTTCCTTTTTCGATATCTGAAAATTTTCAGATGCGAAACACACATAAAACAATAGCCGAATCTTTAGTTACTCTCGAAGAAATTCTTGAAATCGCCGATCAGAAAAACAAGGAAGTCGTTACCTATCTTTCAATGGGTTTCGGAAATCCTTATGGTGATCCGTGGAATGTAGAGATCGTAGGTGAATGGACAGAGAAGCTGGCCGGAATGGGGGTTAAAATATTATCTCTTTCCGATACTGTTGGTAGTTCTACACCGGAAGTAATCACGTGTCTTTTTTCAAATTTGATTCCGAAGTATCCGCAAATTGAGTTTGGAGCACATTTGCATACTACTCCAAACAGCTGGTTTGAGAAAATAGATGCCGCTTCGAAAGCTGGTTGTACCCGTTTTGACGGGGCTATTCAGGGGTTTGGCGGCTGTCCAATGGCAACAGATAAGCTCACAGGTAACATGCCTACCGAAAAGCTGATCTCTTATTTTACCTCCAATAAAAAAGGCACGGGCCTGAACTCTTTAAGTTTTGAGAGTGCATACAATGAAGCATCAAAATTGTTTGGGAAATTTCATTAGAAAATAACTATATTTACTTAGCAAAGACAAATAATAAGTGATAGCAAATTATCGTTGTTAGTATTTAGATAATGTATAAATACCATGAGACTACATTTTATAAACAGAATTTCTCAAATACTATTCTTATGCATCTTTATTTCTTCATGTTCCAGTGATTTGGACTTTGATCAGACTAAAGACTTAAAGTTAGAACCTGCTTTTGTGGCTAATTTGGCTTATTTTGATGTCCCCGCAGCTTCGTTTATAGACAATGGAACCGAACAGCAAATAGGTTTTGATGTTCAGGATTTTGAGATTTTTAAAGAAAAATTTTTTAAGGACAATCTCGTTAAAGCTGAGTTTGATTTTGAAATGGAGAATACCATAAACAGAGCTTTTACACTCAATATATTACTTCTAAACGATAATAATCAAATTCTTCAAACTATTACACTTGCTGTTCCTGCCTATTCGGGAGGTAGTAATGTCATAAAATATCCCACCGAAGTATTCGAAAATCAGCGATTAGATTTATTAAAACAGTCCAGAAAGCTTGGGTTTGTAGTTGTAATGGCACCGGGTCCGCCTTTAAACGGAAACAGTGCAGGAAGTTTAAAATTACGTTCAAGTGCAACTGCTTATATGGTAATCGAATGAGAAAGTTACATCTGATTTTAATATTGGTGTTTCAACTCTCTTGTTTTGCTCAAAATAAAGAAGTGCTGTATAATTTTACCGCCATTCCACAATCCTCGCTTGTGAATCCGGGTGCTGATGTTGCTTATAAATTTTATTTTGGAGTTCCTGTTTTATCTGGAGTTTCAGCAAATTTGGGTTCAAGTAGCTTTTCTGCGTATGATTTATTTGCCAATAATGGGGTAGATTTTAATGATAAAATCCGAAATGTCATTAATAAATCATCAAGCAAAGATAAAACCCAGATTAATCAGCAGCTCGAGTTATTCTCAGGAGGTTTTAGAGTTGGAGGAAGAGACAGTCAGTCATACATTTCTTTTGGAGCCTATCAGGAATTTGATTTTTTAATGTACGTTCCTAAGGATCTTGGAGTGCTGGCATTAAACGGAAACAAGGATTATATTGGGAAATCGTTCAATTTGGCTGATTTAAACATGAAAGCTGAAATACTCTCGGTTTTTCATGTAGGCTTTCATAAAAAGCTGAGTGAGAAATTGGTACTCGGTGGTCGCGCCAAAATTTATTCCAGTGGAGCAAATGCAACATCAACCCGAAATTCAGGGTTTATTTATACCGGTCAGGCAGCCGGAACCCCTAATTTGTATAATCAGGTAATATCTTCTAATTTAGAAATAAGGACATCCGGGATCGCTACATTTACAAAAGACGAGTATGAAGGAAGTATTCCAAAAGATATTATACACAATACTTTTTTTAACGGAAGTCTTGGCTTAGGGCTTGACGCAGGATTTACGTATTATTTTAAAGATAATCTTCAGTTTACCGGAAGTATTGTCGATCTGGGTTTTGTGAGGCAGTCAAAAGATATCGAAACCTTAACCTATAAAGGAACGTATCAATATGAAGGTGTAAATCCTGATTTTACGAATTCAAACGAACCGAAGAATATCTTTGATGACTTTGATAAGGCAATACCACGAGATACACTTTACAATAAATACACTACCCGCAGACCAACAAAATTCTATTCTTCCCTGCAGTACTCCTTTGGCGAATCACGTTCAGATGAAGACTGTAATTGCAAAGGAAAAGTAACCCGAAAATATGTCAACGGTGTAGGAGGGCAGTTGTTTGCTATGGCTTTACCAGTCGAACCTTTTGTGGCGGTAACTGCTTTTTACAGACGTAGTATTTTTGAAAAGTTAGATGTTAAGGCTACTTATACAATTGACTCTTATTCTAGTAAAAATATAGGTTTGGGACTTTCAGGTACTCTTGGAAAACTTAATATGTATGTTCTCGTCAATAATGTTCTGGAATTCAAAGACGTTTCAAAAGCCAATAGTATGGCATTTCAGTTTGGTTTCAACTTTATTTTTAATGATAATTCTGATGAATAGTTTTTTTAAATTGTAAACTGCGACTGTAAACTGTGAGATGTGAGATGTGAGATGTGAACTGAGACAGCGAGATATAAACTGCGACTGCGACTGTAAACTGTGAGGTGTAAACTGTGACTGCGACTGCTCACTACGTCTTTATTACTAAGTCATAATTTACGCTATCTTTCCTGTAAATGTAAATTTATGAATACGTTAGTATTTAAGTTTGCAATTTATTCACTATATTTGCACGCAATTCAACTAGAAATTGCACCATGATAGCACACAACTCCAAGATTATCGGCGAAGGTTTAACTTACGACGATGTATTATTAGTACCTAACTACTCGAATGTGCTTCCCCGCGAAGTGAGTATTAAATCAAAGTTTTCACGAAATATAACGCTTAATGTTCCTATAGTTTCAGCTGCTATGGATACCGTTACCGAAAGTTCAATGGCAATTGCTATGGCTCAGGAAGGTGGAATTGGTGTTTTGCATAAAAACATGACGATCGAGCAACAAGCTGCGAAAGTTAGAAGAGTAAAACGTGCGGAGTCCGGAATGATTATCGATCCGGTAACTTTACCAACGAACTCGACTATTGCAGATGCAAAAAATGCAATGAAAGAATTCGGAATTGGAGGTATTCCAATCGTTGATGAAAATAAAATACTTAAAGGAATCGTTACCAATCGTGATTTACGTTTCGAAAAAAACGGGGCAAGACCAATTACTGAGGTAATGACAAGCGAAAACTTAGTAACTGTTGCTGAAGGAACTTCTTTAGAGCAGGCGGAAGTAGTTTTACAAGGACATAAAATCGAAAAATTACCGGTAGTAAATGCTAACAACGAATTAGTTGGTTTAATTACTTTTAGAGATATTACAAAACTGACTCAAAAACCAATCGCTAACAAAGATGTTTTCGGACGTTTAAGAGTGGCAGCGGCAATTGGAGTAACTGGTGATGCAGTTCAAAGAGCCGAAGCCTTAGTTGCTGCGGGTGTTGATGCTATTATTATTGATACTGCTCATGGACATACCGAAGGTGTTGTAAACACCCTGAAAGAAGTAAAATCTAAATTTCCAAACATTGATGTAATTGTGGGTAACATTGCAACTCCGGAAGCAGCTAAATATTTAGTTGAAAATGGTGCTGATGGTGTAAAAGTCGGAATCGGACCTGGTTCTATCTGTACAACCCGTATCGTTGCAGGTGTTGGTTTTCCTCAATTCTCAGCAGTTCTTGAAGTAGCTGCGGCGATCAAAGGAACAGGAGTTCCGGTAATTGCTGATGGTGGAATTCGTTACACAGGAGATATTCCTAAAGCTATCGCTGCAGGTGCTGATTGTGTAATGTTAGGATCGTTATTGGCAGGAACAAAAGAATCTCCGGGAGAAACGATCATTTTTGAAGGAAGAAAGTTCAAATCTTACCGCGGAATGGGTTCTGTAGAAGCCATGCAGGGCGGATCAAAAGACCGTTACTTTCAGGATGTTGAAGATGATGTTAAAAAATTAGTTCCAGAAGGAATTGTGGGACGTGTTCCTTACAAAGGAGAGTTAAACGAAAGTATGCTTCAGTTCATTGGTGGTCTTCGTGCCGGAATGGGATACTGTGGTTCAAAAGACATTCCAACTTTACAGGAATCGGGACGTTTTGTTAGAATTACGTCAAGCGGAATTACGGAAAGTCATCCACATAATGTTACTATTACAAAAGAAGCTCCAAATTATTCAAGATAATTTTTAGTTTTCAATATAAAACAAAAGGCATAAGAGTTCGTTTCTTATGCTTTTTTTGATTTTAGACAAGACTATTTTTTTACAGTAATCAAATACGTATTGGTTATTTTGTAGTCCTTATTTTTAATTACTATTTTATACTTCCCGGGAGCTAATAGTAAATTTCCTTTTTCATTATTGGCTAAAATCTCAATGACATCAGCGGGTATTCCTTCATTTTCATATTCATTAATCCGATATGCTGTAATTAGTGCAGGAAACTCTTTTATTTTTGAGTTTGGAACCGGGTAATTTTTTCTCTTTTCTGATAATGACAGCCAATTCGGTCTTTTATTGGTGTACGTAGTAACAGGATGTATGATGGAACAGTCTATTTTTTTTAGATTATTTAGGTCGCCATTGAAAGTGTTGCCGTTAGAATCAATCAGAATTGCCGGGTACTCTAAATTTATCATTTGAATATAGGGCTGGTTTAATTTTGTATCTCCTCTTTCAGAATATCGAACCTGATCAATTGTAAATGGATTGATGCCTGTGAATTCAGTTAGTCTGCCGGCCATTGCTTTTTCCCAGGACTTAATTGAGGGTGTTCCTTCGATGATATGGTCGTATCCACAATGGATTAAAAATTTCCCGTCAGGGTTGTTGTTTATCCATTTGGCAATGCTTTGAGCCTGTTTGATTTCTCTGTCTTTCCCTGTGAGATTAGGAGTGTCGAAGTCTTCATAACCAAATACAGTAAAGCCTATTTTGAGAGCTTCGCTAATCAAATTACCAAATTGAGGCTCTTTTGTGTAATACCCGCTTTCTAAGACTGGAAACTTTCTTTTATTAACTAAAGTGTCAGAGAGCGCTTCAAGCCCCAGAAATCGAAAACCGTTGTCGTAAAGTCCCTGTAGTATTGAAGTGGTGAATACACGGTGTCTGGCGTTGTTGTGGGCTTCATTTATCAGAATGACTTTGGCCTTTTTTGATCGATTAACAATATATGTTTTGGCATTTTCAGGATGAAATTGGGTTAGATATAAACTGTCTTCTTTGGTTATTGTTGGTACAGTAGCGCCATTTTTATCCCAGGTTTCCAGTGCTTTTTTATAATAACCGCTAATAGAATAGTCAGTTGCTCCGGTTTGGTATTTCCATTTTACCGTGTCTTTTTCGATCTTTGCACTAATGTCTTTAGAGAATTGGTAAATTTCTTTTTTTGTTTGAGAATATAGGGATGATATTGTAAAAAGAGAGATTAGTATTGAAAAGAATAGTAGTTTCATTGCTTTATAGAAAAGGATTTGAGAGTACTAAAAGTAGAGAAATAAAAGTTTGCAGCATCAAAAAAGGCATAAGAATGAAACTCTTATGCCTTTTTTTATTTTTATGATTCGGTTTTATGGCCAATGCGGCTGTTCATGATGTCTTCGGTTGTGATGTCAGAATGTAGTAGATTTTCCATTTTAGAAGTTTGTCGTTGTGCTTCTAAAGCATAACCAAACATCTTTTGTTCATAATCGTCAATGGCATCCTTTAGTGTTTCAAATTTTCCGTTGGTTAGGTTTTCGGTTAATTGATAGGCATCCATCAACCCCATATTGACACCTTCGCCCGCAAATGGAGGCATTACATGTGCGGCATCACCAACAAGTGTAATGTTAGAATGTTTTTCCCAGGGTTTTTCCAAAGAGAATAAACGTAAAGGCAATCCGGAGAAATCAGTTGCAGCGGCAAAGAATTTTTTATAGTCGTCACTCCAGTTTTTAAAGGTTTCATTCAAAAATGCTCGTACGGCGGTAAGATCTTCAAAGTCAATTCCGTGGTTTGAAATCCAGTTTTCATCTACTTTAAAAGAAACTCCAAAATGAATGGAACCGTCGCGTAAAGTATGCGTATAAAACATTTTCTGTTCGCCCATTGCCATTACATTTCCATCACCATATTTGGGTTTGAATTCCGGATAATCGCGATCAGGGCGGGCAATTTCTCCCTGAATGATGTAGGTTCCCGAAAGCTGAGGTTCCTTATGAGTTACAAATTTTCTGGCATTCGATCTTCCGCCATTGGCAACTATCACAAAATCGGCGGTTGCGGTAGTGCCGTTTTTGAATTCTAAATGGTATTGTTCTCCTGTTTTTTCAATATGGGTTAAATGACTGTCCCAAATTACTGTATTGGCATTCAGGTTTTCGAGCATGATTTTTCTCAAATCATTACGGTCAATTTCAGGTCGTGTATATGCATTTTCTTCATCCGGCATCTCAGCCGAGGTAATGTTCCCCTGCATGTCAGCCATTTTTTCTCCGGTTGGACGTGCGTACTGATAGAAGACGTCCATTAAGGCTGCTTTTTCGATTGCTTTTTGACCTGAATCCGAATGAATGTCCAATGTCCCGCCTGAAGTTCTGGCCTGTGCATTAAGATCTCTTTCGTAAACGGTTACATCAGCACCGTTAATTTGTAAAATTCTCGCTGTTGTTAAACCAACAGGCCCGCCACCAATAATGACGATCTTTTTGTTTTTTATAAGTGAATTGTTCATGTCTTGTGAATTAGGGAACAAATATATAAATAATAAATGAACGTTTATTCATTTAAGTACTAAATAGTTTTTAAAGATGCAAAGGTGCAAAGGTTCAGAGGCTCAGTGGGGGCGCAATTTTATAAAAAAAATCAGTCAGAACCTTTTATGAGGAGGTTTTGACTGATTGTAATAATATGCTTTTTTATAAATCGAGTTAGAGTGTAGGATTTGGTTCGGCTTCTCTAAGCTTTTGATTTTCTAAAATCTCCTGTATAAAGGACTGGGTTTGGGTTTTTATTTCTGATTCTGATAAATCCAGTGCCTTAGGATTTTTTACTAATGCATACCAGGGTTTTGGTGCGTCAAAAGGATAACTTCCAAAAACGATGACCGGAGTTCCTTTTACTTTTACATTTTCGCGGTCCTTTAAAATCCATTCGTCAGCCCATTTGTAAAGATCTTTGGCATCGTTTTCCTGTAATCTCAAACAAGAATGCGAGGCAGGATATCCCGGTAAATCATATTGATGGAAGCCAACTCCCAGTTTATTTTCGATGTTAAAATTCCATTTTAAGTCCCATTCATCATTAAATGTGCTGGTTGTTTTTTCAGCTTTCCAGTTGGTAAAGAACAATCCGGTTGGTGTGGGATCTTTTTTTCGTCCCATATTGGTTGGGCCTGCGAACATTAATTCTCCATTCTCATAAGCAGCAAATGTCTGAGCAGGATAGGAGAAAAGAATCACTTTCGAAACTTCTTCTAAAGCGACGATATGAGTTGGAAACGGGAGATAATAAACCAAATCGCCTGTAAAATCACTAGGAATAATAACAGAGTCCATTTTGACAAAATTCTTTCGATCAGTTCGATTTATGGCGTATGCAATGCGGAGTTTGCTGCTGTCGGAGGCATTGGTTTTAAGCCATTCTTTTGTGTTTTCAAAATGATAGGAAACGGATTTCGGTTTTGTGCGTTCGATCGTTTTTTTAGGCTTTACTTTGCCCTTTGTTTCGGTTGCTTCATTCTTTTTACAAGAACTTATTAGAACCAAAACGACCAGTAGTAAAATACTTAAGGGGTATCGTAACTTTCTCATAATTGTATTTTTTATACTCGTAAAGTTATTTGATTACCAGCCAAATCGTTTATACAATTACCTGAATAGTTTGTTGGATTTTCATTTACAATTTTTCACTGTATCGATTTTATAAATCCTGTGACATCCTTTGTCCATTGAATTTTATTTTTAATGAGATAATTTTCATGTCCGGTTGCTTTATAGATATTAATTCTTTTTTGACCTTTTAAATTTTTATAAATCACATTTATTTCTTCTCTGCTTACGCTTTTATCTTTTTCTCCGTAAAGTAATAAAACCGGACAGGAAATATTTTTTGCATATTCTGCGGGATTGTGGCTAAATCCCCAAAAGCCATTTTGTAAGCCGCCCCAAAACACTAATAAACCTGCCATTGGAAATGTGGGTGCATTCATCTTTTTAAATCTGGCACAGACAGTTTTATACATTGATCCAAATGGACATTCGATAATTATACCTTTGGGATTTATTTTAGAATCATTAATACATTTCATTATTGAAACTGCTCCCATGGAAGTCCCAAATAAATAAATATTTTGTTCTCCTGTCCTGGTAACGTAGTCAAAACAAGTTTTTACCTGCTTAGCCTCCTTAAAACCAATTGTAGTTTGATTTCCTTCCGAATTTCCACTTCCCATAAAATCAACAAGAACGGTATTGAATCCTAATTTGATAAATTCATTTGATCTTTCAATCATTGAGGATTTTTCTCCTACATAACCATGAAAAAGTATAACAGTTCCTTTTGGTTTCTTATTTTTGATAAACCAGCATTCAATTTCCTTGTTGCTTTTAAGGTTTATAATCTGATATTTTTGGGTTGGGAATTTATTGTTTTTGGGTTTAGGATTATTAACTCCCAGGAATAGAGTTTTTGCTTTGTCAATTAGGGATAATTTTTCGGGACTTTTAGTTTTTACGGCGTTATTTTCTGTGAAATGAGTAAATTTATAGGCATGAAAAAAAGCAATACTATTCATGAGTATAAAAAGGAATAGTACTATTCTTAAAATTTTATTCTTAAACAATTTCATTTATTTCTGATCAATTAATTTCAAAGTATATTCAAACGGCGTGTCCTTATTTTGTACAAAGTCATCAATGGTTTGTATGACTTCATGATCGGGAATTACACCTCTGCCAAAAATCTGGTTGGGTTTTTTAGGGGCATCCTGTTCGAGGTTAACGATCGAAAATTGTGTTTTTATCTTTGTGTTCGGAAGTTCGTATTCCACGGGTGTGTGTCCGTTATGACCATAATAACCGCCCATTGTTTCTTCACCAATAATTATAGCGTCGGTATGGCCTGCGACTAAAGAAGCAAAGAGTGATCCTGCAGAGGCTATTCTGGGGCTTATTAACAGATAGATCTGTCCTTTAAAGCTGTTTTTATCGGGTTGTAACAAACGATTGAATTTAGGATCTTGCTGGTACTGTTGCCCTTTCAGTTCAGGGTATTCTTCTTTAAGTTCGGCTTCAAATTCATGGAGTTCTTCGAGCTTTTTCTGTGGTTCTGTTTCTTGATAGATAAAATACTGCGGGTATGGAATTTTTTGAAAATTAATAAATGCCGATGTATTTTCTCGATACGGTTTTTGTGTCAGATAAGAAAAAGCGACAAGGTCGTTAGGATCGCTTCCACCTCCATTACTTCGAACATCGACTATTAAATTTTTGATTTCCGGATGCAGAGAGAGAAGTTGAAAACAGCTGTCGAGATACTTTTTATAAACAATATGCTCTTTGTCTTTTGCATTCATTCCAATTGCAAAAGTGGGTATAGAAAGTAACGCTGTATTTGGAGCCGTGAGTTTGAAAGTGTATTTGTTTTTAATTTCTCCATAGAACAGGCTGTCAATAGGTAAAGAATGTCGGTTTTTAAAGTTTTCTTTTCTTTGATCGTTCGAAACAGCGGCTATAGTTTTGGATTGTTTTTGAGTTTGGTCGGGGAGTGAATATTCGACCAGGAAATGCTCTTTTGGGCCGTATTCCAATTCGAAATACCTTCCGAATGAAGCACTGATTCCGATTGATTTCCCCGAAATGTTATAACCGTCCGTCGTGTAGTATTTGTAGAAACGAGAGATTATTTTCTCGATTTTAATACCGTTGATTTTATGAATTTGAGATCCAATAGGAATTTCGGAATTCTGAAAATTGACAATTATTTTATTGCTGAGTAGTTTTACGGGATACGGAAAGAAAACTTTTCCCGACATATATTTTTTTTGAAATTCATCGGGAAGAGTGGTGTTATTGTGTACGCTGCCTTCAAAATCAGTGATTTTGAGGACAATTTTGTAGAAATCCAGTAGCGATTTAGGTTTTTTTAATTCTGAAAATGCCCACGAATAAATACTGTCGATCTGTTTTTTGGTTCGGTATTTATAAACTCCTGAATTGGCTTTTTCTCTAATTTCCTTAAAAGTCGATAAATCCTGTTTTAGTTTTGCAGCAGGCCATTTTTCATTTTGTGAAAAGAGCAGACAAGGAAAAATCAGAAAAAGTAATGTTTTAAAATAGAGCATTTAATAGATTTTAGTTTGATCTAAAATACTCAAAAAATCTTAAATCAAACCTTTTATTTTCGCATGCTGTAACAATAAAATAGTTTTTGCATCTGTAATTTCGCCGGATTGAATCATGGCATAGGCCTGATCAAAGGTGTATTCCAAAACCTCTATGTTTTCTTGTTCCGCGTCTAATCCGCCACCGTCGTTTACCTTCATTGTTTCGTTGTATTCTCCGATAAACAGGTATAAAATTTCGGTTACAGATCCCGGTGACATGTAGGTTTCGATCACTTTTTCTACTTTTTGCAAACGATACCCGGTTTCTTCTTCAGTCTCGCGAATAATCGCTTGTTCCGGATGGTCCTGATCCAAAAGACCTGCACAGACTTCGATCATCATTCCGGTTTTATTGCCGTTTAGATAAGTTGGCAAGCGAAATTGTCTTGTTAGAATAACAGTTTTCTTAGCGGTATTATAAAGTAAAATAGCTGCTCCGTTTCCGCGATCATACACTTCACGAATATGAGATTCTATTTTACCATCTTTCATTTCGTAGTCAAAAGTTACCTTGTTTAGTATGTACCAATTGTCTGATAATAACTGAGTTTCGGTAACTTTAATTTTCGGATTTTTCATCATTAGAAATGTTTTGTATAAAAAAACGCTCTGGTTATCAGAGCGTTTAGAGATATTATTTTGTTATTGTTTGCTTTCTGTCTGGTCCAACCGATACAATTTTGATTGGCACTCCAACTTCTGCTTCAATAAACTCAATATATTCTTTTAGCTCGATTGGCAATTGATCGTAAGATGTCATTCCAGTTAAGTCAGCTTGCCATCCTTTAAATTCTTTATAAACAGGAGTCACGTTTTCCGGCTCAATGTTATAAGGAAAGTGAGAAATGTTTTGTCCTTTGTAGTTGTATTCTGTACAAACTTTTAAAGTTTCAAATCCAGAAAGAACGTCACCTTTCATCATCATTAATTGAGTTACTCCATTTACTTGTACGGCATATTTTAAAGCTACTAAATCCAGCCATCCACAACGTCTTTGTCTTCCTGTAACAGAACCAAATTCGTTTCCAACTTTTGCCATTGTTGCACCCACTTCGTCAAAAAGTTCAGTAGGGAATGGGCCGCTACCTACACGTGTAACATAAGCCTTGAAAATTCCGTATACTTCTTTGATTTTGTTAGGAGCAATTCCTAAACCGGTACAAGCTCCGGCAGCTGTAGTGTTTGATGAAGTTACAAATGGATAAGTTCCGAAATCAACATCTAATAAAGAACCTTGAGCTCCTTCACATAAGATTGATTTACCTGCTTTTTGAGCTTGGTACATGTATTCTTCACTGTCAATGAAATCTAATTTCTTTAATTCTTCAATGGCTTCAAAGAATTCTTTTTCAAGTTCAGTAAGGTTGTATTGAATAGCTACATCATAAAAAGCAATCATAGCCTCGTGTTTGTCAGCTAGTGCTCTGTAACGATCTTTGAAATCTTCTAATTCGATATCTCCAACACGTAATCCGTTTCTTCCGGTTTTGTCCATATAAGTTGGTCCAATTCCTTTAAGGGTAGAGCCAATTTTTGCTTTCCCTTTTGATGCTTCAGATGCGGCATCTAATAAACGGTGTGTTGGTAAAATTAAATGTGCTTTTCTTGAAATGATCAGTTTGCTTTTGATGTCAAGGTTAAATTTCTCTAAACCTTCAATTTCTTTTTGAAAAACTACCGGATCTATTACAACACCATTACCAATGATGTTTACTGATTTTTTATGAAAAATTCCAGAAGGAATGGTTCTAAGTACGTGTTTAATTCCGTCAAATTCTAATGTGTGTCCTGCATTTGGTCCTCCTTGAAAACGTGCAATAATATCATAATTTGAGGTAAGAACGTCAACAATTTTTCCTTTACCTTCATCTCCCCATTGTAATCCTAGTAATAAATCTACGGTCATTCTATTTTTAATTTGCGTTGAGGCAATCCGAGTTGCCCTACTGATTAATGTAGTTAATTTTCTTTTTTATATTTTTTGAATAATGCCTTTCGGAATTATTGTTTTTGCTTTTTGTTTCCGTAGAAATACAAAGAATGATTTGTAATTTCAATATCAAATATTTCTTCGATTGTCTTTTTGATGGTTTGAATTCTTGGATCACAAAATTCAATTACCTCACCGGAATCCGTCATGATAATATGATCATGCTGTTTATCAAAATATGATTTTTCGTAGTAAGCTTGATTTTGTCCAAATTGATGTTTTCTAACCAAAGCGCAGTCTAACAATAGCTCTATTGTGTTGTACAATGTAGCTCTACTCACACGATAGTTCTTGTTTTTCATTTTGATATATAAGTTTTCTATATCAAAATGTTCTTCGCTATCGTAAATTTCCTGAAGTATAGCATAACGCTCAGGAGTTTTGCGATGCCCTTTTTGCTCAAGATACATTGTAAAAACATTTTTTACAATTTCTTGATTTCTAGTGTTGTCAGTTGAAATGAGTGTCATATCCGGCAAAGGTAATTTTTTATTTTTAATGAATAAAAGTTTCGGGTTTAAAGTTTAACGTTTTAATTTGTATTCGATCCATAATAAAGTATCAATTACAGGTGTTTGTAATGATAAATTTAAAAAAATAGAGTGAACATAATTAACATAATTGTTTTTATTTATGAAAATACTAACATTTTTTACTTCCTTTTTGTCATGTACATGTACCAATTCCATTCCCATGATTTTCCGGAATCTTCAGACATGGCCTGACTCCAAACCGGATTATTTTCGTCTCTTGCATCCCAACGGAATACCTGAAAAACTTTTTTACCTTCGTAAATATCTTTAGAGAAGAAGTGACCGACTTTGTTTTCGAAAGAACCTATTACGGGTTTGTCTAATATTCCGGTATTTGAATCTGACCAATAAATACTCCACAATCGGGTTTCAGGATTAAATAATCTAACGGTCATGCCTTCGAAAGGCTTTCCGTCAAAAGTGGCAAGAAAATTATCAATATTGCCAATTCCGTGCAGGATTTTGTACATTTCCTGAGTGGAGGAAAATTCGATCCATTCTGTACAGTTTGAAAGCCTTTGTTTTAATTTTTTATTTAAGATGTCTGATTTTCCCTGAAAAAAATCAAAATCATATTTAGACGAAGAATCGGAAGCAGTGATAATAAGCTCGCCGTTTTCATTTAAATGTATCTGTGGAATTTTCAGTATATCATTTTTCATATAAAAAAATCAGATTCGATTCTATTTGGAATTAAGTTCTGTATTCTCTTGTTACTTTATCAACTCCGTCAATTTTTTTAATGGCATTGATCATTTTTTTCAAAATGGTGTTGTTTTGAACGATAACAGCAATCTGTCCATGAAAAATTCCGGCATCTGTACTTAACGAAATACTCTGAATATTTACACTCATGTTGTTCGAAATAACTCTGGTCAATTGATTGGTAAGTCCTAAAACATCCATTCCTGTTATGTTGATAATGGCTTTGAATTCTTCCTGAGAAGAATCGATCCATTTGGCGCTCATAATACGGTACGCATAATTGGATTGCATGCCAATCGCGTTCGGACAGTCTTTTTTGTGAACTTTGATCCCTTCATTGATGGTTACAAAACCAAAAACGTCATCTCCCGGAATTGGGTTACAGCATTGTGAGAGTTTGTAATCGAGTTTATCATGTTCCGTTCCAAAAACCAGCATGTCATAGTTACTGCTGATGACTGGTTTGTGAATGTCCTCAGAAGCGGTATTGTCTTTGTTTCGTTTAATTTTATTTTTAAAGAAATTGATAAACGTATTGCTCTTTTGTGCTGCGTAATCTTTTAACTGCTGATTTTCGATCGCACCAATACCAACTCTGTAAAATAAATCTAAACTGGTTTTAAGCTTGAAAAAGTTAACTAATTCATTAATGACCTGCTCATTGATAGTGATTTTTAGGTGTTTCAGTTTTCTGGTAAGCAGTTCTTTTCCTTCTTCGGCGATTTTTTTGGTGTTCTCGTTCAGAACATTCTTAATTTTGGTTTTCGCGCGCGAAGTTGTCACGTATTCCAACCAGTTTACAGTTGGTTTTTGATTGGCAGAGGTTATAACTTCAACCTGATCGCCACTTTTTAATTCGTGATTCAAAGGTACTAATCGTCCATTGACGCGTGTTCCTCGGGTTTTAATTCCAATTTCAGAGTGTATGCTAAAAGCAAAATCAAGTGATGTGGCCCCTTTTGGCAATGATTTGATTTCTCCTTTTGGTGTAAAGACAAAGATTTCTTTTGAATATAAATTCATTTTAAAATCTTCTACAAAATCTACCGCATTGGTTTCCTGATTTTCTAATGCTTCTCGAAGTAAATTCAGCCAAACATCCAAACCACTTTCTTCGGTTGCGCCGTTTTTGTATTTGTAATGTGCTGCATATCCTTTTTCTGCTATTTCATCCATACGTTCGCTTCGAACTTGTACTTCAACCCAACGGCCTTTTGGCCCCATCACAGTAATGTGTAAAGCTTCGTAACCGGTTGATTTTGGAGAGGAGATCCAGTCACGCAAACGACTCGGGCTTGGTCTGTAATGGTCGGTAACAATGGAATAGATTTTCCAGGCTACGAATTTTTCATCATGCTGATCTGATTTGTAAACGATTCTTAAAGCAAATTTATCATACACTTCGTCAAAACTCACATTTTGAGCCCGCATTTTACGGCGAATCGAATAAATAGATTTTGGACGTCCCTTAATTACATAATCAATGCCTTCACTGTCTAAGGATTTTTTCAAAACATCCGAAATGTCTTTGATGTAAGCATCCTGTTCTTCTTTTGTTTCTCTGATTTTGCTTACGATATCATTGTAAACAGCCGGCTCGGTATATTTTAAACCTAAATCTTCGAGTTTGGTTTTAATATTATAAAGTCCGAGACGATGGGCAAGGGGAGCATAAATATAAAGTGTTTCTGAGGCGATTTTAGTTTGTTTGTATTCCGCCATAGAGTCCATAGTTTGCATATTGTGCAAACGATCGGCCAGTTTGATCAGAATAACACGAACGTCATCGTTCAGTGTCAAAATCATTTTTCGGAAATTCTCTGCCTGCATAGAGGCATTCAGGTCCCTCTGAACCAATGAAATCTTGGTTAAGCCTTCTACCAATTGGGCTACTTTCGGATTGAACAAACGCTCAATATCTTCCACAGTTAAAGGGGTGTCTTCAACAACATCATGCAACAAGGCCGCAGCAATAGAGGTCGCTCCCAAACCAATTTCGGAGGCAACTATTTTTGCAACTGCAATAGGATGAAAGATATACGCCTCACCAGATTTACGTCTTTGTTCTTTGTGTGCATCAACAGCAACATCAAATGCTTTACGGATAAGTTTTTTGTCGGTTGGGCTTAAAGTCTGATAACTGATTCGAAGTAACTCTTTATACTCTTGCGCAATTGCTTTATTTTCTTTTTCAATATCTATTTCTATCATAACGGCATAGTTCAAGTACTAAAAATAAGAATAAGTTTGAATATACGCAAGGGAATGGAAGGTTGATTTTAGAATGAAATTATTTTGTTTCAAGTTTCAGGTTTCAAGTTTTTGAGCACTGCTTTCAGTCTCAGTTTTCAGTCCCAGTTTTCACTTTTAAATCGGGTTGGGTGTGAAAAAAGGTTGAAAGAGATACTGTTTAGCAGGTGCAACTGTAAACTGTAAACTGTGACTGCAAACTGCGACTACAAACTGCGACTGCAAACTAAAAAACTATTCTTTCGCAAAATCCAAATCCTGAAAATCATAACTAAAATCAGTTAATTCAGAAATTGGTAGCATTTTTAAGTTAATGACTTTGCCGCTTTCATCGTATTTGAAAAGTAAATGAGCATCGGCGTGAAAGAAAGCATTGTTCCATTTTACTACGTAATTTCCATCTTTGTAGAAGAATACCTCGCCAGCCAGTTGTGGAGAGCGTTTGGAAGCAAAGTATGCTTTTCCTTTTTTCTCTGTTATTGTGATTTCTCCAAACCAATTGTCTTTGTAAGTTCCGGTTATTTTTGAAAAATCAGTTTTTAGTTTGTCTTTTTTGTTTTTGGCAATTGACGCCCAGACTTCATCAGTCACTTTATCAGCTGATGCTTCGCTAGCTTTCATTCGATTGCTGTAAAGGGTTACATAATCATCCGATTTAATGCCAAGATAACTGTCTTTTATGGTATTGGTGATCGCGCTAAAAGCGGCTCCTGATTGCTGATTGGTTAAAACAATGATGCCTAATCCTAATTCCGGAATCAAAGTAGTTTGCGTCACATTTCCTTCTAATCCTCCTGTGTGCGAAACCTGTTTGTATCCTTTTACATCACTTAAGAACCAGCCTAAACCATAACCTGAGAAATGTGTGTTGTACGGTGGCTTTGTTTTTGCCGGAATGATAGTTTGCAATTGCCACATTTCATCGTGTTCTTTTTCTGAAAATAACGGTTTGTTATCACCATATTTTCCATTATTGATTTGTAAGATGGCCCATTTACTCAAATCATTAACACTGGAATAGATCCCGGCTGCTCCATCGAAAAGCTGATTCTCATAACGTTTGATCGTTTTGAGTTTGCCATCAACCGGAACATGAGGTGTAATGACGTTTGTAGTATCTTTTAAACGTTTTACTGAAGCTACACTATTGTTCATTTCCAGAGGTTTCATAATTCGTTCTTCAACAAATTCGGCCCAGGTTCGACCGCTTACCACGTGTACAATCTCACCTGCTACGATGTATAGTAAGTTGTCGTAATCGTACTTGGTTCTAAAACTGGAAACGGGCTTTAAGTATCTTAGGTTATGCACAATGTCTGCTGCTTTAAAATCGCTTCCGTCAGGCCAGATCATTAAATCTCCGGCTCCAAGTCCGAGTCCGCTTCGATGTGTTAATAAATCACGAATAGTGAATTCACGGGTTACGTAATCGTCGTACATTTTAAAATCAGGAAGATATTTTACGACTTTATCGTCCCATTTTATTTTGCCTTCATCTACCAGCATCGCCAATGCTCCTGAGGTAAAAGCTTTGCTGTTGGAGGCAATCCCAAAAAGGGTATTGGCATCTACTTTTTGCTGTGTTGTGATTGATTTTACTCCGTAACCCTTTGCCAGAACTACTTTTCCGTCTTTTACAATGGCAACTGCAATTCCGGGTACATCAAATGCTTTTAGGGTGCGATTGACCAGTTCATCTACTTCCGGGTTGGTTATTTGAGCTGAAAGGCTAAGGCTAAATAATAAGGCTAAAAGTGATAATTTGTAGTTCATGACGGTATGTTTTGGTTTAGTTAAATCCGCGCTGACGTTTGGCTTCGAAGATTAGAATAGCAGCCGCGACCGAGACATTCATGCTGTCGATTTCGCCCTGCATGGGGATGATAATGTTTTGAGTGGCAGCATCTCTCCAATCCTGCGTTAGGCCTGTGGCTTCCGTACCTACAACCAAAGCGGTTGGGGTTGTGAAATTCTGTGTATGATAAGAGGTAGAATTTTGCAGTGTGGCACAGTAAAAATCGATCTTTTTTTCTTTTAGAAAAGCAATGATTTCGGCTGTTGTTCCTGTTGCGATTTGGTTGGTAAACAAACAACCGACACTGGAGCGTACAATATTTGGATTGTATAAATCACTTTTTGGGTTTGCAATTAATACAGCATCCAGATTTGCAGCATCGGCAGTTCGCAAAAGCGCACCGATGTTTCCTGGTTTTTCCGGTGCTTCGGCCACAACGATTAACGGATTGTCTGATAATTTCAGATCAGATAATAGCATCGATTTGGTTTTAGCCACAGCCAGAATCCCTTCGGTGGTGTCGCGATACGCTAGTTTTTGATAAACTTCTTTATTGATTTCGATGAGTTGAACCGGACCGTTCACCAATTTTTGAATCTGATTTTCAGTAACCAGTTCGGGTAAAAATAAAACGGTTTCTATTTCGTAACCTCCTTTTGTTGCCAATTGAATTTCACGTAAGCCTTCAATCAAAAATGTTCCGGTTTGTTTGCGGGCTTTGGCCTTTTCCTGTAGTAAAACAAGCGATTTTATAAACGGATTTTGTATTGAAGTAATTTGTTTCATTTTTTTTTTGAAGGTACTTAGGTTCTGAGGGGCTAAGGTACTGAGATTTTTTTTAAAAGTTGCAAAGGTTTTTCTGGAGGTACTGAGGTTTTTTTTATAGGGGGTGGAGGTGTAAAACACATAGTTCCAAAGTTCCAAAGGTTCAGAGGTTTTCTTCTTACAAGGTCTGGAAAATCTTTTAGGTTTAATTACTTCCAGAATTGTTCAGCTTCTTTTTTTGTTAATGTTTTTATTATCTTTTTTGAAAAATCTACGTTTATTAATGGAAATTCACTTTGATTTTCACCAGTTAAAATTACCGGTTTATCAAGAAGTTCACTTAATTGGACCATAAAATCCAAAATCTTTCTATAATTAACAAAAGAATATATTTCTTTTGGATCGATGTCAAGTTCAATTTCATCAATTGAGAAAAAATGTAGGTTTATCATAATATCATCAATTATGATAGATGCAATTTTTGCTTCTAATTCTCCTGTTTCATCATTTAAGTAATGAATTAAATATTCTAAATCAATTTTATTAATTTCTTTATTTTCTCCTGTTGTACCATATTTTACAATGTGGTTTTTGTTGAGATAATTAATTAAAATTTTCCAATCTTCGATTTTAACATTTTTAACATAAATATCTCTAAGCGACCCATCTGTTTCAAATATCCATTTTATTTCATTCCAATTAGTCATTATTTTGGATAGTTTTTAATTTTAAAAAAGATTGCCACAAATTCCAGGAATTTCATTAGAAGTAAGTAAAAATACTTATTCGTGTAAATTTGTGAAGTTTGTGGCGAAAAAGAATCTTCTTATTTCTGAAGTACTTCCGAAATCTCGTTTGCTACGGGATGCGGAGCGGTGAAGGTGTATCCCATGATTTTTGCAATGGTTTGCGCTATTTGTTTTTGATACAGTTGAGAATCTGTTTTGATTTCTCCTTTTGAGGCAATTTCTGGCCCCATTGCAGCGAACCAAATTTGTGAGGCACCTTCAACATCGGCACCATGATCTGTCCATTGTGCTTTTGTTTTGTCACCACGGCCGTGATCTACGGTGATTACCAGTGTAGTTTTATTTTTGTATTGGGGATCATTTTGTACAAAATTCCAAATTTCTTTAATCCATTTGTCGACTTGGTTTGCGGCATCAAGATAAGATCTGTAGTGTCCGGCATGTGCCCATTCGTCAGTTTCTCCGTAAGCGATGTAAAGCACTTTTGGCTTTTTTGTTTTAAGTTCGTTTAAAGCCTGATAGTGGGTAAAAACATCTAAACACTCATCCTGATGAAAAGGTTTAAACGAATTGTTGCGCATTTCATTCAATAACTTCTGAGTTTCTGTAGGTTTGTCTCCTCCCACATTATCGAAGGCAGAAATTACCGGAAAACCGCTTCTTTTCTCGTTTAAAATTCGATCAAAAGCATCCCAGGCGCCAAAAGCGGCAACTTTTCCTTTTAGTTTCGCCTGCTGGTTTAAAAACTCCAGCACATTTACATTTGGATTGTTTTTATAATGATTGGAGTTGATGGCAACATCTACATTTCCGGTCATGATTTCGCTGTATCCGGGATAACTAAACCAATACGGATTTGAGACGTCTACTTTACTGCCTAAGTCACGATTGCCATAAATTTGCCCTTTCGAAGCAATTTCTGACCATAAAAAAGGCATGATTTTTTTTCGGCTTTCTTTGGAGTCAGCGCTTGCATAATTCTTGTAAATATAGGTACTGTCTCCCTGATTGAATTTTTTATCATTGGCAATTGCAGGGTCCATTCCTTTAAACACTTCCTGCCATCTAAAGCCGTCTGTGGTGATGATGATAATGTTCTCCGTTTTTTGTGCATGAGACATAAAGCTTGTAAGAACAAATACAAGTACAAGTAGTTTTTTCATTTTCTTAGAAATTACAAAGGTTCAAAAGAACAAAGGTTCAACGATTTTTTAATTAATCTTAATTTTTATAAAGAACTTGATGTTTTAATAATATTTACAAAAAAACAATTGCGGTCATTTTACTTTTGACAAATCATTTTTTACAAAAAAAAGCATTTCTCACTTCTACAAAATTCCTCTGGCTTTAATTTCCAAATATTTATTGATAGCGTCCAACGTCAGATTTTCGGGTTGTGTTAGAACGGAGTGTATGCCATATTTTTTGAGTTCGTTAGCAATTAAACGCTTTTCGAACATGAATTTTTCAGCGATCACTTTGTCGTAAATTTCCTGAATGGTATCCGTTTTTTTGTTGATGATCGCATTGAGTTCTGTATTGCTAAAGAAAACGACAACCAATAAATGACTTTTTGCAATTCCTTTTAAATAAGGCAACTGTCGGTTTAAACCGTCCATCGTTTCAAAGTTAGTGTATAAAATGATTAAACTTCTTTGATTGATGTTTTTCTTGATGTCTACGTACAAACGGCTGTAGTCACTTTCGAAAAAATCGGTTTTGATATTGTATAAGGTCTCCAGAATTTTTTGCATCTGAGAGGCTCTTTTTTCGGCAAAAACACGGTTTTCTACTTTTTTAGAGAACGAAAAAATTCCTGCCTTGTCCTGTTTTTTCAGAATTACATTCGACAAAACTAAGGTTGAGTTGATCGCATAGTCCAGCAAACTCAGTCCGTCGAAAGGCATTTGCATGGATCGGCCTTTGTCGATTGCCATGTATACAGATTGTGATTTCTCGTCCTGAAACTGATTCACCATCAAGGCATTTTTCTTGGCTGTGGCTTTCCAGTTTAGCGTTCTGAGGTCGTCACCCTGAACATATTCTTTAATTTGCTCAAATTCCATAGTGTGACCAATTCTACGAATCTTTTTGATTCCGTATTGGTATAAATTATTCGAAAAAGCTAACAAGTCATATTTTCTTAATTGGATATAAGACGGATAGGTGGGAACCATTTTGTCTTTATCGAACGAAAATCTTCTGGAAATTAGTCTTAACGGTGATGAAACATAAACGTTCAGATAGCCAAAGTAATATTCTCCACGTTCTGTAGGTCGCAATTCATAGCCAATTTCTTTTTGCTCAGAGGCTTTAACGGTCTTTATAATTTTGAAATCACGTACCTGAAACTGAAACGGAATTTCGTCAATAATTTTGACTGAAATTTTAAATGTATAATGGTTTTTGATACTAATCGTAACAGGATTTAGGTCCCCGTTCGAAAGTTTTTCCGGTGTAGTTCTTTCTGCTTCAATACCCGTTTTGCTAAGATAGAGCAGGAGTACATCGAGCCCCAAAAAAGTCAATAAAATTAAAACGATAAACCAAACTGCGTTGTACAAATTTGGAAAAATAAAAGCACAAACAAACAATCCAATAATGCCCAGAAGCACATAGAAGAAAAAGTTATTGAGGTATAGGCTTTTGATGAATTTCACGCTTTAAAAAGGTTTCAGGTTTTTATTGTTTCAAGTTTCAAGTTTCAGTTCTCAGTCTCAGTCTCAGTTTTCACTGTGTACTGCCACTGAAAACTGAGACTGAAGACTATCTCGGAATCTCAACAGTCTCAATAATTTGCCTGATAATTTCCGAACTCGTGATGCCTTCCATTTCGCGTTCAGGGGCTACAATTACACGATGCTGTAAAACCGGAATGGCAGCATCTTTAATGTCTTCGGGAGTAACAAAATCACGTCCGCGGATGGCAGCAAAACCTTTGGCAGCATTTAGAATAGCGATTGAGGCACGAGGAGAGGCTCCTAAATAAAGGAAGGCGTTTTCACGGGTATTGACTACAATTCGTGCAATGTATTCCAATAAATTTTGCTCTACTCTGATTTGTTTTGCCAAAGCCTGATATTCTTTTATTTCAGCAGCAGACAGTATGGTTTTGATGGCTTCCAGTTTTCCATGATCCTGTAGTAAATGCTCTCTTTGGATAATCAGAATTTCTTCGTTTAGTTTCGGATAATCTATGGTGATTTTGAATAAAAAACGGTCTAATTGCGCTTCCGGCAAGCGGTAAGTACCTTCTTGTTCGATTGGGTTTTGGGTGGCAATTACCAAGAATGGTGTTTCCAGTTGGTAGGCTAATCCGTCGATCGTAATCTGGCGTTCGTCCATTACTTCAAAAAGCGCGGCCTGTGTTTTGGCAGGAGCACGGTTTATTTCATCGATTAAGATTAAATTGGAGAAAATAGGGCCTTTTTTAAATTCAAATTCAGATGTTTTTAAATTAAAGATCGAAGTTCCCAAAATATCCGACGGCATTAAATCCGGTGTAAATTGGATACGGCTAAAGCCAATGTTCAGGGTTTTGGACAAAAGTTTGGCCGTGATGGTTTTTGCAACTCCCGGAACTCCTTCGAGTAAAACGTGTCCGTTTGATAAAATAGCAACCAAAAGCTGATCGATCATCTTGTGTTGACCTACAATTACGGTTTCAAGCTCTTTTTTAATCGCGCTAACGTGATCTAAAAGTGGAGCTAAGTTTATTCGGGTTTCAAAATTTACATTTTCATTTGTGATTTCGGGTGTTGTATTGCTATCGTCCATGATGGGTTTGTTTTCTTTATATTGAGTTCGGCTGTTTTTTTAATGTAAAATCTTTTCTATCGCAGTATTGATTCGGATTAAATCTTCTTCAAGGCTGCCGTGATAACTATTTCGATGTTCGTTGATCAGGAATACAAGTTGCTGAATATCGGTTACATTTTTACCTGTTTTATGATGCAATTTTTCAATAAAACTATCGTCCAGTTTTGTGGTATCGATTAGGTATTCATTTCTAATTTTTTCTAAAAAGTAAATGATTTTTTTATCAATAATATTGGTATGATCGCCTTCCTGATAATATAAATTTCCGATGGTTTTTGTAAAATCGACGGTTAAATTGGGCAAAGGTTTTAATATGGGAACAATTCGCTGTTTTCGTTTGGCATTAAAAATAATGAAAATCAACATTCCAAACAAAAAGAAATACCAGGCCCACTTTAAACCGGGCTGGCTTAGAATGTAACGTAAAGGCGATTCAGAGATACTCTCATTATTTTGTCCTTTGGTGTACCAAAAAATATCTCCCTTGGGTAGGCAAGACAGGACATTTTCGGCATATTCATAATTATTTGCTTTCAGTAAGTTATAGTTTGTAAAGGCAACCGGTTGCGTGTGCAGATAAAAATGCCCCTGATGATAAGGAACTTTTATAAAATTGATATGCTTTTTTGACTTTTTGAATGAAGCAATCTGATAGCCTAAAACGGTTGTATTTGCAGTGTCAATTTTAGAAAAATAGTCCTCTAAGGTCTGTGCGAATTTATACTTTTTCTTCTTCAGTTGTGGATTAGCCAGCCAAACGGTTGTACTGCCAGAGCTTTGATAATCGGAATTTACTTCGACTTTTAAACTGTCTAACAGGTACTGTGGAAAGGTTTTCATGCTCAAAAAAGCATTGTTTCCACGCGATACAAAATAAAAAAGCTCGTTTACAGACTCTTCGTCAATCGTATTTAATTCGGAGATGTTTATAAAAGTTCCTTTTATTTTATAGTTTTTTACGAGAGTATCATTGTCATATTTTGAATCTAAATATTCATAAGGCGTTAAAGTCGAAATGCGTTCTACAGCATGATTTTTAAAAAAGCGATTGATTTCTTTGTCAAAAACATAAAGTCCAAAAGGAATTTTGTCATTAACAGAGTAGGTTGGTCGCCAGTCAATAGGTTTTGGCCGATCGTGATCTGCTACCAAAATTAAGGTCAGAATAAAAACCAGTACAGCAATATAAATTTTAAGTGTTTTACTCATTGCTAAACGTTTTTATGGCATTCTTAAATCGGTTTTCGGCCTTTTTAAAAGTGATCTCATCAATTTCAAATTCACCGTACCAGATATAGTTATACAGATAAGACAAATAGGTGAATTCTTCTTTGTGTGCGGGTTTTTGAAGTTCGTATAAATAATCAGAATTGGTTTTTTCGATATCCCATTCGATGTAGTGATTTTGTGCCATCACTTTTAAAAGCCAGAGATAATAATAACGAACCGCCGTTCTTTTTTCTCCCGATTGTAAACATTCTTTAATCAGTTTATCAAAATCTAATAGATGTATGTTCTTTTCTATTTCTGAATAGTAAATGTTTTTCTTTTTAGCATTTTTTCCAAAAATCCACTGTCCTTCTTTATTAATTATGGCTTTTACGATTAAATAAATAACAAAAATGATGATTAAAACGGCTACTACTTTTAATAAAACCGAGACAAAATTAATGGACGTCTCAGGGCTTTCAATTTTAAACCAATCTCCAAAAAGACTCGCAAGCCACTCTTTAAAGCGCTGCCATAGGCCTTTTTCGGGAGTTTTGAATTCGTAAACAAAACTTGAACCCGTGTATTTTTTTTTGAAGTTTTTAGCGAAACTTTTAATTTCTATGGTGTCGGAATCTATCCGAATATCTTTTTCAGTGTATTTTACGGAGGTTATTTTCGGAGGTTCGGCTGTAGCCAAAGTATCCTGAGCACGAGTAATGCCCGAGAAAAATAGAAAAGATAAAAGGAATAGAATTTTATTCATTATCGGTTCCGATTAACTCAATGTCGCGATTTGAAATTTTCTCTTTTGCTCCCAGGCTATAATACATAATTCCCTGATTGACCATGATCATGTTGTTGAAGATATTGCTTAATGTAAAGATCAGAATAAACATCGAAGTCAGAAAGAAAACCAAGAACGGAGAATCGCCCATAGCTTCTGGATTGAACTCTGAAGTACCCATAGCGGTCAGGAAAACCATAAATATTCCGATAAAATAGAAAACCATCGTGATAGATCCCTGAATCATCTGCATCATAATGATGACTAAAAAAGTTGCACCTATGGAAGTCCAGAAATCTTCTCTTAACAAAAGATAAGCGTGATTTAAAGACTGGAAGAAACCTTTATCTTCTGTCAGGTAAGCATAAAAACTAAAATTAACCCAGGTAAATAAAGTGGGGATGGCAATTAGCAGCAATGGAATACCAACGATTAAAAAGCACAGGAAGAATAGTAAAATTATAACAACAAAAAGCATTGGAACGACCAAAAATATAAGTCCAACACAGAATTTGATTATTTTCCAGAGGTTTTGTCTAAAGATCGCTACGACATCTGCTGTCGTGAAGCTGCTTTTGTTTTTTTGGTCGATTAGTTTTAAATACAGAATGGGATAAGTCGAATTGAAGAGCGATAAGGCTATTATAACAACAAAAAAAATGACGATAAAACCAATCAAAAGGCCAAAATTGTCATTGAAATAACCAGCAAGATTATCAGAGTCCGGATGGTTTAGACTTTGGTTAAATATGGCTTGAAAATTACTTTTTAAAAAGAAAAAGACTAAAGTGCCTACAATAAGCAGGAAGGCTCCATTGATGATAAAAAAGATTTTAAAAAAGTGTTTTCCAAAAGTTTTGAAAAAGCTAAAGGTATCTATGATATAGTCGCCTAACTGTCGTTTTTTGTAAAGTTCAAACATTATGATAAAGTTGTTTTTTTGTGAACAATAAAAGGGTAAATCAAATAATAAAATGATATTATGGCTAATGTAAGCAAAATGATAAAACTACTAAGCCAGTTGGGCATATCAATTGAATATCGGGTAATAAAACCTTCCAGAAAACCTGCGCTAATGGTAAACGGAAAGGTACTCAGGAATATTTTAAAACTATTTTTGAAACCTATTTTAAAGGAATTCATTCTCGAGAAGGTCTTTGGAAACAGTATAGAAGCTCCTAAGATAAAACCGGCAGTAGTTTCGATTACAATTGCAAAAATTTCCATGGCTCCATGAATCCATATTCCGCGGACGCTTTTCCAGAAAACACCCTGTTCATAGAAGAAATACTGAAAAGACCCCAGCATAATGCAGTTTTGGAGGAAGATATAAAAGGTGCCAAGACCGCCAAAAATTCCATAAATGTAGCATCGCGCTCCTACATAAAGGTTGTTCATGGTGATACCAATAAAACTTCCCCAGTTGCTTCCGGAGCCATATACAGCCATCGGATCTCCTTTTTTGATATTTTCTAAGGTCATATTAACATAACCGTCACCCAGAATGAGGCGAACAAAATCGGGATCGTATCTTGCGGAGACTACGCCAATTCCTACCGTGATAAAGAACAAAACAAAAGCGTACATTAAATAGCGTTTGTATTCATAAATAAGCAACGGAACTTCAGTAATAAAAAATTCCAGAAACTTATTTTTTTCTGTTCTTTTGGTTCTATAAATTTTCTGATAAATTTGTGAGGCGAGATGATTGAGGTAAATAACGGTTTTGCTCTTTGGATAATACGTTTGAGCATACGACAAGTCATTCATCATCTGAATGTACAAATTAGCTAACTCATCCGGATTTTTTTTAGCTTTACCAAAAATAGCTAGCTCAAATTCCAGCCATTTTTCTTTATTTTGTTTTATGAAGGCGACTTCTCTCATTGTAGGCTAAAATATAAAATATGTCAGAATTATCTATAAATACAACACAAAATGTCAAAATAAATTTTATCGCCGCAACGGTAGGAGAAAGAATAGGTTCTTATTTCATTGATTTGGCTATTAAATTGGCCTATGTGACTGTAATTTCTCTTATATTTTTTTACGGTTTTAATTTTGATAGAGTCCTTGACAGCTTAGACAGCTGGTCGAGAGCATCGGTACTTTTGCTACTGTATTTTCCCTTTATAATTTACACATTAATCTTAGAAAGTATTTTTGAAGGACAGACCATCGGAAAGAAACTAGTAAAAATAAAAGTTGTTAAAATTGATGGTTATCAGGCAGGCTTTGGTGATTATTTAATGCGTTGGTTTTTTAGACTGGTTGATATTTCGATTCTGGGAGGAATCGTAGGTTTAATATCAATAATTTCAAGTCAAAAAGGACAACGATTAGGAGATATGGTTGCCGGAACAGCTGTAATTACATTAAAAAATAAAATCAATATCAGTCATACCATTTTGGAAGAAATTGGAAATGCTTATGTTCCGACTTATCCTTTAGTAATTAAATTGTCGGATAATGATATGCGAATTATCAAGGAAACTTTTCAAAGTGCATTAGCCAAAAACGATCATGAAATTATTTATAAACTGGTGTCCAAAATAGAGAGTGTTACAGGGATTAAAAATCAGTCAGGAAATAATAATGATTTCTTAAGGGTTATTCTTAAAGATTATAATTTTTATACGCAGAATATGTAGACGTAAAATGCATGGTTAAAAGGGGGTTATGACAAATATCATTTTTTTTACATCAGAAATATTTTAATTTTACTAGTGTTAAAATCAGTTTATCACATGTTAACTAATATATAGCATGTACTATTTGTGTTTTAAAAAGGAGGGACCGAAAATCCATAAGAGTAGGATCATTTAATTCAGAGAAATAATGAAAATTACAAAGATTTTTGCATTTATAATGTTACTAATTTCTGTTGCCAATTTTGCTCAGACCGGAAGTAAAAAACTGGATAAAATTATAAAAAGAGATTATCAGATTATTGAATGTACGGTTGCGAAAATGTCGGATAAAACGGTTGAATATTCTTTGCCGGGAGAAACAGTGCAAATTTCGCTTGATGTATCTCAAATTGCCAGAATTGATTTCGCCAGCGGTCGTTCGCAAACTTTCGATGTGTCTGTAAATACAGCAGTGTCAAGTACTACGAGTTCCGCTAATTCAGGTCAGACTATCGCTACGGCAGAAATGAAAGCCAATACAATTGCTGTGCTGCCTGTACCTTATGTGAATTCGGGTACTTTAGAAAGTTCAGAAGAAATGGCAAAATTTGCTCAAAATGATCTTTATAATAAACTGTTGGATAAGTCTTCCAATCTATTTCCGTTAACCGTCCAGGATTTAAGAGTAACAAACAGTTTGTTGCATAAAGCTGGAATTGATTATAAAAACATTGATGAAACGCCAATCGAAGATCTTCAGAGAATTTTGGGAGTTGATAATATTATAGCAACAAAAGTTTCATATACCATAACAGAAGGTTCTATAGCTTCAACTTATAACAGTGGAAGTGCCAAAGTGAGTGATAACAATAAGAAAGTGAAAACGAGCGATATTTCAACTACAAGCGCAAGTACACAAACGTATTATCACTATACGGTTTATTTTGACATGTATAAAAACGGAACGAAAATTTACTCTGAAACGCGTAAGCCATTCTTAAACATAAAAGACAGTTGGATGGATTCTGTTTCTTATCTGTTAAAAAGAAGTCCAATTTATGTTAGAAAATAAATTCTCAGACAGAAGAGTCTTTAAAGAATAAAAAACCAATTTAACCTTTGTACCTTTGCAGCTCTGTATCTTTGCAGCTAAAAAGTAAAAAATGTTTCATTTATTAGATCTTATCGGTACCATGGCTTTTGCTATGTCGGGAGCTTTGACAGCGATGCATAAAAAACTGGATCCGTTTGGAGTTTTTATCATTGCTTTTGTGACGGCTGTTGGTGGCGGAACACTCCGTGATGTATTGATAGGCAGAACACCCGTAGGATGGATGTTGGATTTGCAGTATGTATATGTAATTATTGTTGGTTTTGCCTTTGCCATTCTCTTCAGAAAGAAGTTTGACCGATTGCGTACGTCGCTGTTTCTGTTTGATACGATCGGGTTGGGTGTTTTTACTTTAATTGGGCTTGAAAAAGGAATTATGATTGGTTTGCATCCCGCTATCTGTATCGCCTTAGGAACCATGACAGCTTGTTTTGGTGGTGTTATCAGAGATATTTTGTGTACCGAAATACCAACGATTTTTAGAAGAGAGATTTACGCAACCATCTGTATTTTTGGTGGAATTGTATTTTTTATCCTGAAAAAACTGAATTTAGAAGATGATATTTTGTATTTAGTCACTTCCGTTGTGATGATTATTGCACGTTTGCTGGCTGTAAAATACAAATGGTATTTGCCGGCATTTGAACACAAATAAGATTTTTTAAACGATATTAGCGTGCTGAAAATTTAAGAGCCGCGAATTCACAAACGTAATTTAAATTTTTGTTACCAATAAAAATTAAATTTGTGAATTCACGGCTCATTTTTTTTAATAAGTTTGTTCGAGTAAAACGCGGAAGCAGAACTATAAAACGACCACCAGGACCATGATGAAATATACTGTAAGGAATTATCATAAAGGCGATTATGAGATTTGGAATGCATTTGTGGCTCAGGCTAAAAACGCAACATTTCTATTTCATCGTGATTTTATGGAATATCATCAGGACCGTTTTGAAGATTTCTCACTTTTGGTTTTTGAGAATGATAAGTTAAAAGCAATTTTACCGGCGAATAAAGCTGGAAATTCGGTTTATTCACATCAGGGATTGACTTATGGAGGTTTGATATTCTCAAATAAATTGAAAGCGGAGAATGCGGCATTGATTTTAGATGCCATCTTAGCTTATTTAAAAGAGACTGCCGTTGCAACTTTTTACTATAAACCCATTCCAAACTTTTATTTTCCCGAAGGAAATCAGGAGATGGACTTTTTTTTATTTAAAAACAATGCCGTTTTAGTACAAAAAGAAATGAATTTGGCAGTTAACCTGAAATTACCTTTGCGTATCTCCAAAAGTAAATTGAAGCATTTCAGACGAATTGAAAACCTTTATCTGGAAATTGTAGAAGAGCAGTATTTTCAACCTTTTTGGGAATTAATTCTCGAACCTAGATTACTGGAGAAATTTGATGCTAAACCGGTTCATAAGTTGAAGGAGATAGACTTTTTGAAACAAAAATTCCCTCATAATATTAAACAATACTCGGTTTACCAGAATGATGAGATTATTGCGGGAATTACTATTTTTGAAACTGAAAATGTTGTAAAATCGCAGTACGGTGCCACTTCAGAAAAAGGTGAACAAGTTAGGGCTCTTGATTTTTTGTTTATTAATTTAATACATAAATACAAGCGTAAAGGCAAGCATTTCTTTGATATGGGGATTGTAAACGGAGAAAATGAAAAAGGTTTTAATTCGGGACTTTTGACACAGAAAGAAGAATTAGGCTGTACAATCTATAATCAAGATTTTTATAAAATTGCTATTAAATGATACCGTTTCTGGATCTTGAAAAAATAAACCAACCATACGAAACTGCCTTTCAGGAAAAACTGGAAGAGGTTTTAGATGATGGCTGGTACATATTAGGAAAAGAAGTAGCACTATTTGAAAAAGCTTTCGCAGCATATTGTCAAGCCAAACATTGCATTGGAGTGGGGAATGGTTTTGATGCTTTAGTATTGATTTTTAAAGGGTATATTCAGTTAGGAAAACTCCAAAAAGGGGATGAAGTACTTATACCGGCAAATACTTATATAGCAAGTATTTTGGCTGTTTTACAAGCAGATTTGATTCCGGTTCTGGTTGAACCAAAGTTAGAAACATACAACTTAAACCCGGATTGGATCCGAGAGAAAGTCACTCCAAAAACAAAAGCCATCTTAGCGGTTCATTTGTACGGACAATTGGCCGAAATGGACAGAATAAATGAAATTGCAGATCAGTATAATTTCGTTGTAGTAGAAGACGCGGCACAATCTCATATCTTAGAAAAAAAGCTAGAAGCTAAAAAATATAATCTAAAATCGGCAATTGAAGTAGATTTTATTATTAAAATTTTGAATCAATATTAATTCGTGTCTGGCGGTAGAACATATCAGCAAATTCTAAAAATGACGTCACTTTTTGGTGGTGTCCAGTTTTTTACGATCTTAATTTCGATTTTAAGAACTAAGTTAATAGCTGTTTTTATTGGCCCTGAAGGAATGGGAGTTATTACGTTGTTAAATTCAACTTTAAGTGTAATAAATAGTATTTCGGGTTTTGGAATAGAAACCAGCGCTGTGAAAAATATTTCCGAAAATTATGGAAGCGGGAACCTAAAAGAAGTTTCCACTACCATTCAGGTTGTAAAAAAGATTGTGTTTTTTACAGGTGTTTTAGGAATGATACTCACAATCCTTTTCTCGAAAGTATTGAGTATAATTACTTTTGGAGATTCCAGCCAAACATATTCGTTTGTATTTATTGCGGTTACAGTTTTATTTAAGCAACTATCGTCAGGTCAATTGGCTATTTTACAAGGTTTGCGAAAAATGAAATTAATGGCAAAAGCGAATTTGTTTGGAAATCTTTTCGGGTTGCTTTTTTCGGTTCCTCTGTATTATTTTTTACGGATTGATGCGATACTTCCAACCATTTTGATTGCTTCTTTGGCAGCCCTTGTTTTTTCTTTTTATTATTCAGGTAAAATTAAAATTAAGCAGGAAAAAGTTTCGAAAGATTTTTTTCTAGCAGAAGGTAAAACAATAATGAAACTGGGATTCATGTTGACCATTAGTAGTGTTTTAACACTATTATCTACTTATTTGGTTCAGGTTTTTATAAGTAAAAATGGGGGATTGCAGCAGGTAGGTTTTTATAATGCAGGCTTTACTTTATTGAACTCGTATGTTGGAATTATTTTTACCGTGATGAGTACAGATTATTTCCCGAAGTTGGTTTCAATTAATTCTGATAATGAAAAAATAAGATCGAGTGTAATGCAGCAGGCCTTTGTTTCAATTATCATCATAACACCAATTATTGTTTTATTTTTGACTTTAATTTCGATCATCATACCCATTATTTATACGCCAAATTTTAACGTCGTTATCCCGATGGTTTGTTTTGGAATTTTAGGAATGTTGTTCAGAGCTGTTTCATGGGCTATGGGTTTTATTTTGATTGCTAAAGGAGATTCCCGAATATTTATTAAAACAGGAATAGGTTTTAATGTTTTGTCTTTAGTAATGAATGTTTTTGGTTATTATTTTTACGGATTAGAAGGTTTAGGTTGTAGTTTTTTTCTTTACTTTTTATTTCATTTTATTGGATTAAAGTGGATTACAAAGAAAAGATATGATTTTTATTTTGACAATGAATTTTACAAGATATATTTTGCTTGTTTTATAATAAGTGCTGTTACATTTTTACTGCGATACATTGAAAATTCGACTTTAAAGTATATTTTAATGACATGGATGGTTTTGATTTCTATTAGTTTTAGTTGGTATCAAATTAGTAAAAAGGTAAATTTGAAAGAAATGGTAATGTCATTAAAATCTAATAAAAAGAGCAATAATGATTCAAAGTAGTTATAGAAAATTTCAGTCTTTTTATCATAAATTCAGTTTTTACTATTCGGTAAACTGGAGTAAGACATTGTATTTTAATTTTAAAAAATTTCCTTTTCAGATCGCTAAAAAACTTCCTGTTTTCTTTTATGGCAGAGTTAAGTTTACTGCTATTTCGGGTGAGATTCAAATTGAAGGAGATATTCAAAAAGGAATGATTGGATTTGGTCAGCCTTACGAGCTGGATTCACTTCATAAAGGTATTGCCGAAGTTTATGTTTTAGGAAAACTTGTTTTCAAAGGAAAATTTCAGTTTGGTAAAGATTATTTTATTTTTATTGGGGAAAATGCCTATTGTGAATTTGGAAATATGGCCTCTATGGGATCAGGAGGGAAATTAATTTGTACAGAAAAAATTGTTTTGGGAGATTACGCCCGTTTTGGTTCTCAGGCTCAAATTATTGATACCAATTTTCATGATTTAATCGATACGCAGACAGGAGAAAAACTTCAAAAAACAAGTCCTATTTTTATTGGAAATTACAATTTTATAAGTAACAGAGTTACGATTCTAAAAGGAGCCCGGACGCCTGATTTTTGTACCATTGCCTCTAACAGTTTGTGTACCAAGTCGTATGATGCTTTAGGCGAAAATGTTTTAATTGGAGGAGTTCCCGCTAAGTTAATCCGAGATAATATTTCAAGAGACTGGGAAGGAGAAAAACAACAATTAAACGATTTTCTTACTGTTTAGATTAAGCAAACAGAATTCGGAAGCGTTGCTTGATTTCAAGCAAAAGGTATTTCAGTAACAATTTAAAATCAGACATTTTATAAGCTAAAACTATTTCAAAGTGCATTCTCTTTAAAATGGTTTTGTGCTCATTTTTATTTCGGTTTAAGCGAATTGCCTTTTTGAGAATCAAATAAGTAGAGTGATTTATTTTTCTGGATCTTGAATCGTTTTTAATAAAAAAATGAGTTCCTAACGATGTTTCTATGATTCTTTTTTTAATTAAGATTTTGTCGATATAGTCAAATTCATAAGAGCGCGAGGCGCGAATCCAAATATCTAAATCTTCATACCCTAAATTCTCGTCGTAGCCATTCAAAGCATCAAAAACAGACTTTTTTATCATCGACGAAACTGAACAAATACTATTTCCACCAGAAAGCACGCTTAAGTAAATATCTCCGGTTTCTCTATTTTCTATTGTTTTCTTTGAGTTATCAACCGGAAAATAATAAGAATCAAAATTGCCATTTTCTGTAATCAATTCAACATTGCCATAAACAACACCAAGGTTTTTAAATGAACTGTTTTTGAATGTATTAATTTGTGATGAAATACAATCCGGAAGTAAAATATCATCTGCGGCGAGATCAATAATATAATCACCTTTTGCAAGTCGTAAGGCTTTATTGAATGATTTTGTATTTCCCAGATTGGTTTTGTTGTCAATGAATTGAACCTCCGGATAATTGATAAGCCAGTTTTTAATTGTTTCTCTTGAATTATCTATGCTAAAGTCATCTACAACAATCAGTTCAGTAAAAGGATAGTCCTGATTGATGACCGAAAGTAAACTCTCTACAACAAATTTTTCGTGGTTATAACACAAGCAAATTACGGTTACTAATGTTTTATCTTGCATATTGTTTTTAAAGAGTTATATATTTGATACGAAAATAAGAAATCACAAATGATATTGTCTCAGAAAAAAAATAAAATTGCTTTAATTGGTTATCGTCTAAATGGTGGAGGAAGTGATAAAGTGATGGCAAATTTATCTGTCTTTTTTGAAAGCCAGGGTTTTGATGTGACTATTCTTATTGTTTTAAATGAAATTAGTTTTCCATATTCAGGTACATTAGTGAATCTGGGATTATTGAAAAACGAAAGCAATGGTTTTTTTAATAAAGTAAAAAGACTTAGAGCTTTGCATAAATATTTAAATGAAAATAAATTTGATTTTATCATTGATTTTCGTTTTCGGACAAAAGTGATTCAGGAGTTAGTTTTGGCACGTTTTATTTACAACACCAAAACTATTTTTACAGTTCATAGTTTTTTGATTGATCATTATATGCCAAATAATTCTTGGCTTACACGATTAATGTACAATCACTGTTATGCAAATGTGGCAATTGTGGAAGAGATGAAAATGTTGATTGAAAATAAACACCGACTAGAAAATGTAGTCACAATTCACAATCCCGTTTATTTAGAGGAAATTAATACAAAATGCAGTGAAAAGATTAATATTGAGTTTGATTACATTATTGCAGTTGGACAATATGAAAACAAAATCAAGCAATTTGAGGAGTTGATTGCAAGTTATGCCAAATCGGATTTGTCTCAAAAAGAAATCCATTTAGTTATTTTGGGTAAGGGTAATGAATCTGATCTTCAAAAAGTGATTTTGAAGAATAGTATTTCCGGATTTGTACATTTGTTCGGATATCAGGTTAATCCTTTTAAGTATATTAGTAAAGCTAGATTTCTGGTGCTAAGTAGTAAAAATGAAGGTTTTTCGAATGTTATTGCGGAAGCACTGACTTGTCAAACTCCGGTTGTAACTTTTGATTGTGATTTTGGGCCGAGAGATTTGGTGAAGAATTTAGAAAATGGTCTTTTAGTAAAAAATCAGGATTGGGATAAGCTTACAGAAGCCATGAATCTCTTTATTGAAGATGAAACCTTGTATGCATATTGTAAAAAAAATAGTTTTGAAAGTGTTCAGCCTTTTCTATTGGAAAAAATTGGACAACAATGGTTAAATTTGATGCAGGTACATTAAAGATATGGCGACAATTCAAGATATAGATTTATTAAAAATTCCTGTAATAGAGGACTTAAGCGGGAATTTGGCTTTTATTCAAAATGATATTTTACCATTTGATTTTAAACGGGTCTATTATCTTTTTGACGTGCCTAGTACAGCTTTTCGCGGAGGACATTCGCATATAGAGCAGCATGAAATTTTAATTGCTCTTAGTGGAAGTTTTGAGGTTACTGTTAATGACGGAACTAATAAAGAAAGCTATTTGCTTAATAAGCCAAATTTTGGGTTACACCTGCCAAAAGGAATTTGGAGAGAATTGGAAAACTTTTCTTCAGGTTCTGTTTGTTTGGTTCTGGCATCAGATGTTTTTGACGAATCAGATTATATAAGGAATTATGATGTCTTTTTGAACTCCAAAAAATGAAACTACTTTATATTGTTCCTAAAATAAAAATTGCTGGAGGTGTTGCAAGAGTTACTTCTGTTAAGGCCAACTATTTTGTAGAACATTTTGGTTATGAGATACATATTTTATCGCAAAATGAAGGGGATACTTTACCTTTCTATGATTTCAATTCTAAAATTGTTTTTCATTATATGACCCTAAAAGGGAGGGGGCTTAGTTTTTTTGTTTCGTTTCAAAAAGATATAAATAAAAAAGTTAAAGAAATAAAGCCGGATGTCATTCTCATTGCTGATAACGGATTAAAAGCTTTTATTTATCCTTTTGTTTGCCGAACTAAAATCCCAATGGTTTTGGAGTGTCACGGTTCAAAATTTATCGAAGAAAAAGATCTAAAAGCGGATTTCCTTGCGAAATCGATTCGAAAAATAAAATATCAGTTTAAAGATTTCGGCGCTCGAAAATTCACTAGAATAGTGACTTTGTCTGGAGAAAGTTTAAAAGAATGGAATGTCGAAAATGGGGTTGTAATCCCAAATCCGTTATGGATTAAAAACAATAAAATTTCTAACCTACAGCATAAAAAGGTAATCGCAATTGGCAGATATTCGTTTGAAAAAGGATTAGACCGATTGTTATTAATCTGGAAAGAAATTATTCAAAAGCACTCTGATTGGACATTAGATATTTATACAGACAACATTCATTCTTTGAAAGAAAAGGCCTTAGATTTAGGTTTAGAATGGGGTATAAATTATCTGGATTTTGTTAAAAATATTGAAGAGAAGTATTATGAGGCTTCTATTTATGCAATGACTTCGAGAACGGAAGGTTTTGCAATGGTTTTATTAGAAGCAATGGCTTCAGGTTTGCCCTGTATTGCGTACGATTGTCCAATAGGTCCAAGGGCTCTTATTACCAGTGGTGAGAATGGTTTTTTAATTCCGGATGATTGTATAGAAATATATGTTGAGCAACTGTCTTTTTTAATCGAAGACCAAGAGAAAAGATCGAAATTAGGTAAAAATGCCCAAGCAGCTTCCGAGAATTACGCCGTCGATAAAGTAATGGAACAGTGGAAGTCTTTTTTAGAAAAAACGGTAATAATTAATTAGACTTTTTTAAGTTGCAAAAATACCCAAGCTTGTAGAGATCAAATAAAAATAAAGAAGGTTTTTTAGAAAGAAGATTTTTTTCAATTTTGGATCTGTTATTTTTAAAAAGATAAGCTGAAATAGAAATTAGTCTTATTTTTTTTAAAAGTTCAAACGAAGTTATAATTTTACTCTCTTCTTTTTGTATTTTATTTGAATTATAAAGAAAAACAAGATTTTCTAAAGCAATTTTGGTTTTATTTAAAAATATCTGTGAAGTTTCTAAATTCAAATGAAAAGTTGGATTTTCTATCCGAAGAATTTCAAAATGATTTGCCTTTAAAACAGAAAAGAAACATAAATCTTCATAACCATATCTTGTGATGGATTCATCAAAAGGGAATCGAATAAAAACGTCTTTTTTGACTACTAAATTTGAAGTAAGGAGAGAAAGCGCTTCTCTTTTATTTCCATAAAACCAACGAAGAAATTGTTCCTTTTGAGGTTCTTTGTTCTCGTAAATGATTCCGCCAAAAAAGATATCATTTTTCAAATCAGAAATAATATCAATATACTTTTTTATGAAATTGCTTTTTGCTGGAAAAGTATCGCAGTCTAAAATAAGCAACCAATCAAATTTAGCTTTTTGAGCCATGGAATTGATATTTTTTCCTCTTCCTAAATTAGTTTCGTTTTTAAAAAAGAAGCAGTTAGTTAAAAGATTTATCTCTTGATTGAGAGTGTTTTCGCGAAAATCGGATGCGTCGTCCTGACAAAGTATTTCAAAGTTAATTCCAATAATATTACATTGTTTTGCAACTTCTTCGACAAGTGCAAAAACATTATAATTATAAACCGGAATTAAAATAGAGAGCATTATACACTGCGTTGCACCACTTCAAAAATTCTTTCATCCTCACATTTTAGGGTTTTAGACGGGAATTTCATCAGTAAAGCATAGTCATGAGTTACCATGATCACTGTTTTACCGTTGGCATTGATTTTTTTAAGTACTTCAAGAACCTCTGAGCTGGTTTGCGGATCAAGGTTTCCGGTTGGCTCATCGGCTAAGATAAATTCAGGATCGTTTAAAAGTGCTCTCGCAATAGCAACACGCTGCTGTTCACCTCCTGAAAGTTGATGTGGCATTTTGTTTAGGAATTCTTTCATGCCTACCTTATCCAGAACTTCATCGATTTTATGCTCCATGGCTTCTTTTTCAGACCAGCCGGTAGCTTTTAAAACAAAAAGCATATTGTCTTTTACGGAACGGTCCGGAAGTAACTTAAAATCCTGAAACACAATTCCGATTTTACGTCTCAAATATGGAATTTCGCTTTCTTTTAAAGTTGCCAAATCAAATTCAACGATATGTCCTTCACCCTCAGTTAAAGGTAAATCACCATAAAGCGTTTTCATGAAACTACTCTTTCCGGAACCTGTTTTTCCAATTATATAGATAAATTCACCATGCTGAACATCTAAATTAATGTGAGATAAAATTTTCTTTCCTTCCTGATATATAGTGACTTCTTTAAGAGACAGTACGGTTTGCGACATAATAAAATTAATTTGAATGGTAAAAGTAATAAGATAACGCTTGGATTCAAAATAAATTTCAATCATTTCTGTGGGAAATTTTTAAAAAGCAGCCACGAATTAAGAGGATTAGAAGGATTTAAGTCTTTTTTTAGACAGAAACGTAAAATTTACTTAGTTGAATCTTCACAATAAAATGTATAGCTGAAATGAAACGTAATAAGTTGTATAAGTTTGTTTTATGACAGAGTGATGACTGTTTTTAGGTTAAATTAATTAAAGGTTGGTAATGGAGTTAAACTCAGTTGATAAAGCATCTAATTTAGAATTATTTATACGGCAGATAGGGTTTAATTAATTTTTTGTTCATAATAAAAGCCGGAAACGTTTCGTTATAAACGGTATAAAATGATACATTTGAATACTAAATATAATTAAAATGCGTAAACTTCCCTGGTTCTTTTTATTACCAATTATTCTTTTTTCGACCATAGTTTCGGCACAAAAATCAGCTATTTATACTTACGACTTAAAGGATTTTGACAAAGCACTAGCTTTATACAATGACAAACAATATGCTTCGGCCCAACTTATTTTCGAACAGGTTAAAAACAATGCAACAACCGAAGAGGTTCAGTCAGATTGTGCTTATTATATTGCCAATTGCGCCATTCGGACAAACAAAGTAAATGCCGATGCTCTGATCGAAAAATTTGTAAACGATTATCCAACGAGTACGAAACAAAATCAGGCTTATATTGAAGTTGCCCAATACTTTTTTGAACAGGGAAATTATCCAAAAGCTTTACAATGGTTTGATAAAGTAGATGAAAGCTACATGAGTAAATCTGATTCGGATAGATTTAATTTCCAAAAAGGATACAGTTATTTCAATGCTAAAAAGAAAAAAGAAGCCACAACTTATTTTAATAAGGTTGTAAATTCTCCTGATTTTGGTTCCCAGGCCAAATATTACTTAGGATTTATGGCTTATGAAGGCGATGATTATAAAGAAGCAACTAAGTATTTTGATGAAGTTTCGGGAGAAGAGAAATACAAAGAAAAGCTTTCGTATTATCAGGCCGACATGAATTTTAAGTTGGGGAGTTTCCAAAAAGCAATCGATTTGGGGCAAAAAGCCATGAGTAAATCGAATGATTTGGAAAAGTCAGAACTGAACAAAATTATTGGAGAAAGTTATTTCAATTTAAAGCAATATGGTAAAGCGATTCCGTTTTTAGAGCAATATGCCGGTAAAAAAGGAAAGTGGAATAATACCGATTTCTATCAATTGGGATATGCTTATTATGAACAAAAAGAATATGAAAAAGCAATCTCTCAATTCAATAAAATTATCGAGGGGAAAGATTTCGTTGCTCAAAATGCGTATTATCATTTAGGTTTGGCTTATTTAAACACGGGCAAAAAACAAGAGGCTCTAAATGCATTTAAAAATGCTTCGGAAATGGATTTCAATGCCCAGATTCAGGAAGATGCCGCTTTGAATTACGCAAAGCTGAGTTATGAAATTGGGAATGCCTATCAAACCGTTCCTGGAATTTTACTTGATTTCCTAAAAAAATACCCAAACAACTCCAGTAAATCAGAAGTAGAAAAATTATTGGTTGACTCTTATATTTCTTCTAAAAATTATAAAGAAGCGCTGTCTTTATTAGAGAAAAACAGGTCGCCAGAGAATAAAGCAGCTTATCAAAAAGTGCTTTTTTACAGAGGTGTTGAATTGTACAATGAATCAAACTATCAGGAAGCAGGGAAAATGTTTAAAAGTGCTATTAGCGAACAAAAAACACCTGAATTTACAGCCCGTGCTACTTTTTGGAAAGCAGAAACGGAATACATGACTGATGATTTTCAAAATGCTTTGTTAAGCTACAAACAGTTTGCCGGATTAGCTGCTGCTAAAACTACCAATGAGTATAAAAATATCAACTATAATATTGGTTATGCCTATTTTAAACTCAAAGAATACGATCAGGCAGGGAATTCTTTCCAGGCACAAATTGATAATTCAAAGGAAGATAAAGTGCGTTTAAATGACTCTTATTTACGTTTAGGAGACAGTCGATTTGTAAACTCGAAGTACAGTGCTGCAAATGAAGCCTATGCAAAAGCTATTGAAGCAAAAGGAGTTGATGCCGATTATGCACAGTTTCAAAAAGCAATTTCTTACGGATTTATGTCTAAAAATGACAAGAAAGCCGATGAATTGAATAATTTTCTTCAAATGTATAAAAAGTCGTCTTATCGTGATGATGCTTTGTATGAATTAGGGAATACTTATGTAGCCGAGAAAAAGAACGATCAAGCCCTTAAAACATATGATCAGTTAATTTCAGAATTTAAAAATGGTTCGTTTACTTCAAAAGCGATTTTAAAACAAGGGTTGATTTATTACAATTCAGATCGTGACGATCAGGCTTTGGTAAAATTTAAGAAAGTAGCAGCTGAGTTTCCTAAAACTCCCGAAGCTCTGGAAGCAGTTTCAACTGCAAGATTGATTTATGTAGACTCTGGAAAAGTGGATGAGTATGCAACCTGGGTTCGTACATTAGATTTTGTGGCAGTTACAGATGCCGAGCTGGATAATGATACTTATGATGCGGCTTTCAAGCAATACAGTCAGAATAATAGCAAGCCGGCTATAACTGGTTTTACAGGTTATATAAATAAATTTCCAAAAGGAATGCATGCGCTGGAAGCCAACTTTTATTTAGCACAATTGTATTTTGCCGAAGGTTCAGAAGCAAAATCGACTGCAAACTATCAATATGTAATTGATCAGCCAAGAAGTGAATTTACAGAACAGTCGTTGACAAGATTGGCACAAATTTTCCTGAAAACAAAAGATTGTGATAAGTCGGTTCCGGTGTTGGTGCGTTTAGAAAATGAAGCCGATTTTCCTCAGAATAAAAGTTTTGCACAGGCTAATCTGATGAAATGTTACTACGACAAAAAAGATTATGATAATTCAGTAGTATATGCTGATAAAGTATTGCAAAATGCAAAAGCCGATGCAAACGTTAAAGCGGATGCTCAGATTATCGTAGCGCGTGCGGCAATGCAGACCGGAGACGAAGATAAAGCCAAAAGTGCCTACGCTAAATTATCGGCAACTTCGAAAGGAGAATTAGCAGCAGAAGCACTGTATTATGATGCGTATTTTAAAACCAAAGAAGGAAAATTTGATGCTTCGAATGTTTCCGTGCAAAAGCTGGCTAAAAACTACTCGGCCTACAAATATTACGGGGCGAAAAGTTTAGTCTTGATGGCAAAGAATTTCTATGGATTAAAAGACAGTTATCAGGCGACTTATATTTTAGATAACGTAATTAATAATTTTACTGATTATCCGGATGTTGTTGAAGAGGCTAAAACGGAGTTGAGTGCGATTAAGTTGGAGGAAGCAAAAACGAATTCTTCAATTAATAAGTAAGAACAAAGAGTAGAGAAGATAGAAAATAGAAAAAAGAGGCAAGAAGCAAGATGAAAGATTGCTGAGAAGTCTTTTCTCTTTGTTCTTGCATCTATTAAAAAAAACAAGAATAAAAGATTATAGAGAATAGAAAATAGAAAAAGAAGCAAGATTACTGAGAAGTCTTTCCTCTATTTTCTCAAAAAAAAAGAGAACAATGAGTTTACCATTTTATATAGTTGATGTTTTTGCCGATAAAAAATATACAGGAAATCAGTTGGCCGTTTTTACGGAAGCGGAGAATCTTAGTACTGGAGAAATGCAGCAGATGGCACGCGAGATTAATTTTGCAGAAAGCACATTTATAACAAAGCTCGACAGAGAAAAAAACAAAGCAGAAATTAGAATCTTTACTCCTGCTCATGAAATGCAGTTTGCAGGACATCCTATAATTGGAACTTCGTGGGTTTTAATCAACAAAATATTTGATAATTCCCCAGAGAATATCACATTAGAAGTTCCTATTGGACCAATTCCGATTCATCAGTCTGAAGATTTAATTTGGTTAAAAGCAGCACAGCCGAAATTTTGGGATATTTTTTCGAAAGAAGATTTTACATCATTCAGCAATCTGAAAAAGGAAGATTTCGAAAATCAATTTCCAATTCAGGAAGTGACAACCGGAAGTGCGTTTGTAATGGTTGGGCTAAGTAATAAGAAAGCACTGGAAAATTTGGTTTTAGATAAAGATAAAGCAGATCAATGGATGAAAAGGAACTGCAAAACAAGTTACAGAGGTCTTTATTTTTATTATTTAGAAGACTCCAAATTGTTTAGCAGAATGCTTTGTGTAGAACACAATCAATTGGTTGAAGACGCAGCAACAGGGAGTGCAAGTACATGTTTGCAAGCTTTTCTTTTAAAGTATCATTTGCCGCAAATTGAAATGATTAATTATCAGGGGGATTATATCAATCGTCCGTCTCAAATCTATTTTAATGGAAAATTAACTGAAAATCAGTTTGAGATCAAAATAGGTGGAAAGGCACAGTTTGTTGCAAAAGGAGAATGGGAAGTTTAGTTTAAGAAGTTAGAATAAAGAGAATAGAGTACAGAGAATAGAATATAGAATTATAGAGTTAGAAGAAAATTTAGAAAAGAAAGGAAGTCTATACTCTTTATTCTATTTTCTTTCCTCTCAAAAAAAAGATATATGAAAATTAATTGCCAGAATAAAATCATCATTTTACTAGTAATGTTTGTTGTGCAGTTTTCATTTTCGCAAAAGAAAAATGAAACAATCGGAACAGAAACAGTAAACGTAGTAAAACCGTATTCGCCAACAATTTCAGATGCTTTTAAAGTAAAAGAAACACCTTCGCTTGACGATACCGGAAATCAGCCAAAAGAAACTATAAAATATAGTATTTTATCTGTTCCCGTGGCTTCTACATTTACTCCATCAAAAGGAAAGGCCGAAGGTGTTGAGAAATCTAAAAAAGAAAAACTATTTAACAATTATGCCACTTTAGGAGTAGGTAATTATGGTACTTTAAATGCTGAATTATTTGTCAATCAGGAGTTGGGGAACAACGATTATGTAGCAGGAATGTTTCGTCATCACTCTTCTCAGGGCGGAATTAAAGGTGTAGATTTAAATGATGAGTTTTACGATACGGCGCTAAATGTAGGGTATGGTGTAAACAATCGTGATATGTCCTGGAATGTTGATTTGGGCTATCAGAATCAATTGTACAACTGGTATGGTTTACCAGCTGATTTTGGTGCTACTTTGGTCGGACAAACCCGAGATGATTTAATAAGAGGGATCAATCCAAATCATTCTTATAACACTATTTCTTTAGGTGGTAATGTAGCTTTTACAGAGGGAATTTTTAGTAAGATCTCGACCAAGTTTACGCATTTCTCAGATAGTTTTTCATCGTCAGAAAATCGGTTCTATGTGAAACCTTCTTTCAAAGTAGAAATAATGGATCAATCCATAAATACCAATATTATTGTAGATCATGTTAGCGGATCTTTCGAACATAATTATGCTCACGATAATACAAACCCTTTAAAGTACAGCCTTACGAATTTTGGAATTGAACCAAGTTTTGTGATTTTAGAAAATGACTGGACATTGGAGCTAGGAGCCGGATTGTTTTATGGTTTGGATTCTGAAAACAGCGGAAACAAGTTCTATATTTATCCAAAAGTGAATGCTTCCTATAAACTGGTTGGGGATTTGATGATTTTCTACACAGGAGTAAACGGAGGTTTGAATCAAAATTCTTATGCTGATTTTGTTACCGGGAATCCGTTTTTATCCCCAACACTTAATATGAAACCTACCAATAATCAATATACCGTTTTTGCAGGTTTAAAAGGGAAATTGGCCAACAATGTGAGTTATAATCTTACAGGTTCTTATCTAAATGAAAAAGATAAAGCATTGTACAAAGGCAACGATTATACAGAGGATTTTTCCAACCAAAATTATGCTTTTGGAAACTCATTTGGAGTAATTTATGATGATGTGAGAACCTTCCGTTTCTATGGAGAATTAAAAGCTGATTTTTCTAAAAATGTCTCTTTTGGAATCAACGGTACTTTTAACAGCTATAAATTCGACGGTATAGAAGCATGGAATTTACCTTCTATGAAACTGAGTTCAAATCTGGACGTAAATATTACGAAGCAATGGTATGCTGGACTGAATGTTTTCTTTGTGGGAGAGCGTAAAGACATGCAATCGAATTTAAATTTAGGAATAGATCCGGTGATTACAACACTAAAAAGTTATTTTGATGCCAATGCACATTTAGGTTATAAATACAACGAACGTTTGACTTGCTTCTTAAAGCTTAATAATATAGGAAATCAGGCCTATGAAAAATGGCTGAATTATCCGGTACAAGGATTTCAGGTAGTTGTTGGAGCTAACTATAAGTTCGATTTTTAAGTTTTTTTTAACCGCAAAGCACGCAAAAGTTTTTTATTTTGCGTTACGCAGATAAAATACAAAGTTCGCAAAGCTATTTCAACATAAAGCTTTGCGAACTTTGCGTTTGCTAAGTGCGATTCATGATAAAAAACTTTTGCGTGCTTTGCGGTTAAATAGACAGATAATTAAAATAATTAAGATGAAAATTAAACTCAGACAAGAAAATGAAAAGGACCATAAAAGTGTTTTTAATTTAATTGAGAAGGCTTTTGAAAAGGAAGAATATAGTGACCATAAAGAACAATTTTTGGTTGAAAGATTAAGAAAATCAGACGCTTTTATTCCTGAACTATCTATTGTTGCCGAAGTAGAGAATGAAATTGTAGGGCACATTTTATTGACAAAGTTAGAAATCAAAAACGATACGGAAACTTTTGAATCTTTGGCATTGGCGCCGGTTTCTGTGCTACCTGAATTTCAGGGAAAAGGAATTGGTTCAAAACTTATATTACACAGTCATAAAGTAGCGAAAGAGTTGGGTTACAAATCGGTTATATTATTAGGACATCAGGACTATTATCCGAGATTTGGTTATGAACTTTGTGAAAGATACAATATCGAGATGCCTTTTGAGGTTCCTGCAGAGAATTGTATGGTGATTGCTTTAACCGAAAATGGATTATCAGGAGTAAGTGGAAAAGTCATTTATCCGGCTGCTTTTTTTGAGTAATAATTAGGAGTCTTTTCTTTCAACTGTTTTTAGGATCTTTATGGCTTAGTGTCAAAAGAGGATTTTGACAACGAAAGAATTGGTAGCTCATTTCATAAAAAGACAATAAACGATGAAAGTATTTAAAATTCTTGAAGCATATAAGATACAATATGAAAATCCTATTACTCTCAATATAGGCGAGACTGTAAAATTGGGAGAAGAGGAGACAGAAGAAAAGTGGAAAGGATGGATTTGGGCCAAAAATGAGAGTAACAAAGGCTGGGTACCGGTTCAGATACTTGAAATTTCTACGGATAAAAAAAAGGCAAAAGTTTTAGAATATTACACTGCTAAAGAACTGAATGTCGATAAGGATGATGAAATTCTAAAAATTAAAAGCTTAAACGGTTGGACATGGGTGAGAAAAATTCTGACTAATGAAGAAGGATGGATTCCCGATGAAATAATAGGTTAAAATATAAAAAGAAGACTTTTTTATTTAAAATCTCTGCACCTCTGTATCTTTGCACCTCAGTACCTAAAAAAATGACTTTTAAACAAAAAATACACTCGCATTACCTGCAAATGGTTCAGGATCGAATAGATGTTTTTAGAGACATGATTTCGGCTTTGACCGAAGATTCTAAAAACGATGCCAAAGGTTCTGCTGGAGACAAACATGAAACTGCTTTGTCTATGATGCATATCGAACAGGAAAAACTCACCAATAAACTGAAAGAAGCTATTGCCCAAAAAGCGATTTTAGATAAAATTGATGCCTTAAAAACTACTGAAAATATCATTTCGGGAAGTTTGGTGAAAGCCAACGGAATTTATTTATATGTAAGTGTAGCACTTCCTAAAATCAATGTTGACGGTGTAAATGTTATTGCGCTTTCTCCGCAATCTCCTTTAGGGGGCCATTTAATGGGGAATAAAGTGGGATTTACTTTTGAAATTAACGGGACCAAATATTTAATTCAGGAAATTAATTAAATGGATTATCTGTATTTAATATGCAGCTTCTCTTTGTTTGGGGCTGCTTTTGCTTTGTATAAACTACACAAACTTTGGTTAAAGGATGTTACTGAAAAAAATGATCAGTATAAATTTCAAATTAATTTTCAGTCTTTCAAAAATTGGCTTTACGTAGTGATGTTGATACTAGGAGGAATAGTTTATTTTTTCAGAGCCTTACCTTAATATTTCTTTTTTAAACTTTTTTAAATCTAAATGTGTCGTTCCTCTGGAACTTTGCTTTGATGATTGTTTTTTTCAACAGATTAAAATCCGTTGCTATAAAAATATCGAGCCGAAGGCTCTTGTAAATTGCTCTTTTGAAACTTTGTTTAGGTTGTTTTTTTTGGAATAAAAATCGGTTGTTAGAATATATGTCTAGCCAAAGACTCTTATGCGTCACTCTTTCTAAACTTTGTTTAGGTTATTTTTTTTACGGATTAGAATCCGTTACTAGAATATTTGTTTAGCGAATGGTTCTAGTGTATCACTCTTTTTGAACTTTGTTTACGGGATTGTTTTTTCAGCAGATTAAAATTCTCTGTTGGGATATTAGGTAGAATTTAGGGTTTTTATGCAAAAGTTTCGAAGGAATGCTTTATTTTGTAACGACGGATTTCAATCCGTCGAAAAGGTATAAACACGAGTCATAAGTTCCGTAGGAACGACCCATATAAAATCTGTCAATGATTCTGAGATATCGTGAAGTTTAACTTATAGATCGTTCTTTGGATTTGCGTTTTTTACTTCTATTAAACCTGAAATTGAAATTTTTAAGTTTGAGGCTTTTTTAAATACTTAAATTTTATGTTTTATATGTAAAAACTGTTTTTTGGTTTTAAATTGTAATTAAAATAGCGATATGTGTTTTTCAATTATAACTAATATTGCATCTTTGCTTTGTCAAAATGAAGTTTAAAAATAAAAATATAGCGTTATGTGTGGAATTGTATGTGCCTTTGATTTAAAGCAAAAAGCCGAAACTTTAAGACCTCAAGTATTAGAGATGTCTAAAATTATCCGTCACCGTGGACCGGATTGGAGCGGAATTTATAGCAATGATAAAGCAATTTTATCGCACGAGCGTCTGGCAATTGTAGATCCGGCTTCAGGAAAACAACCTTTATTTACCGAAGATAAAAAATTGGTTTTGGCTGCAAACGGCGAAATTTACAACCACAGAGAATTGCGTAAACAGTTTCAGGGAAAGTACAACTTTCAGACAGAAAGTGATTGCGAAGTAATCTTAGCACTTTACAAAGAAAAAGGACCTCATTTTGTAGATGAAATGAACGGAATTTTTGGATTTGCAATCTATGATGTTGACAAAGACGAGTACTTCATTGCTCGTGACCACATGGGAATTATTCCATTATATATTGGTTGGGACCAGCATGGGACTTTTTATGTTGCTTCTGAATTAAAAGCTTTAGAAGGATATTGTACAAAAATCCAATTGTTTCCTCCTGGACATTATATGACAAGTAAAGACGGTGAATTTGTGCAGTGGTACAAAAGAGATTGGACAGATTATGAGGCAGTAAAAGATAATGAAACAAGTATTCCTGAAATTAAAAAAGCACTTGAAGCAGCAGTTCATAGACAATTAATGAGTGATGTCCCTTATGGCGTTTTACTTTCCGGAGGTTTAGATTCTTCGATCACGTCGGCAGTAGCCAAAAAGTTTGCACAAAAACGTATTGAGTCAGATGATACTACAGATGCCTGGTATCCGCAGTTGCACTCTTTTTCAGTAGGATTGGAAGGTTCTCCTGATTTAGCGGCTGCACAGGTGGTAGCAAAACATATTGGAACCATTCACCACGAAATTAAATTTACTATCCAGGAAGGATTAGATGCCGTTCGTGATGTTATTTACAACTTAGAAACCTATGATGTAACGACCGTTAGAGCATCGACTCCAATGTGGTTGATGGCGAGAGTCATCAAATCAATGGGGATTAAAATGGTATTGTCAGGTGAGGGAGCAGATGAGTTGTTTGGAGGGTATTTGTACTTTCATAAAGCACCAAATGCGAGAGAATTTCACGACGAAAACGTTCGTAAATTAGGGAAACTGCACATGTACGATTGTTTACGTGCCAATAAAAGTTTAGCAGCTTGGGGAATTGAAGGACGTGTTCCGTTCCTGGATAAAGAATTTATGGATGTAGCAATGAGAATCAACCCGCAGGATAAAATGATAAACAAAGAACATTCAATGGAAAAATGGGTGGTTCGTAAAGCATTTGAAGACATGTTGCCTGAAAGTGTTGCCTGGAGACAAAAAGAGCAATTTTCGGATGGTGTTGGATACAGCTGGATTGATACTTTGAAAGAAGTGGTAGCCAAAGAAGTTTCGGATGAACAATTGGCAAATGCAAAGTATAAATTCCCGTTACAAACGCCAACTTCTAAGGAAGAGTATTATTATCGTTCGATTTTTGCGGAACATTTTCCAAGTGATGCGGCTGCATTATGTGTGCCACAGGAAGCCAGTGTGGCTTGCAGTACAAAAATAGCTTTAGAATGGGATGAAGCTTTCAAGAACATGAATGATCCATCAGGAAGAGCTGTGGCAAGTGTACACGATGATGCTTACGCTAAAGCATAAACAAGTATTTTTAGAATTAGTATATATATTTCCGAAAGACGTTCTCAGCACTGAGGACGTTTTTCTTGTCTTATATTGTTAAAAGGTATTGTTTCAATTAGTTAAAAGTTTTTTTTGGAAATAGTTTGACTTTCTTTTTTATATTTGGTATTCACTGAAATAAAATTAAAAGAACTAAATATTGTAGCTTAATAAGTACATAAAATTCAGAAATAATATTTAGCTTAGCCGAACATTAGAAAAACATAAGATATTTAATTAACCGATTTAATATCGGCAATATAGAGAGAATAATAAAAAAATATAGAACAGTATGTCTGGATTATTAGCTGTTATAGGTAAAGGAAAAGACCCGCAACTCGTAAAAGAGCTTTCTGCAAGAATGTCACATCGTGGTCCTGATGAAAGTGATTTACATATTATGGAAAATGGCAGTATTATGTGCCATGAAAGTTTGTCAATTATTGATTTAAAATCTGGAAAGCAGCCTATTAAGGGAACTAACAAAGCCTGGATGGTGCATGATGGAGAAATCTATAACTATCAGGAACTAAAAGACACGGTTTTAAAAGAGCATAGCTTTAGAACAAAATCTGATTCAGAAGTCATAGTTCATTTGTACGAAGAATTTGGACACAAATTTTGTAATATGCTGGATGGCGACTTTGCTTTTGTGATTATTGACGGGGATAATTATATTGCAGCTAGAGATGCGGTTGGTGTAAAACCTTTGTATTATGGACTGGATGAGAGAGGAAGAATCTATTTTTCATCAGAAATGAAGTCAATTTCAGATCAGTGTAAATCCTTTTCAACTTTTCCTCCTGGACATTATTATACAGGTAAAACCGGTTTTGTAAAATATTACAATCCGGAATATGAAGACCATTCTAATGCCAGTCAAAAATTAGATTTAGATTTAATTCGGGAGACTTTAGTTGAAGCAACCCGTAAACGTTTAATGAGCGAGGTTCCTGTTGGGGTATTACTTTCCGGTGGATTAGACTCTTCATTAACATCGGCAATCGCTGCCCGTTTATTGAAAGAAAACAGCGAAAAATTGCATTCATTTTCGATCGGATTGGATGCTGACGCACCAGATAACAAAGCGGCGAGAGCAGCAGCGGAGTTTTTAGGTACGGAACACCATGAAATACATTTTACAGTAGAAGAAGGAGTTGAAATTTTGGAAAAAGTAATTTACCATATTGAGACTTACGATATTATTTCGGTAAGATCCGGAGTACCAATGTATTTGCTGTCAAAGGCAATTGCGGATAAGGGAATTAAAGTAATTCTTTCGGGTGAAGGAGCGGATGAAGTTTTTGGAGGTCATTTGTATTTTAGAAATGCACCATCCGCACAGGAATTTCAGGATGAAACAATCGAAAGAGTACAAAAAATGTTTACCGCTGATTTGTTACGTGCCGACAAAATACCAATGGCGCACGGATTAGAAGCGAGAATTCCGTTCCTGGACAAAGAGTTTTTAGAGGCTGCAATTCGAATTAAAACCGAAGAGAAACAGCCAAAAACATACGATGGAATTGAAAAATACATTCTAAGAAAAGCATTTGATACACCAGAGAACCCGTATTTACCGCAGGAAGTTTTATGGAGACAGAAAGAGCAGTTTTCGGATGGAGTAGGATATAACTGGGTCGATGAACTGATCGACTATTGTGCCGGACAGGTTTCTGACGAACAGTTGGCGGGAGCAAGTGCTGAATTCCCATATAATTCGCCAACAACCAAAGAGGCTTATCTTTACAGATCGATTTTTCATAAATTCTATCCACAGGTAAGTGCCGCGCATACCGTTAGAAAATGGATTCCAAGATGGCAGGAAAATCAGGATCCAAGTGGAAGAGCTAACGCAGCACACGTAAAAGCAGGTGTTGAAACTTCCAAAGCGGGAGTTACGGTCTAAAATTTGAAACTTGGAAATAAAACATAAAATCCGGAAAGACATGTCAAATGTACTTCCGGATTTTTTTTAAGATCTAAATTTCTAAAAACTAAGTTAATTACGACGCATCCTGTTTAGGAAAAATATTATATTTGGTTACCATTAAAAACTAACCTTATTTAAAATTACCTATGAGAAATTTATTGTTTAGTAGTATTTTATGCTGCTCATTTGCGTCGTTAAGTGCTGTTTATGCACAAAAAACCGATGTGCCAAAATATATCAAAAATGTTGAAGGAGTAAAAGAATATTCCTTGAATAACGGATTGAAAGTTCTTTTAATTCCGGATGCTTCACAAAGTAATATGGTGGTGAATATCGTTTACAATGTGGGGTCCAGAAACGAAGGTTACGGCGAGAAAGGGATGGCTCACTTATTAGAGCACATGCTTTTTAAAAGCACCAAGAATTTGGGAGACATTAAAAAAATGCTCTCTGAAAAAGGAGGATCTGCCAACGGGACTACCTGGTTAGATCGTACCAATTATTATGAAGTTTTTCCATCCAATGATGAAAATCTAAAGTGGAGTATTGAAATGGAAGCAGACCGAATGATCAATGCGACCATTTTACAAACAGATTTAGACAAAGAGTTTTCTGTTGTTAGAAACGAGTTTGAGATAGGAGAAAACAACCCTGACGGTGTTTTGCAGGAAAGGGTACTTTCTGCGGCTTATTTGTGGCATAATTACGGAAAAAGCACCATTGGAAGTAAGGAAGATATCGAGCGTGTAAAGGCAAAAACATTACGAGTTTTCTACGAAAAGTATTATCAACCGGACAATTCAACTTTAATAATTGCCGGAAAATTTGATGAGAAAAAGGCTTTGCAATACGTAGGGCAGTATTTTGGAGGTATTCCGAAACCTAAAAGAGTTTTGGATAAAACTTATACTATAGAACCGGCCCAGGACGGTGAAAAATATGTTGAGTTGAAAAGAGCGGGTGACAGTAAAAATATTGGAGCTTTATACCATACTGCGGCTTACGCAGATAAAGATTACGCTGCTATTGATGCTTTGGGTGAAATTTTAACGGCTGATCCATCAGGTTACCTATATAAAACGTTAGTTGAAACTCAAAAAGTATCCAGTATTTATTATTGGCAGCCAACTACCAGAGATGCCAGTTTTGTGTACTTTGGAGTAGCAGTTCCTAATGATAAAGATGTTGTAGCAACAAAAGAATTAGTGAGAGCCGAACTGGATAAAATAGGATCGACCAAATATACAGACGAAGATGTAAGCAGGGCTAAGGCTAAAATCATCAAACAAATTGAGAGTGTAAAAAATAACACCGTTTCCTTTGCTATTAATCTTACAGAAATTATTGGGGCAGGAGATTATAGACTAGGGTTTTTGTACAGGGATGCAATCGAAAATCTAACGAAAGAAGATATACAAAGAGTTGCCGAGAAATATTTTAGAAGCAATAACAGAACTGTTGGAGTATTTATTCCTTCAAAAGACGAGCAAAGAGTTAGGCCGGCAGAATATACAGACGAACAATTGTTGGCCTTTACTAAGGATTATAAAGGAAAAGCACTTGAAAAAGAAGCGGCTCCATTTGAAGCTTCGATCAAGAATTTAAAGCAAAATTTTGCAGAAGGAAAACTTGGTAATGGCGCAAAATATGGCTTGATTAAAAAAGAAATTAAAGGAGGAAAAGTTCAGGCAAGTTTTAAATTTCCGGTAAGTAATGAAAAAGATTTGTCAGGAAAATCAGATGTGGGGGCTATTTTGGCTCAATTGTTAAAAACGGGTACAAGTACCAGAACAAAAGAACAAATCAGTGATCGTTTGGATCAATTAAAATCAAGTTTGTATTTTGATTTTTCGGGACAAACATTATCAGTAGATGTTAATACTTATAAAGAAAGTTTTAAAGAAGTGATGGACATTTTAGGAGATTTGCTGGTTAATGCTACTTTTCCGCAAAATGAGCTAACCAAAACGATTAGCGAATACAACACGTACTTAGAATCGAGTTTAAATGATCCTCGTTCTGTAGCATTTATAGAGCTTTCAAGACAAACGTCAAAATATCCTAAAGAAAGTATTTTTTATACGGCAACTGTTCAGGAGCAAATTGATGCTTATAAAAAGATAAAGCAAACAGAAATTGTTGATTTCTATAAAAATATTTTAGGAGGAAACAACGGAGTTGGAACTGTGGTAGGAGATTTAGAGGCTAAATCGACAGCTCAGATTTTAGAGAGCACTTTTGGAAAATGGAATTCCAAATCGAAATATGAAAGAGCATTGCCTACTTATTTCGAAACTCAGAAAGCAGATAAAGATTACATTACCCCGGATAAGGAAAATGCCGTTGCGGTAGGAAAAATTAGTTTTAAAATGAATCAGAAAGATGCTGAATACCCTGCATTTGTGATGGCAAATGAAATTTTAGGAAGTGGAGGATTTTTGAGTGCCAGAATACCAATGCGATTGAGAGAAAAAGAAGGAATCAGTTATGGAGCGGGATCTTTTGTAAATGTACCGATTACAAATGATGTTGCGTATTGGGCTTATTATGCGTTTTTAAACCCAACGAAAAAAAGTGCAGTTGAGGTTGCTGCAAAAGAGGAGATTGCTAAAGCGTTAAAAGATGGTTTTACAGCCGAAGAATTAAAATCAAACCTGGTAAGCTGGTTAAATGAAAGAAAAACCAGATTAGGCGATGACGGAACTTTAATGACTTTGACTAATACTTATTTGCAATACGGAATTCCTTTGGAAGATTATGACGCTCTTGAAAGTAAAGTAAAAGCATTAAAAGTGGAAGAGGTAAATTCTGTGGTGAAAAAGTATTTGAGCTTAGATAAAATGACTTCCATTTATGCAGGAGATTTTAATAAAAAACAATAAAGCTTAGAAAATCTAATGTAAAAATTCCAAATTCTAAATTCCAATTTATGGAGTTTTAAATTCATAGAAACCGAAATGCATTTTATAGTGTTATTTCGGTTTTTTTTATACGGTTTTAAAAATAGAGTTTTTGTAATTTAGGTTTTATAAAATCATTTTTTTACCACATTCTTATTTTTGTAATTTGTAATTTAAGAAAATTGGAATTTAAGCCTGCCTTTAGGTCTATTTTTCGGTTTTTAAGACAATTGTGTTAATAACTTACCCTCTTTAAATGGTAATTTAACGGATATATAATTTGCGTTTTTATATATTTGCGTGTTAGACAATAAATACATTTTTTAGAATAAATTATATGAGCGAAGAAATCAAGAAGAACAATTATTCAGCAGATAGTATTCAGGCATTAGAAGGAATGGAGCACGTAAGAATGCGTCCATCGATGTATATTGGAGATGTGGGGGTTCGAGGGCTACATCATTTGGTTTATGAGGTTGTTGATAACTCTATTGATGAGGCGATGGGAGGACATTGTGATACCATTGGTGTTGCAATAAACGAAGACGGATCAGTAACAGTTGAAGATAACGGTCGTGGTATTCCAGTTGATTTACATAAAAAAGAAGGTGTTTCGGCACTTGAGGTAGTAATGACTAAAATTGGTGCCGGTGGTAAATTTGATAAAGATTCTTACAAAGTTTCCGGAGGTTTGCACGGGGTTGGGGTTTCGGTTGTAAATGCCCTTTCCGTTCATATGAAGTCTACCGTTTTTAGAGAAGGAAAAATCTACGAACAGGAGTACGAAAGAGGAAAATCATTATATCCGGTAAAACAAATCGGAGAAACAGATAAAAGGGGTACACGTCAGACATTTTACCCTGATAACACCATCTTTACTCAAACTACAGAGTTCTCTTATGATACTTTATCCGCTCGTATGCGTGAGCTTTCTTTCTTAAACAAAGGAATCACAATTACCTTTACGGACAAAAGAGAAGTAGATGAAAAAGGAGAGTTTAAAAGTGAAGTATTCCATTCAGATGAAGGTCTTAAAGAATACATTCGTTATTTAGATGGTAACCGTGAGCCAATTATTTCTCATGTAATCAGCATGGATCACGAAAAAGGTGAAATTCCGGTTGAGGTTGCTTTGATTTACAATACAAGTTATACAGAGAACATTTTCTCTTACGTAAATAATATTAATACACACGAAGGAGGAACGCATTTACAAGGTTTTAGAAGTGGTTTAACAAGAACCCTGAAAAAATATGCAGATGCATCCGGAATGTTGGATAAATTGAAATTCGAAATTGCAGGAGATGACTTCCGTGAAGGATTAACGGCTATTATTTCGGTAAAAGTTGCAGAGCCTCAATTCGAAGGTCAGACCAAAACAAAATTAGGAAACAGAGAAGTAGTTTCTCCGGTTTCTCAGGCTGTTGGTGAAATGTTGGAAAACTATTTGGAAGAAAATCCAAATGATGCCCGAATCATTATCCAGAAAGTAATTTTAGCTGCTCAGGCACGTCACGCTGCTAAAAAAGCCCGTGAAATGGTACAGCGTAAAACTGTTATGGGTGGCGGTGGATTACCGGGAAAATTATCAGATTGTTCTGAGCAGGATCCTGCAAGATGTGAGGTTTACTTAGTCGAGGGAGATTCGGCAGGTGGAACTGCGAAACAAGGTCGTGATCGTAACTTTCAGGCGATTTTGCCATTACGTGGTAAGATTCTAAACGTTGAAAAAGCGATGCATCATAAAGTATTCGAAAATGAGGAGATTCGTAACATCTTTACCGCTTTAGGAGTTACCGTTGGTACAGCAGAAGATAGTAAAGCCTTAAATCTTGAAAAACTAAGATATCATAAAGTAATCATCATGTGTGATGCGGATGTCGATGGTAGTCACATTTCTACCTTAATATTAACATTCTTCTTCCGTTTCATGAAAGAGTTGATCGAAGAAGGTCACGTTTATATCGCTGCACCGCCTTTATACTTAGTTAAAAAAGGAAACAAAAAAGAATATGCATGGAATGATGTTCAACGCGATCAGGCCAATGAGAGAATGGGAGGAAGTGCTGCGATTCAGCGTTATAAAGGTCTTGGAGAGATGAACGCGGAACAATTGTGGGAAACAACAATGGATCCGAACTTCAGAACTTTACGTCAGGTAACAATTGATAGTCTGGCTGAAGCCGACAGAGTTTTCTCTATGTTGATGGGGGATGAAGTGCCGCCACGTAGAGAATTTATCGAGAAAAATGCAGTTTACGCTAATATCGATGCGTAATAAATTATAATCATCAATTCGTTTAATTGTTTAAATTTACTTAAATGATTAAACGAATTGTCGATTTATCAAATACACAAACAAATTAATTAATAACCGATAAAGTATAAAATATGAAAGTTACCATTGTAGGAGCAGGAAATGTTGGAGCTACATGTGCAGATGTTATTTCTTATAGAGGAATTGCGAGCGAAGTAGTGTTGTTGGATATTAAAGAAGGTTTTGCCGAAGGGAAAGCGTTGGATATTATGCAATGTGCCACAAATACAGGTTTTAATACCAAAGTATCTGGGGTGACCAATGATTATTCTAAAACTGCCGGAAGTGATGTAGTAGTTATTACATCTGGAATTCCAAGAAAACCAGGAATGACCCGTGAAGAATTAATAGGTATAAATGCAGGAATTGTAAAAACAGTTGCCGAAAACGTACTGAAGTATTCTCCGGACACTATAATAGTTGTGGTTTCTAACCCAATGGATACGATGACGTATTTGGCATTGAAATCGACAGGAGTACCAAAAAACAGAATTATTGGTATGGGTGGAGCGTTAGATAGTTCTCGTTTTAGAACTTATCTTTCATTAGCTTTAGATAAACCGGCAAACGATATCTCGGCAATGGTTATTGGAGGACATGGTGATACGACTATGATTCCATTAACCCGTCTGGCATCTTATAACGGAATTCCCGTAACTGAATTTCTTTCAGAAGAAGTATTGCAAAAAGTAGCTGCCGATACAATGGTTGGAGGAGCCACACTTACAGGTCTTTTGGGAACGTCAGCATGGTATGCACCTGGGGCTTCTGTAGCTTATCTGGTAGATAGTATTTTGAATGATCAGAAAAAAATGATCGCCTGCTCTGTTTTTGTTGAAGGAGAGTATGGGCAAAATGATATCTGTATAGGTGTACCTTGTATAATTGGTAAAAACGGAGTGGAAGAAATATTAGACATTCAGTTAAATGATCATGAAAAAGCCTTATTTGCGAAAAGTGCAGATGCGGTGAGAAGCATGAATGACGCTTTAAAATCGATTTTAGTATAACGAATTTCGTAAAAAGAGGAAAAGGCTGCACTTTTGCAGTCTTTTTTTTGAGATTAATTAATAAATAAATTGGTTAATCTTTTCGTTAATTATATATTTGCTCGGGTTAAAAAAAATGTTGTAATTCGTGATCTTGATTTTTTAGTTCTTAAAAATCATATCAGGGCTTATTCTATGGGACTTTAAAACAAAAACAAACAATAAAAAATAATTAATTTTTAGTAATAATGCAGAATAAAGGACTTATTAAATTTTTCGCAATTCTATTTGCATTGGTAAGTATTTACCAACTCTCGTTCACTTTTGTGGCCAATAGTGTCAAAAGTGAAGCTAAAGCTTTTGCAGGAGATAATCCTGATAAAGAATTAAAATACTTAGATTCTATTGGAAAAGAAAAAGTGTTAAACCTTGGTTTTACTGATTTTACTTATAACGAAGTAAAAAACAAACAACTTAACAAAGGTCTTGACTTAGAAGGAGGAATCAACGTGATTCTTCAAATTTCTGTTAAAGACGTTTTGAAAGGATTAGCAAACAATTCTAAAAATCCGGTATTTAATAAATCATTAGCTGATGCAACTGCAAATTTAGAAGGAAACAAAACCTATTTAAATAAGTTCTTCGAAGCTTTTGAGGCTAACTCAAAAGGAACTGTGAAATTAGCTTCACCTGACATTTTTGCAAATAGAAGTTTACAAGGAGAAGGTGGTGTAGATTTTCAAATGTCTGACGCACAAGTTCAAAAAGTAATTAAGAAAAAAGTAGATGAGTCTATCGAAAGTGCTTACAAAGTACTTAGAGAGCGTATCGACAAATTTGGTGTAACGCAACCAAACATCCAAAAATTAGGAGAAACTGGAAGAATCTTGGTAGAGCTTCCGGGGGCTAAGGATGTAGATAGAATCAAAAAATTATTAGGAGGAAAAGCTCAGTTAGAGTTTTGGGAAACTTTTAAAATTGAAGAAATCGGTAACTTTTTAGTAGCGACTAACGAAGCTCTGAAAAAGACTGAAATCAAAAAAACAGAGACTAAAGCTGTCGTTAAAGATTCATTAAATGCTTTATTGACTGATAACGCTAAAGATTCAGTAGATACTAAAAAAGGAAACAACCCATTATTTGACAAAATGTTAGGTCAGGGTGGTGGACCAGTTTTAGGATACTTTGCTCCTAAAGATACAGCTACTGTAAACAATTATTTTAAAAGAGCTGACATCAGAATTTTATTGGGTGCTGATCAACACAATGCAAAATTTGTTTGGAGTAAACCAACTACGATCAAAGATGCAAAAGGAAAAGATATTGAAGCAGTTGAATTATATGCTTTAAAAGGAAACAGAGACAATGTTCCTGCAATGAGCGGTGGTGTTGTTACAGATGCAAAAGATACATTTGACCAATTAGGAAAACCAGCTGTTTCTATGCAAATGAACAGCCAGGGAGCTAAAGTTTGGGAAGAATTAACAGGAAGAGCATTCTCTCAAAAAGGATATATTGCTATTGTTTTAGATAATATTGTTTACTCTGCGCCAGGTGTTACAAGTGGACCGATTGCAGGAGGAAGATCTGAAATTACAGGTTCTTTTGATGTAGCTGAAACTAAAGATTTAGCTAACGTATTAAACGCAGGTAAATTACCAGCTTCTGCAGATATTATTCAGTCAACAGTTGTAGGACCATCTTTAGGTCAGGCTGCAATTGATGCAGGTACAATTTCTTCTGTATTAGGATTTTTATTAGTTTGTTTATGGATGGTGTTCTATTATGGTAAAGCAGGTTGGTATGCTAACCTTGCCTTATTATTGAACTTACTTTTCTTGTTTGGAATTATGGCAAGTTTTGGTTTTGTATTAACATTGCCAGGTATTGCAGGTATCGTATTAACATTAGGTACGGCGGTAGATGCGAACATCATTATATTTGAAAGAGCTAAAGAAGAATTACGTGAAGGAAAATCATTGTCAGAAGCAGTTGTAGCTTCTTACGGATGGCATGGAGCAATGCGTTCTATTATCGACGCAAACGTTACTCACGTTTTAACTGGTGCAATCTTATTCATTTTTGGTACAGGACCAATTAAAGGTTTTGCTTTAACATTATTGATTGGTATCGTAACTTCATTGTTTACTTCAATCTTTATTGCTAGAATTTTTATTGATAGAAACATTGCTGGAAAAGGAGATTTAACATTCTCTACAAACATTACTAAAAACTGGTTTACAAACTTCCACTTTGACTTTATTAAGATTAAGAAATTCACTTACATCTTCTCTTCAATTGTAGTTGTAGTTAGTTTAGTTTCTATCTTCTTCGTAAACGGATTAGATGAAGGTGTTGATTTTGTTGGAGGAAGAACATTCCAGGTGAAATTTGAAAAACCAATTGATGCTACTGTAGTATCAGATGAATTATCTGCTTCTTTTGGTACACCTGTTGAAGCTAAAATTTTAGGTGATGATGATCAGTTGAAAATCACAACTAAATATAAAATTAAAGAAGATGGTGTAGCTATTGATGAAGAAGTGAATCAAATTTTATACAAGTCGTTAGCGAAATATTTCCCTAATACTTCTTATGAAAAATTCATCAACTCATTTGATGGTAAGAAAATTGGAGTTGTACAGCAATCTAAAGTTGGAGCTTCTATTTCTGAAGATATTAAAACAAACTCTTACTGGGCTGTATTAGGTGCAATGGCAGTTATTTTCTTATACTTAATGATCTCTTTCCGTAAATGGCAATATTCATTAGGTGCAATTGCAGCGGTAGCACACGACGTTATTTTTGTATTAGGAATCTACTCTTTATGCTACAAATTCATGCCTTTCCACATGGAAATGGATCAGCACTTTATTGCGGCTATCCTTACTGTAATTGGTTACTCTATGAATGATACTGTAATTGTATTTGATAGAATTAGAGAGTTCATCATCGGAAACCGTAAAGGAAGTTTTGAAGATATCGTAAACGCTTCTATTAACACTACATTATCAAGAACGTTGAATACGTCATTAATGATGATCATTGTATTGTTAACGATGTTTATCTTTGGTGGAGAATCTATCAGAGGGTTTATCTTTGCAATGTTGATTGGTATTGTGGTAGGAACTTATTCATCATTATTTATTGCTACACCAGTATTGGTTGATACAATTTCAAGTGATGATAAACACACAATCGAAGACAAGCACAATCATGCATAATCAAGTGCTTTAGTTATAAAAAAAAAGATCCAGTGAAAACTGGATCTTTTTTTTTGTCTTATATTTAGGTCGGTAAAAAAGTATTTATGAGTAGAAAACTACTATTGGTTTTAATGATTTTTTTTAGTGTGTTCAATGTTTTAGGACAACATAGAAATGATAAATTGGCTATTGGTGTCAATTACGGATTTGGCAGTGAATTTAATAACAGAAACTATACTTTTACTAATCAATTTTATAAGATAGAGTTGTACTACCAAGTTAAGAAAACAAAGTATTTTCAGTATGAAATTTTAGTCCAGCCGGAAGTTAATTTTGGAAGACATCAATTGATGAACTTTTACTTTGTAAAGCCGGACAGACCTGATTATCTTGAAAAGAGGGAAGAATATACGAAGTTGAAGGATGTGCATGAGTATGTATTGAATCTTGGTTTTTTGGTTAGGAAACCAATTGGAAAAGTTTTCTCTGTTTATGTTTTAGGAAGTATTGGGCCAATGATTACAGATGCAGAAACAGAAAGAATGTCTAAAGGTTTTGCTTTTGCAGATGTTTTTGCGATGGGCTTTTCGGTTAAAATGGATTGCCTACAGCTGGATGCTCGCGGTAACATTCGGCACGTTTCAAATGGAGGGTTAAATAGTGAAAATGCGGGATATAATACCAGAAATATTGAATTAGGTATTTCGTATTTCCTGTAAATAAAAACGAATCTATGAAATTGGAATTTGCTCTGAAAGAGCTATGGAAATAGTTGTAGTGCGTAGCACTATGAATGATGATGGCAATTATGAGTTACGCCCTGAAAGGGCAAAAGCCTGATGGCAAAGAAAGCATCCAGCATATTTTGTATGAGATTCTCTAAGAATGTGAATGTTTTTTTGTTGAGATTTAGTTGCGAAAATTGCTTTTGCCCTTTCGGGGTAATTTTACATCTTAATCTAACTTATAGTGATTTTCACTATGCTTTTGCTTTTAGGACTTTCAGTCCTATTCTCTCTCAACGTTTGTTCCTGATTCAAAAAAAATGTCCGATAAATTGAATTATCGGACGCTTTTTTATAGTTTTTTATCGAATGGATTAAGACTCTGCTAAAGGATTTCTTTGCGCTCTAAAGATGAAGAAAAGTCCAATAATGATAAACGGGATACTTAGCCATTGTCCAGTGGAGAAAAGGCCTAATTCGTTCTCAAATCCACCCTGGCTTTCCTTTACAAATTCGACAATAAAACGTACAGCAAATAAAAGAACCAGAAACAGTCCGAATAATAATCCTGATTTCAATCTGGCATTGGTTTTCCAATATAGAAAAAACAAAACAGCAAAAACAAATACATAAGAAATCGCTTCGTACAATTGTGTTGGGTGTTTTGCCGGAACCTGCGCCAGTAAGTCGGCAAATTTAGGATCAGTTGCAATAGCAGTATAAGCTGCTTTTGGATCTGCTATTTGTGTTGCATTTACAGCTTCATTTTTACTGAACTGGTCGTGTAAAAAACGAATTCCGAAAGCAGAAGTAGTTTCATGTCCGATAATTTCAGAATTAAAAAAGTTTCCTAAACGAACAAAAATAGCACCGCTGGCAACCGGAATCACCACACGATCCAGGATCCATAATAAAGGGCGTTTCAGGATCATTTTGCTGTAATAATACATAGCAACGATGATGGCAATAGCTGCACCATGGCTTGCTAATCCCTGAAAGCCGGTAAATTCAAATTTAGGCTCGAATCTAACAGGTAAGAATATCTCAAGTAAATGATTTCTGAAATATTCCCAATCGTAAAATAAAACATGTCCTAAACGGGCACCTATTAACGTAGCTAAAACAGTCCAGACAAATAAAGAATCTAATTTGTCGATAGATTCGTTTTCGCGTTCGAAGATCTTTTTCATTAAAAACCATCCTAGTCCGAAAGCAATTACGAACATTAAACTGTAATAACGAATCATAAAAAATCCTAGATCGATTCCTTCTGAAGGATTCCAAACGATATTTAAGGGCTGTGTCATGTGCTGTTGTTTTTTTGTATTTTGTAAAAATAGATATTTAAAGTAGTGTTGCTCTTTATAAAAAGTTAATGTTTATGTGAACATTTCTTCTCAGGAACGGGGTCGTAACCGGTTCTTCCCCAAGGGTGGCAGCTTAAGATTCTTTTCATACCCAGGTATCCTCCATAAAACAAACCGTGCGTTTGCAGGGCCTGAATCATATAGGTGGAACAGGTTGGTTCAAATCTGCAACTCGCCGGAGTAAAAGGCGATATTGCAGATTGGTAAAAGCGGACTAATAAAACAAATGGAGTGATTACTTTCATGATTTATTAGAAAATGAATGATTTATATAGAAAAGCTGGTTCCTTCTTTTCCGTCTTTCAACTGAATTCCCAGGCCAATCAATTGATCGCGAATCTGATCTGAAAGGGCAAAGTTTTTATCAGCTCTGGCCTGATTTCTCATGGCAATAAGCATGTTTACAGTTCCTTCCAGTTTGTCGGTATTTCCGTCAGCAGCTTTGTCGTTAGCCAAACCTAAAACATCAAAAACAAAAGCATTAATTGCAGTTGTGAAGGTGTTTAAATCTTCTGCTGAGATGGTTTCTTTACCTTCTTTTAGTAGATTGATGTAACGAACTGCTTCAAACAATTGCGCAATCAGAATTGGCGTATTGAAATCATCATTCATAGCATCGTAGCACAATTGTTTCCATGCTGCAATGTCTATAGTGCTTGTTGTACCTGCTAAAATTGCAGGTAAAGCATCTACAGCTTCCATTAATCTTTTATATCCTTTTTCGGCAGCTACAATAGCATCGTCAGAAAAATCCAGAATGCTTCGGTAATGTGCCTGTAACATGAAAAAACGGGTTACAGATGCTGAAAAAGCTTTGCTAAGAATGTTGTTGTCTCCGCTTAAAATTTCTCCCGGTAAAATGTTGTTTCCGGTCGATTTTGCCATTTTCTTTCCGTTTAAAGTCAGCATATTGGCATGCATCCAGTAGTTTACCGGAGACTGACCTGTGCACGCTTCGTTTTGTGCGATTTCACATTCGTGATGTGGGAACTTCAAGTCCATTCCACCTCCGTGAATGTCGAAATGATTTCCAAGATATTTGGTGCTCATGGCGGTACATTCTAAGTGCCAGCCCGGAAAACCATCACTCCATGGTGAAGGCCATCTCATAATGTGCTCCGGTTCTGCTTTTTTCCAAAGTGCAAAGTCCTGTGGGTTTCTTTTGTCAGATTGCCCGTCAAGATCACGGGTGTTTGCAAGCATATCTTCGATATTTCTACCGCTTAAGATTCCGTAATTATTGGTTTCGTTGTATTTCACAACGTCAAAATACACCGATCCGTTTGCTTCATAACCAATTCCGGTATCGATAATTTTTTTAATGATTTCGATTTGTTCAATAATGTGCCCGGTAGCGGTTGGCTCAATACTTGGCGGTAAGAAATTGAAAGATCTCAATATATTATGAAAATCAACGGTATAGCGCTGAACAATTTCCATAGGTTCTAATTGCTCCAATCGTGCTTTCTTGGCAATCTTATCTTCACCTTCATCTACATCGTCTACAATATGCCCCACATCAGTAATGTTTCGCACATAACGTACTTTGTAATCAAGGTGTAAAAAATACCTGAATATCACGTCAAAAGACATGAAAGTTCTAACATTTCCTAAGTGTACATTGCTATAAACCGTAGGTCCGCAAACATACATTCCAACGTTTCCTTCATGTATAGGGTTGAAACTTTCTTTTTCACCCGAAAGTGAATTGTATATTTTTAGAGGTTGAGCTGTGTATAAAGGCATTTTTTTATCGTTTAATCGTTTATTTGTTTAACCGTTTATTTGTTTACTGTTGAATCGTGTAAACGTTCTGTAATTACTTAAGTTTTATTCTTTTGAAAGATAATACTTTTTTAAACTGTTTATCTGGTTGCAGATTTTTTCTATTTTTTCTCGGGTTTCGAAATATTCTGTCTCGGAAAGATAGTTTAAATCTCTGGAAATTATCAAATGATTTAAAGTTTCCATCGCTGAGGAATAAGAAATAGTTAAAAAATGCGCTTTGTCTTTATTCGTATTTCGCGACGTTCCTTCTGCAATATTCGTTGCGATTGGGGACGAACTTCTTTTTATTTGTGAAGTGATTCCGAATAGTTCATTTGGTGGGAATGTACTAGTCAATTTGTAAATGTCTAATATAAACATTCTTGCATTTTGCCAAATTTCTAATTTTTCAAAAGAAAAAGTGCACATTCTTTTCTGTTTAATTGTTGATTTGTTTAACCAGTTAATCGAAAGTTTTACTCATGGAAAAATACAATTAAACAAATCAACGATTCACCGATTCAACTAGAATTGCGTATCCAGTTTAATATAATCCAAAAGTTCTCTTTTAGTTTGTGGATCTTTAAATCTACCACCAAATTCAGAAGTAACGGTACTACTTTCGATGTCTTTGATCCCTCTTGAATTTACACAAAGGTGTTTAGCGTCGATAACGCAGGCTACATCTTCGGTTCCAAGTGCTTTTTGTAATTCCTGAACAATTTGCATGGTTAAACGCTCCTGAACTTGAGGTCTTTTTGCATAATATTCTACGATACGGTTCATTTTTGACAAACCAATAACTCTTCCATTAGAAATATAGGCTACGTGTGCTCTTCCTATAATTGGCAATAAATGGTGCTCGCAGGTAGAATAAACCGTAATGTTTTTCTCCACCAACATTTCACCATATTTGTAATTGTTGTCAAAAGTAGAAGCTTTTGGCTGTCTTGAAGGATTAAGACCTCCAAAAATTTCTTTTACAAACATTTTGGCCACTCGGTTTGGAGTACCTTTGATACTGTCATCCGTCAAATCCATTCCTAAGGTTTGAAGGATGTTTTCAACATCTTTTTTTATTTTTTCTATTTTTTCGTCATCACTTAAGTCAAAAGCATCCGATCTTAAAGGATTTTTTGCGTTACTGCTAAAGTGATTGTCTCCTATTTCGTCTAAAAAATCTTCGTTATTTATCATTAAAAACTTACTATTAGTATGGGTATTTCTTTTTAAGGCGGTAAAGATAATTAATAAATGGTAAACCTTTTCTATGGTTTTTACTATTTAATTGCGGCTTTTGCTATAAAATTCAAATTGTAGAGAAAATGAGGTTGCTTTTAAACACAAAAGACAATAACACAGTTTGTTATTGTCTTTTGAAAGTTTTTGTTTCTTATGGTTATTTCTTGTTGTAAACTAAAAGTGCTTCTTTTAAAATGTTTACAGTAGTAATTAAATCTTTTTTATTTAAAACATAAGCAATTCTTACCTGATTTAATCCCATTCCCGGAGTGGAATAAAATCCAGCTGCAGGAGCAACCATAACCGTTTCTCCTTTAAGATCGTAACTTTCTAAAAGCCATTGTGCAAAATCTTCAGAATTGTCAATCGGTAATTGTGCGATACAGTAAAAAGCCCCTTTAGGTTTCGTCACAATAACGCCTTCGATTTTATTTAATTCGGCGATTAAAGTATCACGACGCGTTCTGTATTCGGAAATTACCTCGTCAAAATAACTTTGTGGAGTATCTATTGCCGCTTCACAAGCGATTTGCTCGATTGTAGGAGGGCTCAGACGTGCCTGCGCAAACTTCATTACGGTTGCCAAAACTTCTTTGTTTTTGGTTACCAGACATCCAATTCGGGCACCACACATACTGTAACGTTTAGAAACCGAATCGACCATAATTACATTTTGCTGAACCTCTTCGAGATTCATTACCGAAAAATGTTTATCGTCTCCATCGTACAAAAATTCGCGATACACTTCGTCAGCAATCAGGTATAAATCATGTTTTTTGATTAAGCCTGCCAGCTGTCTGATTTCTTCTTCGGAGTATAGATATCCCGTTGGATTTCCCGGGTTGCAAATTAATATGGCCTTTGTTTTTGGAGTAATTAATTGCTCGACTGTATCAATGCTTGGTAAAGCAAAGGCACTTTCGATAGTTGAAATTACGGGAATTACTGTTGCACTTGTTGACGATGCAAAAGCATGGTAATTAGCATAAAAAGGCTCAGGAATGATGATTTCATCTCCCGGATCTGTAATTGTGGCCAATGCAAACAGTAAGGCTTCTGATCCACCAGTTGTTACAATGATGTCTTCTGAGTTTACATTTACGTTTTGGCGCTGGTAAAATTGTGCTAATTTTTTTCTATAACTTTCATATCCGGCAGACGGACTGTATTCTATAAGAGTTAAATCAATATTTTTTACCGCCTCGATGGCCACCTCAGGTGTCTTGATATCCGGTTGACCAATGTTTAAATGATACACTTTCTTTCCTTTTTGTTTTGCAAGATCTGCATAAGGAGCGAGTTTACGTATCGGTGATTCGGGCATGTTTCTGCCTTTGTGTGAAATTGTTGGCATGAGTTTTCTTATTGAAGTGCAAATTTGCATTTTTTTTTCGAATTTAACGTAAACATTACGGGTACTTATTAATTTGTAGTAATTATCGATATTTTTAGTAATTTTATCTTAAAATTTTATCAATGAAAAAACATTTCATGTTGTTTTTTGGGCTTTTGACAGCTTTTGCACTTCAGGCACAAGAAGATTTTCTAATTGAAAACCACGCGTCAAAGGTTACCATACCTTTTAAATTAATTAATAATTTGGTTTTTATTCCTATAAAAGTCAACGGAGTAGAATTAAATTTCTTGTTGGATTCCGGTGTTGAAGAAACCATTTTATTTAGCATGGATGAAAAACAGGAAGTTAGTTTTAAAAATGTTCAGAAGATTAAATTGAGAGGCTTGGGAAGTGAAGAAGAGATAGAAGGTTTAAAATCGACCAATAATATATTGGAAAGCCATGGTTTGAAATCAAATAATCATTTGCTGTACGTGATTTTAGATCAAAGTTTTAATTTGTCATCGCATATTGGAATTCCGGTGAATGGTATTATTGGGTATAAATTCTTTAGAAATAATCTGGTTGAGATGAATTATCAAAAAAAGAAGATTATCGTTCATCAAAACAATGAAGAAATTCATAAGAGGCTTAATAAAAAATTTAAAGCCGTTCCTATTACTGTTGAAAGAGCTAAGCCGTATCTTTATACTACCGCTCTTGTAGACAGTGTTGTTGTGCCTGCAAAAATGTTAATTGATATTGGTAACAGTGATGCTTTTTGGATTTTTGAGAATAAAAAAATTAAGCTCCCTAAAAAGAACTTTCCTGATTTTTTAGGAAAAGGTTTTAGTGGTGATATAGAGGGGCATCGTGCTAAAATTGAGAAATTTTCTATTGATGAGTTTAATTTTAAAAATCCGATAGTGGCTTTTCCTGATTCAAGCTCGGTTCGAAATGTAAAAATGGTACCCGATCGTATAGGTTCTGTTGGTGGGGAAGTCTTAAAACGATTTACGTTGGTGATGGATTATGCAGGTAAAACGTTATATCTTAAAAAAAATAGTAAATTTTCGGACCCCTTTACTTACAATAAGAGTGGAATTACAGTGCAGCACAATGGACTTCAATGGGTTCAGGAAACGGTTCATCTGGAAACAGTAAAGGTTGTCAATTCGATAGAAGAAACAGGCTATACGAATAAAAAAAATGATGATTTTAGATATAAATTTTCACTAAAACCGGTTTATGAAATTGTAAACATTCGCAAGAACTCAGCCGCAGAACGTTGTGGATTGAAGATAGGAGATATTATTGTTCGTATTAATCACACGCTTCCTTATAAGTATAACTTACAGCAGATAAATTTACTCCTAAAGTCTGAAGAAGATGTGTGGATTGAATTAGAGGTAGAAAGAAACAGCTTGGTTTTAAAATTCAGATTTAAACTGGAGGATGAATTGTAAAAGGAGTTAAATTCTATTTTTTAAGACAATTAAGGATTGTTATTTTGATCTTAGGTATGTTTTGTAAATATTTAATTATTAAAACAAGCTCTTGGTGTTTAATAAACATTATTATTTTGTTATGTTTGTATAAAAATAATTGGGAGTTTATGGTTAAAAAATACGCTAATTTCTTACAATTTTTATTGTTTTTTATTGCCTTATTGGTTTGGTCTTCAAAAGCTGAGGCCCAGTGTGCAGGTACCGATGCGCAAAAAGTAATTTGTAACATTGAGAATCCAATCAATCAGTCGATCTCTTTGTTTGCCTTGTTAGGAGGCACTCCAACTCCCGGAGGGACTTGGACAGATGATAATAATTTAAGAGGTTTGGATCCTGTTACTGGAATTTTAAATGGACAAATGATACGTAGTGGCGGTGTTTATCATTATACGTATACTGTTCCAGGTGTTGCAGGATGTGTTGATAATAAAGCTGTTGTAACTCTTACAATTGGCGCATATGCAGGAGTTCCTGCTCCTTATGCTACAGTATGTACTTTAGATAAAGTTTTTAGTTTGTTTAGTGCGTTTAATAGTACCGTAATGCGGCCACATTCAAACGGCACCTGGACCAATGCTGCAGGTCGGATTGTAGATTCATCAATATTAACTGCGGGTTTGGAGGGATCGTTTGACTTTACTTATACGGTTCCGGCGGTTACTGCGTGTTCACCAATATCACCGTCTGTAAAGGTCACGGTAACCTTTTTTAAAGCACCTGAACCTGGAAAGCCTAAGGATTTGTTGCTATGTGGAGAAACTGATTTAGACTCTTATACCGACTTAGATTTACATACTTTACTTTCCGGGGAAGAGTTTGGAGGGGAATGGAGAGGTTTGGGTTTAACTTCTGTACGTGATCATAATGTTAACCTTAAACAGTTATACAATACTCATGGCCCGGGAATTTTAAATTATACTTATACTGCTTTTTCATATCCTGATAATCGGATTTGCCCTGATCGAACTTCGGTCATAAGCATTACTTTGGAAAAAAGGCTTGATTTTACTGGTGCAAAAATTGTTGTTGAATCGGATATTTGTGAAGATGCGATTTCCAGGGCTACTTATTTAGCAAAAATTACACAAGGACCACAAGCTATTCCCAATGGGGAGTATAAGGTCACTTTCAATGTTTCCGGTCCAAATGCGGGCGGTGAAACAGTGACAGCGAATTTTGTAAATGGTGAATTAATTTTTCCTGTAAAATCATCTTATTTTAAGCAAGTTGGAGTATTTAATATTAATGTAACTAATATTGTTGCCACTGCCAGTAAAGAATCTTGTGCTAATATTGTTAATAATTTATCCTATAATTTGAGAATTAACCCATTGCCTCATTTAGAAGGAGCTTTGTTGATTCCGGATACTGTTTGTCAAAATAAAAAAACGGTAGTTCAGATTTCAAATGCAATTCAATTAACAGATGGTAATTATGATATTGTTTACAATATAACCGGAGATAATTTTGCAACGGGCTTAACTGCAAATATCACAGCTGTGGGAGGTAATGCAAGTTTTGAAATTCCGGCAAACTTCAATATAAAAAGTGGTGTTTCGACAATAACCATTATCAAAATCACGAATACTTTTACGGGTTGTACTAATGTAGCTAATGCTCAGGGGAATTTAATTATTAATCCTTTACCCAACGCAACAACTCTTGTTTTGCAGGTCGAGAATCTTTGTTTTGGGGCCGCTGTTCCTGTTGCTGTTTCCGGATTAGGAAATTTAATAGACGCTACACTTTTGTATACGCTTTCCGGTAGCAATTCTTCGACACTGCAAACTGTTGTTTTAGCAGTTGCAAATGGAAAAGCATCTTTTATTATCCCTGCAGAATTGATTTTAAATACTGGATCTACAACAATTATAGCCCGTAATTTGAAAAACAATGTTACGTCTTGTGATGTTGATTTAATTAATGTGTCAGACGACTTTATAATAAATACAATTCCAGATGCTCCTTTGGTAATAAGTCCACAGGAATTTTGTGAAGTGGAAGGAGCGACAGTTGCCAATTTAACTCCGCAAGGTGTTCGGTACAAATGGTATAGTTCTACAACGTCAACGACGCCCTTGGCCAGTACTTATGTTTTAAAATCAGAACAATTGTATGTGAGAGAGACTTCTGTTACAAATTGTATATCTGCGCCGACTTTAGTCTCGATTGTGGTAAATGATACACCGGCTCCAACTTTAAATCCGGGAGGAGAAAATTTTTGCGGTTTAAAAAATCCTACTATTGCAGACTTATCAAAAGTAACCAATGTGTCTTCGACTGTTGCTTGGTATGATGCAGAAAATAATGGAAATTTATTAGCGTCGACAACATTACTTAGAGACAAAGTAACGTATTATGGTTTTGATCTTTTGAGCGTAACAAATTGTATTTCGGATAATTATTTAGGAGTTACCGTTTCTTTATTTGATTGTAATCCGGAAGAATTTGCCTTTTTTATTCCGGACGGATTTTCGCCAAATGGAGATAATGTAAATGATACTTTCAGGATTCCGGATATAGATTTTTTATATCCTGACTATACTCTTGAAATTTTTAATAGATATGGAAATATTATGTTTAAAGGAAATAAAAATAAACCCAATTGGGATGGAAGAAATTCTGAAGCAGCAGGTTTTGGCGATGGAATCGTACCAAACGGAGTCTATTTTTATGTTATTAATTTTAATAAAGACAACAGACGCCCGCAACAAGGCCGACTTTACCTGAACAGATAATTTCCTTTTTTATAGTATTTAATATAAGTTTCAAATGAAGAAAGTACTACTTTTTATAAGTTTCCTCTTTTATATCACATCAGCTTCAGCACAGCAGGATCCGGAGTATACTCATTACATGTATAATATGAGTGTGGTAAATCCTGCCTATGCAACAGGAGTTCCTGCAATGATGAATTTTGGAGGATTGTACAGAACGCAATGGGTTGGAGCCGTTGGAGCACCCAAGACTTTTACTTTTTTTGGACATACGGCGTTAAGCGATAAAATTGAAGTAGGCTTGTCATTGGTTTCAGATGACATTGGTGATGGCGCTAAAAAAGAAAATAATTTTTACGCGGATTTTGCCTATGTCTTAAATTTGGGTGGGAAAAATAAGCTTTCGCTTGGACTAAAAGCAGGTTTTACCTCTCTCCAGACTAATTTTAACGGTTTTGTTTTAGAAAGCGGAGATGCTGCTACAGATTTGGCTTTTGCTGAAAATGTAAATGTGACCAAGCCTAATATTGGAATAGGAGCTTATTATTTCAGAGATAATTTTTATGTTGGATTATCCGCGCCAAATTTATTGAGCAACAAACATATCGAAGAGAAATCAGGAATCAATGCTTACGGATCAGAGGTAATTCATACATTTTTAACTGCCGGATATGTTTTTCAAATCAATGATAAGGTAAAACTGAAACCCGCTTTTATGTCACGATTTGTCCCGGGAGCACCTGTTTCTGTAGATTTGACAGCGAATGTTTTATACAATAATAAATTTGAATTGGGAGCAGCCTATCGAATAAACGATGCGGTGAGTGCTTTAATGAATGTAAATGTTACACCAACTTTAAGAGTGGGCTATGCTTATGATCATACTTTGTCGAATCTGGGACGGTTTAATTCTGGCACACACGAAATTATGCTGCTTTTTGATTTAGATCTATTAGGAAAAGGATATGATAAATCTCCAAGATTCTTTTAAAATGAAAAATATGAAAAAACTACTTGTTATTGTATTCGTATTTTCAATACAGTTTATAAATGCTCAGGATTTTGAATTGGTAAGAGCCAAACGTTTTTTTGATAAAACTTATTACAGTGAAGCCATTACGCTATATGAGAAGTTAGCAGAAAACAAACCTTCCCAGGAAGTGATAAAAAACTTGGCGGACTCTTATTTTTATACCAACGATTTGATAAAAGCACAGCGTTACTACAGGCTTTTGATTCAAAATTACAATAATGATTTAGATCGGAATTATTATTTTAGATACGCACAGACTTTAAAAGCAAGCAATAGTTATGAGGATGCGAATTTAGCTTTAAAGGAATATTATGCAAAATCTGGTGTTAGTGATGCTGTTTCTAATTTTGAAAAAGAGCTTAAAATTTTAGAAAATGTTTCTGCAATAGGGAAACGCTATGATCTTAAAAATCTGGCGGTCAATACGCCTAATTCAGAGTTTGGAGCCGTGAAATATAATGATAATCTGGTTTTTGCGGGAGTAAAGTTAAAACCGGGATTGCTTGATAAGAAGTTTAAATGGGACAATGAAACGTATTTGAATCTGGTTACGATTCCTTTAAAAAATAGCAATTCGGTTGATTCTATTGTACATTATTTTGCTAAAGAACTAAAAACCGGTATGCACGAGGCCAACGCAGTTTTTACAAAAGACGGTAAAACGATCTACTTTACACGAAACAATTCGAAGAACAAAAGCAAAAAAACAAACGATCAGAAAATTTCGAATCTTCAAATCTTTAAAGCCGAACTGGTTGAAGGAAAATGGATCAATATAGAATCGCTTCCATTCAATAGCTCTGAATATTCCACAGAGCATCCGGCCTTAAGTGCTGATGAAAAAGTATTGTATTTTGCATCAGATATGCCAGGAACTTTAGGTTCGTTTGATATCTATTCAGTCAATATTAATAAGGGAGCATTTGATACCCCCCGAAATTTAGGTTCTACAATTAATACAGATAAAAGAGAGCAGTTTCCTTTTGTTTCAAACGATCAAAAGCTCTATTTCTCGTCTGATGGACATTTAGGTTATGGGTCATTGGATGTTTTTGTTTCAGAAATTAAGGGATATGAGTACAGTAAGCCTGTAAATGTTGGTTTGCCTTTGAATTCAAACGGGGATGACTTTTCATTTAATATTGATTCCAATACTAAAGAAGGTTATTTTGCATCCAACAGAGAAGGAGGAAAAGGGAGTGATGATATTTATCAAATTAAAGAAATCAAAGATTTAATAGTAGAAGATTGTAAACAATTTATTGCGGGAATCATTACGGATATTGATACAAAATTGCCTTTAGAAAATGCAGTTGTACGTTTGAAGGATTCAGATCTAAAGATTCTGAGTACAACGACAACTGGCGCAGATGGAAAATTTAGTTTTACAGTTGTTTGTGAAAGTGCATTTACAGTTTTGGGCACTAAGGATGGGTATACAAGCGAATCGAGAACAGTGTCTTCGGGAGTTATCAGAGATGCAAGTCATGATGCGTCGATGGCATTAAAATCTTTGGAAGTACTAAAACAAGAAGAAATTATAATTGCGGAAACAAAAAAGAAAGAAGAGTTGCAAATTGCAGAAAGTAAAAAGAAGGAGGAGGAAATTGAAACGAAACGAAGAAAAGAAAAAGAAGCTTTGGCTGTTATTGCTTTAAAAGAAGCAGATAAAAAAGCAAAAGCCGAAGAAATTGTAGCAGGAGAAATCAGAAAGAAAGAAAAAACAGCTCAAATTATTGCGCAGGAAAAAGATGTAGTAAAAGACAATAAAGGAAGATTAATTATTAAAACAGATCCGATTTACTTTGATTATAATTTATGGTACATCCGAAAAGAATCTAAAGTAGTATTGGGTCGTGTGGTAGAATTAATGAAGAAATATCCCGACATGGAAATCGAAATAGGATCGCATACCGATTCAAGAGGTAATGAAAAGTTTAATGCAAATTTGTCTCAAAAAAGAGCCAGTTCGACCAGAGATTTTATAATAGATTCGGGTATTAATGCTAAAAGAATAGTGGCTAAAGGATACGGCGAATCTATACCTATAATAAAATGCCAGCCTGATGAAGCCTGTTCGGAAGAAGAACACGAATTGAACAGAAGAAGTGAATTTGTAATTAAGAATTTATAAATGGAGTAGTTTTGCCAGACCCGTAGGTTCTTAAACCTTTCGATTTTGCTATTATGGTTGAAATTTTAATTTAGAAGCCTTTTTTTTGGCTTCTTTTTTATTTAATTTTATAGAATAACAATGACTAAAAAAATAATTATGAAAAACCTAGTGGTATCCTGCTTGCTTGTGACTTGTATCGGACTTCAAAGCTGTAAAGACAATGAAAATCAGAAAGCGGCCGAAGCAGCTAAAGTGGCTGCTGAAACCATCGTAAGTACAGAATGTTATAAAGCTATCTATGAAAAAGATACAATCGATTTAAAATTAAACACATTAAAAAACGGAAAATTAAATGGTACTATGTCTATGAAAGTTTACGGAGCAGCTGAAAGAGTTGGTGAACTTGCGGGAGAGTTTCATGGAGATACTTTATTTGCAGACTATACTTTTAAAGAGGTTACAAACAATAGTAAAACTTTTAAAAATCCAATGGCATTTTTAAAGAAAGATAAAAAACTTATTTTGGGTAACGGAACCATGCAGATTAGTATGGGAGTGACTTATCTGGTAAAAGACAAACCTATCGATTTTGACCGTGTGAAATATAAATTTGATGCTGCAGAATGTGCTGAAAAAAAATAATAGCCACTCAAAACAAATCCGACAGTTTTAAGAACTTGTCGGATTTAGGCTAAAGCAGATAAAAAAAGCCGTTTCTTTAATTAGAAACGGCTTTGCTATTTTTTAGATCTTATTTTTTTATAAAACTTCACCTTTAATTTTTAAGGCTACTCTACCGTCAGGATAGTTTACGGCATTGGTTTCAACAGTAATTGTTTTACGGATCGGACCGGAAACCATGTTGTATTTTACATCAATTTTACCGGTTTTACCAGGCATAATTGCTGCTGCGGGTTTAGTAACAACTATCGAACTTACGGTAGATTCTGCTCCGGTAATTAAAAGTGGTGCGTCACCTGTGTTGGTAAATTCAAAAGATCTAACTCCGTTGTCACTTTTTGAAATTTTTCCATAATCAATTGTATTGTCTTGGGCTGCAAATTCAATTTTTGGGCCGTTTTGTGCATAACTTATTGTGCTAAACAATACGACTGCAATAAAAGAGGCTACATTTTTCATTTGAAATTTTTTTAAGTTGTAAGTAAATATACATTCTTTTAATTAACACACAAATTATTAATTCGCTTTTTATAGTGTACTTAATTATTTACTTTTGCTGTCAGTAATGATTACAAAAATTGAACCAGTTTTTCTGTTTAATTGTTTAATCGTTCTAACAGTTTAATCGATTGAGGATTAGCGAAAGCTGTGATTGTAGTAAAAAACGATTAAACAAATACACGAATAACGATTAAACAAATAAGCAAATTAACGATTAAACAACCCTAGTAAATGACAATTCCAGCACAATTTGACGCTAAGACGATCGAGAACAAATGGTATGATTACTGGATGAAGAACAACTATTTTCATTCAGAACCTGATCACAGAACACCATATACAATTGTAATTCCGCCACCAAACGTCACAGGAGTCCTTCACATGGGGCATATGCTGAACAATACTATTCAGGATGTTTTAATTCGTAGAGCACGTCTTAAAGGTTTTAATGCCTGCTGGGTTCCGGGAACGGATCATGCTTCGATTGCAACAGAAGCAAAAGTAGTACAGAAACTAAAAGCAGAAGGAATCAATAAAAATGATTTAACCCGTGAAGAGTTTTTGGCACACGCCTGGGAATGGACAGATAAATACGGTGGTGTAATCTTAGAGCAGCTTAAAAAATTAGGAGCTTCATGCGATTGGGAACGTACTAAATTTACAATGGATCCTGATATGTCAGCTTCTGTAATTAAATCGTTTGTCGATTTATACAATAAAGGATTAATTTACAGAGGATACCGAATGGTAAACTGGGATCCGGAAGCTAAAACAACTTTATCTGACGAAGAGGTTATTTACGAAGAACAACAAGGAAAATTATTTTTCTTAAAGTATAAAATTGAAGGTTCAGAAGATTTTCTGACGATTGCAACAACGCGTCCGGAAACTATTTTTGGAGATACTGCAATCTGTATTAATCCAAACGATGAGCGTTTTACACATTTAAAAGGTAAAAGGGCCATTGTTCCAATTTGCGGAAGAGTTATTCCGATTATCGAAGATGAGTATGTTGATGTTGAATTCGGAACCGGATGTTTGAAAGTAACTCCGGCACACGATATGAATGACAAAACGTTAGGAGAGAAGCACAATCTTGAAATTGTTGATATTTTTAACGAAGATGCTACATTAAATAGTTTCGGTTTGCATTATCAGGGAAAAGATCGTTTTGTGGTTCGTAGCGAAATTGCAAAAGAATTAGAAGAGACTGGAGCTTTGGCAAAGACTGAAATCCATTTGAATAAAGTTGGAACTTCCGAAAGAACCAAAGCGGTAATCGAACCAAGATTATCTGATCAATGGTTTTTGAAAATGGAAGATTTGGTAAAACCGGCAATTAAATCAGTTTTAGAAACCGGAGATATTAAATTACATCCAAAACGTTTTGAAAATACTTATGCACACTGGCTAAACAATATTCGTGATTGGAATATTTCTCGTCAACTATGGTGGGGACAACAAATTCCGGCTTATTATTATGGAGACGGAAAAGAAGATTTCGTAGTGGCTGAGAATATCGAAGATGCTTTAAAATTGGCTCAAGAAAGAACATTCAACAACTTACTGACAACATCTGACTTAAGACAAGATGTTGACGCCTTAGATACCTGGTTTTCATCATGGCTTTGGCCAATGTCAGTTTTTGGTGGAATTATGGACCCGGAAAGTGCAGATTATAAATATTACTATCCAACAAATGACTTGGTTACAGGTCCGGATATTTTATTTTTCTGGGTTGCCAGAATGATCATTGCAGGTTACGAGTACGCAGGTGAAAAACCATTTACAAATGTGTATTTAACCGGTTTGGTTCGTGATAAACAACGTCGTAAAATGTCTAAATCATTAGGAAATTCTCCTGATCCGTTAGATTTGATCGATAAATTCAGTGCCGATGGAGTTCGTGTAGGATTGCTTTTGAGTGCTTCTGCCGGAAACGATATTATGTTTGATGAAGAATTATGCAATCAGGGGAAAGCATTTTCAAACAAAATCTGGAACGCTTTTAAATTAATCAAAGGATGGGAAGTTTCTGAAACTATTCCACAACCGGAATCATCAAAAGTAGCTATCGAATGGTATGAAGCAAAATTGCAGCAGACTTTAGTTGATATTGAAGATAATTTTGAGAAATACAGAATTTCAGATTCATTGATGGCTATTTACAAATTGGTTTGGGATGATTTCTGTTCGTGGTTCCTAGAAATGATTAAACCCGCGTACCAACAACCAATTGATAAAACAACGTTTGATAAAGCAATCGAAATGTTAGAAAGTAATTTGAAGTTACTTCATCCATTTATGCCTTTCTTAACAGAAGAAATTTGGCACTTAATTGCAGACAGAACCCCGGAAGAAGCTTTAATTGTTTCGACCTGGCCGGAATTAAAACCTTTCAACGGGAGTTTAATCTCTGATTTTGATAGTACTATCGAAGTGATTTCAGGAATCAGAACGATCAGAAAAGATAAAAATATTCCGTTTAAAGATGCGATCGAATTGAAAGCAATCAACAGTGAGAATATCACAACGTATTTTGACTCTATCGTTACGAAGTTAGGGAACATTTCAGCTTTCGAATATGTTACAGCTAAAGTAGACGGAGCATTGTCTTTCCGTGTAAAATCAAATGAATATTTTATTCCGATTACCGGAAGTATTGATGTTGAAGCTGAGATTGCTAAACTGACTGCAGAGTTGGTATATACCCAAGGTTTCTTAAAATCTGTTCAGGCGAAATTATCGAACGAGAAATTTGTTGCCGGAGCACCTGAGAAAGTTTTGGCTAATGAAAAACAAAAAGAAGCTGATGCTTTGGCAAAAATTGCTACAATCGAGCAAAGTATTGCCGGATTGAAATAGTTAGCTTTACGATTATATATTTAAACCCGACAGATTTTTGAAAATCTGTCGGGTTTTTTGTGTTTAAGTTTTTTGCTACGAATTCTCGAGTTACTCATTTACTCACAGATGGTAAAAAATAAAATTCGGGAATTCGTGGCTTTTAAAAATAAGTTATTTTACAGGTTCTCGAAGTATGGTTCTCAATTTTTCAGAAGCTGTTTTTCGAAAGTCAGATAAATAAATTTCATGGTGTAGGCCATTTTGTTCCAGCTGATGTGCTGTAGAAAACTCTTGTATTTTTTTCAGTGTGTGAGGCTCATTTTCAAAAGGTCCGATATGAAGAACTTGTATTACTTTGCCTTCAGTCATCTCATAAAATTCAATTGATTTCGCCCGTTCGATTTGTTTTTTATTGGCAGTATTTTGAATGGCTTCTTCTGTTTGCTCTTTAGTTACGAAATTCGGCATTCTGATCATAATTCTGTAATCCCACTCACTTCGGGGTATTTTTAGCGGAGCTTCATCCATAGAAATGCCTTTGTATTTTTCAGTATCAAAACTCCACAAGGCTTCCAGTTTTGGAACAACAAAATCATTATTTACGGCTTTCTGCATAAATTTAATGGCATAAGCAGTGGCATACAAGGCCTGAATGTTCTCTAAGAATTCTTGTCCCGAAGGATCACCTTTTCCTGTAATCGATAGGTAATTTGTTTTTTCAATATAAACTATCTCGGGATTAGTTTTAGCAGTGTAGTATACTTTGTCGGTTTTTGTTAAATCTAGTTTGCTCATCTTTTTAGTTTTATTACAAATTAAATCACAGAATGTGACAACAGTATGTCAGCAGAAATATTCTACATCTTTTTTCTTAAAAAAAATAGCCACGAATTAACGAATTGTTTGTTTTTATAGATGGTAAAAATAAAATTCGAGAAATCGTAGCGATTAAAAATAAGCCGTTATTTTTTCTTCCTCAAAACCAAAAATACAGGATAAGAAATCAAAGTGAGAACAACGATTATAGCAAAACCTTTTGGATCGCTGAAAATAAATCCTATTAATAAGGCAATCGAGGCTACAAAGGCAAATATTGTCGTCCATGGATACCAAAAAGAATGATACGGACGAGGTAAGTTGGGCTCGGTGGCTCTTAATTTTAAGAGAGAAAGATAAGCTAATCCCCAAACGATAATAGAGATAAAGGCTGCGAAAGAAAATAATACTTCAAAAGAGCCAATACAAATTAAAAATAAACTGAAAAGCGACGAAACTAAAAGCGCTACGATTGGTGTTCCACCTTTATTTACTATTGTTCCTTGTTTGAAAAAGAACCCGTCACGACTTAATCCGTACAGGATTCTTGGAGGAATCATCATAAAAGCATTTAGTATACTGATTAATGAAAAAATGGAAATTACCGTAACAATAATAGCTCCGTTTTCTCCAAAAAGGATCTTGGCAACGTCAGCTGCGGCTAAATTTGATTTTGCCAGGGTTTCAATTGGTAAAACATGAAAGAAAGCGGCGTTAACCAAAACATAAATAGCAACAACTAAAAAGACACCGCTGTACAATGATTTGGGAATATTTTTGTTGGGGTTATCATTTTCTTCGGCAAAAAAGCAAACACTGTTCCAGCCGTTGTAAGTCCCGATGATCAACTGCAATGATTTGAAAAAGCCGAAGATTAGTCCAATTTGAAAGAAAGAATTGTCTGTTTTGATTTTAGGGACTTCATAGCCTGTATACATAAAACAGGCTATGACCAAGGCTACAAAGCATATTACTTTTAAGAAACTGGTAATTTGCTGAATGACGCTGCCGTTTTTTACACCACTTAAATGAATGAGTACAAAAGCAAGTAATAAAGAAATTGCCATCACGGTAGAATAGTTCGAGAGTACAGGAAACAAAATAATAATGTACTCACTAATTACAATACAATAAAAAGCCGGTGGTGTTACATTGACGATAAAATCAAACCAGCCGGAAAGAAAGCCGGCATATTCACCAAAGGCTCTTTTAATATAGTTATAGGAACCTCCTGCTTTGGGTAACATTGTGGAAAGTTCTGCATAGGAATTGGCTCCTAGCAAAACATATAAACCTCCAAAGAGCCATGAAGCAATAATGAACCAATAATTATCGAGTAGGGAAGCAATGCTGCCGGGTGTACGAAGAATTCCAACGCCTATCGTTCCTCCAATTAATACAGCAATATTGAAACTTAAGCCAAGACTTTTTTGCAATTGATTTTTTTTAGCATCTGACATATATCGGAGTTTTGTTTTGGTGAGAATTTTTGTGGAACAAAAGTAATACAATCGGATTACTTTCTTTAGTGAAAACAAAAAACCTCATCTATTGTAAGATGAGGTTTTCTGTTTAAAACCAAACTTTTTGTTTTCATTATTGAAATGCAGCAAAAGTCTGGAGGGTAAAATATAATTCAAAATTTTAGAATTTATATTTTAAGCTTGTCAAAATTTGACGAGGTGCAATTGGGTTGATACTGTAATTTTCGTGAACAGTATAATTCAATTCATTTGTAATATTAGATAATTTACATAAAACAGAGAATTTTCCCCACTCGTAACCTACAGAAGCATCAATAGTTGTGTAACCTTCGATAGGAATATCTCTGTCTCTAATGGTAACAATGTAAGCAGGATTTGGTTTTGGATTGGTAGGTGTAGGCTTAACAGCTGTCCATAAATAATCATCGTTCCAACCTCCTAAACGGTTACCAATATAGTTAGCAATTGCTCCAAATGAAACTCCTTTAAACATTCCTTCTGGTACTTTATAGAAGAAACTTAGGTTGGCTGTATTTTTAGGTGTTCTTACAACCTGATCTCCCGCTACAAAACTTCCACTTGTTCCTGAAGTTTTAGTATAACGCATATCATTATAGCTATAACCGGCAATAATATTAAGTCCTTCAATAGGTGTTGCAGTAACATCAATTTCAACCCCTTTACTTTTAGTAGCTCCACCCAATACTTTAATGTTTGAATTCACATTTTCAGTAACACCATCAGCTAGAAATGGTGCAGTTTGAGCCAAATTACTGTTTGATATTTGGTAAACCGTTAAGTTTGTACTTAACAAGCCCTCAAAGAATTCTTTTTTAATACCTGCTTCGTATTGGTCAATGATAGATGCTTCAATTGTTTTGTTGTCAACCGTAAATCCTGTATTTGGTGAAAACGAGTTCGAGTAGCTGGCAAATAATGAGGTACTTTTTGTTGGTTGATAGATAATACCCACTTTTGGAGAGAAAGCATTGTCCAGTTTTTTAGCACCAACTTCAGCCTTTGCATTTTCCGGAGCGACCGTTTGAACTTTTGTACCGGTGTTATAAGTTTCTTTATAAGTGGTAGCTTGGCCTTCTTGCCATGACCAACGAATACCTGCTAATACTTTGACTTTTTCTGTAATCGAAATCAGATCCTGAAAGTAAGCCCCAAAACGATTGGTTTCTGTTTTTAGAATTTGAGTCGCTCTTGCATTTGGAATATCATTTTTTTGTTTTGACGGATCAAAAGTAAATAAATTGATAGTGTCATAATTTGCCGGATCAAAAGCATAAGTGTATCCGGTAGCAAATGAATTTTCCCAATCAACACCTGTATATACTTGATGTTTTACTGATCCGGTATTGAAATTTCCTTGTAAGCTTAATTGGTCGCCCAATATCTGCTCTAAATTTTTATTTTGAACTAATGCTCTGGTCCAGTCGCCACTATTGGTTATATTGGACATCTGAGCTGTAGATTTTTGAGTTCTATCATAACTTTGGAAAGAGCTATTAAAGTTTAGTTTCCAGTTTTTATTGAAATCATGGTTTAATAAAACCGAAGCACTTGCTGATTTTGTAGTACCATTAGACCAAAGTGATCCGTAGAATGCATTACGAGGTAAGTCAAGAATTTGTTTTCCAATAAGTCCTGTTCCAAAATCCGGAGTCCAGTCTGCTGTTAAATAATCCCCTTGTACCGTAATTTGTGTTTTTGGATTGATGATAAAAAGTAAAGACGGGTTTACGTATACACGTTCGTTTTTTACTACATTTCTGAAGCTTTCAGAGTTCTCGTAAGAACCGTTTATTCTAAAAGCAATTGACTTGCTAAGAGGACCATAAAAATCGAAAGAAGGTTTGTAGAACGCATAACTTCCAATTTGCATCGATACCTCACCACCTGATTTAAATGAAGGTGTTTTGGTTACCAGGTTTAAGATACCTCCCGGTGCAACGTTTCCGAACAATAAAGCCGAACCTCCTTTTAAGAATTCAACTTTCTCCAGACCGGAAACATCAGGAATGGAACCTGAATTGTAACGGAATCCGTTTTTAAACATATTGTTGGCAGACATGTCATATCCTCTTGAGAAAAAAGATTCCTGTGCACCACCACGAGCAGAACTTACATAAACACCATTCGCGTTTTTAATAACTTCACTTAAACGAATGGCCTGTTGTTGTTCGATTACATCAGAACTAATAACCTGTATGCTTTGTGGGTTGTCCATTGGTTTTAATCCTGAACGAACTGCAGTAACCGGTTTAGGCTCTCTATTGGTTTTAATTAATACTTCATTTAGTATTTCTCCTTTTTTGTTTTTTACCGTATCATTGGCAGTTGAGGCTGCCTCGTCGCTTGAATAGTTTTGACTGTAAGAAGCAAAACTTATAAAGGATAATGCAAGTAGTAAATTATATTTCATGTCGCTTATTTAGATTTAATAAAAATAAATTTTTGCAAATGTAATATCGAGATACGGTCTTAACAAAATTTTCAGAGTTTTTCTAGATTAAAATTTCATTAGAATAGTCTTAAGATTGGCTTAAGATTTTGCTTTTATAAATTTTATTAAGTAAAGAAGAGAGGGTATAAACGATATTTTAGGTTAAAAAAAGCCTTGCTCATTACGAACAAGGCCCAACTAACTATAAAATGATCAAATAATGAAAGGACTATATTATTTAACGGCAATTAAATAAGTTGCCATCTTCCAGATTTCGTTGTAATTTTTACCATTATGTTCTCCGGCAGCTTTTTCGGTATAAGCAAACTCTACCATATAATTTCCTGACCAAAGCGGTGTAAAAGAGATTTCTCCTTTGTCATTGCTCCATAATTCTTTTTCCCAGCCATTTGGAGCAATTACTTTTATTTTTTGTTTTTTAGCCGCTGCGCCTTCATACAAAGCATTGATGTTTAGTACTGTTTTTTGCTTAGCCGCTGTCACTTCTTTAGCAAAGACACTAATGATGTTTGTATTTGCGGCAGCATCATTTCCTTTTGCGGCATTGCCAACGGTAACCGTTGCGCTTGAATTGTAATCTAATTTCATGGTACCGTATACATCTTTTACAGTATGATGCATCACTACCGTATAAACGCCGTCCTCATCTGGTGTAAAAAAGGCCTGATATTTATTTTCTAAGGCAGTAGCGGTAAGTTTTGTTTCTTTTTTTGACGGGCTAATTACAACCAGTGAAAAATCTTTTAAATCTGAAAACCATTTTGCTGAAGCTGTAATATCATTATCTGAAAATTCTCCAAAGAAAACAGATATTTCCTGAGCTTTTCCTTTAGCTCCCAATGCTTTAGTTTCGATCCACAAGGCATGAGCAAATAGAGTAGGGCTGGCAATTAACATTAAAAGTAAAAATGTTATTGATTGTAAAGTTTTAGATTTCATAATATGCAATTAATGAGTTAATAATTTCGTATCACAAATGTAAAGTTTAATATTAGTCTGACAATATTTATTTAGAATAATTATGAATAATTGCGTTTAATAGTCGGATTTGGTTTTGTTTTTTTCTTTTGGCGTCCGTACCAGATTATAAAGCCGGTGACGGGCAAAAACATACAGATCAAGCCTACGATTAGAGTAAAAACTTTTCCAATCCAGCCTGCCCAAAATCCAATGTGAAGATTCATCGTCATACCGTCAATTTCTAAACCTTTGATTACTTTTGATGGTATTTCTATTTCTTTACCGGTGTATTTGTTGATAGAGAAGGTTCTTCCGTTTTCAATTCCTTTAAGTCCTATCTTTTCAGCTGCAACAGCAAAATAGCTGGTAATACTGTCTTTTCCGGCCACAGACAACCGTACTTCCTGTATCGTTTTATCTTTGGCATAAAGATTCTTCAAAATAGTATTCAAAGGCATTACAGTTTTGGTGGAATCATAATCCGGTTTTATTTTGCTCATCGTTTGGAAAGCATGTGGGGTACCATTAAAAATAGCATGTGTGGCTTTGTTTAAAGGAGTATTTACTATAATCAATCCGGTAATTGTGATCATAAGAGCCGGAAGTAAATTGTAAAATCCGGGAACGTTATGCAAATCATAATTAAGTCTTTTAAAACTAGCGTTCGTTTTTATGGTAAAACTTTGCTGTCTTGTGGTACGGTTCCATTTTTTAGGCCACCACAGAATAAGTCCTGTGATGAGTTCGATAAGAAATATCCAGACTGAAATTTCTACAATAAGGTGACCAGCTTTGCCAAAAGGTATTTCGCCACTGTGTATGTGAGCGATGATATAAAAAACATCATAGGCACCTCCGGAATCCAGAATTTTTCCTGTGTAAGGATCAATCCATGAAAATTGTAACTCCCTTTTTTTGGTTGCCGATGCGATTTTTATGGTTCGCTTAGTATCGCGATAAGTAACAAAATAAGTTGCTTTGCGCTCCGGACGCTGTTTTTTGAATGCAACTAAAACTTCTTCGGGAGTGAGTCTTTTTTCCTTAACCTCTTTTACATACTGTGAATTATAAGCCAGTTCATCAATAATGTCATCACAAAAAATGAATAGCACTCCTGTCAGGGCAACAATAAAAACAATTAAACCGGAACCAAGCCCCAGCCATAAATGAAGCCAGTGGTTTAATACACTCCATTTACTTTTTTGTTTGATTTTCTTCTCTTTGGTTCGAATTGGATTTTTGGTCATGATATAAAATAATAAAAACCAAGCCCACAACTCTTTGTATAGTTGTCAGGCCTGGTCATAACTAAATTGAAAAATTAAATTTTAAAGTTAACTCCGAATAAAAAGGTTAGTGGTTTTTGCGGCTGACCATAACCATTGTAATATTCTTTATCAAAGAGATTGTCGATTTTCATGCTCAGTCTGTATTTCGGCTGATCGTAGAACAATAAACCGTCAAAAACGGTATAACCATTAGAACTGAAAGTGTTGGTATCGTTCATGAAAATTTTACTCACATAGTTACCTCCGAAACCAACTCCAAGTCCTTCAACTTTACCTTTTAACACACGGTAACTCATCCAGAAATTGGCCATTTCCTCAGGAGAATAATCTAAGTTGTTACCAATGATTGCCGCATTTGAAGCTTTTACAAATTTTGCGCTGTTTTTTGTGTAACCTGCCACTACGTTGAAACCCTGAAACGGATTGGCAATAATTTCGGCTTCAAAACCTTTACTGCTTTTTTCTGCATCCTGAATGCTGTAGGTATTGGCTCCTTCAATAACATTTCGTAAGCCGTTTTTAATGGCGATTTGGTAATAACTTACTGTGGCGACTAATTTGCCTTCAATAAAATTGAGTTTCGTTCCAATTTCCCATTGATTTGCTTCTTCCGGATCAAAGTTTTCTATTCCAGTTTTACCTAAAGCAGGAGCAATGTTCGAGAATCCGTTTTGGATGTTTGCAAATACAGAGAATTGATCTACCAGTGGTGCATATACAAAACCGGCCTTCCATGCCATTGTATTTTGGTTGAACCAAGGACTGGTGACAACCCCGTTTGTTTTAATGCTTTTCTGAAAATTTCGATCAAAACGCAATCCTCCAAGGAAAGTGAATTTTTTATTGAAAGTGATGGCATCTGACAGGTAAATCCCTAAATTGTTAGTTTCTGTTTGTGTATTAGCAACCGATGCATTTACGGTTTTTAATTTGTCATCCCAGGCTTCTTCGGTCATTGGCGGCACAGCTCCGGTAGTTACGTCAATCTGATCGTATTCGATAAACGGACCGCGATACAAAGCACGCTGATAATCATCATACATTGTGGTATAGGTACCACCGACAACAACTTTATTTTCAAATTTTCCAAACGTATGAATGCCTGTAAAATCTTGTTGAATTTGATTTGAACCTGCTTCACGCGGATGATATTCGATGAAATTTCTTTGCAGCATTTTATCTGTCATCATCACCAGTCTGATGTATTTTCCATCCGTATCGATAGACGATGAGGTATATCCGGTTTTTGAAGACCAGTGATCCGTAATTTTATAATCAATTAAAGCTCTGAAGGTTCTTGAGAACATTTTGGCTGCCATGTTTCTGCTGTGGTACGAAGTATTAAAATCCCATTTCAAATCATCCCATGAATTGTTTTTAGCAATTAGAGCCGGACTTACCCCTCTGGCAAAAAATAAATTTCGGTCGGTTTTATATAATTCTGCATCCACCAAAATTGATAAACGGTCGTTTACCTGATAAGAAAAAGAGGGAGCAATTAAATAATTTTTTTGGAAAACTTCCGGTTGGAAACTTTGCTCAGAATGATAAGCTCCGTTGATACGAAACAAAGCCGTTCCGTCATCGTTTAAAGTAGTATTGTAATCAGCAGTCAGACGATTTAGGTTCCAGCTTCCGGTGGTGTAACTAAGTTCAGCTTTTTGACCATTAAAAGGACGTTTTACAACACGATTCACAACACCTCCATAATTGGATATATTATTAAAAGAAGAACCAAAAAATACGGCAGATGGTCCTTTGATTACTTCAATTCTTTCAAAGTTTTGTGGATCTATGGGCGCTCGTACATAAGAAACCATTCCGTCACGTAAATAACCGTCAGAACGGAAACCTCTTAAATAAGCAGACACATTTCCGTCATTAGTCTGTACATAACCACCACCCGTAATACTTTTCATTGCTGTTGGAAAATCAGTAACCAATTGCTCTTTTAGAAGTTCTTTTGTAACCACGGTGTACGACTGGGGAGTGTTGATGTTACTTAACGGCAGTCTTGATACAAATTGTGTTTTCTTCTGAGCAAATTGATTTTGGCGCTGTGCGGAAACTACCACTTCACGAAGCTGTGAATTGCTTTCTTTCATGAAAATATTAGGCAAAACCTGATTAGTCAGTTCTACTTTTACGATTAATTCCTGAGATTCAAGTCCTAAAAAAGAAAAGGTTAGAGTGTAGTTTCCAAAGGGAACATTTTTAAATTCGTAATTACCATCCTGATTGGTTTCAACGCTGAAATTAAGTCCACTTAAGGTAACATTGATATGCTCGGAATTAACTCCATCGGCTGAGGTTACTTTTCCTTTTATTGAGGCATTTTCCTGCGCAATAATTTGATTAGAAATGAAAAATACCACCAAAAAACTGAGTTGTAAAATCTTGTAATACAATGGATTTTGTTTGTTTTTAACAAATGACATATTATTCTTATTTAGATTGATTAAAATTTTGATAATTTTACGCAAAAGTATAGTATAGAGGTATCGGCAAAAGCCGTAAAAAGGATTAAAATAAACGCAAAAGGAATTATATGAAAAGTCAGTTAAGAAGCGAAATTTATGAAGACGGAGTGCTGCTCATTGACAATCCTATTCCGTTTAGTGAAACCTTAATTGAAGAGCGAAAAGAACATAATTTTAATGGCATAAAAGGAGTCTTAACAAGTATTACATTAAATGGGGTACAACTGGAATTTAAAGATGTAACAATTGCAAAAGATTTCTATTCGGTAGCTGTAGAACATGATTTCTCGTTTATAAAACTGCACTTTGAAATAGAAGGGGATAATGAATATTGCCCTGATAATAAAAAAGAAAAAAGAATCTACATTCCTCAAGGACATTACAATTTCTTCTATTTACCAGTAATCAAAGGAAACCTGAACTTTAGGACTCAAAAAAGAAAAACGGTCGAAATAAGTTTTACGACAGATTATTTGCAGCAATTGTTTCACTCTAATTTAAAAGAAGCAATTCCGCTATTGGCTGAAGCTATTGAGAAAAAAACTGCCTTTCTGATGTGGGATAAGAGTCGGGTGATTTCGCCACAATTGCAAAAAATAATAACCGAAATAACAGGCTGTACTTACAGTGGAGTTATTAAAAAAGCTTTTTTGGAATCGAAAGTAGTAGAGATAATTTCGTATTTGTTTACAATCATTAATGAAAATGAAAACAAAGAAGAATTGGCAGAATTAAGCCCGTATGATTATTCTAAGATCATAGAGCTGGAAACCATTCTAAAAAGCCGATTTAGAGAGAATCACAGTCTTTCCGGCCTTGCTGCGAATATTGGACTAAACACTTTTAAATTAAAAAAATATTTCAAGCAAATTTACGGAGTCTCGGTTTTTGCTTATCTGACTACGATAAGAATGGAGTATGCCAAAAAGTTAATCGTAGAAAAAGGATTCGCGATTGCTGTTGTTTCAGAAGAGGTTGGGTATAAAAATCCACAGCATTTTACAGTAGCATTCAAAAAGACTTTTGGCTATTTGCCCAGTAAGCTAAAAAAATAAAAAGAGGCTAACTTAAATTAGCCTCTCTTTTATATTCAGAGAATAGTATATTAGAATTTGTAGGCGAAACTCGCGACAATATTCCTTGGTTTTTGCGGATTTAGGGTTGACCATCCACCATTAAAATAATCTTTGTTGGCAATATTGTTGATGTTAAAGGCTACGCGAAATTTATTTGAATTGTAGAAAACAGAACCATTAATAACAGTATATTCCGGTAATACAAATTTTCCGGTTTTAGAACTGTCCAAAATGGCATTTTCACTCGCATAATTTCCTCCAAAACCTAGACCGAAATGCTCGAGTGTACCTTCTTCAAATTTATAAGTTGCCCATAGATTTATGAGGTTTTTTGGGCCTGACCAAAATGGCCTTTTGCCTTGTTCCAGCCAAACATTACCAACATCACCTTTTGTAATTTTGCTGTCGTTATAGCTGTATCCAGCAATAATACTTAATCCTTTTATTGGTGCGGCATTTAAATCAAATTCAAAGCCTTTGCTTTGCGCTTCACCACCTTGTGAACTGTACAATGGGTTGCTGGTTACCAAATTGGCTACATTAATATTGTAGTAGCTAATAGTTGCGTTTAATTTGTCTTCAAAAACATTTGCTTTTACACCAAATTCCAATTGATTGGCATGTTCCGGTTCGAAAGTTTTGGTTCCGATTAAATTACCATCAGTATCATAATTTACGGCTGGTGCAATGTTTCTGAAACCATTCATATAATTGGCAAATACAGATAATTTGTCTTCAATTGGCTGGTATAACAACCCGAATTTTGGCGACAAAGCGGTTTGTGTATAATCGTCATTTTTATTTTTGATATCACCTTTAGTATCAAAATAATCTACTCTTAAACTTGCCATCGCTAACAGTTTTGATGTAATATTAAGCACGTCGGAAGCATATACACTGTAAGTAGCGTCCTGCGGATTAAAGTTTCCTGCCGGTCTGTTTGCCAGTAGTTTGTCAACAGATGTTTGCGTTAGATAATAAGGGGCGGCAGGGTCTAATTGTCTCACTTCGCCTTGTGCGGTAATGTTGTAAAGACGGCCATAACCGGAACCTCCACTCATTACATTTCTTTCAAAATAATCAAGACCAGCCACAAGACGATTGCGCATGTTACCAATTTTGAAATCTCCAATAAAATTCTGCTGAATATCAGTCGTTACAGTTTGTGATTGTTCTTTGGTGATATTAAATCCAAAATCTTTATTTCCGTTTTCATTGTCATAGATATAACTGTAATAACCTCTTGATTTTGATGAACTTCTTGATAAAACAGTCTGTGAAGTCCATTGCTCAGAAATTTTATAGGTCATCTGTCCCTGAAGGCTATATCTTGGATTTTTTATTGATAGATCGTTGCTGTAAAAAGATAAATCGGTATTATAGTTTAATTCGGCTAAGTTAGCATATTGCAAAGCAGAATCTCTGCCTAAAAACAGCATTGACGGCGTTGTTTTTTCTTCCAGCATTAATTCCGTATTGATCAAAAAGGAAAGCTTATCGTTTACTTTGTATGAAAGGGAAGGAGCTACAAAAAATGAAGTACGAAATCCGGCATCCTGAAAACTATTTTCAGTTTGATAAGCAGTATTAATTCTGAAAAGAACATTATCTGCGTCGTCCAGTGGAGTATTGATGTCGGCAGTCACTCTGTTTAAACCAAAACTTCCGGCCAGATAAGATACTTCGCCTCCAAAACCACTGTAGGGTTTTTTGGTAACGGTATTAATAAGTCCGCCGTAGCTCACTAAACTGCTGCCAAATAAAGTTCCGGATGGACCTTTTATGACTTCGATGCGTTCAACGTTTGCGGGATCTAAACTTCCGTTTGTTAAACCCGGTAATCCGTTTACAATATTGGCCTGGACTTCAAATCCACGAAGACTATAATACGAACCACCATCGCCGCCACGACCTGTAGATTCCCATAATTTTTGAATTCCGGGTACATTTTTTAAAGCGTCTTCATAATTTGTAATGGCTTGTTCCTTAATTAATTCAGAAGAAACAATGTTGTAAACCTGTGGATTTTCGACATTTTTTAAAGGCATTTTTGAAACATAAGTACTTTGCTTAGGAAAAGTTTTTCCTCGATTATTGGTAATGATTACCTCTTTTAACTGTTTGTTTGAAACCTTCAACTGTAAGTTAAGTGTTGTAGTTTCATTGATCGAAACAATTACTTCCTGTTCCAGAGTTTCATAACCGGCTAAAGAAACTTGCAAAGTGTAGGTGTTTGGTCTTACTCTGTTAAATTCAAAAGCACCGTCTTCATTACTGGTGGTACCGTGTTTTGAACTTTTAAGGATAATGTTAACGCCAACAGCCAGTTCGCCATCAGATGTTGTTATTGTTCCTTTAATCTTTCCGTTGTTTTGCTGAGCAAAAGCACTGAAAGAAAAGAGTAAAAAGAGATAGATTACGAATTGAGAATTTTTAATTCGTTTTTCAAAGTTGTTCATGATTTTTTTGATTGGTTAATGTTATCAGTGAATAATTGCGGGAAATTAATAAGGAACTGGTTTTCTTTTAAATGCAAACACCTCTAAAGTAGAGGTGTTTTTTTATTGCAAATTATATTAAAACTTAAGAGTTAAGTTTACTAATAAGTTAGCAGGAGCTTGCGCCATTCCATAAGAGTCCCAGTATTTTTTATTGTTTATGTTGTTGAATTTAACGCCGATTCTCCATGTTGGCTTATCATAAAATACGGTCGCATTGTAAACAGAATAAGATGGGCTGTAAAAACTTTGGTCTTCAAACTTGTATTGTTTGTCTACATAATTACCTCCAAAACCAAGTCCTAAATCTTTTAATTTGTTTTGAAATTTATATGATATCCAAAAATTAACTACATTTTCCGGAGCTCCGCTGGCTTTATTTCCTTCAATAGCAGCATCAGATGATTTTACGATGCGATTGTCATTATAAGCATACCCAAGCATAGCATTTAAACCCTCAACCGGATTGGCAATAAATTCAAAATCAATTCCCTTACTCACTTGTTTACCATCCTGAACACTAAATCCTTCAGAAGTTGTTCTTGTAGCATTATCAATCGTAATGTTGTAGTAACTTAATGTTGTACTTAATTTTTTATTGAATGCTTCTGCTTTTACCCCACCTTCGTATTGGTTGGCATAAACCGGTTTTAATATTAATAAGGTTCCGTCTGGCTGATTTACCGGACCCGAATTTTGAAAACCATTCATATAATTTCCAAATAAAGAAACCTGATTTTTAACAACCTCGTATACTAAACCTAATTTAGGAGATAAAGCAGTTTGGTTATATCCCTTTGTGTCTTCCAGTTTTTTCTGAACGAAGTTGTCCATGCGAAGACTCAACATGGCTGATAAACGATCTGTAAAGCTTATCACATCTGAGGCATAAATACTAAATATTTGTTCGTCCGGAACTGCCCATGTAAGTTGAGATACTACTGCATCAACTTGTTTTTTTCGGATAGGATCAAAAGGTTTTGTGACATCGATAGTGTCCAGAACTGGCGTGGCACCATAATTAAAAGTACCTTTTGAGAATCTGTAATTAGTCCCTAATAAAAGTTTATGTTTGATGCTTCCGGTAGAAAACTGACCGTTAATGTTTTCTTGTATATTCGTAAATTGATTAAATATTGGACCAAAACGGGATACGCTTCTTTTTACTTCTGTAGGTGAAGTCCATTGGGTGTAATATTGATAACTGCGATCTACATTTTCATCTATAAAAGAGAAAACAGTAGTAGATTTCCAGTTTTCTGCCAATTGATATTCTGCCTGAACAAAAACTTTTGTTGATGAAGTTTTGGCATCAAGGTCATCGTGAAATAAACTTTTTCTATAGTCTACCTTTAAATCCGTTGGATTTGTAATTCCCGGAGCGTAGAAACGTCCGTAAGTAGGACGTGTGTTGTTTACATTGTAGATTTCGGTATCAATACTTAAGGTTAGTTTATCGGTTGCTTTGTAAGTAAGACTTGGCGCTATCAGGAATGTTTTGCTAAAACCATAGTCTAAGAAACTCTTTTCGGTATTTACCGCAGCGTTTAATCGAAACAATACGTTGTTATCAGGTGTTAGAGGAGTATTAACATCAAGCACTAGTCGGTTTAATCCAAAACTTCCTCCAGTATAGGATACTTCTGTTTTTTTAGTTTCAAAAGGTTTTTTGGTAACTAAATTTACAACACCTCCAAAAGAAGAAACAGACGACCCAAATAAAGTCCCCGAAGGACCTTTAAGAACTTCAATTCGTTCTGCATTATCAATAGAAATAGAGCTTCGCCCCGTCATATTTTCCATTCCGTTTCGTGCATTGACACCGGTGCTAAAACCTCTAAATGAAATTTCAAGTCCCCCTGATGGATAAATTTTTGTGGTTACACCGGGTGCATTCACAGCTGCACTTCTAATGTCTATTGCAATTTGTTCCTGTAAAAGTTCTTTTTGAATAACGCTGTAAACTTGAGGGTTTTCCAGATTTTTTAGTGGCATTCTTGCTACGTAATCGGTTTTTTTAGATAAGATGCTTTTTTTGCCATTCACGACAACTTCGTGTAATTCTTTGTTAGAAACTTTTAATTGTAGATTAACAGCGGATGTTTCGGTTTCAGTAACAACTACAACTTGTTCTGTAGTTTCGTAGCCTGTTAAAGATATTTGCAAAGTATAAGTATTTGCTTTTACTCTGTTCAGTTCAAAAGTACCATCGTCGTTAGTAACGGTACCGTATTTTGAGTTTTTAAGAATGACATTTACTCCAGCGGCAGCATCGCCATCAGATGTTGTTATCGTTCCTTTTATTTTTCCGAAGTTTTGTTGGGCAAATGAACAAAGAACAGAAAAAAAGAAACTGACTGTAAATAGAAAACGATAGGTTTTCTGAAAAGAATATTTCATTTTATAATATTTGGTTAGAGCTTTATTTTTATTTAGAATTAATAAAAACAGTGCAAATGTAAAAATTAATATTTCTTTAACAAATAATGTTTAGTTTGATTTCATGAACTTTGAGTTAAATCTGGGGTAGTTTTTTTTAATTTCTTTGAGGAATGATTGGAATGAATTAAATTTCTGACGTTTATTAAAAAACGTAAAAAGGGTAGAAGTTACACTTTGAATGCCTTAATTTTGTGTTTTAAAATGAAGCTCTTGATATGATTTTACCTTTCTTGAAAAAACTACAGTATTCTGCCAAAGGATATCGTTTGGCCAATACTGTGTTTTTTTTCCTTTCGGGATTTGGATATTCTTCCTGGGTATCCCGTATTCCACACATACAGGCGCAATTGCATTTGTCCGAAGCTCAGTTTGGAGCAGTTTTATTTGCCTTTCCGATTGGTTTAATGTTAACGATGCCTTTTACAGGAAAGCTTTTGAATAAATACAGCAGCCGTTATGTTATGTTGCTGGGAGCAATCATGTTTAATATTGTATTGTCTTTACCTGGATTGGTTGCTTTTGTGTGGCAGTTGGTTATTGTGCTTTTAATCTTTGGTGCGTCGCGTAATATTTTCAATTTATCTATTAATGCACAATCTTTGGAGGTTCAAAAACTATATCCACATTCTATTATAACCCGTTTTCATGCCGTTTGGAGTATAGCAGTTTTCTCGGGAGCGGGATTGGGATACGTAATGGTAACACAACATATTGCACCGTCACATCATTTACTGGGAGTAAGTGTTTTTATGCTCGCACTAACCGCTTGTTTTTACCCACTGAGTATTCATAATGAACCCGTACCGGTTAAAAAGAAGTTCTTCTCGATGCCCGAAAAAAATCTGGTTAAGTTTGCCCTGATTTGTTTTGTGTCTATGGCTTGCGAAAATACGATGTACGATTGGAGCGGAATTTATTTTGAAAACATATTAAAAGCTTCTCCAAAGTTAACCAGTGCAGCATTTGTCTTTTTTGCAACAGCAGTAACTCTTGGACGTTTGTTTGGTGATTATGGCGTAATGAAATTTGGTACCAAACGAATTCTGTTTTACAGTGGTGTTTTAATCACATTAGGATTTGGTATTTGCTTTATCCTGCCGTTTGCTTACCCGACTATTTTTGGCTATGTCTTGATTGGGTTTGGGGTTTCCTGTGTGGTTCCGCTTGTATTTAGTATCGCAGGAAGATCATCAAAACTAAGTAGTGGTTCTGCCTTAACGTCGATTTCTACTATTGGTTATCTTGGCTTTTTACTGGTGCCGCCAATGGTAGGGTTTATATCCGAATATTTAAGTATGAAGTGGGCATTTTTGGTAATGGCGCTTTTAGGAATACTCATGATCTTTATGGTGAATAAGATCGGGGAAAACGAGTGATTTTTTTGAGGGGCTTAGATGCTAAGTTGCTAAGGTTCTGAGTTTTTTTAATTCCGGAAGAATGAACTACTTTGTAGCGATGGATTTTAATCCGTTAGAATTGTTTTATAGAATGTTAAAAAAAATAAACCCGGGTTAAAAAGGGATATTAGCTACTTAAAAGTATTTAGCGATATAAATATCTAACTATTTCTTCATTTTTTTTATCATAAAAATAGCCATCATTATAAAACTCATTTGTTAGGCTGACATCGTAATTATTTTCGATATATTGAAGAATTTCTAAAAAGGAAAGTAACGTTTTTCTTGAATGGTCGCAATTTATATAAAACAATTCCGTTTCTATCTCATTTTCTATGTAGCAGAAATTAAAATCAAAAGTGCTATATGAAACAAGCGAATTTTTGTCTGTTCTATTATATCTAAAAATAAATGAAGAGATTTTATTATTAATGAAATCAATTATAATGCTCTTGGTTTCATTATGTCTACTGTATCCGTTGTATAATTCTTGCTTGCTATTTTTTAAATCTATGTCTGGCATCTGTAGGGCTCTCAGGATTAATGTACAATAACATTTTTAGATTAAAATTAGGACTATCTAACATTATCGGAATTTTACTTTGATAAACATGTTTTTTATCATTGTAAGTGTATTCAACGATTGGAACATAATATGTTTTTCTAATCTCCGGAGTACTAGGATTTCCGTTCGTGTCACGCCATTTTATTCTTTCTTCAAAAGAAACAATTTCATTTTCAATTAATATAAAAGACTTGGGGATAAATGAATTTTTTAAATACAATATTAAATTCACTAAAATGCATAAACCAAAAAAAGAAAAAACTAGAATTATGAACATAACGCGTTGGTCTTATTACTTCTTTACCATCACAAATTTTTCCGAACTTGGTTTACCGTTTAAATTCCCTGAAATCTCAGCAGTTAAAGTATTATTCGCACCTTTTGTATAGGTTATCTTTTGCGGATAATCGTGTTTAGAATTCTCGAAAACCAATTGTTTGTCTGATTCAGCAGTCGATTGAAAAGCTACTGGTTTATCATCATTCTGGCCTTTCACCGTTGCAATATAAGTTAGCGTTTCGTCTTTTTGTGCTAGAACGATAGTTTCGAAATGAATGGTGTCTTTTTCTTTTATGAAATAGGAGGAAGCACTAAAAGTACTATCGTTTAGTTTTTGCCAGTTTTCGGTCAGAACACCCTCTGGAGATTTGTTTTCCCAGTTCCCAATGAGCCAGTCTGCAACTTTGATTTTATCTTTTTCGGCGGATTCCTTTTTTTGACAAGAAACTGCAACTAAAACAAGAGCTAAGAGAGTAATTTTTTGAAACATATTTATGAGTTTTGATTTTAAATGGAAGTACTAAAGTATGAAAAAGAATGGTTTGTTTTAAAAAGTGAGATGTGAAAAGTGAGATGTGAAAAGCAAAAAGTAAAATAGTAACGTAATTCATATTTAACGTCCCACATCTAACATCTAACATCTAACCTCTAACCTCTAACCTCTAACCTCTAACCTCTAACCTCTAACCTCTAACCTCTAACCTCTAACATTTCACATCTATCAAAATTCACAAAGTATCGAATAAACCAATTCCTTCGTTGGTTTTTGATCTTTTAGTTTGGTTCTGACGTCATCAAAAGTAACTTTAAAATCGCAACCTGATTTATATTCACTGCAACCATAGGCAGTTTTTCCTTTCAGAACGGTACCCTTTTTACATTTCGGACACGTTAAGGCATCTGATGCTACGGCAGTTTTTGCTTTCGGAGCTGTTTTTTTCGTTTCTAATCTGAGTTTGTAATTTTCTTCAAAACGAATCAAACCTTCAACAGTTCCTTCTTCAGTTTTGAAACCTTTTATATTTACTGTTGATCCTTTTTGGACTAGTCTTAAATATTGATTCTCAGATATTTTTTTCTCAGCAAAAGTATAGGGTAGGAGAAAATCGCAACCCGATTTATATTCGCTGCATCCAAAGGCCGACTTTCCTTTTATAAGGTTTCCTTTTTGGCATTTCGGACAGGTTTCAGCCAGAATACCCGCAGCTTTCTTTTTTTCTGCTTTTACAACTGGTTTTTCAATCGTCGCAGCATGAGAAATATTGGCGTGTCTGGTTTCGCTTCGCACTTCGGTAACCAGAGCTTCGACCATGCGTTTCATGTTTTTTATAAATGCTCCGGCGGTATAAGTTCCTTTTTCGATATCTTTCAATTGCTTCTCCCAGGAACCCGTTAGTTCAGCCGATTTGATAAGTTCGTTTTGAATGGTATCAATAAGCTGAATTCCTGTTGGTGTTGGTAAAACCTGTTTTTTGTTTCGAACGATGTACTGGCGCTTGAAAAGTGTTTCGATAATATTGGCCCTTGTTGACGGACGCCCGATACCGTTTTCTTTCATCAGTTCGCGGAGATCTTCATCATCGACTTGTTTACCTGCGGTTTCCATGGCACGTAACAAAGTTGCTTCGGTAAACTGATTGGGTGGCTTGGTTTCTTTTTGCAGAAACGAAGGTTCATGCGGGCCTTTTTCGCCCACCACAAAACTGGGTAATAAGTCGGCTTCTTTTTCTTTGGCGTTTGGATCTTCGAATACAACGCGAAATCCTTTTTTTAAGATCTCTTTTCCGGTGGCTTTAAAAGTCACTTCGGCTGCTTTTCCAATTACTGTGGTATTAGCGACCAGACAATCGTCATAAAATACGGCAATAAAACGTCTTGTAATAATGTCGTAGACTTGCTGCTGATTGAATTGTAAATGAGCTTCTATTCCGGTTGGAATAATTGCATGGTGATCCGTAACTTTTTTATCGTTGAAAACCTTTGGCGATTTTTTTATTTTTTTCTCCAAAAGAGGTTGCGTTAATTCGGCATATTTGGATAATTTTTGCAGAATTCCCGGTACTTTTGGGTAAATGTCATTTGGTAAAAAAGTGGTATCGACTCTGGGATATGTAACTACTTTTTGTTCGTACAAAGTTTGAACGATTTTAAGCGTTTCATCTGCCGAGAATCCAAATTTAGTATTGCAGTATACTTGTAATCCCGTTAAGTCAAATAGTTTTGGAGCGTACTCGTTTCCGTTCTTTTTTTCAACAGAAACAATTTCGAATTCACTTTCTTTGACTTTGTTGGCTAAAAGTTCTCCGTCTTCTTTTTTCAGAAAACGTCCTTCTTCGTAGCTAAAAAGTGTTTCTCTGTATAAAGTTTGTAATTCCCAATAGGGCTGAGGTTTAAAATTTTCGATTTCTTTAAATCGGTCGACAACCATGGCCAATGTTGGTGTTTGCACGCGTCCAATAGACAATACTTGTTTGTAACCGCCATGTTTTACGGTATACAAACGCGTAGCATTCATTCCCAGTAACCAGTCGCCAATGGCTCTTGAAAATCCGGCATAAAATAAATTGTCATAGTTTTCGGAGGGTTTCAGGTTTTCAAAACCTTCTTTGATGGCTTCGGTGGTTAGAGACGAAATCCACAAACGTTGTACTTCACCCTTATAATGCGCCTCATTCATTACCCAACGCTGAATAAGTTCTCCTTCCTGCCCGGCATCCCCGCAGTTGATAACTACTTCGGCCTTGTCAAATAGACTTTTTACGATTTTAAACTGCTTTTGGATTCCTGAATTTTCTACCACTTTGGTTTCAAACTTCTCAGGAAGCATGGGTAAGTTGTTCAAATCCCAGCTTTTCCAATGGGGTTTGTAATCATTGGGTTCTTTTAAGGTGCATAAATGCCCAAAAGTGTAAGTTACAGCATAACCATTGCCTTCAAAATACCCGTCGTGTTTGGTATTAGCTCCCAAAACGGATGCGATTTCACGTGCTACACTTGGTTTCTCAGCAATACAGACCTTCATTTTTCTCTTTCTTATTCGAAGCGAAATTAGGAATTTTAAAAGTGGTATTGAAATTATAGAGTTATAAAGTTACAAAGAGGCAAAGGTGCAAAGGGACAAAGGGTTTTTTGTTTCCGCAGATTTGCGTGGAGTGATTTTATAAAATTTATTTAAATCTGCAAAATCTGGGAGAGAAAAGAAGTACATAGCTATGCGGTTTATTTTAAGTGAAACACCTTTTACGCGCATTTTGAGCTATGTTTCTATGTGTTTAAAGATCTGTACAGAAAGAATTAAAGTAAAAATCTGCGGAATCTGCGTGAAAAAACTCTGGATATTTCTAATCTTATTGCCCATGAATAAAACATAAAAACCACAAACAGAAGCTTGTGGTTTTTGTAATTATAAATTTCAGCTTTGCCTTAAAGTAAAAGGTTTGCTATTGGGTTATTTTAATTTTAGACGCAAATTAGATTCTCTCAAGAATTCATTAACATGTTCTTGTTTGATTTGTGTTCTGTTTAACCCCTTCAGATTGCCTACATATCCTGTAAAAACATGGCTTATATTAAGGGGAGAAATAACTCCTTTATGAGATGTATTATGGCAAAAGAAGCAATTAACAAGATCGTTAACTGAAGTTTTGTTTATTGTTGTTGGACTAAATCCTGCCTGAACATAGGTTTCCATCGTAATATTGTAGGCTGCAACAGAACCTCTGGTTAATTTTCCAGGGTTAGAGTCTGAAAGAGTATCAGATAACGAATTTAATAGAGCTGCCTGGGCCTGAGTGGTGTTGTATCCGGCTGTATTAATCCATAATGAGCCATTGTAAAAATAATTATTCCAGATACCTTTCAGCTGTGTTTTAACGCTTTGATTGATAGTACGAATATTATTGAAGTTTTGTGAACCATTTTGACTCGTTTGCATATAAACCTGAACATTGTGAGAACCTTTTATTACTTTTTCAACAGGAACACCATATTTGTAAAGGGAAAAGACATCTGTATAAATTCCATTTTGTGTAGTTATATTTTTAACGGTTGCAGTGTCGTTTTTATTAAAAAAAGGATAATCAATTTTACTCGTCACCGGTGCATCAGTTGTTGGTGTGGCTTTTGACCAATCATAAGCAGGTGCAAGATTTTCATGTTCAAAAGTAGCCCATACAAATTCGGGATGATTCTCTACAACTCCCACTACGTGCATCCCTAAAAGAGCTACTCTTTTTTTTACTCCATTGATTACACCCTGAGTAATAAAATAAGTAGAAGGATCTTTAAGAGCACTCGCATCAATCCAGGAGGTTTTAAGTTCTAATGAGCCTACAGGAAAAGTTTTGTCTTTCACTAGGGAGGGGTCTCTTTTTACCATTGGACCATATTTTCGCATTGCATTGTAGAGAAGACTATCCGTGAATATAGAATAATAGACCGTAGTAGATTTAGGAACACCCGATTTATATTTAGGCGTTTTTAAAATATCAGTAGTAGAACTTGCCTGAGCGGTATCTCTTAGAACAATTCCTTCACGTGAATCTACTATTTTACCTTCCGCAGTCACCTGAATTAATTTACGCATAAATAATGGCAGTCCATTGACGTCATTGGTGAGCCAAAGAAACTTTTGCCAGGACCATTGATGAAAGTCACAATTTGTTACCGTTGTATTGTTAGCAAATACGCTTGTTGGTCCTTCATTTGGCGGAGGAGTCTGGCGGGTGTTGTTTACAATCCTAAACCAATTAGCAGGAGCTAAACAAGTAGAAGTAGCGGCACTTTTATTTACAGTTGTATAAGTGTCTTTTTCTGTCTTTGGATCCTTTTTACAGGCACAGAGTGAGATAAGGGTGATTAAAAGCAATACTTTTTTTGTAGTTTTCATAGTGGGGGTCTTTAGTTAATTTTTGTAGTTATCTCTTTTTGAATAGTTGAAAGTAGGTAATTAAGAAACTGGCTTTTTAAAAAATGTCTTAAACGCTCCATTTTTAGGTATGAAGACAAGAAAAGCATGTACGAATAAAATAGGAGATTCTTCTTTTTTCTTAAATTGAAAAATAACAAGATAAATGCTTCAAAAAAGACATTTTGAAAGATTAAAATAATTATATTCGTTCTGCCAAAAATAATCTTAACCCATTAGAAATGAATATAAAACAAGCTACAACAATAGACGAAGTCATTCAGTTACTGGATGAAATAATAGCCCTGTCAAAAATAGAACAAAGCGCTATAGGTTTGTTTGCTACCCTATACCGTGAAGTTACCGTAAAAGTAAAAGAAGGTATCCAAAATGGCTCTTTTCAAAATGGAGAACGAATGGAAAAACTGGATGTTATTTTTGCCAATCGGTATTTAAAGGCGTATTACCAATATAAAGCCAAAGAGAAACCATCGGAATGTTGGGGTTTTGCCTTTGAACAAGCCGAAAAGTTTTGGCCGATCGTTCTTCAGCATTTATTACTCGGAATGAATGCTCATATAAATTTGGATTTGGGTATAGCTGCCGCTGAGATCAGTACAGTTGAAGACATAGCGGATTTAAAAGCGGATTTCGATAAAATAAATACCATTTTAAGCAGTCTCGTAGGAAGTGTAGAAAAGTGTCTGATTAAAATTTGGCCAACGCTCACATGGATACTTAAAGTAACAGGCAAAGTAGATACCTTTTTTATTGATTTTAGTATGGAAACCGCGAGAGACGGCGCGTGGAAATTTGCAAACGAATTTGTAGCGGTTCCGGAAGACAAAAGAGAATCCTGTACACATGAAAGAGACGTGAGAATAACCCAAATTGCTCGTTTAGTTTCAAACCCCGGTTATTTTGTGAGTGCCGTTTTTAAGTTTATTCGCTTATTCGAAAGAGGAACTGTAGCTCAAAAAATAATTGATATGCAGATTATGGAGCAAAAAAAGGTCGATTGTGCTGTCGCAGCGTGATTTTAATTTCGATGGATCTTCTTTTTAAATATATATTCTAATGGGATTAAAATTCAAGTTTACAATATTGACAAAAAAAAGATAACTTGTTTTGATTACTTGTGGTTATTGGTATTCTTGTCTTCTAAGTATTTGAATACCAGAAATTATTTAAAGAAATGGCATCTGATAAAATTATCTTAATTAACATAAATATTAAGAAATAGCTTACGCCTTATAATTATCTTGGTTTGGTTATAATTTTAAATGAACTATTAAACTAATCAAGTAAAGTATGAATTCAAAAACAGAATTATCGGCAGCTAAAATTTCGACTAAGAAATTAAACCTTACATTAAATAAAATATTTGAAGAATCCAGTTTTCAGGGCTTTGCTGTGGGAATTGTAAAAGGTGATTCTGTTTATTTTTCTAAAGGTTATGGTTGGGCAAATGCCAAAGACAAAGTACCGTTTACCGAAAAAACGATCATGCCAATTGCATCTGTCAGTAAAACTTTTATAGGCTTTTCGGTTGCGAAAGCAATTGAGTTAGGGTATTTTACAGCTGAAACGCCTATCAATGAAATTTTACCCTATCCGATAATTAATCCTAACTTTCCGGACGATATAATAAAAGTAAAACATTTATTTACTCATACTTCTGGTATTATTGATGTTACAGAGGTTTACTATAGTACTTATCAACTTAATAAAAGACCGGATATAGCGCTGGATGTTTTTCTTAAAGATTATTTAGATACATCCGGCAAATTGTATTCAAAGCGTAACTTTGACATTCATAAAGCGGGTAAGAAGTACAATTACTCGAATATAGCGTCTGCTTTAATGGCTCATCTGATAGAAATTAAGTCAGGTATTTCTTTTGATGAATTTACTAAAAAATATTTATTTGAACCTTTGGAACTTAAAAATACGCACTGGTTTTACAATGAAAAGAAAGCCAAAAAATATGCAACTTTATATGAAATATATCCAGAGGATGAGCCACCACATAAAGATTTTATTAATCCTGACAAAACGCTAAAAACATACAGTTGTGTTACATATCCGGACGGTAGTTTGCGTTCGACAGTAAAGGATTTGTCTTCGTTTGTTATAGAAATGATCGAAGGCTATCAGAATGAATCAGATATATTAGGGGATGAGTACTATCAGTTGCTTTTTCAGAAACAATTTAGTGAAGGGGCGTTTCCTTTAAAATTTGAAGGCCCTGAAAATCAAGCCGTTTTTTGGACATACGATAAGATTCACAGTATCAGCCATGGCGGGAATGATCCCGGAGTTACTACCTCTGTTTCAATTGATTTAAAAAATAAGATTGGACGCATCATTCTTGTAAATTGTAGTATTATGAATGAAGACCGAAAGGATCTTACAGGTGATTTAGTGAAAATTGCGCAAGCGCTTTACGAAGTTCAATAAAAGGGTAAAAATAGCGGTTGAAAAAGAAAAAACAGAATATTTAGAAAGAGTGCCGAAAGGAAAGTAATAGCCTTGAAAGAGCTTTTTTATAGTAAGAATGCGCAAATGTCTTTTAAGAGACTTTTGCGCATTTCATTTAGCTGTTCGTTATTTTTAGTTTTACAATTCATAAAATGGTTTGGGAACTAAATTAATTCATAAAGTCTAAATTCCATTTTCCATATAGGCAAAGATATTATTTAGCTATGCTGAGTCTCCCAACTTGATTGGGAACTACAAATATGTGACTAATAAATCGCCTGGAGCTCTAAATATATGATTCAGGAGTTCGATATTATACAAACAGACTCATTTTGCAGGGATTTAATTTTAAATTAAACTGCTGTACAAAGTCGGGTGGTATCACAGAATCTTTAGATTCGCATCATAATTTTAGATTTTTTCAAAAAGTAAATTCTTAATCCTGTCAGAATTTATGTAAAATCCTGTAATTTTTTGCTGCTTATCGCGAATAAACCGAATACCTCCTAAATTTCGGGCACTACTTAGAAACAGATCTGACTGAATAGGAGTTAAATTGATAAGAGGCTGATTTTTATTGTTTGTAAATAAGCCATTTTCATTTTGAGCCAGAGTATAACTTACTTTTAAATCCTGTGAGTAATAGGTTCCTGAAAATTCATCCAGATTAGTAGCAGAATAGGTTTTAGGGCTGTAGTATTCATACACATATTCATCACTTTCACCAGAAGTGTAAATCATTTTCAAATGGCCATTTTCCTTGCGAAATTGAACTATAATGATATCATCTCCATCAATTATCATTTGAAACTTATTTTCTGCTATAGGGACTAATTTACTTTCATTGGCATTGCCCAATTCCTGATAGCGTAAAGTGTCATTTTTTACATAAATCCTGCGTCCGGCCATTCTCTCATTATCCCAGTAGTTCCCTGAGTAGGTTTCTAAAAGTTTGCCGGATAGTTTAACGGTTTTTAGCTTACTGAAATCAATGCTGGGCGGTTGAGTAAAGGTATTTCCGAGTACTTCAACGGCCATATTCATAGCAAGACTGCCATTGTATCTGTTGTTGTTTCCAAGTACAAACGAAGTAACTTTTTGATTGGGGAATATGAAAATATTACTTGCATAACCGCCATCTAAACCGTACGTCCAAATTTTTGGAACACCACGTTCCGCATGTAGGTACTGCTGTCCATATAATAGTCTTCCAAACGTTGGATTAAAAGTAGTTTTACCATCATCTAAAGTAACCGGAGAAGTTAGTTTTTCGATCAGTTTTTTACTGCCAACTTTGGGATTTTCAAAATTGAGATACCAGCGGCTCAAATCGGCTGCCGAAGTATAAAGATTGGTCGTTCCGACAATGGAATGATTGATGAGGTTATTTTTCAATCCTTTTTTAGTGGTTTGATACGAAACAGCTGCGTTGGGGATTATCATCTCATTATCATCACGAAGCAGCGTGTTGGCCATTTTCAAAGGTTGAAAAATATGTTCCTGAGAAAATTCAGCAAGAGTTTGACCAGTAACTTGTTTAACTACTTCGGCTAATAAAATAAGTCCGGAAGAAGTATGTGAAAATTTTGTTCCTGCCTCATAATCTAATTTTTTTTGACGGAAAATTAAATCTAAAGCATCTTTTTGTGTAAAAACATCTTTCTCTCTCCAGCCTGCAATTTCTTTTAAAGCTAAAAAATCGTGTAAACCACTGGACTGACTTAATAAATGCTTTAGGGTGATTTTAGATCCAAAACCGGGTAGTTGCGGAATATATTTACGAACATCATCAGATAAAGACAATTTTCCTTGTTCTTCCAATAACAAAACAGCAAAGGCAGTAAATTGCTTGGCCATAGCTCCTATTTGGAATTTGGTATCTGTATTAATGGGAATTTCATGGGTTAAATCTGCACTTCCAAAACCTTTTAAATACACGATTTGCCCCTTTTTTAAAAGGCCTGCTGCTACACCCAATTTAGCCGTAGAATTATCCCACTCCGAGAATACTTTATCCAGATTTCTAATTGGTTGTGGTTGTACAGCAAGTTTGTTTTTTTCGATAAGATTGATTATTTCAGAAGCCATTTTTGATCCTGCGCTGGGGTCTTGCCCTGTTACAAAACGGCCATCTGTAACATAAAAGCCTTCTCCTAATTTATCAGAATGCACAAAGTTGCCTTCATTTTGTTTTATGGCCTGGTCAATGGCAAAAGGAAATGTTTTGTAATAGTCCTCTTTTTTGTCTTCAAATTGATCTGCAAAACCGGTTATTTTTCTGCCCGCATAAAGTGATTTACCTGAGGTGTCTTTCAAATAGGCCAAACCAGCCGTACCGTGACAAATAGCCGAAACGATTCCGTTATTGTCATAAATTTGTCTTGCAAGATTTTGAATTACAGTGTTTTCGGCTACGCCAAACATAGCCGCACCGCCGCCGCCATAAAAAATAGCACCATAATTTTCAGGAACAACTTCGATGGGTTTCATCGTATTTTTGAGTTTATTCATGAAAAAAGGATTGTAAAGGAATTTTTTATGAATACTATCCGAAGCATTGATATAGCCAATAGGGACAGCTCCGCCATTAGGACTTACAAAATCTATTGTAAATCCTGATTTTGTGAATACATCGTATGGCACAGCAATCTCCCCAAAGTGATTGGCGGTTCTAATTTGTGAAGTTCCATAATAGTCTTGATTGGAAACTACAAATAGGATTTTGTTTTGCGAAAAAACCAGGGTAGAGAACAAGCAAAAACAAATGCTTATCGAAAAGAGAAATCTGAACTTTGAAATTACGTTGTACATATTTGCGTTTTTTTAATTTTTAAAATGAATACAAATATGTAGTGAATAAAGGGCCTGGAGGTTTTATATTATGGTACAGGAGTTCGGTATTATAAATATGAACTCATTTTACAGACAGTTTTTGGGTATTTCAGGTACGAAGCCTCTTGACTTCGTACCTGGTTACTATATTCCGTTTAAAATAGTTTTACTTTTCTTGGTGATTGATTAGAGTAAGTTTAAAGTCGGGAGAATTCTCTGAATGGATTTGCGCTATTGTAGCTCAAATATTCGAATACTTTTTTATGAGTTTTTCTTAATATTTTTTCCATTCAAAACTTTTAAAACCGCTTTCCATTGCCCATTTTTTCCATACAGCTTGTAGAATTTCATTATCTCTTTGTCCTTTAGGATACTTGTAAGATTGTAATTTATCATTTTTATCTCTTTCGTGCGTTTCTAGTACATGAAGATTGATGTATTGATTTTTAATACTTTTATTAGGTGGCAAGGATAACGAACTATTTATTTCGAGGGCTTTGGATATATCAACATTATTAGTTTTACAAAATTGCCTTACTTTGTCTATTTCAGAATTGCTAAAATAGAATTGACTATTTCTTTTGTTGTCGATGTATTCTAAATAGCCATCTGTGAAAACATAAAGATGGTTGTTGTACTTCACTAATGTGGTATCTATACCATCAGTTAAAATAGTATCTTTTTTAGTGATCGGTTCGTTTGCAATTTTTTCACTTAAAATACTAATTAAGTCTAATCCGTCATTGTGTGTGTTTGTATAGGTGAATTTGACATCTCTTTGAAAATCAAGTAATTTTTGTTCCAATCCCTTGTTTCTGTATTCTTCTGTAGAATTTATAAAACGTTGTTTTTCTTTGAAACCTTTAATTTTGCCTATATCAATAGATGTAATAGTTTTCTCTGAAAATGGAGAAAAGGAGATAGATGACTGATCCCCAATTTTTTCGCCAGGTTTAACACATTCAGTTTTAAAAAAATGAAGTATTTTATGAATTTCATCTATATCTTTACATGGCTTATTGTTTATGCGACTTGATAGATCTGAAATAATGACTATATTTTGGTAGAGAAGTTGCGTTTTTTTATGTTCCTGAGTACATGATAATAACATAAGTAAAGCAGAACAAAGGAGTATGTTTTTTTTCATGAGCTATTATATTATTGTTGTTTGTTCTATTTCTTTGACTCTGTTTGCTACTTCATCTGTAGCGTAATACTTTGGAAGATGCTCTATAAAGCCTGATTTATAGGCCGCAATGACACTGTCGAAGATTACATCTGTAAAGAGTTTACCGCTTACTATTTTGGCATTAAGGTCATCAAATATGATCTTAATTTGTTTTTGTAATTCGGTATATTTATGTTCAATTTGATTTTCAGAATTATTTATTTCTGTTTCCAACTTCAGAATTTTAGCGTTATTTTCATTAGTCAAATCTTCATTTTCTTTGACTTTGCTCGTAAGTGATTCTTTATCTGCGTTTAATTCCAGCATTTCTTCATCCAAAAATTGAATTTTTCTGTTTTTTTCAGCATCAACAATTTCTCTTTGCGACTTTTTATAGGCATTGATTATAAAATCAATTAGAAAATGTGTAAGTATCAGAGGAAACATTCCAAATGCAAAAATCAAATAAAACTCGCCACGATGTACAACCTCCCAAATTTGCATTTTTGATTCTCTTCCCACTAATAAACCTTTTATTTCGTCTGTATTGAATGCTACCATAGTTGAGACTACCAAGTCAAATATTATTAAGCCAACCCAAAACAAAAGATTATTTACAATCTTATTTTCACTTCCGAGAATTTTTAGATTTGACAATAAAATCGGAATAAGAAAGAAAAGTGCAGCAATAAATCCGAATAAAGGACCTTGTTGCTTAAATATTTTAATTATGGCATTTGCATCAACAAGTTGTGGAATTCCTGGAGTTATTCCAGCTTGTAAAGAATCACGGATTGCATTACTTTCAAAAAACACTTTATAAATAGCTGAAGCAAAAAAGATTGATAGATAAAAAACAAACACGCCTAATGCAAATAGTACTAGTATATTACCAATCGTCCAAAACTTTTTTATTATGAAAGATTGTTCCAATGCTCTTCTTTCAAGTTTGTTTTTTTCAACTTCCTTATTGATTTGCAATAATCCTTTTTCGCCAGTATTTTGGTTGCCTGATTCTAGAATCGATTTCTCTTGTTTTAATTCGGTTATTTTATCTTTAACTTGTCGCTTCTCAAGTTCATTATTTCGTTTCTCAAGTATTATTTTATCTTGTTTCTCTATTTCCAGATTTTCTTTTGTTCTTTCAAAGGCGTTTGTGATGTTAGAAGTTAAGATGTTTTTTTTATTGTTTAAACCGTCGTCGGTTGCATAAGTTTTAATTTCCTCTTTGATAGTGAGATATTCGGTTCTGAAAATATCAATACTTCCGTTACTTTCTTTTGAATTTTCATATCCTTTCTTTTTGTATTCTTCCGTGCTAATGTGTGCAGCCGAATAAACAAGATTATGCAACTGTTGCGAAAAAGTGTCTATAATATTTATAGACTGTGGTGCTTGAACTTGTGGAATGGGAAGAGGTGGGGAGACGTTAATATTTATACCAATATTGTGATCAATATTATATTTTAAACGCTCAAATTCTGATAAGAAGTTAGAGTAAGTCGCAATGTCATCCGAGACTTGAATATTTTCAACGTTATTGTGGCTTGCATTGATAGAATAATTGTACGAACCGTTAATTGAAATTTTATTGTCTATGAGACAAAATTTATGATTCATTACACCTCTAGTGTCTCCTGTTTCAAAAGCGTGAACACTTATGTCTGCACCTTTTAGCATTAATTTTACAGTTTCGTTTTGAAGATTTGAAGAAAGAATGACATCAACAAGTACATTTTTGTTTTTTGCTTCAATGATTGCCATTGCAATATCTCTGTCAGTAAACCAAGCCATTGCAATATAGATGCATTCTTTAGCATTGTTTATTTCAGAAATAATTCTTAGTTTAATTTCACTTCCGTTTGTTATAAGATCATTCATGTTTTGTGGTATTAGTTTTTTATTGTTTGAGGATTTAAATAAGTTTAAAAAATGTCTTTGTAAATATTTATCCAAAACTAACTTCTTATGATTCAGGTATTTTACGGAAATCCGTAATTGAACTTTTGAATCAATTTCCACAATCCTGATTGAAGCGATATTCTTTTTAGGTTATTTTGCCTGTGTTCATGAGGAGGAAGCTCGCACCAGTAGAGGAATTTGTGCGGCTTTTAAAACATCTCGGAAGTGGGATTGAGAATGTAAACTTGTATGATTTGGGGACAGCTTGTAGAGAGGGAATTCCAAAAAATATAAAAACCTCATCATTTCTGATGAGGTTTTCTTTTTTAATCTAATCCATTTAAGTATTAGTAGTATGCTAATTTGATAGTAAAAATATTAAAACGTTGATCAATAGTTGCCAAATCCATCGATACTTTTTCTTAAAAAATTTCATAGTATTGAAATTAATAAGTTTTCAGATCTTTCTGCATAAATTTAGCTGCTTCAACTTATGCCCTCTTTCTAAAACTCCAGGATGCAACAGAATTTTAAAGGTGCAAAGATATTATATTTAATTTGATTTCAAAATATATTTTAAAATTTAAATTAAATTGTTGTGCGAAGCTAGTTGCTTTTAAGAAAGAACACTTCGGAGCGTGTGGTTCAACCGAAATTTTTAATTGTTTAACTTTTATTCGAACTGCCTGAAGAAGTAATGTGTCTGTGCCATTTATAGTTTGCTTTCCACCAAAACATATTCCAATGGTAGTTTATTCCACCTAATTCCCAATTGACATCAAATTTCTTTTCCTCGTTTTTGAAATAGGGAGGATGGGCTATTTTGCAATGCAACATTGGCGTGTTGTTAACCACCGTTTTTAAATGATCGGGATCAAGTTCGCTTTTAGGAAAATATCTGATATCAATAATTGTTTGATGTTTTTCAGCTTTGTAAACATATAGATTAATGTCATAAATTGAATCATAAATTTCTTTAAGATCTAAAATTGCTTCATTAAAATTTTTAGGTTTTGTATTTTTATTGAGCTTATTTTTATTCCTGCGCTGAATAAAAAAGTTTTCGCCTTCTACTTTTGAAATATCTGAAAGAATATAAACGAGATTTTCTGATATATCATTCCAACAATAAAGATTTACCATCTCAAGTAAACTTATTGTTAGATTTTCTATCTGCTCTTCAATGTTCTTATTTGTATTCAAATGCATGGTCGTGTATTTTGTTCGGGAACGCTATTTCTTCACAATTGATTTTCGGAAGATTTGTCGCTAACAAATATATGATATCTCTTATAGATTTTGAATTGAAAAAAAGTTTGCAAATAGTTTTAAAACAATAGGTTGAATACAACCGGTTGTTTACAATCACTTAAAAGTAATCTGTTATTTCTAATTTGGTTCCGAAGAAAAACAATAATAAATCATGGAAATGCAACATAAAAAACAAGTCTTAGAATTTTTAGAATCAATGAATAGAAGAAATAAATTCAACAAATTAAAACCGGAAAATTATAGTGATAATTCGTTTAGCATACCGTTAAAAGTATCGGGTTACAACGAATTAAATCTAATGGTCTCAGATTTACTTAAAGCAAGTATTATTTTGCTTAATGATGATGCCAGAAATTTGTCAAGTATTGTATCGGTTTCAGATATTCATGTAATGACTTTACTGGAAATTGCCCTGCAACTTTTACCAGAAGAAGAAATGGAACTGCTGGATGATTTGCATAAGGTTTATTTGAAGGGGGATTTATAAAAGAGGAAAAAGTGTAAAATTGCGTGCACGAGCGGGACATTCGTGCCAGCGGGGGTTCAATTACCTTTTTGGTACTATTTCGGCTAATTTTACGATTCTATAGCCTTTTCCATCATAAAATGATTGTGATTTCACAAAGTAAATTTGACCGTCTTTATTTTTGAAATATGTTTCTACTCTTAAACCTTTCATATTGCCAAATTCAATAACCAAATGTTTAAACTCAGAAAATGTTATAGAACTCCAGTCAATATTATAAGTTTTACCAGTTTCTTTAATATCATTAAAATCTCTTATTGAAGTATCTGTAAACGCTTCCTGTGATACAGATTCGAACTTGCTTTTTACAATTTCACCAAGTTTAGCATTTGGGTTATTGGCCAAATCTTTAAGCTCCTGATAGGTCATTACTTCTTGCAGGAATTCTTCGTTAGTTTTTTTATCGATATTTTTAAGAACTTCCAATGTGTGGGCAGCCACTTTTTCGGGAGTTTCAAATGATTTGTCTTCTTTTTTGCAGGATAAGAATGTTAAGAATGCTAAGATAAATAAGGTTTTTAAGATTTTCATTTTGAGTTGTTTTTGTTTGATTTTTAGAATTTTTAAAAAAAATAGACTTTTCCTGGCGCGAGCGTTTCACTTGTGCCAGCGGGGAATAATATTTGAAAACCGCTGTCACTAAATAATTTCTTCAAGTTTATAAACTTCTCCCCAACTATTTAGTAAGCGACTATCATAAATGTTAAAGGGAATAATTGAACTATCTTTTTCGGTAGACAATCCGGTAAATGTCCAAAATAAATCCTCAAACTTACAAACCAAATATCCTCTATCATTAAAGGAGTAGTCTCCAACAATCTTATAATTTTGTAAATGTTTAACATCGTGCTCATCCATAGGGCGAAAGGCATCAACGATCTTTTTTGTTAGCTCAACTTTACCATTCTCAAAAAACTCTAGTTGATTTTGGTAGATTATACAAAAAAACAAACCCCCAGCATGAAGGTCAGTATTTGCGATTAAACCTGACTGGTACTTTTTATTAATTTCTATTTTCATTAGTAGATTATTAATGAGTGTATTCAATTTGTAAAATTTTAGTTAGAAGATCCGTGCCCGCAACAGTAAGACGCAATAGAAATCATTAAAAAAAAGCCAATCTTTGTGCGCACGGCAAATCCGGGCTATCGAGGCTTAAGTTTTATGATTCAAATATAAGATATTTCGTGTGAGTCTTGCTTACGTAGCTATATTTTCGCAACGATAGCGCAGATTTGTAATCTGTGCCCACAAAGTTATTCCTTGAACCTCCCACAAATAAAAAGTAAAATTTCTCGTCATATTTTTTATTTTTGTAAGAAAAAAGATAATGTCTACAAAATACAAAGCAACAACGACCGAGGAAGCATATTTTATAACTATAACTGCTGTAGGATGGATAGATATATTTACAAGACTAAATCAAAAAAATATTTTGATAAATGCTCTAAAATATTGTCAGGAAAATAAAGGTTTAGAAATCTATGC
>NZ_CADCST010000097.1 GCF_902804485.1 Flavobacterium collinsii | reverse complement strand
TAAATAGTTTCGTTCTAAAGTGGAATCTTGACTATTATTTCTCATCGCAACAAAATTTATTAAAGTTAAATTTTGTTACCGAAATATCTAACCTTTACAGAAATGACAAACCAAGGTGTGTAATCTTTATAAAATGGACGTTATTTTACGATCAACAACCAGCCTTTTCCTTTTGATACCGGTAATTCATCTTTTACCGTAAAAGTTTGTGCCGGTTGGAAATTCAATACTTCAGGTGCCGTAATAGTGGCTTTTGCCGGATTGATTCCTAATTTTTTCCAGTCGATAATTAATTTCACTTTTACATCAGTATCAGCCCAGCTTGCGATAGAGATTAAAGCAGTTCCGTTTTTTTTGTAAACCGTCGCCAGCACTTTATCGTTTGATGTTTTTACCGGACAGTTTTCGCTCCAGTAGCCAATCATTTCCGAACCTTTAATTCCAAAAGTATCCCATAATTTCCATACCGGTCTTGGGTCTGCATTGTGGCTCCATGGCATTCTGTTGGTCATTCCGTACACCATTCCTCTCCACGGATTTCCTCCGTCCTGTAGCATTTCACCCATCAATCCAAAAGGGATTCCGCTTACTTCCGTCAGGAAAAAGTCAGGATTGTTTTTTTCGTAGTCAAAATATTCTCCAAACCACAGTTTGTTGATGTACGGAAAATGTTCCATATACAAATTGGCACTGTTGTTAAATCCGTCACTTTTGTTGTATTGATTAGCACTGTGGAGGTCAATAATTCCTGGATGCCCGTCTTTGGTAAGGACTCTTTTGATTCGTTTCATGGTAATTCTGTCAAAAGCAACATCATCGAGATAAACGCCATCGATGCCCACATTTTGTGTCAGCCAGTTCATTCCTTCTACATAATAGTTGTGCCAACGGTTCATTCCGCTGTTTACAATGGCAGCGTCTTTAATTTCAGGTACAAACCAGGCTGCAATATAATCGTCTCCCACATGTTCCTGCAGCCAGGAGAATCCGCCTCCTTTACCCGGAGAGTAAATTTCATGTCCTAAACTTCTTAACGCAAAAGTCTCGTAAGCTTTGTTTGAAACTTCTCTAACGGTATTGTAGATTTTTACTTTTAGTCCTTTTTCATGTGCTTCATCGATATAACTTTTCATTTTTTTAAATTCAATGAAAGGATAGTTGATATAAGGATTGATGGCGTTGGCATGGTGAATGTTGATTACTGTTGCCCCGGTTTTTGCAATTGTATCGATATCACTGTATTTGTGATAAAACTTAGTATCCCACTGAAAATCGGTGTTTAGAGCATGAAAAGGGGTGATTAGTAAATTGAAATTATAATACAAAATATCTCCTTTTTTCATGTTTCGGGCTCCGCTGTACGCATTCACCAAAACCGATTTTGGATTGGGAGTGATGGTAATTCCTCCTTTATTTTCGTTCCCCCAGGAAGTTGGAAGCAATAAAGGTTTTTGCAAGTAAAAATTGGTGTTTAACGGACGGCTGTATTTTTCGTCGCGTAAAGAAAATTGCAATCCTGAATTTACATTTCCAATCCAAGCCCCATCCTGATTTTTGTGCGCAACATCCCATTTCCAGTCAAAATTGGCAGGACGATCGCCTCCTTTTTGACCTAATCCCATCATGTATTTTGCAGAAGAGGGCTGAATTGGCATTTGGAAATTGATATCATTAAATACTGCATCTTCAAGTGCCGTGATTTTTACGGTGTACGTTAAAAAACCATCAAATTCTAAGGAAGCATGTACATCCATTTCAAGTGATTTTGATGTAGAAATACTTTCCCAGGAAACGGTTCCGCTTTCTTTTTTCAGAAATTTAAGGCCTGTGTTTTTCCACTGTAGAGATTCTTTTCCTGTGGCATCCAAAAAATGAAAAGCCAACGGAGAACTTAAAATGTCATTGGCTTTTGAACCAACTGTTGTCATTTCGGGTGTGAAATAAGTTTGAATTTGTGTTGGAAAACCATTGGAACCCAAAATTACTTTTCTGCCCAATAAGGAGATTTCTGTATCTTTTACAGTTAATGGAGTGTAAGGAGCAATAACCGTATTCTCCTGCGCTAAAGTAGAGTTTAACCATTTTAGACGTGTCATTTTCTCGGGAGAATCGATGCCGCCGTTTTGCGTAATTTCATTCGTTACTTTGATCTGAAGTACAATTTCTTTCGACTTTCCGTCGGCAGTTACGATAGCTTTTCCACTATAGGTTCCGGCAGCAGCAGTTTGGGGAACATCGATTCCGCACCACAAGGCCTGTATTTTTCCTTTTGAAACTGAAACTGTATTGGCAAAAAACGATCCATCGTATTTAGTCCCGTCAGTATTGATGCAATTGATCTCTTTAGATTCGATGATGGCTCCTGTAGAACTGATTAGATTTGAAAAGGTAACTTTTACGTTGTCAAGATTCTGCAAAGCATAAACACCCAATTGAAAGGCCAGATATTCGCCTCTTAACGCCGTGTCCGAAAAAGTGTTTTCAACTCCTTTCTGAATCCATCTTTGTGGCAAATCATTTTTCATTCGGATAGAATACAAGCGGTCTTCCGGGAAAACCAGGAAGGAACTGCCGCTATTTTTGGCGATAATATCTTTCGTTTCTGCCGCAGTTGCGATTACTTCCATTGGGTAAAAACTGTTGAAAGCATTTACACTCTGAATTTCGGTAACCGTACAATTGTCAGTTAAATTGGATTTGATTTTAGCAAGCCAGGTTGCTGCTGCTTTATCTTCGGGTTTGGCATATACACCTTTTGGATAATTGGCATCACCTTCGTCAATGTATGGCAGGTAATACACATAATAAGTTCCTTTTCCTGAAACGGGTTCAAAGAAAATAGTGCCCTTTTCTCTATTGATGTCAGTTGTTTTTATGTTTTCAATAGTTTTGCCAGAAGCATCCTGAACAATGATTTTTTTCAGTTCGGGTTTTTCGTCTCTTCTGCGCCATTCGATGGTGGTTTTGGCAACATCTCCCGTACCGTTAAAGGCTACTACAACTCTGTGATTCCCCAGTAAGTTAGGGTTCCAGCTGTCGTTACCGTCTGAGTATTTTATTTGCGCAGTTAATGAAATACTGAAAACGAATAGGCATAGAATGAATAGTCTACTCAAAATGGGTTTGTTTTTTAGGTTTGTTTTCATTGCTTTTATTATGTGAGTTGTGAGTTGTGGGTTTTGAGTTATTAGTTATGGGGTTTGGACAATAAACAACAAACCATAAACAATTAAACGATTAAACAGTTAACCGATTAACCATACTAATATACTGCTTTCCAGCCATTTTTTTTCCAGTAGGCGATTATGGGTTTGTAAGGTCCGTATTTATGTTGTTGTTCTGAGAAGTTATCACTAAAAGGGCTGTGTGCATAATCAATAGGTTTGCCCATTTTATTGGGATAATCAAATGTTTTAGGATTGGGTCTGTCGTGTACGGAATCATCATTTACATAGGCCGCAATATCGAGTACCTGCAAGTCAGTAAGATACGGTTTTCCGGGGCTGACTTTATCATACGGCATATTGCTTTTTAGCCATTGTGCCTGTTTGATGACTCTGTGCATACTTGAACCCGGCTGATATCCGTATTGCCCCCAAAGAGGCGGGTAGGTGTAACCGGATTTATCGGCATTGTACTGACCTTCTCCGTTGTTTCCGTGGCAGCGGGCACAATTTTCGATAAAGAGTGCTTTCCCTCTTTCAGGACTTGCGGCTACATCCGGAAATTCAATTTCGAGGTTTTTGGCTCCTTTGAAATCACCATCTTTCGGAACAAATTTGCTGATCCATTTGAAGTACGATAAAAAAGCAACCATTTCTTTGCTGTCGAGTGGAAGTGGTTTCCCGGAATGTGGACGCATGATACAATTGTTGACCCTTTCGGCCAGAGTAAGAACCTTATTTTCACGTCCGCGATATTGTGGATAATTGTCGTGTGAGGACATTAAATTAAAGGCATAAGGTTTTGTTCCTGCATCCTGGTGGCAGTTGGTACAATTCATCTTGTTGCCTAAGTATTTTCCTTTGATTCCGTTTGGACCAATGTAATACGCTGTTTTTAGCATTAATTCTCTGCCATAACGAACTGATTCTCCAAATGGATCGTCCGGAATTTTTGAGGTGTCAATGGTAATATACGAATCATCATCAGCAGTTTTGTTTGCTAATGTCTGCGAATTAGAGGTATTGCACGAATTGAAAACGACAATTGGCAATGCTGAAAAAAGTCCGATAAGAATTGTTTTTTTCATGTCGTAAAATTTTTAACCTGTTTTGTATCCCAACAATCCCAAAGCCTTGAGATGAGCCTGTTCCTTTTTTATAGTATTAACCAGCTGGTTCCAGTTATTTTAATACATAGAAACATAGCTTCTGTTTACTTAAAAAAGGCGTTTCACTTATTTAAAATGTACAAAGCCAACTATGTGAAAGAAATGAGTTTCTAATGGTTTTCTTTTTTGCACCTAAAAATCTATGTCTCTATGTGTTTATAATTTTTTTAGTCTTAACGTCTTGTATTGTCATTTCCAACAAGATCGTACCTTCAATTCAATAGAAATGGTTTTAAGTTTTCTTCGGGAATGAATTGCACCCGATAAGGCGGAATTTCAGATTCTAATGCCCATAATAAAACTCCTTTTTTATTGGTTAAAACCGTAATATGTCTTTTGGAACAACAAGCCAAAATAAGTTCTTTGTTTATCATATAAGCACTTCCCATTCTGTCGTTGTAAACGTCTTTTGGCAATAGTATGTGGAAATCCAGTTTTACAGTTTTACCTTTTTCATCTACTTTTAGTGCAAAAACAGAAGATTGCTTTTTATCGACTCCGTTATCAAAAAACATCAGATTGCCTTCAGGATTGATGTGGGCGGCGTGTGCCTGAGAGAAATCGCTGTCTTGCGACATTTTAAGATTTCCACCTCTTCCTAATTTCCAGAGTACCTTTCCGGTTTTGGCATCTATTTTCCAGATTTGACCGTTGTTGTAAAACGAGATCAGGAAATTACCATCTTTATCATAGTTTAAACTGTTGGCATGCATCCAGTCTTTCTTGGTTTGGAGTAGTTTTTTATCTTTCATGGGATCTAAATCATCAAAAACGCTCCATTTCCAAAGCTGTTTTCCTTTTCGATCCAGAATCAGAATCCCGTCTCCATTAATCGTGTCTTTTTGTTTTCCGCCAATAGAACTTAGATCGGTTATTCTTTGATCGACAAATAAAGTGACAATTTCATTGGCCGATTTTTTGATGATTTCGTGATGAATCACCTGTTTCAGATCGCCCTGTCCTTTTTTGATATGGGTTAAGGTATCTCCTTGTAAATTGATTTCCAGAATCTCACTTCCGTAACTTGTAGGCTCATCATTTTTCCCCAGAATGGCGATAATGCTTTGCTCTTTGGTAAAATGAGTCACTTTAAACCCCGTTCCTTCAACGGTATGGTACCATCTTAAATTGCCTTTATAATCTACAATATAAGCGACTCCCGGTGTTTCTCTTTTGGCTAGTAGCATAAATCCTTTTTTGAAATTTTCCGGTACCAGTTCGGGTTTGGGGCAGTTTGCTTTGAATTGTTTCTGCAGCCATTCCGGCAATTTTCGGGATTTGAAGGTATATACTTTGCTGCTGTCTTTTTCCTGTCCGTTGCCCGTTATCAATTGAAAACTATAATTTGTCTCAGGAGTGATGTTGCAAAAGACCAAAGAATGGGAGCTGCCTGTTTTTGAAATTGGAGAGGTTATTTTGTATTTTATTCCTTTCTGATCAGACCAGTATTGGGCATAGACCTGAACATTTTCATTCGTAGTGACATCGATTTGAATTTTCAATTCGTTGTTACCATGAGTGCCAATAGTGATGTTCTTGATCGGATTGACCTGATTTTTAGAACAGCTTGCGATTGTAAGCAATATCCAAATAAAAACTCCTTTTACTATTATATTTTTAATCATCTGAAAGGCTTCTTTTTATGAGACAGAAAAGTTATACTCTTGGTATTAAAATTATTAAAAAACATCCAGTATAATCAGCTTAACTTCTTTAGGGCTAAAAATCAGGAACAGCAGGTTTTGAAATACCTGCCTGTTCCTGATCTGATTTTTTATTGTCTGTCGGCGTTACTCAGGTTAGGGTTTAAGTCCACCTGACTTTGCGGATAGGTATAATACTTATTTTTAGGCATGGTGATAGGTGCGGTTTCTCCAACTCTTACATGATAGGCGTTTACCAGAACATCAAATTTATTCATTCGGATTAAGTCCTGACGACGTTTTCCTTCATAGAATAATTCCCATCCTCTTTCCTGTAAAATAGCATCTCTTAAGGAAGATTTATTGTAATCTGATATAACCAGCAGTTTGGCATGGGATCTTCCTTTTACCTGATTGATAAGGTCTATGGCTTCTGCAGTTGGACCGTTTATCTCGTTTAAGGCTTCGGCTCTGCTTAACAATACATCTGCATAACGCAATATGTTTACACTGTGACCGTCATAATATGTAGTAGTTTCATCGTCGGCATATTTTCTCGTCGACACATCAGGCATATAGAATTCTCCTTTTGGTGGCTGGGCTCCTAAGGAAGGCGCTTGTTTGTGCAGCAATTTATCAGTACCCATAAATTCCGGGAAGAAACATTTTTTTCGATCATCTTCATTACCAAAAGTGTTGTAAAAATCCCAGTTTACGGTATAATACTGCCATCTGTTTTCAACAACGGGATGGTCTATCGGGCCAAAATGGTTCAAAAGTTCGGTTCCGTTTACATTGGCATCACTAAGGGAAGAAAAGATGTTTTCACTGCACCATTTGTTACTTTCTTTAAAAAGTCCTAAATAAGTAGGGAACAGGCTGTATTCGTTGAGGTTCATGACTTGTTGTGTAAGAGTGGCTACTTTTTGCCAGTCATGATTTCGTAAATACAATTTTGCCAATAGCGTTAAGGCAGCGCCTTTTGTAGCACGTCCTACGTCATTACTTTCATAAATTGCATTTTTCTTGTAGTTAACGGGTAAAACGGCAGCAATATCATTCAAATCTTTAATTAAAAGCGCTTCTATAGTTTCAACAGAAGAAGGCGGTGTTTGCTCCAGATAGTTTGGATTGTCTAAGTTGGCTTCTGTTACGAGGATAACAGGTCCCCATGCATCTGTTAGATCCATGTAAGCAGAAGCTCTTAAAAATTTAGCTTCGGCTACAAACTGAGTTCGTTCTGCGTCCGTGATACCGCTCATTTTGGTAATATTAAAAATAGCAAAATTAGCGTTCGCCACCAATTTGTACATGGCATTCCAGTCTTCCAGAAGCAGACCGTTGGCAGAATTCCATAGTCCCAGAGATAATTGTCCCGGATCACCACCGTATTGGCAATGACCTAAATCTGTAGCGATATCTGTTAAAGCAAAATGTCGTGTGGCCCAATACGAAAAGTTGTCTCCCACGGAAGGACCTTTTAATCTTCCGTAAATAGAATTAATAGAAGCAATAGCATCCGATTTGGTTTGGAATCCATTTGTATCGGTCAAACTGCTATACACGGTAGGATCAAGGTCCTCATTGCATGAAAATTGCAAACCGGCTGTCAGTAAGAGGAATATAATTGTATATTTTTTCATTTTAATAAATTTTATGTTACTAAAAAACTTTTTGACTAATGAATGGCAACCTTAATACCCAAAATGATGGTTCGTGAAGCCGGGAATGAATTAAAATCGATTCCTCCTCCTAAGTTTTGTTTGGTAGTATCGTTAGTGAAATGTCCATTAACCTCGGGATCGTTTCCTGAATATTTTGTAATAGTCAGCAGGTTTTGTCCGATGGCATACACTCTGATATTATCAATGAATTTAACCTGTTTCAAAACACTTTCAGGAATAGAGTATCCAATAGAGAGATTTTTTAGGCGCAGATAAGAGGCTTCCTCGACAAATTTTGAATTGACATAACTGCCATAAGTGCTTTTGTAATAGCCGTCTCTTGGAACATCAGTATTTTCATTGGTACCGGCAACCCATCGATTTAATGCGTCGGTACTTGTTGTTGATTCCCCAACCATTTTGGTCATGTTGTAAACCGAATAATCAAAAGCTCCTTGAAAAAAGATATTTAGATCGAAGTTTCCAATTTTAAAATCATTGTTAAATCCAAGGGTATAATGAGGTGTTGAATTGCCTAAATAAGTTCTATCGGCTGCTGTTATTGCACCATCACCATCTAAATCCTCGTATTTTGGATCTCCCGGTTTAGACAAGGGCTGCGGAGCATATACCTCTCCCGTTTTGATGACTCCGGCATATTTAAAACCATATAGTACCCCCATTTCTTTGCCCGGTTCCAGTCTTGTAAATTCTCGTCCCGAAACAGTTCCGCTTGGGTTAGAGGTGTTTTGACTGATGATAGCAACATTATCGGCAAGAGAAACTACTTCTTGCTTATTGTAAGCAACATTTAATGAGGTAGTCCACAAGAAACGATCGTTTCTGAAATTGGTACTTGTAATGCCTAATTCAATACCTCTATTGTCAATAACTCCGGAGTTGATGGTTTGGGTATTAAAGCCCCACCAGCCACCAATAGGAACTTTAAGAAGTGCATCGGTAGTTCTCTTTTTATAGACATCGATTGTGGCCGTTATTCTGTCATTAAAAAGTCCCATATCTAAACCAATATCGGTCTGAGTAGTTTGTTCCCATTTTAAATCTTTGTTGGCTAAGTTGGCAGGTTCAGTACCATTAGAAAAATTTCCATCTCCAATCGTTACTCCCCAGGCTTTTAAAGTAGGCATAAAAGCATAATCTCCAATACCGTCTGCCCCCGTAACACCATAACTCACTCTTAATTTAAGATCGGAGATCGTTTTGGAGTTTTGCATAAAAGACTCGTTCGATATTTTCCAGGCTACGGCTCCCGATGGGAAAGTACCATAGGAATTATTGCTTCCAAAACGAGATGAGCCGTCCCTTCTTAGGGTAAAAGCAGCCAGGTATCGGTCGTTAAAAGAATAATTTAGCCTTCCGAAATAAGAAGTCAGCTTTGTTTCGATTTTTTCTGTTTCGGGTTTCAAATAAACTGCTGCGGCATCAAGATTGTGATAGGTCAACACATCGTTAGAAAAGCCTGTCCCTGCCGCTTTTAAAAATTCATAAGTGTCTTTCTGATTAGAAGTTCCAATCATGGCACTTATAGAATGTTCGTTTATATTGAATTTATAAGTCAGATATTGATCAGTACTCCATCTAAAATAGGTTTTGTTTTCCTCAGAACCGGATCCCTTCAAAGCTGCTCCCGCTACTAGTGTTCTTGGAGTATATTTTCCTTCGATGTTTTCCTGCCATTCAGCACCTGCACCAAAGTGATAGGTTAGCCCTTTAATGATCTCATAGTCCAAAAACATATTCCCGTTAACCAATCTGTTTATGATATGATCTGTAGGTTCTAATAAAAGTGCTAAAGCATTATCTTTTCCTTGAAATTTGTAATAAGAACCATCAGCATTATATATCGGAATGGTAGGTGGAGCAGTCTGAATAGAAAACATTGGGGATAAAATGTTATCTCCAAAATCGCTGTTGTTTCCTTCGCTGGCGGCCCCGTAAATATTAGTACCTACATTTAAACGGTCATTAAATCTTTTTTCGCCACCCATTCTTACACTGTATCTTTTAAAATCGGTATTTTCGATAGCTCCGGTTTGTTTGATATAGTTTCCCGAAAGAAAAAATTTAGATGTTTTATCACTTCCGCTAAAAGTAATGGTTCTGTTTATTACTTCTCCGGGACGTGTTGCTGCCTTAAACCAGTTGGTATTTGCAATAGGAAAATCAGAAGAAAAAACAGGAGGTCTTCCATTTTCTCTTGCAATTGCATTTTGGATGTCGGCATATTGTTGTCCGTTTATAAGAGAAGGTTCTTTAATGATGCTTTGAAAACCATCTGAGATTTCGGCTTCTATCTGCATTTTTCCTAATTTTCCTTTTTTGGTTGTAATCAGGATAACACCATTCGCTCCTCTTGAACCATAAATCGCAGTAGAAGAAGCATCTTTTAAGATCTGAATGTTCTCAATATCGTTTGGACTTATTGAGGCTCCGGTACTAGTGATGAAACCGTCTACAACATATAGAGGAGAATTAGAGTTATTAAGGGAATTTCCGCCCCTAATTACAATAGAAGGATTTGTCCCGGGAGCGTAGCTGTTTTGCTGTACCTGAACTCCGGAAGCACGACCTTGTAAGGCCTGACCAACATTGGAGATGGTACCTCCTAAATTCAAATTGTCTTTGCCAATAGAACTTACAGAACCGGTAAGGTCTTTTTTCTTGGCTTTTCCGTATCCAATAACTATTTCCTCTAATTTTTGTCCTACCTCTTTCATAACGATTTTTAAAGGCGAGGTTCCAATAGTTATTTCCTGATCTTCCATACCAATGTATGAAACGATAAGTTTGGTCACATTGTCTGCAACAGTAATAGCAAAACTTCCATCTGTATCAGTTTGCACTCCGGTATGGCTTCCTTTTACAACAACATTTGCTCCGGCTATCGGAAGTCCGTTTTGATCTGTTACTTTACCCTTCACTGTTTTTTCAAAAAAGAATGCAATATCAGTTCTGCGATTTATTCTTACGGCTGAGGTCGCTGAAACCTGAACTGTAAAAACAAATACTAAAAAAAGTGTGAGTTTAATCTCTGTACCGGTAAGATTTTTTAGCCTCAAATCTCCGGGTCTTTTTTGGGTTAATAATTTCATACTTAAAATTGGGTTTGGTTAATGTTTATTTGTTTTTTTTCGTTTGTAAGCTTTAGACTTCTTTTTTTTATGAGATAACTTTTTTTAGGTTGTAATTTATCTTCTGACGAAATGGCTAAAAAACAATGGCCGTTCTATTTTAATCTTTTTGTATGGGGCTATTTCTTGTGGTTTTTCTGTTTTTTAGAACCAAGAAAAACCATTAAAAAATCTTGTAATTAACTTATTTTTAAGATTATGATCTAACGAAACTATAGATTATATTTTTATAAAACAAGAAAAAAAAAGAAAAATGTGCTCGAACACACAAAATTTGTGTTCTCGAGCACATTTTTTTGTGCAAAACATTTTTTTTTACTTAAATTCGTGTGGTTATTGTTGAATTACTAAGAAGTAAAAGAGTAATTGTTTTTTGATGTATTTTAGTATTAAATACTATTTTGTTGTGCTATTTGTGTTAAAATGGCAACAGATTTGTTAGTGATGGTTTGGTATTTTTAGAAAGAAATAAAGGCCGTTCTTATGTATTTATTCTGAAAAGTGCCGTGTTTTCTTTTATTAAATTTTAACCTACATTCGTAATTCACAAAAAACAAAAAAAAGATGCCGATTGGAGCAATCTTCAGAATCTGAAATGTTAAAAAATTAACAAAAATAAAAATCAATTATAGTGAAAGAATATCAGGTAGTTTTACGAGATAAGAGACAGAAAAAGGGCATAGAAGATTCTGTTGTTTCTTTTTGGGAAAATGCAAATTGCCTCACTGATTTTTGCTCCGCATGGAAAAGTGATTCATTTTCAAAAATAGAATTCAGAGCTTTTTGGGATCTCGAAAATCTCTTTTTTAAATTCAGGGTTTTTGATGTTCATATTTATTTGGATCAAAAAGACCATAGTTTTGATAGTATCAGAAATTCAGATCGTGTAGAATTATTTTTTAGGACTAATGAATCTTTAGATCCGTATTATTGTTTAGAAATCGACACAGCTGGACGTGTAATGGATTTTAAAGCACGTCCCGATAAAGACTTTGATTTTGATTGGAAATGGCCTAAAAAAGATTTAGAAATCACGACTTCAAAAGATGCGATCTCTTTCACTGTCGAAGGTCGAATTAGTATTCAATCACTAAAAGATTTGAATTTAATACAGAACAACACTATTGAAGCAGGGGTTTTTAGAGCGAAATTTGCTCAGAATATAAATCAGGAATACGAACCTACCTGGATTTCGTGGGTAAATCCTAATACTGAAACACCTAATTTTCATATTGCTTCTTCTTTTGGGAAATTTATCTTGATGGAGTAGTGGCTTCTGAAGTAAGATGGTTTTTCCACAAAGATTCACGAAGGAATCACAAAGCTTCATGAAGTTTTTTTACATTTTTTGTGTATTTAGGCTTTGGGGCCAGGAGTCTTGTGACGGTTAATTTAAATTTTTAAGGATAAGTTGAATTTTAGAAACAATCTCGCAAAGGCGCTAGGTCGCAAACTTTTTTATGCGTGATGCTTATTGTTTTTATTTGTATGTTTCGTTCCTATGGAATTTTTGCATTACGAAGTTTTGTTTCAGCAGGTTTATATTGTTTTAGATTAAGAAAGATCTGTAAAATCTGTCAGATCTACTGGAAAAACAAACAGTAAAGAATCGATACCAAAAAACCTTGCAGCCTAGCTAGGATCATTAGTTTGATTAAAAAATATCCGCGTAAATCTGCTTAAATCTGTCAAATCTACGTGAAAAAACAAAGATTCAATAAGGCAAACGTAATAGTACACGGATGGTACTGATTCGCTTTGCGAAGACGCGGATTAATACGGATTTTTTGCTTGTTTTGTGACTTTTTGAAATAGATCAATACTTTGAAGGAACTCTGCGAAATGCTTTTTCCTGCAGAGTTTTTTTAAGTCATTTTTTGTGTATCTCTGTGTGAGCTTGGTGAGGCTATGTGTAACAAAACGCTGCAAATTTTAAGAAACGTAAAAAGAAGCATTCTCAACGTTAATAATATCGATGGGTAGTAAAATGGTTTCCGGAATATCTTTTCGGAATAAAAAGTGCTCCACCAAAGTACTAACACCTAAATAAGCCTGTCTCTTTTGATTTTGATGAATTAAGAAATGAACCAGTCCCTGATTTAAAAAGTTGACATTTTTCTCTACTAAATCGTACCCAATAATCGCAATCTTTTTATTTTGAACAGAAGACAGAATAGAGGCAATTTGATAAGCTTTTGAGGTGGTGATAAAAATTCCTTTCAGATTTGGATTTTCGTCTAAAAATGCAGAAAATTTAGTTTCAACATTCGGATGTTTTAATTTTAGAGTAGTCAGTGAAAAGCTGCGGATTTTTTTCTCATCAAAATAACTTCTGAAACCCTTTTCCTTTTCCTGCATGTGCACAGCATTTTTAAGGCTTTCGTCAATATGGATGATGGCAATCTGGCCTTCTGTTAAAATCAGATTCATTAAACTGGCAGCTACACGACCGCTTTTATGTAAATCCTGTCCAACAAAACTTTTAATGGATTCGCCTTCAATCTGGTTGTTAAACGTATTCACCATGATGTTTAAATCATCGTATTGTTTTACGATTCCCACTGTTTCTTTGTGGAATAGAGGAGCAATCAAAACCGCATCAGGCGATTTCTTGACAATTGCTTCATTGGTGCTTAAAAATGATTTGGTGCTTTCCGGATTAAAAAAGTGTGTTTCAATAATAACACTATAAGCTTTAAATTCGGTAATAGCATCCTGGATTCCGTTTACACAGGGAAGCCAGTAGGGATCAATTTCAGGATCGGGAAGTAAAACACAGATTCTGTAAACCTTTGTGTTTTTTAAATTTCGTGCAATTAAATTCGGCTCATAATTGATGACGTTCAGGACTTCATTTATTTTATCTAAGGCCGCAGGAGAAACTTTTCCTCTGTTATGCAAAACCCTGTCGACAGTTCCTTTAGAAACTCCGGCCATTTTTGCTATATCCTTAATGGTGTACTTTTTATCCATATAAGCAAATATAGAAACTTTGATTTAATTTTTTTAAAATCCTGTAAGAATTAATTAGTGTGCTCGAGAACATTTTAATTGTGTGTTCGAGCACATTTTTCTTTTTTTTCTTGTTTTATAAAAATATAATCTATAGTTTCGTAGAATCAAAATCAAAAGAATAAAACAAATCCTTAACCAATTTGCGTTGTAATTTATTGTTTTACAGTGCTTTATTATAAAATTTTTAAGTGAAAAAAATTACTTCATTAGCCCCGGGCAGAACCTGCCTCTTCGGAGACCATCAGGATTATTTAGGATTGCCGGTTATCGCCTGTGCAATCGATCGAAATATACAACTATCTGCCGAACAAAACCTAACTCAAACATTTGTTTTAAATATGATTGATATTAATGAGATTCGTATCATTGATATCGATGCCACTTTCGACAAATTAGAGCCCAGAGATTATTTTGCTTCGTCCTTACGGGTATTGCGCAGATACGGTTGTGTGCCTAATGTTGGCTACGACATTACCATTACTGGAGATATTCCAATAAACTCCGGAACGTCGAGTTCTTCCGCTTTATTGATGGCATGGATTCGTTTTTTAATCGATGCTTTTGGAATTGATCGTGAAGTTACTCCCGAGTTTATTTCTAAATTAGGTTATGAATCTGAAGTTTTAGAACATGGAGAGCCAGGCGGAATGATGGATCATTTTAGCATTGGGGTAGGGAATATCGTGTATATTAATACCAAAGATCCTTTTTCGTATAAAATAATAGGGACGAACTTAAAAGGCCTTGTTACTGGAGTTTCAGGAGTTCCAAAAGAAACTATCGGTTTGTTGGGAGAGATAAAAGGAAATGCTTTAATGTCAATTGATATTGTAAAGCAAAACTTCCCTGATTTTGATCTGCATGCTTCCGAAGTAGAAGATCTGGACCGCTATCGAAATTGTCTGCCGGACCGATTGATTCCTTTCTTCGAAGCAGCCTTAAAAAATTATCATTATACCAAAGAAGCTTTAAAAGAGTTTGAAAAACCAGTTTTAGATCTTAAAAAAATTGGGGAATTGATGAATCTGCATCATGAGGTTTTACGCGATTTATTAAAAGTTACTGTGCCCCGTATTGATGCTATGATCAATGCCGCTTTACGTGCAGGTGCCTATGGAGCAAAAATTGTGGGTTCCGGTGGTGGCGGAAGTATTGTCGTTATCGCAAATCCGGAAAAAGAAGATTTGGTTATCGAAGCCATTTTAAAAGCAGGAGCTCTGGAAGCTTATGCCGTGTCCGTTGATCCTGGCGTCAGGGTTATTGAAAATGTGGAGATTTAAGCTTTGAAATGTGAAATGTGAGAGGTGAGTTTTGGGGACCTGAAACTTGAAGCAATACGCAGTTTTCAGTCGCAGTACACAGTGAAAACTGAGATCGAAAACTGAGACCGAGAACTAAAATCTGAAACCTGAAACTTGAAACATGAAACTTCAAACCTTAAACAATTTTAATCCAATAGATTTAAGGAAATTCAAAATGAAAAATATATAAATATGCATAACAATTTAGTTATTCTTGCGGGTGGTGCATCCTCACGCATGAAAAAAGAAGCCATTTCAGACAATTTATCTGCAGAAGAAATTGCGCAGGCAAATGAAAGAAGTAAAGGGTTAATAGGAGTTGGAGCAAGCGGAAGGCCTTTGTTGGATTATCTTTTGCTAAACGCTAAAAAAGCAGGATATAAAAACATCTACATTATCATTGGTGAGCAGGGTGAGCTTTTTAAAGAATTTTACGGAAGCCATAACACTGATAATGATTTTCACGGACTCAATATTTCATTTGCTGTTCAGTACATTCCCGAAGGAAGAGTTAAACCATTTGGTACTGCCGATGCTTTGTTTCAGGCGGTAGAACAGTTTCCGGAATTAAACACACAGCAATATTCAGTTTGTAACAGTGATAACTTGTATTCAGCAGCTGCTTTATTGGCGCTTAGAGAAACTAATAGTCCAAACGCTTTTATTGCTTACGATCGTGAGGCTTTGGAATTTCCTTCTGAAAGAATTTCCCGATTTGCTATTGCCAAATTGGATGAGAATAATCAGCTATTGGATATTCTAGAAAAACCTTCAGCCGATGTTTTGGCTGATTATAAAGACGTTGAAGGAAAAATAAGAGTAAGTATGAATGCTTTTAAGTTCAACGGAAGTACTTTGTATACACATTTAAAAAATTGCCCTGTTCATCCCGAACGCGACGAAAAAGAACTACCTACAGTATTATTAAATGCCGTAAAAGAAAACCCAAATACAACGTTGGGGATACCATTTTCAGAACACGTTCCGGATCTGACTGCTAAAGAAGATATTGCCGATGTAAAAGAATATTTAAAGCAGCATTATCCGGTTTTAGACTGGAACGCTTAAAAAAAATTAACAAAAAATTGATATCTAATTTACAGATAAGTATAACTTATTAGACTATTTTTGTTTTAAAATTGCAAAAAATACGCACTGAGTTGTGTTTAAATTGCAATATATTTGCAAAAAGTGTTGATGTTATTTTAGATGGATAAAACAACTAATCTATTAACTATCAACCAAATAAAATTATGTCAAAAATTGAGACTGCAATACCTATAGAAAAGAGGAGTTCGATCATTCCGATGATTATTCTGACCGCATTATTTTTTATATTGGGATTTGTCACCTGGTTAAACGGACCTTTAATTCCTTTTTTCGAATTAGCGTGCGAGTTGTCTTCTTCTCAGGCTTATTTTGTAACTTTTGCTTTTTATATTGCCTATTTTGTAATGGCAATTCCATCATCCTGGGTAATTGAGAAAGTAGGCTATAAAAATGGTATTTCTTTAGGATTATTAATCATTGCAGCCGGAGCATTTATGTTTTATCCGGCCGCCGAAAGCCGAACTTTTTTATTGTTTCTAATTGCTTTATTTATCATGGGAACCGGTTTGGCTATTTTGCAAACGGCTTCCAATCCTTATGTAGTAGTGATTGGCCCAAGAGAAAGTGCAGCAGCCAGAATTAGTGTACTGGGAATTGCAAATAAACTGGCAGGTTTTGTAGCGCCATTGATATTAACAGCTTTGGTACTGTCAAACATGCAGGAGTTTACGGCAGATAAAATTGCGCTTTTGGACAGCGTTTCCAAAACAAATGCTTTAAATACTCTTGCATTACAATTGCAAAGACCTTATCTTTATATGGGATTGATTATAATGGTTTTAGCACTTTTGGTAAAACTGTCCCCGCTTCCGGAAATTGATCTGGATGAAGAAGGAAATGTAGCGCATTTGAGTATTTTTAAGCAAATCAGAAACGCTTTCAGACGTCCGCAATTGGTGCTGGGAGTAATAACTTTAATGTTGTATTTAGCAGCCGAAGTTTTAGCAGGAGACTCTATTGGAGGATTTGGAAAAGAATTAGGAGTATATGGAACCGAAGGGAATTTTTATTTAAAATTGACTTCATTTACAATGTCGGCAATGGTTGTGGGATATATATTGGGGATTACACTAATCCCAAAATATCTTTCGCAGGTAACAGCCCTGAAAGCGTCAGGAGTTTTGGGTGTAATTTTAGTATTGGCAATAGTTTTGATTTCGCCAAAAATTATGATTCAGCTGCCTGGAATCCCAAGCTTGCCGGTTGTTATTCTTTTGGTAGCATTGTTAGGACTGGCAAATGCACTTTGCTGGCCGGCAATTTGGCCAATGGCATTAGAGGATTTAGGGGGATATACTAAAATAGGAAGTGCAATATTGATTATGGGAATTATTGGAGGAGCGATTTTTCCTTTATTCTACGGAATGATCACAGAAAATATAAATGCATCAAATATCGCAAACGGTACCGCAGGAATTTCAAAAAGCGGGAATCAAATTGCTTATTTAATGCTCTTACCATCGTATTTAATGATCCTTTTTTATGCAGTAAAAGGACATAAGTATCGAAGCTGGTAAAGTGTAACGAGAAAAATTAAAAAGACTATATCATGTTAAAAAGTAAAATCGACAAAGCAACGGGGTTCGAGAAACGATTCGAAAACATCAATACAGTTGTTTTTGAAAATTCTGGCGATGCGTCAAAAGCAGTAGCTCAGGAAATTGCGGCTTTAATTCAATCCAAGCAAAAAGAAAATAAACCTTGTATTTTAGGCCTGGCAACTGGTTCTTCTCCAAAAGGATTATATGCTGAACTGGTACGTTTACACAAAGAAGAAGGCTTGAGTTTTAAAAATGTAATTAGTTTTAACCTGGATGAATATTATCCAATGGAGCCTAATTCAATCAACAGTTACGTTCGTTTTATGAAAGAATTGTTGTTTGATCATGTCGATATTTTACCTGAGAATTACCACGTTCCGGATGGACTTTTAACTAAAGAGCAAATTGCGGATTATTGCCACGATTACGAAGCAAAAATAGAAGCACTTGGCGGAATCGATTTGCAGATTCTTGGAATTGGAGGTAACGGACATATTGGTTTTAATGAATCGGGATCGTTACAAAACTCTAAAACACGTTTAGTGGCTTTAGATCATATTACCAGAGTAGCAGCAAGTAAAGACTTTTTCGGATTAAGTAATACACCAAGAACAGCAATTACACTTGGAGTTAAAAAGATCATGGAAGCCAAACAGGTAATTTTACTGGCTTGGGGAGAAGGAAAAGCAAATATTGTAAAAAAATCAGTAGAAGATGAAGTGACCAACCGTGTACCGGCTTCATTTTTACAGGAACACAACAATGCTGTTTTTGTTTTAGACAAAGAGGCTTCTTCAAAACTAACCAGAATCAACAAACCATGGTTGGTAGAAAAAGTGATCTGGACCGATAAATTGACTCGTAAAGCAGTTTTAGGATTAGCACTTCAGCTTAAAAAACCAATTTTAATGCTTACCGATGCCGATTATATCGAAAACGGAATGAGTGATTTATTGGCTGATTCAGGTCCTGCATACGATATCAACATCAAAATATTCAATAAATTACAAAATACAATCACAGGATGGCCGGGAGGTAAACCAAATGCCGATGATACCAATCGTCCTGAAAGAGCAGAGCCTGCCAGAAAAAGAGTATTGATTTTCAGTCCGCACCCGGATGATGATATCATCAGTATGGGAGGAACTTTTATGCGTTTGCAGGAGCAGGGACATGAAGTGCATGTGGCGTATCAAACCTCTGGAAATATTGCAGTAGCCGATGATGAAGCTTTGCGTTTTGCAAGATTCGTAATTGATTACAATGAAAAATTCGGAATCAAAAGTGCCGAAGCAGACAATATTTACCAAAAAGCGGCAACTTTCTTAACCAATAAAAAGAACAGCGAAATTGATATTCCTGAGGTTCGTTACATCAAAGGATTAATCAGAAAAGGAGAGGCGAGAGCGACCAGTCATTTTGTAGGTTTAACGGATGACCAGATTCATTTTATGGAATTACCATTCTATGAAACCGGAACAATCGAGAAAAAACCAATTGGGAAAGAAGATATTCAATTAACGATGGATTTAATTGAAAAAATTAAACCACATCAAATTTACGCTGCAGGAGATTTAGCAGATCCACACGGAACACATAAAGTATGTCTGGACGCTATTTTTGAAGCTGTAAAAGCACTGAAACCAAAATCATTTATGGAGGATTGCTGGTTGTGGTTGTACCGTGGAGCATGGCAGGAATGGGGAATTGACGAAGTAGAGATGGCTGTGCCAATGAGCCCGGATCAGGTATTGGCAAAACGCCACGGAATCTTCAAGCATCAATCTCAAAAAGATGGTGTTGTTTTCCAGGGAACCGATGCCAGAGAATTTTGGCAAAGAGCCGAAGACAGAAATGCCGAAACAGCTGCTTTGTACCAACAGTTAGGTTTAGCGACCTATGCCGCAATGGAAGCTTTCGTGAGATGGCATTATTAAAAAAGGGACTAAGGTTCAGAGGTGCTAAGGCACTAAGGTTTTAAGTTTAAATATTCGCCACGAATTCATGAATTATTCTAAGTATAATTTGTGAATTCGTGGCGAAATCATTTACCCTAATAGCTGTTTTTTATTAATCGTTAGTTTGGCAGTACGTTTAAAAAAAAAGGTTAAGGCCCTGCGACTGTAAACTGCGACTGAAAACTGAGACTGAAAAACTGAGACTGAAAAACTGAGACTGAAAAACTGAGACTGAAAACTATTTTTTAATCTGTGGCAAAAGAAAAAATTAATAGCTTTGCAACTAATCAGAAGCAAGAGAAAAGAAAATCTTTCCTCTTGCTTCTTTTTTCTTTATAAAAAAATGGAACCAGACAAAAAACTTCTCATCAAATTAGCCCATACCAAAATGCCTTTCGGAAAATACGAAGGCCGTTTTTTAATCGATTTACCAGAATATTATGTCGTTTGGTACCACAACAAGGGATTTCCAAAAGGAGAACTAGGACAGCAATTGGCGCTTATTTATGAGCTAAAATTGAACGGACTCGAGGAATTGATCCGTAATATTAAAAAACAATATCCTAAACCTTTAAAATAGTAAGAAAAATCCTTTGTAGTTTGATTTTTTTTATCTAAGTTTGGAATACAAAATATTATAATTTCCAAAAACAAATTGATACCACAGAATTCAAGACTGAATTTTTTAATGTGTACAAGTCAATGTTTTAGAATTATAATATTTTTTTTATGTCAAAACTTACTTCAATAGCAAGTCTTACTTGCTGGTACGGAAAATACCCTTGGTATTTCCCTTATTTTTTGCATTCCTGTTCTTTTAATCTAAGTGTTGATTTTTATATCATCACAGATAATCAGGAGAAAATCGAAAATAAGCCTGAAAACGTCACCATCGTTTTCAAAACCCTTCATGAAATAAAAGTTTCAGCCTCTGAAAAACTTGGTTTTACTGTAAACATTGATTACCCCTATAAATTATGCGATTTTAAGCCCGCTTATGGCTTTTTGTTTCCGGAAATTATAGAAGGTTATGATTTTTGGGCGCAAAGTGACCTTGATGTCATATTTGGTAACATCCGATTATTTCTGACCGAAGAAATGTTGAATTCTTATGATTTTATAAGTATGAGACATGATTATACTACAGGTTGTTTTGCATTGTACAGGAATAATGTGCAAATGAATACCTTTTTCATGAAAAGTAAAGATTACAAGCTGGTGTTTTCAAATCCGAAGCATTATTGTTTCGATGAGTGCAACTTCGCGTGGGATTCTTTAACAATGGGAAGATCGATTTTTGAAATTCAAACTGAGATTGTCAGTTTTACTCATTTGGTTAAAGCGGCAGAAATTGCTAAAGAGATAAGAACGCATTTTGATTTTATTATTGTAGAAGGACATACAGGAGAAGTTGTTTTCGAAAATGGTAGAATTATCTATAAAAATGAATTAGAAGGATTATTGTTTCATCTTTTCTGGATTAAAAAAACATATTCTCCCAAAATTCCCCCAAAGAAAATCCCAAACAGATACAACATAGGTCCAATTAGAATCACACATTAACATTTATATTGAATTTTTTAATAAATACAAAATGAATAATATTCATAGTAATTTTTGTTAAACCAATTAAAAAAGAAAGATTATGAAAGCTTTAAGAAAAATGAGTTTTGATGCTTTAGTAGAGAATATCTCTGTTGAAGATATGAAGTTGATTATTGCTGGTAGTGGTTCATCTCCGAGTTGGGGACCTTACAATCAACCGTATTACACTGGTGGAAGCGGATCTGGAAATATGGGATATTATGCTTCAGATAGAGGGATGTCTTCGCAGTTTACACCAGCAGGAACATTATTGTTTACTCCTAATGGAGATTACAGTAATCCATCGATTTCGTCTAACCAAAATACTTATGGTTATGGAACGACTAATTATGGGGGAAGTTATGGTAGTGGAAGTTATGGAGGTGGAAATAGTAGTAACTCTATAGCGAATGGTACAAACTGGGTAACTACAGGAAACGGAATAAGAACAACAAATCCTTTAGAAATAGGACGTATTTTAAAGTTTATGGAAAACAATAATAGTGTATCAAATGAACCTATGTTTTGGAATAAGCTCACAAATTTTTTAAACAATGAGCAAACCTATGGAGGACGTATTAACAATGATGCATTGTATGGTACTTTTGGTGCTGAACCTCTAAACAATGTAACAGTTGTAAACAAATTTAAGACAGCTGGCATTTTACCTCCGGGAATAACATATGAAACGAATGGAGGATTATCCATATTGGGGCTTATGATGGGAAGTGGAGGTTATGGCACGAACGGTCAATCGGGTTTTACAAGTTTAATTCAGTCTGGTACAAAAGCGATATTAGTTCCTTTTACAAAAGAGGAAATCGTAAATGGTTTCAGTAAAATTGATTTTGCAGGAATGTCTTTAGAATCAATTCCAGATTGGGATCCAGTTAAAAAAGAACATAATTATATGAACTCTTTCCAACCTAATATGAAAATTAATGTAGATGGGGCAATAGCAATAGCTTTATATGAGCAATTGTCATTGACAGTTTATGATAGTGATGGTTCTGATAAAGGTAATGCGACAATTGGATTTGGGCATAAATTGCATGCTGGACTTATAACAGCTTCGGATATTAAAATGATTACTTTTGATCAGGCAATTTCTTATTTAACTAGTGATATTATCAAAACTGAAAATATGCTTAATAGGAAAATTGAAAATTTAGATTTGACAGGTAAATTTAGTAGAAATCAGTATTTTGCTTTATTTGATATGGCTTATAATAGTGGAGGTAATTCAGATAGTATATTAACCACAGTCCTTAATAGTATGAAGTCAGGAGGAGTTAGTGCTGCAAATAAGGCTATTGAAAATGCTTACTATAATGCAGACCCAGAGAGAGGAATAATGGATAGACGATATTTTGAGGCCCAAGCTTTCGTAAATGATAGAATATTGACGCCAGAGCAAGCCAGAGCTGAATTAAAAAATTTGGGACTAAAAAAATAAGAAATGAAAAATCTGTATTTAATATTATTGTTGTTGTTTTTTATATCATGTAAGAAAGATATAAAAAAGGAGAGAAGTACTAAAGGAGATTTGAATAATCTTACAGAACTTAAGTTAGATATTGGTCTACCAAAGCCATATAATGATTCTCTAAGTTTATTATCTTTTATGTCTTCAGACAGTATCAATTACGATAAAAAAATTCTTAAAATTGATTACAAAAAGAAACTGGATAGTCTATATGAGCTAATGGATGAAGAACTAAATATTATAGGTTTTGAAGATCATTTTATAGAGGATGCACGATCAGGATTAGATCAATTAAAAAAAAGCTATATTTTGGACCAAAGTGCAGCGGAATTTATGTGGGGGGCATCATATGGTACAAATTATCGAGCTTATCGAATAGATGAAAATGCATTTAAACGAATTGAGCAAATGATTTATAAAAGACGTTATGAAGAATTGCTTATTTTTAATTATCATCTGCGCACTAATCTTACCAGATGGTGGGAAGACCCTAACACTTTTTTATATAGAAAAAGATTAAAAGATGTTATGCCTAAAAAAGTGATGGACAGTATGTATCCTAAGAAGAAAAAAAGGAACCGTGAAAGTACAATATGAAGATTTTAAAATTCATCTGATAGGCTTATTCTTAATGATAATTTTTTGGATGACTTTTTATAAAGTATGTGAGAAGTTAAAATTTTTCACTGAAGATGACCTCTTTTTTAATAGTAAAACGTTGAGCTTTTACTGCATATGTGTTCCTATAGTAGTAGCCTACAGTATTGCTTTTATCTTAGAGTTTATTGAATTGTATAATCAGTAGTTACAGTGAAAATTGATTTAGTTAAAGAGTATAATCTGTGAAAGAAATCTGTAATGTTCAATAAAACAAACCCGAATAATAAAGTAAGAAAAATCCTTTTTTATTCGGGTTTGTTTTACTACATTTGAAATTGAATTGTAATAGTTTCCAAAAGCAAGTTGATACCACAAGGGCAATTTTAAAATTGCAAATAATCAACTTTTAGAAACTATATGATTTGTATGTTTAAACCCGCTTCAATTGCATGTATTACCTGTTGGTATGGAGAATACCCCTGGTACTTCCCTTATTTTTTACATTCCTGCTCTTTTAATCCAACTATTGATTTCTATATCATTACTGACAATCAGGAGGAAATCAAAAACAAACCTAAAAATGTCAAAATCGTTATCAGAATCCTTGATGAGATAAAAGTTTTAGCCTATAAAAAGCTAGGTTTTCAGATAAACATTGATACCCCCTCAAAATTACGTGATTTTAAACCCGCCTATGGATTTTTGTTTTCTGATATTATTAGAAAGTATAAATTCTGGGCTTTCCATGACATTGATATTGTTTTTGGGTCAATTCGAACTTTCTTTCCTGATATAATTTTAAAATATGATATAATCAGTAGCCGACCACAGTATATAACAGGTTCGTTTTGTTTGTTTAGAAACAAAGAATATATCAATAGATTGTTTATGAAAAGCAAAGATTATAAAAAGGTTTTTACTAATCCTGAATATTTTGGTTTCGAGGAATGCAATTTTCTTTTCGAAGAATTAAAAAGGGGAACTTCAATATTAGAGATAGACAATCGAATAGAGAGTATGACCTATATAATTAAAAAAGAAGAGAGAGAATCCAAAATAAAAGTCTACTATAATTTTCTATACATTGATGGTATATCTAAAGATATTGAATGGAATAAAGGGGTATTGACTTATGATAGATTTTTAGAAATCATGTTTTACCATTTTAAGGAATTTAAAACTTCCTGCGCACTACAAAGTGTGTTAAGACCTATGCCAATGCGATACAGTATTATAAAAACTGAGATACTGGAAGCTAAAGAGATATAATTTGTTAGGGAGAATTAAAGAAAAATATAAAACTAAAACAAATAATAAAAATGTCGCAAATTAAAAAGAATATCGCTCTGTTTTACTTGCTGTTACTTTCGTTTAATGTTGTTGCTCAGGACGGAAATAAAAAATCATCAGCAGGAGGACCGGCGACGGCAAATGAACTTGTTGGTTTTTGGAAAATGATTCCGTTGCCAAATCCTAAAATAAACAAGATTAATCCTTGGCCACAACCTTACCAATGGTTTGAGTTTTCAAAAGATGGAAAAATAAGTTCAATGATGAGTGATGAAAATACAGAACATTCCTCTAATGAATTGCGCACTATTTTTAAGGTTTTCTCAAAAAACAGAGTTCCTAATTATAAGGTTAATGGTTCTTTTGTAACTATTGATAATCCTGAAATTAAGAATTATCTGGAAATATGGGGAACCAATATTTTTGCAAAAGATATAGAAGAAATAGCAAAAAAAGGAGATTTGATGATGACATTAGACGATGGAACCCAAACCGGAAATGTTGTTTATTATAGATTGTTAAGAAGAGTAAAATGATCTTTAAATAAGAAATATGAAAATAAAATACTTACTTCTTTTTGTCGCTCAGATGTGTTTTTCACAAACTAATTCGATTGATGAATTAATCATTGAAGGAGAAAAAGCATACTTAGATAATAACTTCTTGGCGGCAAAAGAAATTTATACCAAAGCAACAATTCTTTATCCAAAAAACCAAAATTTTTGGTATAATCTTGCCGGATCAGAACTGAAACTTGGGGAGATGAATAATGCCTGTGAGCACTTCTATCAGGCTTATTTATTGAATGATGGAGAGGTTTTACCATTAATAAAACAAAATTGTCCTGATTTTAGGAATGGTTCAATAATGTCGTTAAGTGATGTTGAAGAAAAACCAAAATTTATTTATAAAGGCAAAGAATATTTGTTTTTTGAGAATAATGAGATAAACCCTAAATATTCTGATATCTTAAAAAGTAAGTTTAAAAATTCTCGAATCCTGACACAGAACTTTAGAGGACGTTTATATATCCAGTTTAAAATCACTGCAAATGATTCACTAGATCTTAAAATAAATGGAGTTACTGGAGATGAAAAGAAAGTCAAGGAAATAAAAGAAGAAATCAATTCTATTTTTAATACAATGGTTATTTATGTTTCGGCTAAAAACAAAGGAGTAAATGTTGATTTATGGGATAAATGGGCACTACCTATTGATTCCAAATAAAAAAAAGTAATTAAAATGTTCAACTTTCCGCACGAGTTTCAGCTCGATACTAAAGATTGTGGCCCGACTTGTGTAAAAATAATAGCCAAATATTACGGAAGGTTTTATAGTCTGCCTTTTTTGCGCGATTTGTGTGGTATTACACGAGAAGGCGTAAGTTTTTTGGACCTGAGTGATGCTTGTGAGGCCATAAGTCTGCGAACAAAGAGTATTAAAGTCGACTTTGAGATCTTGCAAACATTGCCCCTGCCTTGCATAGGACACTGGCAAGAAGGGCATTTTATTGTAGTGTATAAAATAACCCGAAATCTGGTATGGGTTTCAGATCCGGCAAAGGGCTTAGTGAAATATTCTCATGAAGATTTTAAGCATGGCTGGCTAAAAAAGTCAAAGAATGGAGCCGTTTTGGCTATCGAGCCCATGGCGGATTTTAAACAACGTTCCATAAATGATAAGTTAGAACGACGTAAGACTTTAGAGAATTTTTTGGGCTATTTTACACCCTATAAAAAAAGCTTTATAAACCTGTTTGTAGTAATGTTAATAGTTACCATTTTACAGGCCTTTTTACCTTTTATCTCTAAAGCAGTTATCGATGTGGGGATTCAAACCAATGATTTGGATTTTATCGACCTGGTTTTAATAGCAAACATTACAATTATTGTCAGTATGTTATTGAGTAATATGATTCGCGATTGGATATTGTTGCATCTTACTTCAAGAATTAATATTTCTCTTATCTCCGATTACCTGATTAAACTAATGAAACTGCCCATTACGTTTTTTGAAAATAAGCTAATTGGTGACATTCTTCAAAGAGCACAGGATCATGAGCGAATTCGGGATTTTATCATGAACAACTCACTCAATTTTTTATTTTCGATTTTAACCTTTTTTATTTTTGGAATCATTCTGTTTGTGTATAGTCCGGTTTTGTGTCTCATTTATGTTGTTGGAAGCCTATTATTTATTTTATGGGTTTTGTTTTTTCTCCAATTCAGGAAAAAACTGGATTGGGAATATTTTGGTGTTCATACCAAAAATCAGAGTTATTGGGTAGAAACAATCGGAAGTATTCAGGATATCAAAATCAATAATTACGAGAAACAAAAAAGGTGGAAATGGGAAGCGTTACAGGTACAATTGTTTAAAATAGACCAAAAAATATTACGCATCACCAATGCACAAAACTTGGGAGCTCAGTTTATCAATCAGTTAACCAATTTGATTATTACGTTCTATTGTGCAAAAGCAGTAATTAGGGGAGATATTACTTTTGGTATCATGATTTCTACCCAGTTCATAATCGGGATGTTAAATGGCCCTATAATGCAGTTTATCTCTTTTGTACAGTCGGCTCAATATGCGAAAATTAGCTTTTTGAGATTGAATGAAATACATGAATTGGAGAATGAGGAAGAAAATGAGGTCAATAATAATATCAGGCTGCCGGAAGATAAAAGTTTGTTTTTACGGAATGTCAGTTTTCAGTACAGTCGGAATGGTGATTATATTTTAAACAACATTTCACTAATGATTCCTGAGGGTAGAGTAACCGCAATTGTAGGAGATAGTGGTAGTGGTAAGACAACTTTGCTAAAACTTATTTTAAGATTGTACAAACCTACACATGGTGAATTGGTCATGGGAAATCTTAACATTCAGAATATTAATTTAAAACAATGGAGAGAAAGTTGTGGCGCTGTTATGCAAGACGGTAAGATTTTTAGTGACACCATTCAAAATAACATCGTCCTGGATGATGAAAATGTAGATTATGAACGTTTAAAGAAAGCAGTAACGGCGGCTAATATTGCTGCGGAGATTGAAGCCATGCCCAAGGGGTATCAAACCATGATGGGAGAAAACGGAAGAGGGTTGAGTGGCGGACAAAAGCAACGAGTGCTGATTGCAAGAGCCCTCTATAAAAATCCGGATTATTTGTTTTTTGATGAGGCCACCAATTCTTTGGATGTTATTAACGAACAAAAGATTGTAACAGCCTTAGAAGAAATATTTAAAAACAAGACGGTAATTGTCGTGGCACACCGACTAAGTACAATCCGCAAAGCAGATCAGATTATAGTACTTAAAGATGGTTTTATCACTGAAATTGGAAATCATGAAATGCTGATGACACGAGAGAACGGACATTATTATCAATTGGTAAAAACGCAAATAGGAGATACTGTAAATGGCTAGTAAAGGATTTCATAAGACACTCAACGAAAATAGAACAGAAGAGGTTATTTCTATAATCGAAAAAATGCCAACGAAATTTGGCACAACAATTAGTCGTATTGCCATAGGACTGGCACTGCTCTTATTTTTGTTTGGATGGCTTATAAAATATCCTTCAGTATTGTCAGGTCAAATTGTAATCAACACACGACAGGCCCCAGTTAAACTTGTATCCTCAATAGCGGGGAATATTATATTGGTACAGAATAAATCAGGAGCCGAAGTAAAAAAAGGAACCTATATTGCTTACATACAAAATGAAGCAAACCTAAAAGATGTTCAATTACTGGATCAGATACTTCGAAAAATAAACATCCAAAATATTACGTACAAAGAGCATCGACATTTTTTTCCTGAAAACTTAGCTCTGGGGGAAATGAGCAACAAATACTTCAGTTACTTAAACTCACTGTATCAATATCTGGATTATAATGTTCAACAGCCTTATGAAGTTCAAAAGGAAATAAATCAGAAATTATTGAGACTTCAAATTAAAAAATGGAGTCAGTTAAAGAATGATTACCAGAATCAAAAGGTAAAATACACGACTTCTAAAAGTCTTTTCAGGAAAGATTCACTTTTGTTTACGAAAGATGTGACTTCCAAAGCAGATATTGAACATTCTATTATTGCACAAGCGAACAGCGAGTTGGATTATAATGCAATCGACAAAGAAATCAATACTACAGATTACCAAATCAATGAAACTCAGAATAAAGCTCAAGTGATTGCTATCGAAAAAGCAACCAAGGAGCGTGAGATTATTATTAACCTGTTTAATAGCTATTATGACTTAATTGAGGCTATTAAAAAATGGGAGCGTACTTATGTTTTTGTAGCACCGATAAATGGCAAAGTTGATTTTTTAAATTTTCTTAAAAACAACGATTATATTCAGTCCGGACAGGAACTGTTTAAGATTGTACCCAATAACAACCAAATGATTGGTCAGGTCAATTTACCGGAAAATGGTTCGGGAAAGGTCAAAGTCGGACAAGGGGTAATCGTAAAACTGAACAATTATCCTTTTAACGAATATGGCTCCATAAAAGGAAGGGTTAGAAGAATTTCATTGGTGACCAATCAACAGACGCTTTCAGACAATCAGAATAAAATTAGCTCTTATCTAGTGGATATAGACTTGCCTAACGGATTAAAGACGAATTACGGAGTTGAATTGAATTTTCACGCCGAAGCAAAAGGAACCGCTGAGATTATTACCGAAGACAGACGATTGATTGAACGATTCTTTGATAACCTGAGGTATAAACTCAAATAATTAACCTCTTTTTAATTATTTTGTATAGTATTGAAATACTAGGTATTGTGGTTTGTGGAAGCAAATTGAGATTAAGGGATTTGAGCCTGTTTTTTTAATGTGTACAAATCAATGCTTTAGAATTATAATATTTTTTTGCTTTTGTATGATGATTTGAATTTTTAAAATCAGAGGAAATAGCCTTTTGCTTGTTTGTTAATAACTTTGAACTACTTGTTATTGTTCCCTTGAGTGTTTTTTTATTTTTGTACTAATTAAGATGAAAAACTTATGGAAAACAACATTAAAGCCTCAAATTTTGGTCAGTTTACAGGTGTTATTGCACTGATATTGTCAGTTTCGGCTGGGTTTTCTTTGGTACTTTTTTTTGTCATTTTTAATGCAAGTATTTATATCGCAATTCCTTTTGCTGTGATAGCATTTTTTCTGGCGGTTCTTGGTATAATTTTTGGAAAAATTGGTATATGTCAGGTAAAAAAGGGAAATAGCTCTTTATTAATTCCAAAGACAGGTTTAATAGTAGGAATCATTATAGTTTCAATTTATTTTGTTGGTTTACTTCCCTTTTTGGTTTTAATGGGAATTGCTATGATGTACTAAAAAAAACAAAAAGTCGATATAAATTCTTTAAATAAGTATTGGTAATATAATACTTATTTAATCGAACTGATAGTTTTGATTTTGAATTGTGTCCCTAATCACAGCTTTTCTGTGTATTTTATTTTTTCATTTTAACAGGAATTATTTAGTATCGATTATAAGGTATTATTCAAATAAAGATCTAATTAAAAGTTAAAATTATTGATTACGGAAACATGTAATCGTTCTAATTAAAAATTTGCAAATTATCTCATTCTCTAATTGATAAATTATCTAATTAAATTTGTACTTTTGCCAAGTTTTTTACACAACTACAATACAAACAACAACAGAATGAATCAAACAAAATATATTTTTGTTACAGGCGGTGTGACTTCTTCATTAGGAAAAGGTATTATCGCAGCATCTTTAGCAAAATTGTTACAAGGAAGAGGATACCGTACAACTATTCAGAAATTTGATCCGTATATCAATGTGGATCCTGGTACGTTGAATCCATACGAGCACGGAGAATGTTATGTAACGGATGATGGTGCTGAAACAGATTTAGATTTAGGTCATTACGAGCGTTTTCTTAATGTTCCAACTTCTCAGGCGAATAACGTTACAACAGGAAGAGTTTATCTTTCGGTAATCGAAAAAGAAAGAAGAGGGGAGTTTTTAGGAAAAACAGTTCAGGTAGTTCCTCATATTACTAACGAAATCAAAGACAGAATGCAATTGTTGGGTAAATCCGGCGATTATGACATTGTAATTACTGAAATTGGTGGAACTGTTGGTGATATTGAATCGTTACCTTATATAGAATCTGTTCGTCAGTTAGTTTGGGAGTTGGGTGAAAATAACGGAATCGTTATTCATTTAACATTGGTTCCATATTTGGCTGCTGCGGGTGAGTTGAAAACAAAACCAACGCAACACTCCGTGAAAACGTTGATGGAAAGTGGTATCAAAGCAGATATTTTGGTTTGTAGAACCGAGCATGAATTGTCTCAGGAATTACGTCAAAAACTGGCTTTGTTTTGTAATGTTAAAAAAGAAGCGGTTATTCAGTCAATTGATGCTTCAACCATATATGAAGTTCCAAATTTAATGCTTGAAGAAGGATTAGATGTAGTAGCTTTGAAAAAATTAGATTTGCCTAAGAAAGCATTACCGGATCTTAAAAACTGGAATACTTTTTTACGCCGATTAAAAAATCCAAAACACACCGTAAATATTGGTTTGGTTGGGAAATATGTAGAAATGCAGGATTGTTACAAATCTATTTTAGAGGCGTTCATTCATGCAGGTGCTGCAAATGAAACCAAAGTAAATGTAATTTCGATACATTCAGAACACATTAATGCTGAAAATATCAAAGAAAAATTGGCAGGTCTGGATGGAGTTTTAGTTGCTCCGGGATTTGGAGAAAGAGGTATCGAAGGAAAAATCGAAGCCGTACGTTACGTACGTGAAAATAACATTCCGTTTTTTGGAATTTGTTTAGGAATGCAAATGTCTGTAATTGAATATTCAAGAAATATTTTAGGTTACAAAGAGGCAAACTCTACAGAAATGAACGACAAAACGCCTCATCCGGTAGTGAACTTGATGGAAGAGCAAAAAACAGTGACTGATAAAGGTGGAACAATGCGTTTAGGAGCCTGGAAATGTGATATCAAACCGGACACACTTGCGTATAGAATTTACGGACAAAAAACAATTTCTGAGCGTCACCGTCACCGTTACGAATACAATAATAAATATGCTGACGAACTGCAAAATGCAGGTTTAAAAGCTTCAGGGGTGAACCCGGATACAGGTTTAGTAGAAATTGTAGAACTTGAAAATCATCCATTTTTCATTGGTGTACAATACCATCCTGAATACAAGAGTACAGTAGCAAATCCACATCCGATTTTTGTAAACTTTGTGGCTGCTGCAGTGAATGCGCATAAAAAATAATAATTAATATTCTGAAAAGTGTAACTTTTGGGTTGATCTCATCACTAATACCTTTTTAACGAATAACTTTTTTAAACTATAATGGAAGAAAAAAAATTTGATCTTAATTCAATCATTGGTTTTGTATTGATATTTGGAATTTTGATTTGGATTATGTACCAAAATCAGCCTTCTGATAAAGAGATTGCTGCTGAAAAAGCAAAGAAAGAACTAGTTGCCAAACAAGAAGCACAAGCGAAAGCGGATAAAACTAAAACAGCTGTTTTACCGGTTGTTGCTGCAACTCCGGGAGATACAGTTCAGTTGGCGCAATTACAAAAAACATTAGGTGGTTTTGCTTATTCGGCTACACTTCCTTCTGCCAAAGAAGGTTTTACAACTATTGAAAACGAAAAGATTAAACTAAAAATCGCCAACAAAGGAGGATTTATAGTAGAAGCTACGTTAAAAGGATTTGAAAGATTTGAGAAAGATTCCAAAAAATTAGTTGAATTAATTAAAGACAATAATTCTAATCTAAACATTCAATTACAAACAACTGATAACAGAACTTTAAATTCTAAAGATCTTTATTTTGAGCCAACGTTGACTAAAAACGGTGAAGATCAAATTTTGACTATGCGTTTGAAAGCGGGTGCTAATGAATTTTTGGAATATAAATATGTATTGAAACCAAATGATTATTTAATTGGTTTTGATGTTCGTTCACAAGGTTTGAATAAGGTATTAAATTCTTCTAAACCATTAGATTTAGTTTGGGATTTAAAATCGTATAGAAATGAGAAAAGTATTGCTATCGAAAAACGTTATGCGCAGCTCGAATATGAATATGGAGACGAAAAATACAGTTCAGTAAGTGACGGTGTAGGAAAAGAGGATACTCCGGAAAAAGTGAGTTATGTAGCTTTTAAGCAACACTTTTTTGCGGCTATTTTAGCGACTGATAAACCATTTGAAAAATCTAAATTGCAATCTGATGCATTGGTAAAAGATGAAAAAATAGATACTACTTTTGTTAAGCAATTTAAAGCAACAGTTCCTTTGGCTTTTTCTAATGGAGAATTAGATTATAAAATGAGCTTATATTTTGGACCGGCTGATTATAAAGTATTAAAATCATACGATAAAAACTTTGAAAAAATTATCCCATTAGGATGGGGGATTTTTGGATGGATTAACAAGCTTATCTTTATTCCATTATTCGGATTTTTAAGTTCAACGATTGGATTGTCATTAGGAATTGCGATTATCATCTTTACAATTATTATAAAATTGGCGATGTCGCCAATTACTTACAAGTCGTTCCTTTCGCAGGCTAAAATGAAAGTTTTACGTCCTGAGATTACAGAATTGGGAGAAAAATTCAAAAAAGACCCAATGAAGAAACAACAGGAAACCATGAAACTGTACAATAAAGCAGGAGTAAACCCAATGGCAGGGTGTATTCCGGCATTGATTCAGCTTCCTTTTATGTATGCTTCATTCCAGTTCTTTCCTGCAGCTTTTGAATTAAGACAGAAAAGTTTCCTTTGGGCAGACGATTTATCTTCTTTTGATGCTGTTGTAAAATTACCATTCCATATTCCTTTGTACGGAGACCATATCAGTTTGTTCCCAATTTTGGCAGCAATTGCGATTTTCTTCTACATGAAAATGACATCTGGAGACCAGCAAATGGCAGCGCCTCAACAAGAAGGTATGCCGGATATGGCAAAAATGATGAAAATCATGATTTATGTGTCGCCATTAATGATGTTAATTTTCTTCAATAGCTATGGTGCCGGATTGAGTTTGTATAACTTTATTTCGAACTTAATTACCATTGGAATTATGTACGTAATTAAAAATTACATTGTTGATAGTGATAAAATTCACGCTCAGATTCAGGAAAATAAATTAAAAGAGCCTAAAAAGCAAAGTAAGTTTCAACAACGTCTTCAGGAAGTAATGGAACAGCAGGAAGCTGCGAAAGCTCAGAAAAAAAATAAATAACAATAGTAAAAAAATCTCGATTCATCGGGATTTTTTTATACCTAAAATATACTTTATCAAAATCAGAATCGTTAAAGTTTAAAATTGAATATAAAAGATATGATTTGTAAAAAAATATTAGTCGGATTACTTTTTTTAAATACCGTTTTTGCGTTAGCGCAAGAGGTTAATAAATCAGATTCCAGTGGCAAAAAAGACGGGATTTGGAAAGGAACTTATGAAGTTTCTAAGCGACCTCGTTATGAAGGTACTTTTAATCACGGAAAAGAAACCGGTGTTTTTAAATTTTTTGATGATACCAAAAAAGGAGATGTTATCGCAACTCGTGATTTTACGACTAATGACGGAAGTTCGTATACCATTTTTTATGATCAGAACAAGAATAAAGTGAGTGAAGGAAAAGAAATCGGCAAATCGAGAGAAGGCGACTGGAAGTATTACCATAAAGCTTCAAAAGCCCTTATGACGCTTGAGAAATATAAAGACGGAAAACTGGAAGGAGTAAGAACAGTTTATTATCCGGATTCTAAAATAGCCGAAGAAATGAATTACAAAGATGGTCTGAAAGATGGTGTTTATAAAAAGTACGGGCAAAACGGAATTCTTTTGGAGCAAAGTACATTTAAGAATAATGAATACAATGATGATGCTGTTTTTTACGATTCGGACGGTGTTGTAGCATCTAAAGGAAAGTTTCTAAGAGGAAAAAAGGCAGGAATGTGGCAATTCTACTTAAAAGGAAAATTGACCAAAGAAGTGAACATGAGTGATCCTAAAAGTAGTTATCAGGCAGATTCAAAACCAAAGACGGAGTAGGTCTGAGAATAAATGTATCCTTTGGGAAAATAGATTTTTTTAATGTGTGAAGTTAGATTTCTGGGTAGTCAATTTATTAGATCAGAAAGCTTGTAACAAAGGCAATAAGTTTTGTCTACAATGGCATTGCATAAACTAATTAAAACTTCAGTAATTATCAAAAATAGGGCTTATCTTTGCAGCCTTGTAAAAATATAAACGATTTAGAATGAAACGTGTAGTTGTTGGACTTTCCGGAGGAGTAGATTCAAGTGTTGCGGCTTATTTATTGCAGCAGCAAGGATATGAAGTTATTGGCCTTTTTATGAAAAACTGGCACGATGATTCAGTTACGATTTCTAATGAATGCCCGTGGTTAGAAGATAGCAACGATGCATTATTAGTAGCCGAAAAATTGGGTATACCGTTTCAAACGGTCGATTTAAGCGAAGAATACAAAGAAAAAATCGTTGATTATATGTTCAACGAATACGAAAAAGGAAGAACTCCAAATCCTGACGTACTTTGTAATCGCGAAATTAAATTCGATGTTTTTATGAAAATCGCTCTAAGTCTTGGAGCCGATTATGTTGCGACCGGGCATTACTGCCAAAAAAGCGAAATTGAAGTGAATGGAAAAACGGTTTATCAATTGATTGCCGGAAATGATGTTAACAAAGATCAGTCGTATTTTTTATGCCAGTTGTCTCAGGAACAATTATCTAAAGCTTTGTTTCCAATTGGTGCATTGACAAAACCGGAAGTGCGCGAAATTGCTGCTGAAATGGAATTGGTTACTGCTGAGAAGAAAGATTCGCAAGGACTTTGTTTCATTGGGAAAGTACGTTTACCTGAATTTTTACAGCAAAAATTACAGCCTAAAGAAGGGCTTATTGTTCAGATTGACAAAAGTGACCCAATTTATACTATTGAAAAACCAACAGGAATTTCTTTAGAAGAAGAACTAAAAATCGATTCTCAAAAACTGGATTACCTTCCAACAATGGGTAAAGTAATGGGCAAACATCAGGGGGCACATTATTTTACAAACGGACAAAGAAAAGGTCTAAATGTTGGTGGTACTACAGATCCCTTATTTGTAATTGCTACGGATGTTGAGACTAATACAATTTATACCGGTTTAACAAGCAATCATCCTGGTTTATTTAAAAAAGCATTGTTTGTTAGAAACGCTGAAGTACACTGGGTTCGCGAAGACTTGAAATTGAATAGCGGTGAAAAAATGGAAGTAATGGCAAGAATTCGTTACCGCCAGCCATTGCAGAAAGCAACTTTGCACCAGTTTGAAGATGGAATGTACGTTAGTTTTGAAGAACCTCAGTCTGCTATCACGGAAGGTCAGTTTGTTGCCTGGTATTTAGAAAATGAATTAGTTGGTTCGGGAGTAATTTCTTAGCTTTATACTTTTTTACGGAGGTTTCACCTTTAAAAAAAGTAATCATGAAGCATTATTTTGTGTTTTTATTATTGATTTTATCTTCTGCGATGTTTTCGCAGGAAGATGCATGGGTGTATTTTAAAAATAAACCAAATGCGCAAGCGTCTTTAGATGCTCCTCTTTCAATTTTGACACAACGTGCTTTAGATCGAAGGGCCAATCAAAATATTGTGTTAGATGTTACCGATGCACCTGTAGAGGATTCTTATATCAGTCAGATTAGATCTAGTACAGGAATAACTGTAATGGCAAAATCAAAATGGTTGAACGCACTTCATATTCGGGGAACTCAGTCTGATATTTCGGCACTTAAATTATTGTCATTTGTAGATAAAGTGATTTTTGCCAATAAAAATTTAAATACCACTTCTAAAAAAGTTACTGAAAGTAAGATATCTCAAGTAAAAGACAAGCTTAAATCAGCTACTGATTATGCCTACGGTTCTTCGGCAGGTCAGATAGAAATGTTAAACGGACAAGTTTTACATCAACAGAATAAAACAGGTTCAGGAAAAGTAATTGCGGTTTTAGATGCCGGTTTTCCGGGTGTTAATACAGCTTTACCTTTTAAGAAGCTAATTGACAACAATCAGATTTTAGGAGGATATGATTTCGTGAATAAAAATGTCAATTTCTATTCAGGAGACAGCCACGGAACAATGGTGCTCTCGACGATGGGTGGTTATAAAGAAAACGCCTTAGTGGGTACGGCTCCCGATGCTTCGTATTATTTGTTTATTACAGAATATGACCCTACTGAAAATCCCGTTGAAGAATCGTATTGGGTAGAAGCAGCAGAAGAAGCGGATCGTGTAGGGGCTGATATTATAACAACTTCTCTGGGGTATTTTGAATTTGATAATGCCAATTATAGTCATACGTATAGCGATATGAATGGTACGACCAATTTTATCTCCCGTGGTGCTGAACTGGCTTTTAGTAAAGGAATAATTGTTGTGGCCTCAGCAGGAAATGAAGGGGCTACCTCAGAGCCTCATATTGGCGGACCGGCAGATGCTGTTTCGGTAATTACTGTTGGTGCTGTAACAGCTTCAAAAGTAAAATCTAGTTTTAGTTCGATTGGTCCAAGTTCTGACGGAAGGATTAAACCGGAAGTTATGGCGCAGGGAACCGCTGCTATTGTGTCGGATACTGCAGGAAATATTACAACTATAAATGGTACTTCATTTTCCTGTCCGATTATGGCAGGGATGATCGCTTGTTTGTGGCAGGCTTTTCCATCAAAAACAAATAAAGAGATTCGGCAAATGATTTTGCAGTCTTCAGATCGATATGCAGCGCCCAATAATAATTACGGCTATGGAATTCCTAATTTTGGAGCCACCTTAGGAGTAGAAAATTTCCAGTCATTAGATGCTGTTTTTTCTGTATTTCCAAATCCTACCCAGACAACAGTTTCCTTTTTGTTTGAAAACAATACCGCTTTTGTTTCCATTTACTCTGTTTTAGGACAAAAGCTGATCGAAAAACAAATTACCAATCAAAATCCAATTCTTTCTGTTGAAGCATTAAAAAGCGGACTCTATTTTTATACTTTTGAGGCAGATGGTCTCCATAAAACAGGAAAGATAATCAAACAATAATTACATTTTTGAATGAACAGAATTACACAACTTTTTAATATTAAATATCCAATTATTCAGGGAGGAATGATTTGGAATAGTGGTTATAAATTAGCAGCTGCAGTAAGTAATGCAGGAGGTTTAGGATTAATTGGAGCGGGTTCTATGTACCCCGAAGTATTACGCCAACATATTCAGAAATGCCAGCAAGCAACAAGCAAACCTTTTGGAGTTAATATTCCGATGTTATATCCAAATATTGAAGAAATTATGAATATTGTGGTTGAAGAAGGCGTGAAAATCGTTTTTACTTCCGCCGGAAATCCAAAAACATGGACTTCTTTTTTAAAAGAAAAAGGAATCACAGTAGTGCACGTAGTAAGTAGTAGTGTTTTTGCCTTGAAAGCGCAAGAGGCCGGAGTTGATGCTATTGTAGCGGAAGGATTTGAGGCAGGAGGACACAATGGACGTGATGAAACGACTACCCTAACTTTAATCCCAATGGTTAAAGAGAAAATTCAGATCCCGGTTATTGCTGCCGGAGGAATTGCGACGGGTAGGGGGATGTTGGCTACCATGATTTTGGGTGCCGATGGTGTTCAGGTGGGAAGTCGTTTTGCTGCTTCAGTAGAATCTTCGGCACATGATAATTTCAAAGAAACTATTGTTAAAGTTAAAGAAGGGGATACACAATTGACACTGAAAGAACTGGCTCCGGTTCGATTGGTTAAGAACAAATTCTATCAGGATGTTCAGGAATTATATGAAAAATGTCCTTCAAAAGAAGATTTAGTACAGCTCTTAGGAAGAGCAAGAGCTAAAAAAGGAATGTTTGAAGGAGATCTTGAAGAAGGCGAACTTGAAATAGGTCAAATCGCGGGATTAATTCATGAAATTTTACCGGTAGAGCAAATTATTCAACAAATGATGTCCGATTTTGAAGCTGCCTGCAAGGAAAAGGCTAAATTTGAATTCTAAATTACCCGCAAGAAATACAATATGAATTCTATACGCACTTTTATATTTTTACTTTTTTTTGGACTTGGTTTACAGCAAACTTATAGTCAGTCTTATCAATTTAAAACTTCAGGTTTTAGTGTTCTGGAAAAAAATGAAAAAGGGAAATGGGGAGAATGGTCTAATCTTGATTTGGTCAATTTGTCTGTAATTCTGGACACCAATAAACACAGAATTGTTGTTTATTCACAGGAAATTCAGCTTTTTAGTATTTTAGATTATATCGAACGCGAAGAAAATGATACCGATATTGTGTATTCTTTTATGTGTAAAGACAATGATGGTGTAGCTTGCAAGCTATCAATCATCACCCGAAAAAAACAAGATTTCCGTAAACAGCTTTATATTAACTACGACGACCGTATTATTGTGTATAATATTTTTAGTGTCTGAGGTTCTGAGTTACAAAGCTACAAAGGTGTAAAGATGTATTGCTTTGTTTGATTAGTAGTGTGAAATGAGCAAAAAAATCCTGAATTATCAAATTCAGGATTTTTTATTTTCAGATTCAGTATCTTAGAATCTCCGTACCTTTGCATCTAAACCTCTTTTTTAAGACTCAATATCTTTAATAAACTCGTCGTACTCCAGATAAAACATCTCAAGAGCATGCATGTTTTCATTGAAGAAATCAAAAATAGCGTCCCAGTTGTTTCGGTTGCTAAAACCAACTCCGGATTTTTCGATCCATATTCGGCTTATAGTTTTGCCACTTTCAAGCGTGTAGTTTTTTTCGAAAACCAAATCTTTAATGAATTCTTCTTCCAGAATATTTTTCAACGCTTCAATTTTTTCAAAATAGGCATTTCGTTTTTCATCACTTCGGTGTTCAACATCAATTAAAACCTGTGCTTTTTTATTATCAACATAAAATTTAAAAGAGAAATCTTTAATTTTGGTATCATAAAGTACCCATTTGCGAGGGTGTTTTTCGGCGAATGCCACCCAGAATTCTCTTTTTATCTTTTGTGATTCTTCTTTACTGTACATTTTTAGGACTTGATTTTAGAAAACTTGTAGAACCGCGTTTTCTGGACTATATTTATATTTTATTTAAAAGTACAAAAATAAACTTTGCTTATGGATTTTCAAGATTTTTTGCAATATGTTCCTGATTTAATTCCAGTAGTACTACCGGCGGAGTCAGCACATATCAAAATGGCTCCAAAAGAACGCCTCGAAGCCTTAAAGAATCTTGATTTAAAAAATAAAAATCCGCGTATTGCAGCGGTCATGATGTTGTTTTATCCCAAAAAAGGGAAAACTCACCTGGTACTAATCGTCCGAAATGCTTATAATGGAGTTCATTCGTCGCAAATTGCATTCCCTGGTGGGAAATATGAAACAACTGATGCTGATTATGAAGAGACGGCCTTACGGGAAACCCACGAAGAAGTAGGTGTCGCGCCTGAAAAAATAAGGGTAATCAAGCAGTTTACTCCTATGTACATTCCGCCAAGTAACTTTTTAGTGCATCCTTTTTTGGGAATTTCCAAAGAAGAGCTTTTGTTTTATCCGGATATAAGGGAAGTAGCTGATGTGATAGAATTACCGCTTTCGGTTTTTCTCAACGACGAAATTGTTATCGAAGTCACATTATCAACTTCTTATGCCAATAATGCTTTAGTTCCGGCATTTAATATTCAAAATCATATTGTTTGGGGGGCGACAGCTATGATATTGAGTGAATTGAGAGATGTTTTAAAAATAACTTTTGACAACAAAGTATAAAAGAAAAAATAACAATTTGATATTCATAATTATAACAGTTTTTGCTGAAATTGTTTTATGGTATCGCTAAAAGAATAATTTTTGTATGTTTGCGTCCTAACAAAAAAAAACACTTGACAGCTATGGGATTGTTTAAACGAAATCCTTTTGGACATATATTATTCATCAAGAAATGGTTGATCCGTATTTTGGGTGCCATGACTCACCGAAGATATAGAGGTTTTAATGAATTGCAGATTGAAGGATCTGAGATCATTAAGACATTGCCAGATACAAATGTTTTGTTTATATCAAATCACCAGACCTATTTTGCTGATGTTGTAGCCATGTTTCATGTGTTTAACGCAAGTTTAAGCGGACGTCAGGATACGATTAAGAATATTGGTTATTTATGGCAGCCGAAGATGAATATTTATTATGTTGCTGCCAAAGAAACTATGCAAGCCGGTTTATTGCCAAGAATCCTGGCCTATGTTGGAGCTATTACTGTTGAGAGAACCTGGCGTGCAAAAGGTGTCGATGTTACAGAAAAACGTGATGTTAATCCAAATGATACTGAAAATATCAGAATTGCACTTGAAGACGGCTGGGTAATTACCTTTCCGCAAGGAACAACCAAATCGTTCAAGCCTGTTCGTAAAGGAACGGCACATATCATAAAACAGCACAAACCTATTGTAATTCCTATCGTTATAGACGGTTTCCGTCGTTCATTTGATAAAAAGGGATTGAGAATGAAGAAGAAAGGAATCTTACAATCTTTTATCATCAAAGAACCTCTTGATATTGATTATGAAAACGATACCATTGAAGAAATCGTTGAAAAAGTAGAATATGCAATTGAGCAGCATCCTTCTTTTTTAAAAGTTATTCCAGCTGAAGAAATTAAAGTAGAGGAAGAACTTAATAAAATGAGAAGATGGGATTATTAGGGATTCTAGATTTCTGATTTTAGATTGTTTTTTTTGTTTCAGGTTTCAAGTTTCAAAATAAGCTTAGCAACTTAGTTTCTTTGAGTCTTAGTATCTCAACGCCTCTCATCAAAATCAATTTTCTTTAACTCTTTATAATTGGTATACAACCTGCGTAATAAGGTTCCGTAAAGCAATCTATAGATGCCCCAGAACATTCCAAAAAGTACTACGGTAAGTAATACCATCGCACCGATTGAAAACAGCATCGCTTTTCCGTTTAATGCTAGTTTTTCTCTAATAAGCGACATATCAGGATTGTAAACATATCCGATGAAAAAGCTTAGTATAGATGAAACCACAAGCATGCCTAAATTATACCAAACGTAATATTGAACCGTTTTTCGGGTTTTTAATATACTGCTCATTAATAATTTGGTAGAAACCGTAGTGGTGATGGTTTTGTAGTTTTTATAGAAAAAGTAAATAAAAACAAAAATCACGACATAATTAAAATACATCAAAATGTCCATAAATAGTATGATCTCAGGATGATTCATTTTCTTTAGATCAGCGTCTACATTAGAAAAGTAATTTGATAGTGTCCAAAACAGAACCTCTAAAATGCTAATAATTAAAATCCACTTCACGATCGAAGATGATTTTTTGTGGATCATTTTGTAGATTTCCTTTTCCGATATTTGTTCAAAAGAATCCGAGTTCTTTTGCCAGTCTTTTTTTAATAAATCCAGTTCTTTCATAATAATTTTTAAGGATTTAGTATTTTTTTAAGTTTCCCTTTAATTCTATTCATTTTCACACGAGCATTCACTTCGCTGATTCCTAAGGTTTCTGCTATTTCTTGATAATCTTTGTCTTCTAAATACATAAAAACTAATGCTTTTTCGATGTCATTAAGTTGGTAAACGGCTTTGTACATCAATTTAATCTGTTCTTCTTCTTCATAATTGTAATCTACATCTTTTATAAAATGCTGATGACTTTCATATTCTACGGTTGATACGGTTCGTTTAGTTTTTCGGTATAAGGTAATGGCGGTATTTAAGGCAACACGATACGTCCAGGTCGAAAATTTGCTGTCGCCTCTAAATTTTGGATAGGCTTTCCAGAGCTGAATGGTGATTTCCTGAAACAAATCTTTGTGAGCGTCTTCACCGGCAGTATATAATCTACATATTTTGTGGATTATATTCTGATTTGCCTGCAATTGCGCAACAAATGATTGTTCTAGATTTTCGCTCATAAATTTATTAGTAGTACTGAAAGCTATTTTGTTACAGCTTACAATTATTTTTTTCTGCAAAAGCTTATTGAAATTAAAATAAATTCTTCTTTTTGAATCTGAAATTATAACTCTATAAATATTACATTTTAATTATAAGCTCCAAAGTAAACCCTTTTTTATTTTAATAAGCTGTGGCAATAAAAAGTTATAACTCTTTGGTTTTGTAATAATTCACCATTAAATCTATAAATTTACTATAACCCTCCAAACCATCTTTTTGATGGTTTATCTTTAAAAAGTTGTCATAAAAAAGATGAAAGCCTTTATCGATAAAAGTATCATATTGTTTCCAGAAATCCTGACTTTCCTGATAATTTTTTAAAATACCAGGGTGTGTTTGTTTTTTTAATTGTTTGAAAATAGTTTCATTTTTGATCTGCCAGATTCCTAAACAATACCTTAGCGCAAAGCTGTAACCGGAATATTGGTAATATAAATTATCATTTTTGACAGAAGCCAGTACGCCAATAAAATTACATTCACTCTCGCTTGCATAACCCATTTGATGTGCCATTTCATGACAAGTCGTTACGGGGAAATTATACATAGGCAATAGATCATTTACTTGTGCTTCATTGGTGAACGGATTTAAATAACCGCCAAAACCCATGTAAGTCAACGGTAGGCTAAAGAGCGATTTTTTAACGCTGGGGATTTCATATTTGAAGTAAGGATATTCTTTTGAAAGATTTTCGTATCCGTTTAAATTCATTTTGAAAGCCTCATTTTGAGAGTAAGGGAAGACAATCTTTGAATTATTGTTTTTAGTAATCTGAAATTGGATTTCGTTAGTTTTTATAATTAGCTTTTTTGTAAAAGACAGCAATTCAGCATCGGTATATTCTTTGTGGATCTTCATTTTTTCAAAAAGAGGTTCTCTATAGTAGTTCAATGCCCAAAGTAAGTGGAAGAAAAAGTAAAATATAGAGAAGACACTTAAAACTTTTAAAAGATGGTCTTTCCATTGGAGTTTCCATGTTTTGCGGGTTTTCCAAATCCATCTGATCAAAAATAAAATCAAGAGAGAATAGATGATATCTCCAGTAGAAAATGGTATTTTGCCCAGAAGTATTCTTGACAAGTGGGATATTTTTAAATACAATCCATTACTGTAAACGCGCTCGATGAATTCCGGAAAGTAGGGGAGAATCTTTAAAAGGATAATCTGGACAAGGAGAAATAGAGGTAAGATGTATTTTTTTTTCACAATTTTAAATTTGGATACGTAAATATAAATACAATATTAGAACTAAAAAAGAAGCGTTTTGCGGAATTTGTTTTTTGCGGATGGGATTAGTGCTAATTCGTGAAATTTTTGACGAAAAAAGCATTTAAACTTTGTAACTTTGGAACTCTTAATTGTTAAACTACAAACAAAATATAATGAGTCAGGAAATAAGAAATCTGGAACCAAAGGCACTATGGAATAAGTTTGCCGATTTAAATGCCGTTCCACGTCCGTCAAAGAAAGAAGAGCGTGTAATTGAATTTATGAAAAACTTTGGAAACAGCTTAGGTTTAGAAACTTTTGAAGACGAAATTCGAAATGTAATCATCAGAAAACCGGCAACTCCGGGAATGGAAAACCGTAAGGCAATTGTAATGCAGGGACATCTTGATATGGTGCACCAAAAAAATGCCGATACTGTTTTTGATTTCGATACACAAGGAATTGATATGTATGTGGATGGTGACTGGGTTCGTGCGCGTGGTACTACGCTTGGTGCTGATAACGGATTGGGAGTAGCAACAATTATGGCGATTTTGGAGAGTAAAGATATTCCGCATCCGGCAATCGAAGCTTTATTTACAATTGATGAAGAAACGGGAATGACTGGGGCTTTAAATCTTAAAGGAGGCATTCTGCAAGGACAGATTCTTTTAAATTTAGATACAGAAGAAGATGACGAAATTGATATTGGTTGCGCTGGTGGAATTGACGTAACGGCTACAAGATCCTATAATGAAGAAGAGGTTCCGGAAGGATCAGTTGGTCATATTATTACTGTAAAAGGGCTTAATGGAGGTCACTCGGGAATGGATATTCATAAAGGATTAGGTAATGCTAATAAGATTATGAACCGTTTGTTATTTGATGCTTTTGAAAACTTCGGTTTGCAGGTAGTGGAGATTAATGGTGGAAGTTTGAGAAATGCAATTCCCAGAGAAAGTGTCGCTAAAGTAATTATTTCTGAAATGTTTGATGAGGCCTATATTTTTGATATGCAGGAAATTATCAATGATATTAAGGCTGAATATAAAACCACTGAACCGAACTTATCTATTGAAATCGTAAAATGTGATTTACCGGAGAAAGTAATGGATTTAGGAGTTCAGGAAGGTATTATACGTGCAATTTATGCGGCTCACAATGGTGTTTACAGAATGAGTGCTGATATGGATGATTTAGTAGAAACATCAAATAATATTGCTAGAGTAATTGTAAAAGATGGCGAAATAACAATTGGTTGTTTAACACGTTCTTCTGTTGAAACTTCAAAGTTTGATTTGGCTAACGCTTTACGTTCTGCTTTCGAGTTAGTAGGTTGTGAAGTAGAACTTTCTGGTTCTTATCCGGGTTGGACCCCAAACGTAAATTCTGAAATCTTAGATACCTTGGTTGGGATCTACGAAAAGCAAAATAACGAAAAACCAAAAGTAGTAGCTTGTCATGCAGGTTTAGAGTGTGGAATTTTAGGAACAAATTATCCGGATATGGATATGATTTCTTTTGGGCCAACAATCCACGGTGCGCATTCTCCTGACGAGAGAGCAAGTATTTCATCAGCACAGAAGTACTGGAAATTTGTATTGGAAATCCTTTCGAATATTCCGGTTAAATAATATTAGTATTCAGTCGCAGTCTCAGTATTCAGTTTTAAAGAACTGTAGACTGAGACTGTAAACTGTGACTAAAAATTAATCTCTCTTAGGAGCGTTTTTCTTTTCTCTCTTTTCTTCTTTTTTCTCTTTAGCCGTTTTTAACGGTTCTTTTTTTGCTGTTTTCTTAGCATCCTGACCTTTTGACATAATTTTTTACTTTAGTTATTTGATTGATATATTGATAAATGTAAGAACTATTTTTATTACTTATTAATTATTTTGCTGATATACTTCAACAGAGTCCTTGGTAAGTCTTTCTTTTAGCCACAATTTCATTTTTTGTTTGGTTTCTGAATCAACTTTTTTCTTACTTTGAAAAAGGACTACAGGGATTATTTTTGATTTATTGGGTTCTTCCTGAACATTGTAATTTCCAATTTTTAAAGAACTAATTGCAGGAAAAAGTATTTTAGCTTCGTTATTGATCTGAGCAGTGTTAAATTGATATTGCTCTAATTGACTTCGGAGATTGTTGATTAAGATGTCTTTTTGGTCGACTACACTTTGATTGTTGTTGATTTGATTCATAATGTCTTTTCTTAAATTAACAGTGTCTTGTCTGATAATTAATTTAGTATTGGGCAAATCGTAACCAGTCAGTTTTTTATTAAGGTTGATAATTTTATTGTCATCAAATTTTTTGGCTAAAAAAGCCAGTTCAATTCTTCTGGGGTTAGTATTGTATTTGATTTTCTTATAAATAATAGGATAGTCTTTATCTAGGAATTCTTTTTGTATAAAAATTTCAGTTCGGGAAGTGTAGCTTTTTTGGATATATAATTGATAGGCAAAATAGATACTCGGTATAATTAATAGCAGAATGAGTAGTGTAATGCCGTATTTCACTCTTTTTTGCTGTTGCAAATCCAGTTGTTTTGTAACGGGATAGTTTAAGAATTTTACGATCACAAAAGTTGCAATGCAGATAAATACACAGTTGATCGTATAAAGATAAAGCGCACCAAAAAAGTAAGTGTAATTTCCAAGTGCAAGTCCATAACCGGCTGTACAAAGGGGCGGCATAAGGGCAGTTGCAATAGCTACGCCTGGAATCGGGTTTCCTTTTTCGACTCTGGTAACGGCAATTACACCTACTAAACCACCAAAAAATGCGATTAGAATGTCGTAAATATTAGGAGAAGTTCTTGCTAATAACTCAGATTGTGCTTCTTTGAATGGGCTAATATAAAAATAAATGGCCGAGGTAGTTAAACTCACAACTGTTGCAATCAACAGGTTTTTCATTGATTTTTTCAGAAGCTCAAAATCATACATTCCCAAACCAAAACCAGCACCCACAATAGGGCCCATTAAAGGCGAAATAAGCATGGCGCCTATAATTACGGCTGTAGAGTTTACATTTAAGCCTACAGAAGCGATAATAATGGCGCAGGCAAGAATCCAGATGTTGGATCCTCTAAATGATACTGCACTGGTTATGTTTTCGATTACCGATTTTTTATTTTCTTCTCCTTTTTGAAGATCAATAAAATTTAGGATTTTTTGAGTAATATCTGTCATGGTATTGGTTGTATTGTTTTTTTGGAAACGGAATTCTCAAGAGTAGTAAGATGTCTAATTTACTCAAAAAAACAATCAAAACCTTCAATTTTTGAAGAAAGTGTATTAAATAAAGATTAAGTTATAAGCTTGTAGAATAAAAAAATCCTCAATTTTAAAAATTGAGGATTTTGAGTTAAGAGTAGTTTTTTAATTCCTTTTGAGTACTTTATATTGTTCGTAACATCCGCTAATAGCGTCCATAATCTGTAAATCATTTGCGGTTTGTATAAAGGAGTCTGAATAGTTGCAGCGTTGCAGGATTTCAGGGATTTCGTCTTTACTGACACCTAAAAGTACGGAGACTGTTTCACGATCGTATTTTGATTCTAACAGATTGCGAACGGTATCATCCTTTCGCATTTCTTTCAGTTTCTTGAGTTCTTTTCCGTTTTTTCCAAAGAAATTGTAAAGCATATCGGCGGGATTAAAAATAGAGCCCAGTACTTTTCCAAAAGCATTTGGGGAGTATTCGCCTGCTTCGTAACCTTGTGTTAGGCCTGAAATACTGTAACGATAATTTTCTTTAGTTGGAATTAATTTCGAATCTACTTCAAGGTAGCCGGTTAGTTTAAAAGGAGTAATAATTACTTCTTCCAGTGCAATTGCTTTTTCGGTAAGCTGTATGCGGGTTACTTTGTTTTTAATCCAGTCATTGGTTACCCTGATTCTTAGAGATTGAAAACCTAAAATCGAGAAGTGAATGGTGTCATTAAGCTGAACATCAATTTCAAAATACCCTTTGGCATCAGACTTTGCGCCACGTACTTTGTTTGTATTGATGATGTTTACGTTAGGAAGAGGTTGTTTGGTATTGTCATTGATTACATAACCTGAAACTCTTTGTGGTGCTGTAGACTCGGCGTCTTGTGCGAAACCAACGGCTGATAATAGTGTAAAAAAGAAAACTGCGAAATATTTCATATCCTGATTTAAAGCACTAAAAGTAGTAAATCAGGATTAAATATTTCGCAGTCTTGGAATATAATTATAAGAAAATTAACAATGCAAAAAAGGATTGCTTTTAGTGTTTAACTAAAAAGAGGTAAGGAGAAGGATTCTCGGTATAAAAAAATCCCAAATTCCAATTATGATTGGAATTTGGGATTTATATTTTATGAAATTAAATTATTAATCTCTTCTTGGTCTTCTTGGTCTTGGTGAATCACCAAAGCTTTCAGAACGTCTTGGTGCTCTGTCTGAGCTACCTTCGTTTCTTGGAGCTGAGCTTCTAAAACCACCTTCTCTTCTTGGAGCAGATGAATTTCTGTCGCTTCTGAAACCACCTTCTCTAGGAGCAGAGTTTCTGTCGCTTCTGAATCCACCACCTGAACCTTCACGTCTTGGAGCAAAGCTTCCTTCTCTTCTTGGTCCGCCAGAGCTACGTCCACCACCACTGCGTCCGTTATGGTCACGTCTTCCACCACCATCATTTTTCGAAATTTCAACATTAATACGACGTCCTTCTAATTGTACGTTGTTTAATACTTCCATTACTTTATCAGTATGCTCAGGATCTGTGTTAAAGAAAGAGAAACCTTCTTTTACATCTACCTTGAAAACGTCATCACGACCTAAGTCTAATGTTTCTTTCAAGTAATCTTTAAGAGACATCCAGTCGAAATTATCTCTTGAACCGATGTTTACAAAATAACGAACTGCTCCGTTGTTGTTGAATTCTCTTGGTTCAGAATCGTTTCTTTCACGTCTTTCTCCTGAAGATTGAGAAGAAATATCTCTGTTCTTTTTGTAGTAAGCAATGAAACGGTTAAATTCTACTGAAACCATTTTCTTAATCAATTCTTCTTTAGATAAACCTTCAAGAACATTGTTGATCGCTGGTAAATAGTTGTCAATTTCGTGATCAACTTCAGTATCTTTAATTTTGTTTGCTAAGTGCAATAATTGAATTTCGCAGATTTCGATTCCAGATGGGATAGATTTTTCTTCGAATTTTTGTTTGATGATTCTCTCGATAGAAGAAATTTTACGCAACTCACTTTTTGTAACAATTACAATAGAAGTTCCTAATTTTCCTGCTCTACCAGTACGACCTGAACGGTGGTTATAGGTTTCGATTTCATCTGGCAATTGGTAGTTTACAACGTGTGTTACGTTATCAACGTCAATACCACGTGCAGCAACGTCAGTAGCAACAAGCATCTGGATTTGTCTTCCACGGAAAGATTTCATTACACCATCACGTTGCGCCTGAGATAAATCTCCGTGCAATGCAGCAGCGCTGTATCCATCTTCAATTAATTTTTCGGCTACAGCCTGAGTATCTCTTTTAGTACGACAGAAAACCACAGAGAAAATATCCGGGTTTGCATCGGCTAAACGTTTTAAGGCTTCGTAACGGTCACGTGCATTTACTAAATAAAATTCGTGAGAAACCGTTGCTGAACCTGAATTTTTAGTTCCAACTGTAATTTCTACAGGTTCGCTCATAAATTGTTTTGCAATTCTGGCAACCTCTTGTGGCATAGTTGCAGAGAACAACCATGTGCTTTTTTCATCTGGAGTATCTGATAAGATCGCGCAGATATCGTCATAAAATCCCATGTTTAACATTTCGTCAGCCTCATCAAGTACACAGTAATCTATGTTTTTAATGTTAACCAATCCTCTGTTAATCATGTCTTGCATTCTCCCTGGAGTAGCCACAATAATTTGTGCTCCTCTTTTTATTTCCCTGGCTTGCTCTGTAATACTAGCCCCGCCGTAAACTGCTACAACATTAATACCTTTCTCGTATTTTGCGTAGTTTTTAAGTTCGTTGGTAATCTGTAAACAAAGTTCTCGTGTTGGCGATAAAACTAATGCCTGTGTATTTCTGTTGTCAGCATCAATCTTTTGAATTAGCGGAAAACCGAAAGCTGCCGTTTTCCCTGTCCCTGTCTGAGCCAACGCAACCATATCTGTGTCTTTTTCCAATAATAGGGGAATCGCCTTTTCCTGTACCTCTGACGGATTTTCAAATCCTAGATCTAAAATCGCCTTCAGTAACGATTCATTCAATCCTAATTGTTCAAATTTATTCATATGTGTATTTAAAATAGGGTGCAAAATTACTGTTAATTATTCAGATAAACTAATGCTCTTTTAAGAATTATGTATTTGTTATGATTTGATTATCAAAAAGTTATGTTTAGTGTAAAATCATTTTTATCGAAAATTGAAGAATTCTCTAAAAAAAAACGTCACGAAATATCAATTTTGTACTCTAAAATGTTGTATTTTAAACAATTATTTGGTTGAATTCAGAAAATCAATTAGTTGCTGGGTTGCTTTTCCACGATGCCCTATTTTATTTTTGGTTTCCAATGGTAATTCGGCAAATGTTTGTGTATAATTTTCAGGCTGAAAAATAGGATCGTATCCAAAACCCTGATCTCCGGTTTTTTTCAAAGTGATATTCCCTTTTACGATTCCGGTAAACAAATGTTGTTCTCCTTTTAAGTTTAAGGCAATAACGGTCTTGAACTGGGCGCTGCGGTCTGACTTATCTTTTAAGGCATCTAAAAGCTTATTCATATTGTTATCGGCATTGCGCTGTTTGCCTGCATATCGGGCCGAATACACACCGGGTTCGCCATTTAATGCGGTAACTTCCAGACCTGAATCGTCTGCAAAACAATCGTATCCGTATTTTTCTGTTACGTAATTGGCCTTCAAAATTGCATTTCCTTCAATCGTATCTTCCGTTTCTTCTATTTCTTCAAAACAGCCAATATCTGAAAGACTTAATAATTGTATAGATCCTTTAAGAATACTCTGAATTTCCTTGATTTTATTTGAATTGTTTGATGCGAAAACGAGTTTCATAAATATTTAGGTTTAAGGTGATTTTTTTCAATACTAAAGATAGTGATAATGCCAAAAGTATAAGAAACAAGATCGGTCCATATAAATTCTTGTCCGAGAACATATCTTCCAAAAAGAGTTTTTCTAAGTTCAATCATCCAGTTTCCCTGATAAAGTTGAAGAAATTCTATAGTGTAACAAATAGCTAAAGATATGATCATAATTTGGAATGCTTTTTTGTAAATAAACACCATTCGAATTAAAAGATAGATCATTATAGCATAAAGGAAATCACCAAGCCATAGCGGAATTTGAGGGATTTTTCTCGAAAAGAGGCCTAGAAAGATGACTCCTATTAGGAAAATGAAATAATAAATGCGGCTATTTTTCAATTGCAATTTTAATTGTAGATGTTAGTATCTATCTATATTAGGTAAACAAAAGTACAAATATTCGGATGGGTTCTACTTATTTTATACATTTATCGATTATATAAAGGTCTTTTAAAAAAGAGTTGTATGAGTGTTGTGTGAAATCTAAAAAGAGGACCGTTTCACTTTCAGAACAGTACCAAAGCGGCTTTATGAATTCGGTTTTTCTGCTTCATTCCACCGATCACAAACAAGGTGGGAGTGAAATTGATTGCTCCATCAATTATGCCAGTTATTACTATTTGGAAGAGTTGCTGAGACTTTAAAAAATTAAAAATTAAAAACTATAAATTATGATCAGAAGAATAAGTAGGGTTTTATTTGCTGTAAGTTTGGTTTTGCTTTTGATAAGCTGTAAAAACACGAAACAAAAACTTCAGGAATATGTTGCTTCGTACAATGCGACCGCAGCAAATTTTAAAAGCGAAAATGTTACACTCACAACCGCCAGAGGGTATATAAACGACAATAAAATTGAATTGCGATTTGAAACGGATTTGCCGGAAACTGAACCTAATAAGCAAGAAGCTCAGGAGAAATTTCCTCAACTGTTGAAAGAACTGATTGGTAAAGATCAAATTTTTAAAGAACTGGTTGAAGAAGGTGTGCAGTTTCATGTTTACTTTTTAGCAAACGATAATACTGTTCTGGCAAAAGAGATCGTAAACAAAGAAGTTATGACTAAATTGATACAGAATTAATTTATATTTTCAATTAGAGATCGAATCTAAAGATAACATTTAAAAAGGAAGCCTCTTTGCAAAGTTGTAAAGAGGCTTTTTGTTGTTTTAATGTTTTGTTACATTGGTTAGGTTATCCGGGAAGTAATTATCGGATAAATTGCCAAATTCATCACCACGCATGAAAATATTGATATCGACCTCGCTAAAACTTTTTTTACCTGCGGCAGCTAAAAGTTCATTGGCAGAGTGTAATGTATTTTTATGAAAATGATACACACGATCGGATTTGTCGGTTACAACTAAACCTTTCATCAGCATTTTGTTTTGAGTTGCTACTCCGGTTGGGCATTCGTTATTATGGCAGCGCAATGCCTGGATACAGCCTAATGAGAACATAAAACCACGTGCGCTGTTGCACATATCTGCTCCCAGGGCTACGGCATGTAGAATGGAGTAGCCGGAAATGATCTTTCCGCTTCCGATAATACGAATCTTGTCACGAATATTTAAACCAATTAATGTTTTGTTCACGAATATTAGTGCAGGTTCAAACGGCATTCCTACACCATCGGCAAATTCTAGCGGAGCAGCCCCCGTACCACCTTCGGCACCATCAACTGTAATAAAATCAGGAAAAATATTTTCTGCGATCATTTCGTGGCAAATGGCTTCAAATTCAGCTGTATTTCCAATACATAATTTAAAACCAATAGGTTTTCCATTTGACAATTCACGTAATTGTGCAATAAAATGAATAAGCCCTTTGCTGTCTGAAAAAGCATGATGTCCGGGAGGAGAAAGGATCATTGTATGTGGCTTAACACCTCTTATTTTGGCAATTTGTTCTGTATTTTTTTTGGCAGGAAGTACTCCGCCATGGCCAGGTTTTGCTCCTTGAGAAAGTTTAATTTCGATCATTTTTACATTTGGAAGATTGGCTTTCTCTGAGAATTTTTCAGGATCAAAATTACCTTCATCATCTCTACAGCCAAAATAACCGGTACCAATTTGCCAGGTGATATCGCCGCCACCCGCAAGATGAAATTCGGTTAAACCACCTTCTCCGGTATTCTGGTAGAAATTTCCTTTTTGAGCACCAATATTTATGGCACGAACGGCATTTTCACTTAGCGAACCGAAACTCATTGCCGAAACATTAAATAGTGAGGCCAGATAAGGTTGTTTGCAGTCTTTTCCGCCCACCAGTACACGAGGCAATTCCTCGTTAACTTTTGCGGGAAAGATGGAGTGTTTTATTCCTTCGTAACTGTCATGATTCAGATTTTGCTGCGTTCCGAAAGGCGTGTTTGAATCGATGTTTTTAGCCCTTTGATAAACCATAGAGCGCTGGTTTCTGGAGAATGGTTTTCCATCGGTTGATCGTTCAATAAAATACTGTTGGATTTCGGGAGCAATCATTTCAAATAAATATCTGAAATAGCCCAAAACCGGAAAGTTTCTTAAAATTGCATGTTTTTTTTGAGTAGCGTTGTAGATACCTACCACTAATAATATGGGTAGAATAATCACCAGTAAAAAACCTCGTTTCGTGTAAAGATAAATTGCTAAAACAATTAGAAACAATAAGAATCCATAGATGAAGAATTTTTTTCTCATGTTTACAAGTATTTAAAGAGTAATAATTTTTAATCAATTGAATCGCAGGCGCACATAAACGTGCTTAATTCCTTTTTTATCCGACTCTCTTTCGTCAATTTCAAGAATATCGGTCAGTGATTTTAACATAGGAGTAAGTTTTGAAAAACCATAATTCCTAGGGTCAAATTCTGGTTTTTTCTTTACAATAAGATTTCCAACATCTCCTAAAAATGCCCAGCCATCGTCGTCTTCAATATCTTCAATGGTAGCCTCGATAAGCTCGATTGTTTGTTTGTCAATTTTATGAAGTGCCTTTTCAGTAGGTTTTTCGGCCGGTTTTTTAGTGTCGGTTGTAGTTGTAACTTTGGGTTTCTTCTTCTGAATAGCGCCGTCCAGAACTTCAATGTATATGAATCTGTCACAGGCAACAATAAAAGAATTTGGGGTTTTCTTTTCTCCAATACCAATTACTTTCATACCTGATTCTCGTAATCGAATGGCAAGACGTGTAAAATCGCTGTCGCTGGAAACAATGCAAAAACCGTCTAGTTTTCCGGAGTAAAGTAAATCCATCGCATCGATGATTAGAGCAGAATCGGAAGAGTTTTTTCCAACAGTATAGCTGTATTGCTGTATAGGAGTGATGGCATGTTCAAGTAAAACACCTTTCCAGCCGTTAGAATTTGGTTTTGTCCAGTCAGCGTAAATACGTTTTGTGGTTGGTGTCCCAAATTTCGCAATTTCTTCCATCATTCCTTTTACATTGCTGTAGGGTACATTGTCAGCGTCAATTAGAACGGCTAATTTTAAATCTTTTGAGTTGCTTAATGGCATGTCTTAGAGATTAATTTTTTTTAAGTACTTTCAAAGTTAAACTTAAAATTTGTTTTTTAGGAATTTGGTGCTGAATAAGTGTTTTAGAGCGTCTTAATTATTTTGGTTATAAATAAGAATTTCTTTGCTGTATTTTAATTAAAGATAATTTTGTCTTTTATAATAAAAATAAATACATTTGTAAAGAATTAATCAATCAGTATATGTTTTCAAAAGCGTGTGAGTACGGAATTAGAGCTTCTATTTTTATAGCAACCAAATCTTCTAAAGGTATTAGGGTTGGAATAAAAGACGTCGCCAAAGAGATAGATTCACCGGAGCCATTTACTGCTAAGATTATGCAGATTTTGACAAAAAACGGCATTATACATTCGGCAAAAGGAGTAGGAGGAGGTTTTGAAGTTTCGGGCGAAGCTCTGAAGTCTATAAAATTAATTCAGATTGTCGATGCGATAGATGGCGATAAAATTTACAAAGGCTGCGGTATTGGACTTAAAGAATGTTCAGAACAGCATCCTTGTCCCGTTCACCATGAATTTAAAAAAATAAGAGGTCTTCTTTTGGAAATGCTTACTAAAACAACTTTAGAACAGCTTGCTTTAGGGGTAAAATCGGGTGATTTCTTTTTGAAAACATTGATTACAAACGAATAATATTAAATAAATACCTTAAAATGAATACAAAAACCAAAATTTCACTAGTAGCCCTAATGGGACTTTTAACGATAACTTCCTGCGGAAAAAAAGAAACGGCGCCAGTGGAGCAGCCAACAGAAGTAAATAATACAGAGTCAGAAGGTGTACAACCTGAAGCAACTGTAGAAAATGTTTTAGTCATTGAAGGAAATGACCAAATGCAGTTTAATAAAAATGAATTGAAAGCTGTGGCAGGAAAACCAATTAAACTCACTTTAAAACATGTTGGGAAAATTCCAAAAGAAGCAATGGGACACAATTTGGTCATCCTTCAGGAAGGAACAGATGAAGCGGCTTTTGCTTTAAAAGCAAATGAGGCAAAAGCGAGTGATTATATTCCGGCATCTGAAAAAGCTTCAATTATTGCCCATACAAAATTACTTGGAGGTGGTGAAGAAGATACGATCGAATTTACAATTGATAAAAAAGGAACTTACAAGTTTATTTGCTCTTTCCCTGGTCACGTGGCTTTGATGAAAGGTGTATTAATTGTTGAGTAAATAGTAAAGAACTCCAATAGGTAATGAGATTGGAGTTTTTTTTAAAACTAATAAAGGATAAAATTGTCTTTTATTAAAACAAAAAGAAATGAAAAGAGAAAAAAAATTATGGATCGTATTTGCATTGGTAATGAGTATATCATTTGCAGTACTGGGTTATTATGGTTACGAAATTTACCAACAGGCACCACCAGTTCCTAAGAAAGTGATTTCTGAAAGTGGAGAACTTATTTTTTCTGAACAGGAAATTAAAGACGGACAAAATGTATGGCAAAGTATAGGCGGTCAGGAAGTAGGATCTATCTGGGGACATGGAGCTTATGTTGCTCCTGACTGGACTGCTGATTGGCTGCATCGGGAAGCGCTTTTTATATTGGATAAATTTGCGAAAGAAGATTTTAATAAAAAATTTGAGGAGCTTGATGCTGAGAAACAAGCAGCATTAAAAGTTCGTTTGCAAAAAGATTTGCGAACCAATCGATATGATGCAGCTTCGGGTGTTCTTGCAATATCTGAAAATCGTGTGGCAGCAATTAAAAATCTAAGTAAATATTATAAAGGGCTGTTTACAAATGATCCTCAGTTTGATAAATTGAGAGAAGAATATGCGATTCCGAAAAATTCGATTAAAGATGAAGTAAGAATGCAAAAAATGAATGCATTTTTCTTTTGGGCCACCTGGGCAACGGTTACTAATCGTCCCGATTCGGATATTTCGTATACGCACAATTGGCCTTCAGATGAATTGGTCGGAAACAAAGCTACTAAAGAACTTTTAGCCTGGTCAGGAGTTAGTATTATTTTATTGATTTTGAGTATCGGGATCTTAGTTTTTTATCACGCAAAATCAGGAGAGGAAGAAGAATTTCCGCTTCCAAAAGAAGATCCGTTAATTAAACAGGGAAAAACACCCTCGATGAAACTGGTTGTAAAATACTTTTGGATCGTTAGTTTATTAATGATTCTGCAAATGCTATTCGGAATCATAACAGCGCATTATGGTGTTGAAGGAAATGGTTTGTATGGAATTCCTATTGATCAGATTTTGCCTTATGCAGTCACACGTACCTGGCATACCCAATTGGCTATTTTTTGGATTGCAACGGCTTGGCTGGCAACAGGATTGTATATCGCGCCGGCAGTTTCAGGGAGAGATCCAAAATTTCAGTGCTTCGGAATCAACTTTTTGTTTGTCGCCTTATTGATTATTGTTTTAGGTTCAATGGCCGGGCAATGGTTTGGTGTGATGCAAAAATTAAATTTAGTACAAAACTTCTGGTTTGGACATCAGGGTTATGAATATGTTGATTTAGGTCGCTTCTGGCAGATTTTTCTTTTAGTTGGATTGTTTTTATGGTTAACATTGATGGTTAGACCTTTAATTCCAATTCTAAAGAAAAAAACGCAGGAAAAAAATCTCATCATTTTGTTTCTAATTTCTTGTGCGGCAATTGCCATGTTTTATGGTGCCGGATTAATGTGGGGGCGACAAACTAATCTTGCCATTGCAGAATATTGGAGATGGTGGGTAGTGCACCTTTGGGTTGAAGGTTTCTTCGAAGTATTTGCAACCGTTGTTATGGCTTTCTTATTTGTTCGATTGGGATTGTTAAAAACAAAAACGGCAACATTAAATGTTTTGTTTGCCACCATAATTTTCATGTCTGGCGGAATTTTGGGAACATTTCATCACCTGTATTTCTCAGGTACTCCAACAGCAATTATGGCCTTGGGAGCTACTTTCAGTGCACTTGAAGTAGTGCCTTTAACCCTAATAGGATTTGAAGCCTACCAAAACTATAAAATTTCCAAATCGACTCAGTGGATTGCAGATTATAAATGGCCTATTTATTTTATGATTTCGGTGGCATTCTGGAATTTTCTGGGCGCCGGGATTTTCGGATTCATTATTAATCCGCCCATTGCACTTTATTATGTACAAGGCTTAAATACAACTCCACTTCACGGGCATACGGCTTTGTTCGGGGTTTATGGAATGTTAGGAATTGGGCTTGTATTGTTTGTGCTGCGAAGTTTATACAGAAACGTAAACTGGAACAACAAACTGCTTAAAATTACTTTCTGGTCGCTAAATATAGGACTGTTTTTAATGGCTATATTGAGTTTACTTCCAATTGGAGTGTGGCAGGCAATTGAAAGCATCGAGCATGGAATGTGGTACGCCCGCTCATCAGAATTGATGCAGCAACCGGCTATGATTACATTAAAATGGCTTCGTGCTATTGGAGATTCTATTTTCGGAATGGGGTTTATTACTATGGCATGGTTTGTATTTGATCTCACATTAAAAAATAAAATAAATAAAATTTAAAATTGATTATCATGGAAAATTTAAAAAACAAAACAATAGGATCATTTGTGGCGGAAGATTTTAGAACAGCTGCTATATTTTCAAAATATAAAATCGATTTTTGTTGTAAAGGAAACAGAACAGTAACGGAAGTCTGCGAAAAACAAAATATAAATTCTGATGCCTTAATACAAAGTGTTTATGAGGTTTTAGAATCAGAAAATAATGGTGTCATCGACTTTAATTCATGGCCTTTAGACTTACTGACAGATTATATTGAGAAAACACATCATAGATATGTTGAAGAAAAATCACAAACTCTGCTGTTTTTTTTAGATAAATTATGCAAGGTTCATGGTACCAGCCATCCGGAATTGTTTAGAATAAATGAATTGTTTATAGGATGCGTCGGCGAATTGTCTCAGCATATGAAAAAAGAAGAATTAATTTTATTTCCGTTTGTAAAAAGAATGGTAAAAACGAAAGAAACTGACGGTATTCTGCATCAGCCTTCATTTGGAACGGTATCAAATCCAATTGCGATGATGATGCACGAACATGATAATGAAGGAGAACGTTTTAGGGAAATTGCTTCCTTGACAACAAACTACACGCCTTCGGCAGATGCCTGTACAACTTACAAAGTAACTTTTGCGATGCTTAAGGAATTTGAAGAAGACCTGCACAAACACATTCATTTGGAAAATAATATACTATTTCCAAAAGCAGTGCTTTTAGAAAAAGAATTTGCTGAAGTAGAATAGAAATAAATATAAACAATGAGAAGAACACCGATAAATGTCAATAAACAGATTATTATCGGTGTTTTGTACGCATATAAATCGCCTGTCATTTGTTACTTTTAATGAATTGGGTTTAGCTCAAAAAAAACATAATATGAATTCTCAAAAAACCTGGATTATTTGCTGTTTTTTTAACTTTCTGATTGCCTGTTTATTTGGATTGTTAATGCGGTTGATGTATCTTTTTTCTTTAGATTTTATAAACTACAGTTTCCTGCTTCATGCGCATTCTCATGTTGCAATGCTGGGCTGGGTCTATCTGATAATTTATGTTTTGGTTGTTCATTTTTTTATTTCAAAGGAGAAAAGGCGTAAGCCGGTTTACAATCGTTTATTTTGGCTGACAGAATTTTCAATTATCGGAATGATGATTGCCTTTCCTATTCAGGGTTATGCATTGTTTTCGATTGTGTTTTCAACGCTGCATATTTTGTTGAGTTATGTTTTTTGCCGATTGGTGTGGAAGGATGGTGACATTGAAAAAACGCCGGCGCTAAGATTTTTAAGAACGGCTCTTTTGTTTATGGTTTTGTCTACTTTTGGAGTATGGTGCCTAGGCCCGGCTGTGAGTACACTTGGCAAACAAAGTGCTTTTTATCAAATTGCCTTACAGTTTTTTATACATTTTCAGTTTAATGGCTGGTTTTTGTTTGCTGTTTTGGCATTGTTTTTAAAACAATTTCAACAGAAAATAGATGAAATTCAATTCAAAAGATTTTATTCCCTTCTCATTATTTCAACACTTTTAACCGTTTTGTTTCCGGTTCGCTGGTTTATAGAAAATAATGTTTTAAACTACATAAATGCTTTGGGTGTAGTGCTGCAGTTGTTTGCTTTTGTTTGTTTCTATAAAATGCTTCGACCTCAATTAACTAGTTTTAAGGCAAGTTTAGATGCAACCACAAAAATGGTTTATGGTTTGACTCTTTTCTCTTTAGGATTGAAGGTTGGTATTCAATTACTGACGATCATTCCTGATATCACTGAAGTTTCGCATCAAATCAGAAATTTTGTGATTGGCTTTATTCACTTAACCACGTTAGGAATAATCACCGGATTTTTATTTGGAATTTTACTTCAGAAGAATATTCTTTCCGGTAATTCTTCTATCTTAAAAGTGGGAGTAAAAGTATTTATTTTGGGATATATGGCAACAGAGATTCTACTTTTCTTTCAGGGCGGACTTCTTTATTTTGGAAGAGGAATGATTTCGGGATATTACGAGAGTATTTTTGTTTTCAGCTTGCTTTTGGTCTTGGGATTAATTTTAATAATGAGTTCTAAAATAAAAGACTAGTTTGTTTTTTAGAGCAAAAAATCATATTTTATCTTTTTTTAGGACTTGAATTAAGGGAATGAACTTTTGGTTTTTTTATAAGTTTAAATCTGTTAAAATTAATATTGCTTTTAAGAGAAATTTTCATAAAGATTGAATTCCGATTATTTTTCAAGAAAAATAAATGGCAAACCTGATTTTAGAATAATAATCATTAATTTTGCACCCTGTATAAAATAAAAATAGTACTACACAATATATTATGGTAAAAGATTTATTCGAAAGAATTCAGGACAATAAAGGACCATTAGGAAAATGGGCTTCTCAGGCAGAAGGCTACTATGTTTTCCCAAAGTTAGAAGGAGAGTTGGGTCCTAGAATGACATTTCACGGAAAAAATATTTTAAACTGGAGCTTGAATGATTATTTAGGTTTAGCTAATCATCCAGAAGTTCGCCAAGCAGATACAGATGCTGCGATTCAGTTTGGTGCTGCTTACCCAATGGGAGCTCGTATGATGTCTGGACATACAAAATACCACGAACAATTAGAAGAAGAATTAGCTACTTTTGTAATGAAAGAATCAGCTTATTTATTGAATTTTGGTTACCAGGGAATGGTATCTATTATTGATGCTTTGGTGACTAAAAATGACATCATTGTTTATGATGTTGACTCTCATGCTTGTATCATCGATGGTGTGCGTTTGCATATGGGGAAACGTTTTACTTACAAGCACAATGATCTGGAAAGTATGGAAAAAAACCTGCAACGTGCTACAAAAATGGCACAGGAAACAGGTGGCGGTATTCTATTTATTACCGAAGGTGTTTTTGGAATGCGTGGGCAACAAGGAAAATTGAAAGAAATTGTTGCAATGAAACAAAAGTACAATTTCCGTTTGTTAGTGGATGATGCACATGGTTTTGGTACACTTGGAAAGACAGGAGCCGGAGCAGGTGAGGAGCAGGGAGTTCAGGATGATATCGATGTTTACTTCTCGACTTTTGCAAAATCTATGGCTAATATCGGAGCTTTCGTAGCGGCAGATAAAACAGTAATTGATTACTTAAAATATAACTTACGTTCGCAAATGTTTGCTAAAGCATTACCAATGATCCAGACAATTGGTTCGTTGAAACGTTTGGAGTTGTTGCGTAATTCGTCTGAAATTAAAGATAAACTTTGGGAGAATGTAAACGCATTACAAAATGGTTTAAGAGAAAAAGGATTTAACATTGGAGATACGAATACTTGTATTACTCCGGTTTATCTGGAAGGAAGTATTCCTGAAGCAATGGTAATGGTAAACGATTTAAGAGAGAATTATGGTATTTTCCTTTCTATTGTTGTTTATCCGGTAATTCCAAAAGGGATTATTTTGTTAAGAATGATTCCAACAGCTTCTCATACATTGGCTGATATTGATGAAACGTTAACTGCTTTTGAAGCCATTCGTGAAAAATTAGTAAACGGAACTTATAAAGAAATCGCTGAACGTACCACTGTTGACGTTTCGTAAAACTTTAAAGAAATAAATTCCTTATATGGTGTCTCGTCCTAAAAAAGCGATACAGGTTATTACATAAAAATA
>NZ_CADCST010000096.1 GCF_902804485.1 Flavobacterium collinsii | reverse complement strand
CATTTAAATATCAAATGTTTACCTATTTCAAACCTTTAAAACTTCAAAAAGAGCAATTACGATTCAATAATAGAATTAATTTGCTTAAACAATTGTCCGTCACTTAAGAATGCTCCCTGCTGAATTAATTCAAAAATAGAAGCATTTCGATCTTCTGTAAATACTTTTTTGCCTACTTTCATTTCTATATTTTCGGTAAACATATTATCCGACAGCCATTGCAAACCCTCTTTAGTCAGAAAATCAGTTTCAGCAACCACCGATTTTAATACTATAGACTGCACATGGGTTTCAAAACACTGAAATAAAAAGATATGGTTTTTAGAAAAATGCTCCAAAAATTCTGCTCTCGACAAAACACCTTCCCAGATCAAATCTGAAAAAACATCCAGTTCCTGCTCCGCAACTTCCGGTTTATTTACTTTAAGAGCATCCCACTCTGCTTTATCAATAGCCTGCGTTGCCAAAAAGCTGGCAAATTCTGCGTGCAATTCATCAAATTGCTCTTTTGTTAATCTTGCGTACTTCATTATTTTTCTTGTGTTAAACACTCTAAAAAGAGCTTGTATAAAATTCCGGAACTTTTTTTGTATCCATAAAAAAAGCCCCCGCAAATGCGAGGGCAAATTTATAACTTTTTTTGCTTTACTAAAAAATGTATCGTATACCAAATTGCGCCTGCCATCTCGACATTAAACTGGCATCATAATTAAACGTTTTGGTCTGCGTTCCATTAAAAGTATAAGTTGGGGTATTCCCAACAACTTTAACCCCAATAGGCTGAACGCTTGTAGGCACCTGAACCACTCCCCAGTCTGAATTTAGCAGGTTTCCAAAATTCAAAACATCAATACTAAACTGAATTGTATTCTTCTTATCAGAAGCTGAAGAAATCTTGAAATTATAATCCTGTAGTACCTTCAGATCACATCTTCCTCTCCAGGGAGATATGGCACCGTAACGCTCTGCATACTGACCTCTTCTGTTTTTCATATATTTATCCTGAGCGATAAATTGATCAAAAGCAGCCCCTTCTCCCGCTGCACTAAAGTTCATTAGCGTTATCTCAGCTGTTGTAGGGATATAAATTAAATCGTTTACATTGGAACCGTCCCCGTTAATATCTCCTCCGTATGTATAATTAAAGCGTCCTCCCTGTGCATATTCAAAAACAGCAGAAACCGTTGTTGCCCATTTGTCTTTTCCATACTTCCATTTTTTAGAACCTACTGCTATAAAACGGTGATTGTCTCCGTATTTAGAATTCGAAAGCACATCATTGTTTACATTTCCTAAGGCTGGATTAAAAGCAAAAGCATCTCCTGTAATTTCAGCTTCGATAGAGTTCACATCCTTTGATTTCAGGTAATTATAAGCTACACTGGCATAAAGACCATTTTCGAAGTTTTTCTGCACTTTTAGCGTTGCATTAAAAGCGCTCCCCTTATCTGAATTTGTCATTACATAAGCATTGTTTGCTCCCTTATCTGCCGCTAGGTAAATAGACCTGTTGTCGACACCCGCCAATGTACCAGTTGGTGCTTTTAATCCCCAGTTCTGAACGTGTACCGCATTGATATCTCTATTGTAAGACAAATCTGCTGTTACGATATAATTGCTTTCAAACCGGTGATCAAATCCGAGGCTCGTTCTCCAAACCTGTGGCCATTTATAATCCGGATCCATAATCTGGAAAAAGCTGTCGTCGGCACCGCTCACCTGATTGCCTAACCAAACAAAAGGAATTCTTCCGGTAAAAACTCCTGAGCCTCCACGAAGCTGCGAAGTAGCATCGCCATTAACATCCCAGTTGAAACCAACTCTAGGCGACCATAAAATCCGGTCACTTGGTAAATCGGTGGAAATTAACTTAACAGCCTGACCCGTTTGCGGATTAAAATAATCGGTATTGTTATTTCTTTTGCCTCCGCCATTATCAGTATCTATGTATTTCTGAATCAAATCGGCAGTATTAAAATACAAGGGCTTGTCAATTCTTAATCCTAACGACAACTTAAAATCATCTCCAATACTGATGTCGTCCTGGGCGTAAAATGCCAATTGTCCTACATTCAATTCGGCCAATTTCCATCCTCCATTACTTCCCACCTCAAAATTACTTTTAGTCGCAAAAACATCCTGAGCATACTTTAAATTCTGCGCAATAATACTGGTAGCAAAAGGCTTGGCAGCATCATTTAAAAAGTCCTGCGTTGTAAAATAAGGTGTAAAAAAGGTTCCGGCATATCCGTTTGGATTTCCAAAATTGTCATAACCGGCCAGATTAAAGGAGTTCGCAAACTTAAACTTTTCAAAAGAAGCTCCAAAAGTAAAAGCATGTTTACCCACGTTATAATTCAAATTATTTGTAATCTGAATTACTTTCTGATCTAAAGTATTATTAATAGAAAAAGGTTCATGTCCTGCAATAATATAATTAGAACCCGCTCCATCCTGAATATTAATTACAGGAGCCGGAACTGAAAATGGCACCCTGTAGTCATTAAAATGCGAATATCCGGCCTGCAGTTTATTTGAAACCGATTCACTGAATTTTGAGTTTAATTCAATCAGGAAAGAACTCAGGTTATTGTTAATCTGATACCCTGCATTTCTAAACTGCAAAATGGAAGCATTTGGTCCTCTGAAACCCAAAGCTGTAGGGTGTGCCGGTTTGTCTTTTGAAGCATCTAGAAAATTATAAATAACCGCCAGTTTATGATTGTCATTGATATTCCAGTCAATTTTAATAATTCCTTTATTCGAATTAGATTCGTGCTTAAATCCCTGATAAGGCCCTGTATCATATCCTAACTTAGCCAAAGCACTTGAAACCGCTATTAAATCCGATTCCAAAACCCTAGATTCATTAATTCCGGTCACACCGTCATTGTTATTAGCAACGAAATTTGACCCTAAATCACTTCGCTTGTCGATTTCAAAATTCCCAAAAATAAACAGTTTATCTTTAATAATAGGAGCGCCTAAGCTAAAACCCGCCTGGGTTTGTTCTAAAGTGGGTACGAATATTTTTTCTCCTTTTATCTTACTTCCCGTCAAATCCTGATTCCTGTAAAAACCATAGGCCGTACCGTGAAACTCGTTTGTACCCGACTTGGTTACAGCATTGACCGAAGCTCCGGTAAAACCCGACAAAGTAACATCGTAAGGAGCTGTTGCTACCTGAATCTGCTCAATAGCATCAAGCGAAATAGGCTGTGATCCTGTCTGTCCTCCAGGTGTTGCAGCATCCAGTCCAAACGGATTATTAAATACCGCACCATTTAAAGAGTAGTTGTTATACTGATCGTTTCTTCCTCCAAAAGATCCCCCGCTTGCAGTTGGCTCCAAACGCGTGAAATCTTCTGCCGATCTGGAAATGGTAGGCAAAGCTGTTAACTCCCGTTTTCCAATTGTAGTTTCAGCTCCCGTTTTTCCACTTTTAAAAACTTTATCCTTAGAAACGATTTTCACCTCTTCCAATGTCTGGCTTTCATCTTCCAAAACAACGTCTAGATTAAAAGGTTTCCCCAGATCGAGATTCAAGTCAGTATATTCGTGATTTCGAAAGCCTACAAAAGTCACTACAATTTTGTAGGGACCTCCAATTCTCATGTTCAAAATATTAAACCTTCCGTCTTCGTTGGAAACAGCTGAATATTTACTTCCTGTAGGAGTATGAATTGCTAAGATAGTAGCACCAGGCAAGAGCTCGTTGGCAGAACTCTTGATAATCCCCTTAATACTCGACGTTGTGGTTTGCCCGATAGTAGTGGTTATGGCAAACACACCTAGTAATAATGCAAAAATTTTTTTCATTTTCCTGGTTTTGAGAGTGTTATTCCTCTCAAAATTAGGCAAAAAAAAACCACTCCTAGGAGTGGTTTTTATATTTTATTAACAAGAAGTTAACAAAATGTTATTTTTCAGCGATAATCTCGTATGCTAATTCAACAATAACATCTCTGTGTAAACGGATGCTAGCTGTATATTTTCCAGTACGTTTTACGATACCACTAGTGATGAATTTTCTATCAATAGCGTTACCTGATTTCTCTAAAGCTTCAGCAATGTCGATGTTAGTGATAGAACCAAAAAGTTTCTCTCCACCAGCTTTTGCAGTAAGTTTAATTTCAAGAGCTTTTAAAGTTTCAGCTAATGCTTTTGCATCAGCAACAACTTTAGCTTCTTTATGTGCTCTTTGTTTTAGATTTTCAGCTAAAACTTTTTTAGCAGAAGGAGTTGCCAAAGTAGCAAAACCTTGAGGAATTAAAAAGTTACGACCGTAACCAGGTTTTACAGATACTACATCATCTTTAAATCCTAAGTTTTGTACGTCTTGTTTTAAAATAAGTTCCATGTTGTTGTCCTTATATTTTAGAAGTTAGGTTCTGACTCAACAGAAACCAGCGACTAGAGTTTTTAATTATTTTAATAAATCGGCCACGTATGGCATTAAAGCTAAGTGACGAGCTCTTTTTACAGCTACAGAAACTTTTCTTTGGTATTTTAATGAAGTTCCAGTTAAACGACGAGGAAGAATTTTTCCTTGCTCATTCACGAATTTCAATAAGAAATCAGCATCTTTATAATCGATGTATTTGATTCCTGATTTTTTGAAACGGCAATACTTTTTAGTCTTGTTTGTTTCAATGTTTAAAGGCGTTAAATATCTGATATCTCCGTCTTTTTTTCCTTTTGCAGATTGCTCGATTGTAGACATAATAATTACGCTTTAGTAGATTTTAATTTAGCTCTTCTTCTTTCCGCCCATGAAATAGCATGTTTATCTAAACTTACAGTTAAGAAACGCATAACTCTTTCGTCACGTCTAAATTCAGTTTCAAAAGCAATTAGAACTTCTCCAGATACTTTGAATTCGAATAAGTGATAAAAACCACTTTTTTTGTTTTGGATTTCGTAAGCCATTTTTTTCAGACCCCAATCCTCTTTCGATACCATTTCAGCTCCTCTACTAGTAAGAAATTCTTCAAATTTCGTTACTGTTTCCTTCACCTGAACCTCAGATAAAACGGGATTTAAAATGAAAACAGTTTCATAATGATTCATAAATACAATATTTATTTGTTAAAATTGGGTGCAAAAGTAACCATAAATTTTAAATATCCAACACTTTTTTACTTTTATTCGTTGTACAACAAAAAATACATGCCAATTTTAGTTTTTTTCTTAAAAAAATAATACATTTACTATTGCTATCCTGAATTTATTCTAAATTTTAATGTTATGAAACTAAACTGTGTTGTTGTAGATGATAGTTCTATACAAAGGACTATTATTGCAAAATTAGTTAATAATCACCCAGGTTTGCATTTAATCGGGGATTTTTCTAATGCAATAGAGGCAAAAAGCTGTATCTCTCTAAATAATATCGATTTAATATTTCTTGATATAGAAATGCCCGTTATTAATGGGTTTGATTTTCTTGACGGGCTAAAATCTAAGCCACAAATTATATTCATTACTTCTAAAGCAGAATATGCTTTAAAAGCATTTGACTATGATGCTACGGATTACCTTCAGAAACCTATTGCCGTAGATCGTTTTAATGCTTCTGTAAAAAGAGCCATCGATATGCATTTGCTAAAAAAAGATATCAAAGAAGAAGAGGGCGAACACATATTCATTAAAAGCAATCTTAAAAAGCTCAAAATATTCACAGCAAAAATCAAATGGATAGAAGCTTTTGGTGATTATGTAAGAGTGGTTACCGAAGACGATAGCAATCTGGTACTTTCGACTATGAAATCTTTTGAAAATGACCTTTCAAAAGAAAAATTTATTCGTGTACATAAGTCCTATATTATTAACATTGATAAAGTAGAACGCTTTAACAGTAAATTTGCCGAGATAGGTATTACCAAAATTCCGCTTAGCCGAAACAAAAAAGAAGATTTAGTAAAAGCATTATCAACGTCGTCTTAATTAATAAAAGTCAACGTTTGCAACAACCTTTATAGCTCTGTACTGAGCCACAGCTTCAAAACTATTCAGCATTTTCTGAATAGTTTTTTTAGTATTTACCAAATGCAGGTTCTGCGGAATCTTGATCAGAATGGTTCTGATATACTCATTCCTGATTCTACTGATTGCAGGTTCTTCAGGTCCCAGTACCGGCATATTTAAATTCTGGCTTAAAACCTGATACAACCACATAGACCCTTCTTTTAACTTATCGAAATCGCGATGCTTTAAAGTCAGTTTTATAATTCTGAAATAAGGTGGGTATTTGTAAATCTGGCGATCATACAATTGCTCCTTATACATACCTATATAATTATGATTGGTAACCTGCTGAATCGTGTTATGATTTGGATTATAGGTTTGAATTACAACTTTCCCTTGTTTTTCTGATCTTCCGGCTCTTCCCGCGACTTGCGTCATCATCTGATAACTGCGTTCAAAAGCTCTGAAATCCGGATGATGCAGCATATTATCCGCATTCATAATTCCGACCAAACTTACATTATCAAAATCCAGTCCTTTTGCCAGCATTTGTGTACCGACCAAAATATCAATTTCACGATTTTTAAAAGAATCAATTATTTTTTCAAAACCATACTTTCCTCGGGTTGTATCCTGATCCATTCGTCCGGTTTTAGCTTTAGGAAAAAGAGTGACCAGTTCCTGTTCAATCTGCTCCGTACCAAATCCTTTAGTGGTCAAATCGATACTTGAACAGCTATGACAATGTGTTGGCTTTGCAATAGAGTAACCACAGTAATGACAACGCAGCTGATTTTTATGTTTATGAAAGGTCAGACTTACATCGCACTGCTGGCAATGTGGTACATGACCACAAGTCATACATTCTATTATAGGTGAATATCCACGTCTGTTCTGAAACAAAATGATCTGTTCACCCAAAGATAAAGCCTCTGCAATTTCCTCAATTAAAAGATCACTAAAATGCCCCGTCATTCTTTTCCTAAATTGCTTGTCTTTCAAATCAACCAGAACAATTTCCGGCATTCGAACATTATTATAACGCTCAGTAAGTGACACCAGACCGTACTTATCTGCCTGTGCATTAAAATAGGTTTCAATACTTGGTGTCGCCGAACCTAACAATACTTTTGCCTTATGGAAATTAGCCAAAACAATTGCTGCATCCCTGGCATGATAACGCGGTGCAGGATCTGTCTGTTTAAAAGTCTGCTCGTGCTCTTCATCAACAATCAATAAACCTAAATTATCAAAAGGCAGAAACAATGCCGACCTAGCCCCTATTACTATTTGAGCTTTCTCCGAATTTTCAAGTGTCTGCTTCCAAACCTCTACTCTTTCATTATTACTGTATTTAGAATGGAAAACCGCCACCTTATCTCCAAAATAAAGCCTTAATCTGGAAACTAATTGTGTGGTCAAAGCAATTTCCGGCAACAAATACAAAATCTGTCTTCCGGTTGCAAGATACTCTTCAATAAGCTTGATATAAATTTCTGTTTTTCCGCTTGAGGTAACACCATGAAGCAGGCAAACTTCTTTTTCTAAAAGATTCTCTTTGATAGCAGTAAAAGCTTTTCCCTGCGCTTCACTCAACAGCAATTGCTGATCTGTTGTTTGCCCCGTAAACAAAACTCTGTCTTGCTGCAAAAGATACTCTTCAAAAATTTCTTTATCAATCAGTGCTTTAACCACAGCCGAAGTTGAATTTGAAACCTCAACCAGTTTTTTTACCGTAATCGGTTTTTTCTCAGACGCCATAATCTGAAAATAAGCCAATACAATTTCCTTTTGTTTGTTGGCATTTTTTAAAACCTCCAACAATTCGCCTAAACCATTATCCGATTCGTATTTAGCGTGCAATTTCACATAACGAACCAGTTTTGGCTTGTACCCTTCTTTAATCTCTTCTTCTAAAACAATAATGTTTCTGGCAATCATTTTTTGAAGAACAGGAAGAATATTTTTCTTATTTAACATCGAAATAATCTCCTGAACCTTTAAAGAACTTTGTTGCTGCAGGGCTTCATAAACCAAAAACTCATCGTCCGAAAGTTCATTTTGATCCACTACTGCATCCACTTTATACGAAATAATAGTTTCACTCTCCAACAACAATCCACTTGGGAAAGCGCCACGGTACACATCCCCAATAGCGCACATATAATAATTCGCTACCCAAAGCCAGTGTTTAATCTGAACTTCGGTTGCGATCGGTTTCTCATCTAATATCTCATGAATTTCCTTGGCTTCATACAAGCCAGGTTCGTTTTGATGCAAATCAATCACTAATGCTGTATAAATTTTACTTTTACCAAATGGTACAGCAACCCTCATTCCCTTTTTAATAAAATGAAATTCAGCTTCAGAAACACGATACGTAAAAGTTTTAACCAAAGAAAGCGGCAAAACGACTTCAACAAAAAACATGTAAATATTTTATAGAATTTATAAATGACGATTTAGCTCCAAAACCAAATCTTAACAACTGTAACTCTTTGATACAGCAAAAACAGATTACTACTTAGTAACCTTAGTCCCGTTGTATTCCTGCGTCAGTTTGAGTGTATGCTTTAAAGAGGTCAAATCCTTCCAATCGTCATGACCTGTAACAATGTATTTTGGGTTTTTAAATTTCGACTGCGCTCTCAAAATAGATTTCTGCCATTCTTTCACGTCTGCATCTCCCAGATAACCTAAATCTTTTGCTTCGGCGCTTTTAATAAAACAGCCTCCGTAAAGCACTTTTTCTTTATTAAACCAAACTACAATATTGTCAGGCGCATGACCTTTTCCCGGGTAATAAACCTCAAAAGTATATTTACCTACCGTAAATAGAGTATCATTTGGAATAACAAATTCCGCTCTTTCTTCTTTGTTTTTTTTCAGAATTTCGTCTGTTAGTTTTATTGTATAGGTTTTGATTCCTTTTTTTCGGTAAAACTCCAAACCTCCTGCCCTGTCTTCATGTGAATGCGTAGCAAAACACATTATAACCTCTTTATGATGCCTTGTCTTTATACTATCCAACAAAGGCTGAAACTGTGTTTTATCCCAGGGAGCATCAAACAATACAACTCCTTTAGCTGTAACAAGATACATGGCATTTGCCGAAATCTGTGTTCCTTTATATTCATGAAACGTCCTATAAACATAAAAGTCACCCGTAAGATGACTTATTTGTAATGGCGAATTCTTAGATTGTGCAAAACTATTGGATAGCTGTGCCAGGACTAAAACAATCAATGCTAATTTTCGCATTTTATTTTTTTTTGAAATTAATTCTTCACTCTGCTCCAATATTGTGTTCTTCCCATGATAGAAATACCAACATAACCACGAAGTTTAAGTTTATCCGCAGATTCTAATGCAATATAACATTTGTATTTTTTCCCGTTTGTTGGATCCAAGATTGTTCCTCCACTGTATTCAGAACCGTCTTTTTTAAGTCCATTGATAACGACCATCCCCAGAATTGGCTTGTTTTTATCTGCTCCATCACATTTAGTACATAAGTCCTTTTTGTGGTTTTCGCGAAGTATTTCTACAATTTTACCATACACTTTACCTGATTTTTCATAAATCTCTACAACTGATTTTGCTTCACCAGTTTCATCATCAACTGTTTTCCATTTTCCAATTACACCCTGACCTTGAATTGTGCCTAATGTTAGAAAAAAAACACCAATCGTTAACATCCAATTTTTCATATTATTTATTTTTTTTTTGTTTTAATTTTCTGATAGAGGCATTCAATTCAAATCCCAAAAGCAGAATCATACAGTTTATCCAAATGTAAAACATTAGAATTAATAATGTACCAATCGAACCATAAAGTTCGTTATATTTTGAGAATTTTATAACCCAAATCCCAAAAAAGAATGAAGATATCACAATTAAAATGGTTGTAAAAACAGACCCAATGCTTATAAAAGGCACTTTATTATACTGCTTCGTACCATAACGCAATAAAATTGAAGATGTTATCAGAATCATTAAAATAACAAACAAATACCTCCCTAAAATAATCAGCGGAATACGATCACTCAACACATCCTGAATGATTGTTTTTTGAATAAAGACCTCAAAAACAACAATGGTTGCCACTGTTACAAACAATATAATGGTCATCACAAGCGAAATCGCCAGCGCCACCAAATACTGGCTTAAAAAACCACGCTTGTCAAAAACATGTTTCGAAGACTCAAAACCACTCAATATTCCATTAATACCATTCGCCATTAAAAATATCGAAAGCAAAAAACCTGATGACAATAAACCGGAATGACTATTGTTTAAAATATCACTTATAATTTTGCTGATCGCATCGTATGTATTTGGAGGAACGCCTTGCTGTACAAACTGTAAAAAATCCTGTTGAAATCCTTCAATAGGTATAAAAGGGATCAAGTTTAAAATAAATAACGCAAAAGGAAACAAAGCCATAAAAAAGCTGAACGAAACAGCGCTCGCATGATACGAAAATGCTCCTTCAATAATACCAATCGTATACATTTCAAGCAAATCATACAACGAAAAACCTTCCAGCCAGGGCAATTTTATTCTCTTGAAAAAGTACACTACAGATCGCACAACCGGAATTTTGTCGATCCGGTCTTCTATCTCTTTTGACATATTTATTTTAGATTTTTAGATAGTTAGATTCTTAAATTGCCAGATACTCGATAATTAAATTTACACAAGCTATGCCTTTATTTACTCACATTTCACACCTAACATTTTTCATTTTACATTTTACATTTTACATTTCACAACTCACTTAAAAAGCCTTCAGACTTAAATCCATGTTGTAAACAGAATGCGTTAGAGCTCCAGACGAAATATAGTTTACACCGCAAAGTCCATATTCACGAATCGTTTTTTCGTTGATATTTCCTGAAGATTCCGTCTGGCATTTTTTACCAATTAATTGCACAGCCGTTTTAGTGTCTTCATAATTAAAATTATCGATTAGAATTCTGTGAACTCCCTCACTCAAAAGAATCTCGCGAATCTCATCTAAATTTCTGGCTTCGACTATAATTTTCAAATCTAAATCATTCGCTGCTAAATAGTCTCTGGTTTTCTTGATGGCAAGTGTAATTCCACCCGCAAAATCAATATGATTGTCTTTCAGCATAACCATATCATACAAGGCAAAACGATGGTTTTCTCCTCCTCCGATTTTTACCGCCCATTTTTCGGCAACCCTGAAATTTGGAGTCGTTTTACGCGTATCTAATATTTTAGCTCCGGTTCCTTCCAGTAACTGAACATACTGATCTGTTTTGGTAGCAATTGCCGACATACGCTGCATGGTATTCAAGACAACTCTTTCTGCTTTCAAAATAGACTGAGAACTTCCCGAAACTTCAAAAACCACATCACCGTATTCTACATGAGTTCCATCTTCTATAAAAGTTTTCACTTTTAATTTTGGATCTACATATTCAAAAACCATTTTCGCCAAGGCAACACCTGCAATAATCCCCTGATCTTTAACTAATAATTTAGCCTGACCGTGTGCCGTGTCCGGAATACAAGCCAGAGAACTATAATCTCCCGTGCCTACATCTTCCCGAATTGCATTACTGATCAATAGTTGTAATTCGTCTTGAAACTGTACTTCGCTAATCATTTTTCTTAAATTTTATGAGATGCTAAAGTAGGATATATTTTGTGGATTTGAAAGCTTAGCTTTGATTTTAAAATGTACAAACCATTAAAAAAGTTTGAAAGATTAAGTGTTCATTCCTAACTAAACTTAATCCATTAATCGTTCAAAAAATTAAAGAACAATAAATACCTTTGAGGTTCATTCAAACAAAACCATGGGATTAATTAAAGACATATACTCGGTTGCTTTTTACGAAAAATTTGGTCAGGCCGTAGCAGAAGTACATCCAACATTCGATAAACATAAATTTATTGAGGCTATTTATGAAGGTGACTTTGGTCAAAAAGAATGGAAAGACCGTATGAAACATACCACTGTTGTTTTGCACCAGTTTATGCCTCAAAATTTTCCGGAAGCCATTTCTTTACTTGATAAAATCATTGAAAATCTAAAGAAAAACAGCTTCACAGATAGCAATCTCGCCTTTATTTTCTTTGCAGACTATATCGAAATGTATGGTTTGGATGATTTTAAAACTTCGACAAAGGCCTTCGTTTCGATCACACAATTTATAAGCTGTGAGTTTGCCGTTCGTCCTTTCATTTTAAAGTACAAAGAAGAAATGACCGACGAAATGACCAAATGGTCCCTGCACGAAAACCATCATGTTCGCCGATTGGCCAGCGAAGGAAGCCGGTCAAGATTACCTTGGGCTATGGCAATTCCGTATCTAAAAAAAGACCCTGCCTCTATTCTCCCTATTTTAGAGAACCTTAAAAATGATCCTTCGGAATATGTGCGTCGAAGCGTCGCCAATAACCTGAACGATATTGTAAAAGACAATCCGCAAATCGTCTTAAAAATTGCCCGTAATTGGAAAGGTCACAGCAAAGAAACTGACGGAATTATCAAACACGGCTGTCGTACTTTACTAAAACAGGGGCATCCTGAAATCCTGAGTCATTATGGACTGGAAAGTACCAATATTGAACTTTCTTCTTTCGAAATCAAAACACCAATTGTAAAAATTGGAGATTATCTGCAGTTTCACTTTCATCTGAACAATAAAAATAATGAACCGAAAACGATTCGTTTAGAATATGCTGTTCACTATAGAAAAGCGAAAGGGCATCTGGCAAAAAAAGTCTTTAGAATTAGTGAGAAGATTTATCTCCCAAATGAAACCATTAAAGTAGAGCGAAACCAATCGTTCAAAATCATTACAACACGTGTTTTTCATACCGGAAAACATCAGTTATCGATTATTATCAATGGAACTGAAAGCGAAACACTCGATTTTGAATTGATTGAATGATTAACACAAGAACACGAATTAGAAAAATTAACACAAATTGATTGAGTAAATTTTTAAACACATAGAAACATAGTTTTTGATTGTACATATAAAGTCATTTCATTTTAAATAAGACTCATAGTTTTATGAAAAAATCTTGATTTTCTTAAACCTTCCTCCGCATCCAATTTAGGGTTCTATGTTTCTATGCGTTCAATCATTACACAAAATTAGTTCGTGAAAATTGGTGTAATTGGTGTTCTTTTTCAATTCAAATCAAATCTTTTTTAATTCTATTCCTTACTTTTATAAAGAATACCAAAAACAAACTTTCTTAATCTAAATTAAGTTACAGATTACAACTACAGCTGTAATTTTGCTTTCAACTAAAACGAAGAACATGTCAAATATCAGTTTAATCATCGAAGAACGCGCTGCCAATATTGGCAATTTTATGGTAGGCCGTTTACTGCCTTTCCGTGAAAAAAGAGCGGTTGGACCATTTGTATTTATCGATCACATGGGACCTGCGCATCTAAATCAATATCAAAATATGGATGTCCCTCCACATCCGCACATCGGACTTTCTACTTTGACTTTTTTGTTTGAAGGAAGCATTATGCACCGAGACAGTCTGGGTACCGAACTGGAAATAAAACCGGGCGCTGTAAACTGGATGACAGCCGGAAAAGGGATTGTACATTCAGAGCGAACTCCGGAATATCTGAGACATTCTGACAAAATGCTTCATGGCCTGCAAATTTGGGTGGCATTACCGAAAGAACTCGAACAAATGGATCCCAATTTTACACATGTAGAAGAAAGTGATATCCCTGGTTGGGAAGAAGATGGCGTTTCCTATAAATTAATCGCAGGAGAAGCGTTTGGCAAGAAATCACCCGTTCCTGTATACAGTCCGCTTTATTTTATCGAAATCAAAAGCACCGAGGCCAGAAAAATCAACATTGGAAAGGATCTTTTTGGAGAAAGCGGTTTGTACATTCTCGAAGGAAGTATTAAAAGCGGAGAGCATGTTTACGATCCAAAACAAATTCTAATTACCAACGACAGTACGTTATGTGAATTTGAAATCGCTGAGAACACAACGGTTTATATCTTTGGAGGACAGCCCTTTCCTGAAGAACATTTCATTTTCTGGAATTTTGTTTCTTCAGATAAAAACCTAATCGAAAAAGCAAAAAAAGACTGGACAGAACAGACCTTCCCTAAAGTTCCGGGCGAAACGGATTTTGTTCCTTTACCTGACCCTAAAATGCGATAACTATGGATACACTATCAGCACAAATCGACACCCGTTTGTATCGCACAGAAATAACATCTGCCAGCGGAAACATTGTAATTGCCGACGAGCCGCAGGAAATGGGAGGCAAAAATTTAGGATTTAGTCCGTCAGAACTACTGGCCTCCTCTTTAGCTTCCTGTACTTTGATAACACTTCGAATGTATATCAATCGTAAGCAATGGGATGTCACAGAAATCAAGATCAAAGTAGATTTTGAAAGGGATCTGGATCAAAAAGTTTCCTTGTTTACCCGAAAAATTGAAATTATCGGCGAAGTAGATGATAAGCAAAGACAACGTCTTGAAACGATTGCCAATAGCTGCCCGATACATAAAACACTAACAAATTCAATAGAAATTAAAACCACATTAATATAACACATCATGGAAATTCAACAAATAAACGATACAAGAAGAGGCTATTTTGAAGCTGTAGAAGACGGAAAACAAGCCGGAAAAATGACCTATACCTGGGCAGGCGATTCTAAATTCATCATCGACCATACAGAAGTAAATGAAGATTTTAACGGAAGAGGCGTTGGTAAAAAACTCGTAATGGCCGCAGTAGAATTCGCCCGAACTAATAACCTGAAAATTATCCCGCTTTGTCCTTTTGCAAAAAGTGTTTTTGATAAGGTGGACGAAATTCATGATGTGCTTTTTTCTTAAAACTACTAAGTTTTTTTAACCGCAAAGCACACAAAGAATTACGCAAAGTTCGCAAAGTTTTTTTAGGTAAAGCGTTGCGAACTTTGCGTTTATATAAAGTTTAGCACATAACAAAACCTTGCGCTCTTTGCGGTAAAAAAATAACACAACGAAATCAATTTTTAAATCTCGGCAGAAACTCGTATATTTGCATGTAATTTAAACTTAGAGTATGACAAGGATAATTACACTTTTCTGTATTTTTATAGCACAAATCGGCTTTTCTCAAACAGCTGACAGTTATTTAGAAAAAATTAGAAATAACGAAGCTCTCTCAACAGCTTTCTTTCAACAAATGCCAAAAGGCGGTGATTTACACCATCATTTTTCCGGATCAATTTATGCAGAACCTCTTCTGGAAAGAGCGATTGCAGAAGACTTTTATCTGAATTTAGAAACTATGGAAGTCTCTAAAACAAAACCCGAAAAAGGAAACTGGCAGACCTTCTCTTCTCTAAAAAAAGAAGGCAAACTAGATCACTACCAACAACAGGTTATGCAAACCTGGTCTGCAAAAGATTATAATGGTTCTGTACCTTCTGATGATTTGTTTTTTGACTCTTTTCAAAAATTCGAACCTACTATTAAAGGACATTTTGCCGAAGGAATGCTGGAATTAAAAAAACGTGCTCTGGCTGAAAATGTGAGTTATATTGAAACCCAATTATCAACGATTCCGTGTGATATGAATGTTTCTGACCTAGCTGGTTTTAATTCAAAATTACGTCAGGCAGCAACTCAAAAGGACGAAAAAGCGACACTTAAACTTTTAGACGAGTTGTACAAATCACTTGAACAAAAAGAAGCCAAGAAGTATGCTGTAGATTTCAATACTAATTTTATCGCTAAGCTGCACAAAGACCTTAAAATTGACGATGAGCGTTTTACGATGCGCTATCAGAATTTTGTGTTGCGTTTTATGGATCCTGTCGATTTATTTAAAAACCTGACCATCGCATTTATCTCTGCCAACAGCAGTAAACTGGTTGCAGGCGTAAATATTGTTTCACCGGAACACGGCGAAAATTCGATGAAAGATTATTGGTTGCACATGGTGATGTTTAAATACTGTAATTCTAAGTTTCCTGCTGTAAAGTATACACTTCATGCCGGCGAATTAACTTTAGGATTGGTTCAGCCAGAAGATTTAACCTGGCATATTAATGACGCCATTTATATCGCGGGTGCGAATAGAATCGGACATGGTGTCGATATCGCTTATGAAGCAAACTCTTATGATTTGTTGCGTAACATGGCAAAAAATAATATTCCAATTGAGATCAATCTAACCAGTAATGAATTCATTTTGAAGGTAAAAGAAAACCGTCACCCGTTTACTCTTTACAAAGAATTTAATGTCCCAATCGTAATCAGTACCGATGATGCAGGAATTCTAAGAACAAATATGACGGAGCAATATGTTTTATTAGCCAAAAGATACAAGGATGTTTCGTATGCCACGATAAAACAATATGTCTACAACAGTATCAATTACAGTTTTATTCAGGATGACTCTGTAAAAAAACAATTATTGAAAGATCTGGATGCAAGGTTCAAAACTTTTGAAGATAAATTTTCTAAAAACTAAATTACTTCAATCTGTGTAAAAATCGCACGTAGATTTTAAACTGATTCAAGCAGATTAATGCCGATTTTTATGTCAAAAAATCAAAACAAATCTGCCTGATCAGCTAACCCGAGCGATAGCGAACAGACGAAGCAATCTGCGAGAGTGTTTTTTTTTCCGCAGATTCAGCAAATAAAATTATTATAAGTATGATCCTTGAAGCCGCTTTTCTTTATGTAAAACCAAGTCTGGCAACTCAATTTGAAACCGATTTTGCGAACGCAAGTCGATATATTTCGTCGATTGAAGGCTATCTGGGCCATCGTTTGGAGAAATGTCTTGAAGTCGAAAACAAATATCTTTTGCTGGTCGACTGGAATACGCTCGAAGACCATACCGTTGGTTTTAGAACTTCTGAAGCATACTTAGAGTGGAAAAAAATGCTGCATCATTACTACGAGCCATTTCCTGTTGTAGAACATTTTGAAACGGTATTTGAGAATAAAAAATAAGCTCACAGAATAAACGGTTTATGTGGATTTTTCTATTTTAAATTTTGGATTAATTCGTGCGATTCGTGGCAAAAAAAACAAACATAATGAATATCAAACTTATCGCCATTGGCAAAACAGATAACAAATCGCTTCAAACTTTGATTGATGATTACACCAAACGTCTGTCGTTTTACATCAAATTTGACTTGGAGATTATTCCGGATATCAAAAATGTCAAGAATTTATCTGAAAGCCAACAAAAAGAAAAAGAAGGCGAATTGATTCTGTCCAAGCTTTCACCAACAGATCAGCTGATCTTACTGGATGAAAACGGTAAAAATTTCTCTAGCGTTGGTTTTTCTGAAGAGTTACAAAAGAAAATGAATTCCGGAATCAAAACCTTAGTTTTTGTGATTGGCGGCCCTTATGGGTTTTCGGATACTGTTTACAGCAAAGCACAGGGCAAAATATCGCTTTCCCTAATGACGTTCTCCCACCAAATGGTACGCTTATTTTTTATAGAGCAATTGTATAGAGGATTTACTATTTTAAGAAACGAGCCTTATCATCATCAGTAAAGGTTAATGGTTAATTTGTTTAATGGTTTAATCGAATTCAAGTTAAAAGACGAATTCATCGTCTGTTAGATTCAGTACCGGAAAAGGAAATTTTAAGGTTCTCATTAGAATTTTACTATTGATATAACTTCCGTAATTTAAATCTTTATCAAAAGAAAATATATATTTATTCGGTTTATCACAGGGTATATTATCAAGATAATCTTGTAATTTTTCTTTTTGAACCAATACTCCATTTACTAAAATTGAGTTGTCTTTTTTAAAATAAACTGTTACGCCAAATTTTGGTTTCTCCATTTTGTAATACACTTTCGTGAAAGGCAAAAAAGCAAGATTCTTCCCGATGGAATCTGCGTAGGAATAATAATTTTCAGCATTTTCGTTTTTATGAGCACTGTCGGCTCGCTTTTTCTCTTGTAATTTCATTACTTCCGGAATGACCAATTTTAAAGGCAGACGCTTGTCAATATTGAAAATCCAATTAGTCGAAATGATACTATTTTTTCGGTTTACATCGGCAATAGTATCTTTTCCCTGAGTTTTAAAGAAAATGTAAACGGGTGAAAGGTCTTGTACGTCTTTTACAATCGTAACATTGGATTTTGGAAGCAAAACGTCTTCTTTTTTACCACAGGAGAAAAGTAGGAAAGCAATAATCAGCGTAAAGTATTTCATGTTTTTATATTACTTTAAATTAACCAATTTATAAATTGTTATTTTCTTTTAAAATCAGGTATGCAAAAACTCCCAATCGCTCCAGAACTAAATGCAAATACAATATTATCTTTATAAAACATTTTAGAACAATCATCCGAATTCACCTTTTGTTCCTGTTTGCTTAGATTAGTATCAAAGATCAAATAACTTAAAACTCCCATTCCTCTAAAACCGTATTCTAGTTCAGTAGGATTTCCATTTGTTATTCCAATGCAATTTACATTCTCTAGTTTATCGTAAAGTTTAATAAAGGTTGCATTACTCCATTTAAGTTTTTTTTTAACTTCTTCTAATGATTTTGTTTTTCCATCATAATACGAAGACTTTTTAGATGCAACATAATCTTCAAAATCAACATTCCATTCCTGAAATAATAATTCTGTTTTATCTGGAATATTTGTTGGTTCGTAAACAAATAAATCAATTTCATCTGAATCGTTATATCTTATTCTAACGATATAGTTTTTTGGAACTATCTTATTAAAATATTCTTTCAACTCTTTAATTTCATTGATCTTTTCGCTATAATTCCTTTTTAGACCGGATGAATCTTTAGTAGCACAGCTTGCTGCACAAATTCCAATAAAAACTAAACACAATAAATTCTTAATCATTCTTTTTCTCCACTAGAGTATTGTTCACACTCATTTTGTCAAACAAAGTCACACATTCCAACGCTTCTTTCATATCATGAACGCGTAGTATTTTAGCACCTTTTGTCAAAGCAATTGTATTCAGAACTGTTGTTCCGTTTAAAGCTTCGGCAGCAGTATTATTTAATGTTTTATAAATCATTGATTTTCTCGAAACACCCGCCAAAACAGGCAAGTCTAATAGATTAAAAAGCTCCATTTTTTGTAAAACTTCAAAATTCTGCTCGGTTGTTTTTGCAAATCCGAAACCCGGATCTAAGATTAAATCATTGATTCCAATGTTTCTAGCTTTTTTTACCTTTTCTGAGAAATAGAAAAGCATCTCTTTTACAATATCATCATATTGTGTCAGACTTTGCATTGTTTGCGGGTTTCCGCGCATGTGCATCATAATATAAGGCACATTGTAATGAGCAATCACCTCGAACATTTTATCGTCCAATTCGCCTGCTGCAATGTCGTTTATAATAGCTGCACCGCTTTCGATACTCGCTTTGGCAACTTCGGCTCTAAAAGTATCAATTGACAATAAGGTTTCCGGAAAATGTTTTAGAATCAATTCGATCGCCGGAACGATACGGTCAATCTCTTCCTGTTCTGTTACAAACTCAGCACTTGGTTTACTCGAATAGGCACCAATATCAATAAATGAAGCGCCTTCAGAAAGCATTTTACCAACCTGTACGACTATTTCATCTTCATTTTTATATTTTCCTCCGTCGAAAAAAGAATTGGGTGTCACATTCAAAATCCCCATTACTTTAGGAATCGACAAATCGATAAGCCGGCCTTTACAATTAATTGTCATTTGTTTTATTTTTTTGTTTCAGGTTTCTGGTTTTCTTTGTTTCAGATTTCAGATTCCGGAACTTACACAATCTGCGCCAACCTGAAACCTGAAACTTGAAACTTGAAACTTGAAACCTGAAACTTTTCACATTCTTTTCAACTTTCAGATTATTGGTATTAACACTTTGTTTAGAAAAAACTTGAAACAAAGAAAACCCGAAACTTGAAACTCTTAAAAAATTATCCTTATTTTTGAAGAAATTTTTAGCAAATATACAGCAATAAATGAAGAATACTTCCCTTGAATTTGATAATGTAATTACGGTTTGCCGTACTTTGTTTATTAACAAAATGAAAGATTATGGCAGTGCATGGCGTATTTTAAGATTGCCATCGTTAACCGATCAGATATTCATAAAAGCACAAAGAATAAGAAGCTTACAGGAAAATGAAGTCCGTAGAGTTGATGAAGACGAAAAAGGAGAATTTATCGGAATTATCAATTATTCTATCATGGCTTTGATTCAGTTAGAACTTGGAGTTGCAGATCAACCAGATTTAGATGTAGAAAAAGCAACTGAATTGTACGATGCTAAAATTAAACTGACTAAGGAGTTAATGGAAGCCAAAAACCATGATTACGGTGAAGCCTGGCGTGACATGCGCGTAAGTTCTCTGACGGATCTGATTCTGCAAAAAATACTTCGCGTAAAACAAATCGAAGATAATAAAGGTAAAACCCTGGTTTCTGAAGGTATTGATGCCAATTATCAGGATATGATTAATTATTCGGTTTTTGCCTTAATTCTAAATCCTATAAACAAATAGAAATTTCAATAAATAAATTCCAACTTTCCAGCAAAATTTTGGAACTTAAAATTTGGAGTTTTAACTTAACTATTTCCCTATGAAAAACATCATTACCCAATTCTCAAGATTATTTGTCGGAGTATTATTTATTATTTCGGGATTAATCAAACTAAACGATCCCGTTGGATTCTCTTACAAATTAGCCGAATATTTTAGCGAGCCGGTTTTCAATATGCCTTTTTTAGAGCCATTGGCATTAGGATTAGCGATCTTTTTAGTGATTCTTGAAGTGGTTTTGGGTGTCATGTTATTGGTAGGATACAAATCAAAACTTACGATCTGGGCTTTGTTGCTATTAATCGTTTTCTTCACGTTCCTTACCTTCTACTCTGCTTATTTTGATGTTGTAAAAGACTGTGGATGTTTTGGAGATGCTTTACACTTAACCCCTTGGCAATCTTTCACAAAAGATATTGTTTTACTTTTCTTTATTCTGATATTGTTCATCAATAAAAAATTAGTAAAACCTTTATTTTCAAAATTTATTACCAATATTCTAACTTTGATAAGCATTATTTTGTGTGTTATCATGGCTGTTTGGGTACTCAACCACAATCCAATCAAAGATTTCCGTCCGTACAAAGTAGGAAGTAATATAGAGAAGGGAATGGAAATCCCTGAAGGTGCTCCAAAGTCGGTTGTTGAAATGATTTTTATCTACAAAGTAAACGGTGTTGACAAAGAATTCTCGGAAAAAGACCTGATGAACATTCCGGAAGGTGCTACGTTTGTAGACCGAAAGGACAAAGTCATTACGGAAGGTTATGTACCGCCAATTCATGATTTTACGATGACTAAAGATGATTCTGATTACAAAGAAGAATTGCTTAAAGAACCTAAATTATTAGTATTTGTGACCTATGATTTAACACTTTCTAATCCTGAAGGAATGAAAAAACTGGAAGGTATAAACAAAGAAGCTAAAACAAAAGGCTATAAAGTAATTGCAATGACGGCTTCGGGTCCTGATGAAATTGCAAAAGTCAAAAAACAATACGGTTTAGATGTTGATTTCTATTTCTGTGATGCAACTACTCTAAAAACAATCGAAAGAGCCAATCCAAGTATTGTAGTGCTTCAAAAAGGAACTGTAGTTCAAAAAGTACATTATAATGATGTTGACGATTTAAAGTTATAAACCTTGCTTCAACCGCAAGATTACAAGAATTTACAAAGTCCGCAAAGTTTCATCACTTTGTGGACTTTTCTTTTTTACTCCTTTTGAACAAGTGCTCAAAAACATCTAAACGTTTTCAAAATTTGCATTTTATAAAGCGAAGAATATCTTCTAAATCAGAGTTTACAGGAGACTTTATTTTGATCTGATCTGACGTTTTCTAACCGTCAAAAACATACTCTCTCGAAAAAAGTTTTCCCTTTTTGGTTTTCTTAAAGATTTATTCCCAAAAATCTACTCCGATTTGAAGTCTATTGCCCCAACTATTACGATTTCATTCCTCTTTTTCTAACCGAAATCGACACATTTGTGATAAAACAAACGACTCTTCAATTTTTGTTAATCTCCATTTGGCTTTCGAATTGTTTGTTTAACTTTGTTCAAAATCATTTACCTCTATGAAACAAATAACGCTAATCCTTATTGCATTTATTAATTTTTCATGCTCACAAGCGCAGAAAACGAGTTTTTCTAAAGAAGCTTTGTCTGAAAAATTATTAGCAACTGATGGAAGTCAGGTTGCTTTCAAAAACATTTTAAAAAAATACAAAGGTAAAACTTTGGTCATTGAAGTTTGGGCTTCCTGGTGTGGTGACTGTGTAAAAGCGATGCCTCACTTAAAAGAGTTACAAGCCAATAATCCTGAAGTTTCGTACTTATTCCTTTCAGCAGATAAAACTGCGGATAAATGGAAAGCAGGAATCGAAAAACACGAGTTAAAAGGCGATCATTTTATGATGAACGACGGTATGAAAGGTGTCTTCGGAAAAGCAATTGACTTAGACTGGATTCCAAGATACATCATTGTAGACAAAAAAGGAAAAATTGTGCTCTACCGCGCCATTGAAAAAGATTTTGATAAAATCAATGGAACTTTAAAAGGTTTACAATAAAACCTCAACATCAATTGCACTTGCAATGATACATTTCAAAAAAATAAAAGCAAAAAAATAAAAACTACCAAAATGAGAAAAAAGATTGTTGCAGGAAACTGGAAAATGCATAAAAACGCCCCACAAACTGAGGAACTATTAACAGAACTAATTGCTAAAATACCTGCAAAAACTACTGCTCAAGTAATTGTAGCACCAACTTTTGTAAATTTGCAGGCTGCAGTAGCTAAATTAAAAAACACAACTATTGGTGTTGCTGCGCAAAACGTTCACCAAGCTGAAGGTGGTGCATTTACAGGAGAAATTTCTGCTGACATGTTAACAAGTGTAGGGGTTAATACGGTAATTCTTGGTCACTCTGAACGTAGAGCAATTTTTCACGAAACAGATGCCTTAATTGCTAATAAAGTAGACACTGCCCTGAAACATGACATGACCGTAATTTTCTGTTTTGGAGAAGAATTAAAAGATCGTCAATCAGACAATCACTTTAATATTGTTGAAAATCAATTGCGTGACGGATTGTTCCACATTGCAAAAGAATCATGGTCTAAAATTGTTTTGGCTTATGAGCCAGTTTGGGCGATTGGAACAGGAGAAACTGCTTCACCGGAGCAAGCACAAGAAATGCACGAATTTATCAGAGAGGTAGTTCGCAAAGCATTTGGAGCTGATATCGCTGACGAAGTATCTATTCTTTACGGAGGTTCTGTTAAACCGGAAAACGCTAAAGAAATCTTCTCTAAACCAGACGTAGACGGAGGTTTAATTGGAGGAGCTGCTTTAAAAGCGGATGACTTTTTAGCTATTGTTACTGCTATTTAGATAATGAGACAATTAGGTAATTAGACACTCTAATTGCTTAGTACCTTATAAAAAAAGCGTTCATAAGAACGCTTTTTTTATATCAACTCTTTCCTAAATTACTTAAGATATGCTTTCAAGAGCGGGCAATTGTACTTTTGAAAAGCGGTTGTTTTTCGATACACCGAATAAAAATTAAACAGCTCCTGCCCTGCTTTAAACGGGTTCTTCTCTTCTTCTTCCGCCGAAACTAAATTGGCATAATGATCGTAATAATTACATTCAAAAATCATTAAACTAGCCAAAGCTTTTTCGTTATTGTTTTTAGACATCTTCAAAGCTTTTTCATAGTACATTTTGGCCATCTTTAAATTATAATAATTACCTTTCTGATATTTCTTTTCATTTTCTGAATTGTCCCCATACACATAATCCACATAGGATGCTCCCGATGTCCAGTCGTAAGCAGTCATCATCCAGGAATTCCCCAAATACGAAACATTAAAATAGGCATGTGCCAGTTTCAGATTGCTTGCTGCCGTATTTTGTTTTTTTAACTGAATCAGCTGCGCTATAAAATCGGTCTTATTAAAACGATAATTAAATTTACGTTCTTCTGCCGTTTGCAGGATTTTAGGCAGAAATGGGTTTTCATTCAAATAATCTTTATACGCGTAGTTTTTCTCCCAAAAATCTTGTGGCATACTCGCAAAAGTTTTATAAGCCAGTTCTAAATCATTATTTCGGAATGCAATAGTTCCTTTCAGGTCTCTATAATAATTGACATTTGGTGCCATGGTCCCTAAACAAATATAGGTTTCAAAAGGTGTTTTATCTTTTTTCTCCTGTAGCGCTATCAAACGGTCTATATCAGCTGTAGTAGCATTATTCCTGTCAAAATGACCAATATAATTGTAATAATAAGGTGTCCCGCCGTATGCGGAATATTCTCCTTCGTTTTTAATATCCGACTTCATAGCTAACAAACCCGCCGTGACACGATCGCCTTGTTTGGCAAAATCGACACTGGCAATTCGGTACAAACTATATAAATTCTTAAACACCCCATGGTCCTTTTCTATCAGATTTTCTACGGAATCAAAGTATTGGAAAAGTTGGTTTTGAACTTTTTCGTTCTTCAAATCATCTTGCTTTAAAGAAACCAACGCCAATTGTATATTCTTCTGCATTTGTATCGAAGGATTGGCTTTATCAGAAATCATATTGGTGTATTTTTTTCCCGAATCAATATCGTCATCAATAAAACAAAGTTGGGCAATTGCCGCCGTGATATAGTCTTTTTGCTCTCCCGAGGTCTGTTCCCGGATAGAAATTAGAAAATACTCTAACTCTCTTAAGTACAAAATGTCTTTATTAAAATTTTCATCTTTTGCTTTCGCGTAATTTTCGTACCAGCTGGTACTATCAAAAACAACCGAAGGGGTTCCGTCATTGGTATACATAGGGGTAAAAATCCAGTCTTCGAGTTTGTTAACTTCTCTTCCAATCAAAAAACTCAAATACAAGCTATTCGGGTTCCCTTTATACACTTCCTGAATCGTTTTCAAATCCGGTGCGGGATTGCGTAAACTTTCAATAGCCAAAATCACACTTCGCTCCTCGTCATTTTGAGCCAATGCCAAAGTCTCTGTGGTCAATTTCCAGTTATAGTGCTGTACAACAGCAAACGATTTTTCTTCACAGGAAGCAAAAACTTTACTCAACAAATAATTCTGCAAAGGCAAATTTTCAATACATAAAGCCTTATAATACAAAGCCCAGGGCTCTAGAATAGTGTTTTTATAATCTGTGAAATAAGTATCATACAAACGAATTACCTCTTCCTTATCAGAAGCATAAAAACTATACCTCAACATTAAAAAGGCATAACGCTGCTTTAAAAAGGGGTCTCTTGCAGTCCTGATTTTCTTTTCAAAATCTCCAACCTCAGCTAGTTTATGATCTTTACTATCATAGCTCACGGTGTCCCAGGACTCCCATTTTACATCGGTATTGCTGTTGTACTCCAATTTTTTAGCAAACAAAATATAGTGTAAGAGTGCTTTATTTCTAGATAATACCAGCGCTTCAATAAAACTATTCTTTTCAAAAACCTTTTTTAGTGACCTGGTTTCATAAGCCGTTTCAAATGTCTCGGCATCTGTTTCGTATAAAATAATGTGTACGTCTTTTGGATTGACCTGGCTGCCCAGTTTTTTTGTCCATTCTATACAATTCAACTCCTGATCAACCCCTGAAACGGTATTAGTTGCATAATAATTATCTGCCGAATAATAAAAGGGTGTCAGCTTAAAGAAACCTTCCCTTTGTGCTTTGAACAAAACTAACCTGCTGGTTTCCGGCGAAACACTCCATCCACAGGCCAAAGAGACCTGAACACTTAAAACAAAAAGTAAACTGCTAAAAACGCGCATAGTAACCGGATATATTTTGGGTTCCATAATCATTGATGTATTTTTTATCAAAAGAAAAAAACGTCACTTTGGTCTGATTGTCAATTGGAATTTTATTCTTTACAATCGAGATCATCTTATCAAGTTCGTTTTCTGAAATTTTCTCGATTCTTATTTCATCGCCGTTTCTCAAATAAGTCTGTCCAACCAAAATATCGTCCTGCAGCAAATATTTAGAATCTGACATTTTTTTTAATTTAATGGTATCACTTTGAATCCTATCGTAATCTGATAAAATTCCCTTAAACTGATTTCCTCTAAAAACCACTGCCCAACTGTACAATGGTAAAGCAATATCAAGCTTTAACGAATATTTATCATGCGTTATATATTGTGCTAATTCTTCGCTGGTTCCTATAGAGTTTTTGCTAGTAAATTCTTCCGGCTTTGTGATATTGTAACACATTAACAAACCTTTGTCCACTGGCGGAACACCCGCTTTTGAAACATATTTATACTGCCAAAGTCTAATGGTAGCCGAAACCGGAGTAGCGGGATATTTCTTCTTGATTTGCTTTAGTAAATAAAAATAATTGTCCTTTGATTTTTCCGACCAGTCACAATCAATCAAAATTTCTTTGAAATCCACTTTTAATTTGGTCATTTCAATTGATTTTACTGAATCGTAATTCAACTGCTTGCGGTGTTCCTGTTTGTAATAATCCTTTGGATAAACAATCGCACTGGCAGTTTTCTCGGCCTTTGTCTCGTTCATTTTTGTTCCAACCTGTTCAATGCGCTTTGCAATTCTTGCGGCCAGACTGTCCAGTTGTTTTTTATTGGATTGCAGAACCACTTCATTGGTAATAAAAATACTTGGTGTAATTTCAGGATTGCTTTCATTTAATCTGATATCCAGTATTGTCGCAACCGGCAAAGGTTCTTTCGCATAAGGATTCCAATCGACATCAAAAAAACGAACGTATAAATGTTTTACCTTCAAATCCCTGATTAAAGAATCTTCTGTCTTTTCGAAATTTAAATCTGTTTTCCAATAACAAAACGATCTCACAACTTCATGTTCCTTTTCACAAGTTGCTCCATTAAGTACCACAAAGAGCAAAATAAAAATGATATTCTTCATATTTTTAAAATCCTTACAAATTCTAATCAAAATTAACATTAATTAAGGTAAGGATGTAGATTATTTATGAACAACTTCTGCTTTGTATTCTTACCTTTGCAAAAAAATTATTTATGTCGAATATATATTTAGGGTACCATTTTACGGTTGAACCAAAAGAACCGGGTTCAGAAATTTTAATTGCTGAATTAGGCGAAAAAGCGTTTGAGACTTTTACAGAAACTGAAAACGGAATTTCGGCTTTTGTAAAAAAAGATTTATGGGACGAGAATATTCTGGACGACATTTATATTTTACAATCTGAAGAATTTAAAATCGAATATACGATTGAAGAAATCGATCAGGTGAACTGGAATGAAGAATGGGAAAAGAATTTTGAAGCCATTGATGTAGATGGAAAATGCCATGTTCGTGCTCCTTTTCACGAGAAAACGGATGCTGAATTTGATATTGTAATTGAACCCAAAATGAGTTTTGGAACAGGACATCATGAAACCACACACATGATGATCCAACATTTACTGGAAATTAATCTTGAAGGTTTGAAAACGCTGGATATGGGTTGCGGAACTGCAATTTTAGCAATTCTGGCCGAAATGAAAGGTGCTCAGCCAATCGACGCGATTGATATCGACAACTGGTGTTACCTTAATTCAATCGAAAATGCCGAACGCAATAATTGCAAACACATCTCCGTTTATGAAGGCGACGCTGCTTTATTGGCCGGAAAAAAATACGATTTAATCATTGCCAACATTAACCGAAATATCTTGCTGAACGATATGCAAAGTTATGTTGAATGTTTAAATCCAAATGGAATACTGCTTTTAAGCGGTTTTTATGAAGAAGACATTCCGTTTATCGATGCTTCCTGCACCGAAAAAGGTTTAACTTATGTTAAAAAGTTTCAAAGAAATAACTGGGTTTCATTAAAATACGTAAATTAGATAGTTAATTATCTGTTTATTAAACAGTTCACAGGTTTTATTTTATTTTTTAAATTTTGATTAATCTGTGTACTATGTGCCAAAAAAATTAGTAATTCACAACAGTACAAAAACGTAAAAAAATGAGTACTAAAGAAAAAGTAAGAGAAAGAGTTCGCGAAAAGGAAGCGACGGGTTTCAATAATGAAATCATTGTTTACAACGACGATGTAAACACTTTTGATCATGTAATTGACACCTTAATGCGTGTTTGCAGCCATACGCCGGAGCAGGCAGAACAATGTTCCCTGATTGTACATTACAACGGGAAATGCACTGTAAAAACAGGCCCTATGGACAAGTTAAAACCGCAATGTACACAACTTTTGGAAGCCGGATTAAGCGCCGAAATTGTTTAATTACAAATAATTTAAAAAAGATTCTATTTTATTCTATATTTGAATAAAATAGAATCTTTTTTTTATGGAAGAATACGGAAAGATATTGATTATTGCAACGCCGATTTTTTTAGTATTAATTATAATCGAAAAATTATACGGCATTTATAAAAAGAACGACACTGCGCCTTTGATAGATAGTGTATCAAGCATCAGCTCCGGAATTACCAATTCGGTAAAAGATGTTTTAGGGCTGAGCCTGACTTTTATTTCTTACGAATGGATGGTTTCTAAAATTGCCCTTTACCATTTAGAAGCCAACATTTTCTCCTATTGTATTGCCTTTATTGTAATCGACTTTTACGGTTACTGGAGCCATCGATGGGCTCATCAGATTAATCTTTTCTGGAATAAACATGCCATTCACCATAGCAGTGAAGAGTTTAATCTGGCCTGTGCATTGCGCCAACCTATTGCAAGTCTTGTCAATCTCTTTACGTTTCTACTCATTCCGGCTGCATTATTGGGAGTTCCGGCCACTGTAATAGCCATTACCCTGCCACTTCATTTATTTTTACAATTCTGGTACCATACCAAACATATCAATAAAATGGGATTCCTGGAATACATTCTGGTTACTCCTTCGCATCATCGCGTACATCATGCTATAAATCCTGAATATTTAGACAAAAACCATTCTCAAATTTTTATTTTCTGGGACAAACTTTTTGGTACTTTTCAAGCCGAATTAGACGATGTGCCGCCTGTTTTTGGCATTACAAGACCCGCACAAACCTGGAATCCAATCCGTATTAATTTCCAGCATTTAACCTTACTGATTAAAGACGCCTGGCGCGCTGAAAACTGGAAGGACAAATTCACCATCTGGTTTAAGCCAACCGGCTGGAGACCCGAAAATTTTGAAGAAAAATATCCTGTAACTAAAATCGAAAATGTTTTTGCCTTTAATAAATACGGTACTCAAAATTCTAAAAAACTAATTTATTGGTCCGTAACTCAAATGTTAATCACATTACTTTTTGTGACCTATTTGTTTGATAATATTGCCAAAATTGGATTGCCAAGTATCTTTATTTATGGTTTTTTTATCCTGATCACGATTTACAGTTATAGCGAATTAATGGACAAAAGCAAATATGCTGTTTTCTGGGAAGCTTTACGCTTTAGCATTGCGACAGGAATTATAATGTACTATGGTGACTGGTTCGGTTTAAATAATATTTTACCATATACCAATTATATTATTCTAATTTATTTAGCCTTATCCTTTTTAGCTACCATTTACTTTGTAAATATCGATTTTAAAAACTACCAAAATCAACCTGTTAATTCATAAACCGATTATGAGAAATACCTTTATTTTTAAAACTTATGTTGCTTTCAGTATTTTATATCTAATTGTTTTGTTTCTGGAGTATCAAAATTTAGACTTATACTTAAAACCTATTTTGGTACCATTGTTAGGTTTTGGAGTTTATTTTAATCGAAAATTCCCTACCAGAAAAATCCTTTTGACTGCATTATTATTCTCCTGGATGGGCGACGTTATTTTACTTTTTGCAGATATTGGTGAAATCTATTTTATTCTCGGCTTGCTTTTTTTCTTAATTGCACACCTGATGTATTGCGTACTGTTTAACAAACAAATTAAGAGAGCAATATATATTAACAAAGTTCTTTTTGGAATAGGAAGCCTCCTTATTGCTTTTTATTTAATTGGAATGATTATGTTCCTGATGCCAAATCTGGGAGAATTAAGAATACCGGTAATCATCTACGCTGCGGTAATTTCCACAATGCTTTTATTTGCTTTTAATGGAGGGCTTAGCTGGAAAAAACCAGGAAGCTTCTATGTTTTGGCAGGAGCCGTTTCATTTGTTCTTTCCGATAGTATATTGGCGTTTAATAAATTTCATTCTCCCATAGAAAAAAGTTCCTTTTTTATAATGCTTACCTATCTTCTGGCACAATATCTGATTGTAATTGGTGTATTAAAACTGAATATGAAGGAAGCAGATTAACTTACAGCTGCAACAGATTTATACTTTTTTGTAAATCTTTTAATCGGTATTAACTGTAGTAAAAAACGCTTTATCTTTGTAGGACCAACCTCAATAAACCATGAAAAAAATAGCCCTTTTTATCCTTTTACTCCTTATCACAGCTTCCTGTATAAGCACAAAATCGACTTTAAAAAATGTAGATGACAATGCTCCGGATCTTGTTTTAAAGAAAGACAATACTTTTGTTATAACACTTTTCAGCAGCGATAAAAAATACGGTTATGATCCTGATTATCCTATAAATATTTTTTTTCAGAACACCCGCAATGAGGCCTTAAACGAAACTCGTTTTCTGAATGCTCTGGCAGGACCAAATGGTGAAAAAATCACCTATACCCGTTTAGAAACCTGTTGTCCTTTTCCAACCAAAAGAAGTGACATGGGGGCTGGATTCTTAAATGTCTATGAATTGAAATGGGATGGGCAAAAGAAACCTATAAAACTTTATTTAAATGTTTATGAAAAAGGTATTTTAATGGTTCCGATGGGATTGCGTTTGAAGAGTAATTAAAATAATAAAATTACACGCAGAATCACAAAATGTTAGAAAATATACCTCTCATTTTAATTATCCTTCCCTTACTTTTTCAAATTATAGCTGGCAGAAAAGCAATTGGTGAAACTATATCTTTAAAATTCGGTACTGTGTGTTTAATTAGCCTCATTGCACAAATAATAGTACCGGTTCTCTCGTTTTATATTGCCACATACAATGCTAATAAATATACCGAACAAAATCCAAACTCACTTAAATGCGGAATGGAGTTTGTTGGTCTTTTTATGCTTGCCTTTCTTTTTTCTTTTATTCTAATAGTGACTATAATTATACAGTACCGCATCAAACGATCTTACGAAAAATAATTTGCATACAAGCATGACAAATGTCATGTATTAGTCTTTGGCATTATCTTAATATTGCTCTGCATTAAAAAGGTATGATTCCAAATGAGCTCACTATTTAAATCAGTAATTCTGCTGAAGACTAAGTGCTGAAAGCAGGATTGGCTTCTTAAAAAAAACTTAAATCTTCATCTGCTATTCATAAATCATAACTACCTTTGCACTGTCAAAAAAAACATACTATGAACATACAACATATTCCACAAATTAAGCATACAGAAAGCGGTAACTTCTTTTTATTGGCAGGGCCTTGCGCTATCGAAGGAGAAGAAATGGCGCTTAGAATTGCAGAAAAATTAGTTGGCATTACCGACAATCTTCAAATTCCTTTTGTATTTAAAGGATCTTTTAAAAAAGCCAACCGTTCCAGAATTGATAGTTTTTCGGGAATTGGTGACGAAAAAGCATTAAAAATATTACGAAAAGTTTCTGAAACTTTCCACGTTCCAACTGTAACAGACATTCATACCAATGAAGATGCTGCTATGGCGGCACAATACGTTGACGTTTTACAAATTCCTGCATTCCTGGTTCGTCAGACTGACCTGGTTGTAGCTGCGGCAAATACCGGAAAAACGGTAAACCTGAAAAAAGGGCAATTTATGAGTCCGGAAAGCATGAAACATGCGGTACAAAAAGTACTAGACTGTAACAATGAAAACGTTATGGTTACAGATCGCGGTACTATGTTTGGTTACCAGGACATGATTGTTGACTACAGAGGAATCCCTACTATGCAGCAATACGCTACTACAGTTTTGGATGTGACACACTCGTTACAACAACCTAACCAAACTGCGGGAGTTACAGGAGGAAGGCCTGATATGATCGAAACTGTTGCCAAGGCAGGTATTGCTGTTGGTGTTGACGGTATTTTTATCGAAACTCATTTTGATCCTGCTAATGCAAAAAGTGATGGCGCTAATATGCTTCATTTAGACTATTTCGAAGGTTTAATGACCAAATTGGTAGCCATTAGAAAAACAGTTAATTCATTCTAATTACTTAATACCATTTCATTGAAAACAAATATTATAATTTTCTTTTTGTTGTGTTTCTCTGCGAGCACTTTTGCACAGGAAGAAATCGCAGTACAAAGATATACCGCCCACAATAAAGGAAAATTTTTCGTTTCCTGGGGAGGAAACAGAGACAGTTACACTAAATCTGATGTGAATTTCAGAGGGAAAGATTACAACTTTACAGTTGATAACATGAAAGCTCATGATAAACCAAAAGGATGGCATATTGATTATGTAAATCCGGTTAACATGACCATTCCTCAAACTAACTTTAGAATGGGATATTTCTTTAGCGACCATTACAGTGTTTCTGTTGGTTGGGATCACATGAAATATGTAATGAGCCAAAATCAAACCGCTAATGTTAATGGTTATATTAATTTACCTCTTGATCAGGCCGGATCTATTTACAACGGAGATTATAACAACAGACCGGTAGATATGTCTCAGGGTGGTGCTCAGGAAGGTGGTTTCGGAAAAGGTGAAGTTGGAAGTGGAACTGCTTTTTTAATGTACGAACATACAGACGGTTTGAACTATATTAATACTGAAGTTTCCAGACATGATGATATTTCTAAATTGTTTGGTATCACTAACACTGATAAAATTCAGGTAAATTTGACTGAAGGTTTAGGTGTAGGACTTTTATATCCTAAAACCAATACAACCCTTTTAGGAAAAGAACGTCATGATGATTTTCATATTTCAGGTTATGGCCTTTCTGCAAAAGCGGGAATTAACCTTACTTTCTTTAAGTATTTTTACATACAGGGTGAGCTAAAAGGTGGTTACATTAACATGCAGGATATTAGAACTACACAAAGCAGTGAAGACAAAGCATCACAGAACTTTTTATTTTTACAGCGAATTATTGCTGTTGGAGGAATTTTTAGAATCTAATATTTCTTAAAATTATATTTAAAAATAGTTATCATTTTGGTAGCTATTTTTTTTTGACCTTTATTTGTCGTGACAACTTGTGGAGGGAGTTTACGGTAATTGGTTTCAAATTTCAAGTTTCAGGTTTCAAGTTTCAAGTTCCAGGTTTCAAGTTTCAAGTTCCAGGTTTCACATCTTACAGATCACATCTTACAGATCACATCTAACATATAACATTTCACATTAACAAAATGAAAAAATCAAAATATCTCTTTCTAGGAATTACGTTCTTACTTAGCTTTGGGTGTGCTTTGTTTGTCGCGCTGCAGGTTTTTCCCAACAATCCTTTTTCACACGTTAAAACAAAAGAAAAAACGACATTACAGGATAAAATTAAGGATGGCGACCTTATATTCCAAACCTCTCAGTCTCCTCAATGTGAAGCGGTACGAATTGCAACAAACTCTAAATTCTCTCATTGTGGCATTATTTACGATATCGACGGAAAATGGTTTGTTTTTGAAGCCGTTCAGCCTGTAAAACTTACTCCTTTTGACGAATGGATTCAGCATGGAAAAGACGCTAAGTACCTTGTAAAACGATTGAAAAATGCAGATCAGGTTTTGACTCCTGTGGCCCTTCAAAAAATGAAAGAGTACAGCCAGCAATTTGACGGAAAAGAATACGATGCCTATTTCGAGTGGACTGATGCGCGAATTTATTGCTCTGAACTGATCTGGAAAATTTATAAAAATGGGACAAGTCTTGAATTGTCAAAATTGAAACAGTTAAAAGATTTTAATCTAACCGATCCAAGAGTACAAAAAATACTAAAGGAAAGATACGGAAATAATGTTCCTCTCGACGAAAAAGTAGTTGCTCCCTCCGATTTGGTCGATTCTGACCTCTTAAAAACGGTAATTGATACCTATTAAAATCCTTTTTTTGTTCACTTTGAAAAAGAAAACAGAACCATTTCGTTTCCAAAAACTTACACTTTTACAGACCTAATAACTTTTCAACGAATTAAAATGTTTTTAAACGAATATTCATTAAAATCGTTAAAAACAAATCATAAATGTAAATTTTTAGTGTTATTTTAGTAAAACAAAATTCTAATTAGGTTTAAACTATGATTAATAGAGCACCTAAATTTTCCAGAAACAATCTGCACTTTTTTTCGCAGTTCGAAGATTTTTTTGACTCTTCACCAGATTTATTGTGTATTGCCGGTTTTGACGGTTATTTTAAAAGAATAAATCCAGCTGTGTCTAAGCTACTGGGGTATACTGAAGAAGAATTATTATCACACCCTATAAACGATTTTGTTTTTGAAGCCGATAAAATGAGTACCGCAAATGCACGTAAAGACCTTACTCAGGATATTGGTTTGTATAATTTTGAAAATCGTTATGTAACCAAAAATGGTAATATTGTATGGCTCTTATGGAGTTCCTTTCCAATTGCCAAAGACAGATTAGTGTATGCCGTTGCTAAAAATATCACCTTTAACAAAGAGCTCGAACAGGAAAGAAATCTTCATTTGGCTGAACTCACCAAACTATGTAAAGAGCTCAAACAACTTACTTACACAACAGCTCACGATTTAAGATCTCCTGTAAATAATCTGTTGGCTGTTTTTGATCTTCTAGACACCTCTGCCATAACAGATTCTGAAACCCTCGAATTAATCTCTATTATTGAAACTTCTACACAAAGCTTAAAGAAAACCCTAATTGATCATGTCGCGCTTCTGGATAAAAAAAATGAGGAAGACGAGCAGTTAGAAATTTTGAATTTTGAAGTTGTTTTAAAAGAAGTTTTATCCTCAATCAATTCGCTCATTCAAAATTCAAAAACAAAGCTTATAATTGATTTTTCGGAGGCAGAGACGGTTCTCTTCAATAAAACGTCCCTAAAAAGTATATTTCTGAATCTGATTACTAATTCAATTAAATACTCCAAACCCGGTTTTTTACCGGTTATCCATTTTAATTCTTGCTGCGTTAACGGAACTACTCAATTGATTATTTCTGATAACGGAATTGGCTTTGATATGGAAAAAGTAAAAGACAAAATTTTTGGATTGCACCAAAAATTCAGTTCAAATAAGGACAGTAATGGAATTGGTCTCTATTTGGTTTACAATCACATAACAAATCTAGGTGGTCATATTTGTCTGGAAAGTAAACCCAATGAGGGAGCTAAATTTACGATTACGTTCTGAGAAATTCTTTTAAAATTCCAAACTTTAAACTCCAAATTCCAAATATTAGCAACCCGACTGGAACTTGGTTTTTGAAGTTTGGAATTTTTTTTCAAATCCCAAAGAAAAAAAATCCAATAAAAAACATCCCAAATTCCAATAGAGCTAATCTAATTGGAATTTGGAATTTAAAGTTTGGAATTTATTCTACAAGTCTAGTTCACCGCTGGAAGAACAATTCCGCCCTGATCCATTAAATACATCAAAGTTGTCATTGTTGCAGCCCCAAGCTCTAATTCTCTTTTGTTAATTGCATCAAATTTATCATTTGCAGCATGGTGATAATCAAAATAACGTTGTGAGTCCGGTTTTAAACCTGCTTTCACAATTGCTTTAGATGTTAAATGATTGATGTCTGACCCTGCGTGTCCAATCGTGAAACTATGTACCAAATACGGCTCAAAAAGATCTTTAAAACCTGCTATTTTCTTGAAATTTGCATCATCAGCTTCAATCGAAAATCCTCTTGGGCTAAATCCTCCTGAATCACTTTCTAAAGCAAAAATATGGTTCTCGTTCTTTTGTTTCGAAACTTCTTCATACTTAGCTCCTCCTTTTCCACCATTTTCCTCATTCATGAACAGCACTACGCGAATTGTGTTTTTAGGTTTGTAGTTTAGGTTTTTTAAAATTCGAACCACTTCCATACTTTGTACTACTCCTGCTCCGTCGTCATGCGAACCATCCGCTAAATCCCAGGAATCCAAATGCCCGCCAACAACCATAATATTGCCCGGGTTTTCTGTTCCGGTCATTTCTCCAATTACGTTATAGGATAAAACGTCCGGTAATGTCTCACAAGATTGTTTGAAATAAAACTTTAGAGATGGGTTTGCTTTCAAAGATTTGCTCAACAACTCCGCTCCGTTGGTACTAATTGCAGCGGTCGGAATATACTGGTCTTTAGGTAAATCACCATAACTTTGAGCTCCTGTATGAGGAAAATCGTCCAAACGTAAATTCATAGAGCGTACGATTGTTCCAACTGCTCCTAACTTTGCTGCTTCTTTTGCACCGGCATATCTTTGATCTACACAGGCTCCATAAGATTTAAAAGTTTCGATATTTTCAGGATCCATTGGTCTGTTGTAAAACACAATCTTACCTTTTACTTTATCGCCTAATTCCGCCAATTCTTTAATTCCTTTTACCTCGATTATCTCAGCTGTAAGCCCCGTTTTAGCGGTAGCAACTGATCCTCCTAAAGCACAAATTGGCACAACAGTTTTCGTTTTATTGTCTAAAATATAGGCCGTTTCTTTTTCACCACGAACCCAATGCGGAACCATTACTTCCTGCAGGTAAACTTTATCAAGACCAAGAGTCTCTAGTTGTCTTTTGGTATACTGCACTGCTTTTTCGGCACTTGCAGACCCTGACAAACGGCTTCCGATATCATTGGACAAATATTCTAACCAAGTGTAACACTTAGACTCGGTCAGCGCTTTTTTATAAAATAATTTAATGTTTTTTTCCTCATTTGACTGCGCAAAAGACGTCAATCCGTTTAAAACTAAAGCAGTTAAAATAATCGTTTTTTTCATAGGTGGTATAGCATTTTTGGTTGTTAGACAAAGGAACAAAATTCTTTAGAACTGCCCCGTATTTTTATGTAACGATTTCGAAAAAAAAACACACAGAAACATAGACTCCCGATATAAAAAAAACTACAAAAGAAATAGGTGTATTTCAGTGAAGTGGAACGTCTTTTTTACAGAGATGGAACCTATGTCTATGTGTTAAAATAAATTACACTCAAGAGGTTAAAATGAGAATTATTTTACTTCTACTACTTCATTTTTTACACCAATTCCGTTTTCATTAAAAGCTTCAATTGTAAAATAATAAGTCGTTCCTTTATCCAGCCCCCTAAAATCATACGAACTTTCGTCATAGACCATAATGCTGTTATACAATTTGTCCGGTGCAATTCCATAATAAATATTGTAACCGGTAGCGTTCTCGTGCTTTTTCCAGGAGATCATAGCGTTTCTGGAATCAGCCGGATTTCGGTCTACCTTAAAATCAATAACCGATTGTGGCTTTTCTGCCAATCCGTTTCCAAAAACCCTGAAATCAGAAATAGCAAATAATCCGGAAGCATTATGAACGTTAACCATTTTAATGTAACGGGCCTTAATTGCTTTGGTCAGTTCTACATAATCATGCGGAACATCTTTTGCGTTTTTAGATTTATCAACTACCAATTTCCAGTTTATAGCATCATCAGACATAAAAATTTTATACTGATAATAAATGTCCATCGCTTTGTTGAATTGTGTTGCTTTATGATCTGCATAATTGATTTGTAGAGCGTTAATTTGCATTTGTTTGCCTAAGTCCAGCTGTAACCACTCTCCCGGATTCGCTGTTTTTGCAGACCAGTAAGTTTGAATATTTTCATCAGTTAAATTCACGGATCCATAACAAAACTTCTCGTATACTTTTTTTCCGCCATTGTCCATTCTGTGGGTTTCAACTTCCATACATTCTTCTGAAGAAGAAACGGTCACCGGCTTTTTATACGAAAGCAACATCCAGCCTGAGGAAGCTCCTTTTTCCTGATTGCGTTTTTTGGTTGGAAGAACGATCGGAAAATCTCCATAAGAGGTGATCGAATACATGACATCATCTTTATCAAATCCAGCAGGAAACATGTCTATACGACGCTCAAAACGATCTTTAATGGAGATTTTACAGGTTCCTGTATTCCAATAATTACCGTAATTGTCTGCAAAAGTATTTCCGTGTCCTGCTCCAATCACAAAGCCTCCCGGTTTATACGACATTGGGTTGTGCTTTTGATAAGTAAAAGGTCCCAGAGGACTGTTTCCAACATGAACGCCATTGGCATAACCTTTAAATTCAGTAGCAGGAGCTCCATACTGCATGTAATATTTACCATTGTGTTTGGTCATCCAGGCTCCTTCTATAAAATTCCCCCAAGGTGCCGGTTCCATATCGTTATTAGGTCCAAAACGCTCCCAACCATGATTGGCAGGATCTAAACCCACTACTTCTTTTATCTCGCCATAGGCACGCTGAATGTCTTCTACTTCGGTGGCTTTATAGAGTTTTTCATAAGCTGCCTGATCACCTTTTGGAAGCCAGGTGTTGTAATCTACCTCTACGCCCACTAGAGGTAATTTTCCACTTGAACCGTAGTACATGTAAACTTTTTTATCATCATCCTGAAAAATAGCAGGATCCCAGGTTGGCAGCATGGCTTTGTCTACATGTCGCAACCACTGACCCGATTTTGGATCGGCAGTTTTCCAAATGGGATGATCTCTTTTCCAGGTCGATCCAACATAAAATAAGGTATCGTTAACTACCCATGCAGCTGGAGCACATTGGTCATCATCGGCAGGACGGCGCTGAAAACTACCGTACACAAACTTCCAATCTGACATGTCTTTACTCCAAAAATACCCCGCCTGATTGGTGGCAAACAAATAGTACTCTCCTTTGAATGTGATAATTACAGGATCGGCACTCGAACGTCGGGATTCCGGAATACCATTGTGATTTTCGGTGGTATAGTTGTATCCAATATTAATCGGATTGCAGTAGGTTGAGGCTTTTTTATTAGGGTCAAACCATTCCGTCTTGCCCGGGATTTTAGTATTTTGTGCCAATGTTCCGTTGCTTAAACCAACAAACATCAGCAGAACTGCTACTAAATATTTTTTTTTCATATGATGATTTTTATATAAAAGATTTTCTCTGTTACAGAAAATACAGTTTCAAAAGCTAGCGTGTGGATACAAGTATAAAAAGTAACACGAATTACACTAATTGTCACTAATTCGTTTATAAAATTAATTTCACAAACAAGGCTAACCTATTAAAATTTGTGTCCAGACAGTAGGTTTCATTAGTCTATTTTTTCTTTTCGATTCGTTGCTTTAACAATTCAGGTTCATTGGTAGTGATGTAATCAAAATTATTTCCAATAATCCAATCCATTACCTCAGCGTCATTAACTGTCCAGACGTTTAACGTGATCTTACTCTCTTTGGCTTCTTTGATCCATTCAGGATGTTTTTGAAAAACAGAATAATGGTAATCAATCCCCGAAATGTTATCTAATTGTACTTCTTTAGGTGTTTTATTTCCTTCCAGATATTGCAGCGTGGTAACCGGATCTACTTGTCGGATTTGTTTGAGAATTTCATAATCAAAACTGATGTAGGAGGTTGTTTTCTGTGCCTTAAGTTTTTTGATTATTTCTACCGTCATCAACGCCGTCTTTTTTCCCCTTTCTTTACTTATTTCGGAAGGTTTTATTTCACAAACCAAAAGTGTGCGTTTATTATTTCTCCTTCCTTCGACAATATACTCGTACAAGGTTGGAAGTTTCTCCCCATTTGAAAGTTTAAACTTTATCAAATCAGTATAATTTGTTTCCTCAATCAGCAATTTATTATAATGTGCATCGTGATTGATTACAAGCGAATCGTCAGCAGTTCTCCAGACGTCAAATTCCGAACCAGCAAGTTTTAAGTCGATTGCATGTCGCAGAGCTGCTATAGAATTTTCAGGAAGATTGTTTTTTTTCCATGCCCCGCGATGTGCCACTATTGCATTTTCCTTTACACAACAGGACTGAAATATAATTATTACTGTCAAAAAAAATGATATACGAAGTGCTCTAGTAGTACTCATTGATTTTAAATTTATTAAATGTCTAAACAATTCCTTTTTTACAAAAAAGCCCTTCGCAAACCAAACACGAAGGGCTAATCACTAATCAATAAACCAACTAATTAGTTAACTCAAAACTAACTTTCTTATCGGCATCTGAATTTCCACCTACGAAAACATCAAACTGCCCAGGTTCTGCTACAAATTGTAAGTCAGAATTATAAAATTTTAAATCTTCAACTGTGATCTCGAAAGTCACAGTTTGCTTCTCCCCTTTTTTAAGGCTTATTTTCTGGAAATTTTTTAGCTCTCTAACCGGTCTTGTTACAGATCCAACCAGATCTCTGATGTACAACTGTACTGTTTCTTTTCCATCATAGTTTCCGGTGTTGGCAACATCTACTGTCACTTTTAATTTTCCGTTTGAATTCATTTTATCAGATGAAATTTTCAGGTTTGAATAATCAAAAGTGGTATAACTTAAACCAAAACCAAACGGGAATAACGGTTCGTTTCTTTCGTCAATATAGTTTGATCTGAATTTTTCGAATTTACCTTCTTTGTTAACAAGAGGTCTTCCTGTATTTTTATGTGCATAATAAATTGGCAACTGACCAACACTTCTTGGGAAAGTTGACGTTAATTTTCCTGAAGGGTTTACATCTCCAAACAAAACGTCGGCAATAGCATAACCTGCTTCGGTACCAGCAAACCATACATTTAAAATAGCAGGAACAGTTTCATTTTCGTCTTTTATGATTAACGGACGACCGTCAAATAATACTAAAACAACCGGTTTACCTGTTTTTAATAAGGCATTTAATAAATCTTTTTGCGCTTGCGGAATCTCTAAGTTTGTACGGCTGCTTGATTCTCCGCTCATTTCAGCAGATTCTCCTAGCGCTGCAACAATTACATCTGACTGATTCGCTACTTTTAAAGCTTCTGCCAGCAATTCTTCTTTTGAACGGCTGTCACGGTGTAAGGTTTTACCAAACATTGTTGCTTTGGTTTCAAACTCTTCATCATAATCTAAGTTGCTTCCTTTAGCATATAATACTTTTGTTGAAGCTCCCGCTACTTCTTTGATTCCAGCCAAAAGTGAGATTGCATTTTCCATTTTTGTAGCCACACTCCAGGTTCCCGGCATGTTTTCTTTTGCATCTGCCAAGGGTCCGATTAAAGCAATTGTACCTGATTTTTTAAGCGGTAACAATTGATTTTTGTTTTTCAACAAAACCAATGATTGTGCTGCTGTCGAACGCGCTTCTTTTCTGCTGCTTGCTGTAAAGATTTCAGTTTTTGCTCTGTTAGCATCACAATATTTATAAGGATCACTAAATAAACCTAAATCGTATTTTGCTTCTAAAATAAGTTTCACGGCATTATCGATGGTCTCGATGGTTACTTTTTTCTCGTCTAATGATTTTTTTAAAGTCCCTAAGAAACCTTCACCTACCATATCCATTTCGACACCAGCATTTAACGACAGAGCCGAAACTGCTTGTAAATCTCCCATTCCGTGTTCGATCATTTCAGGGATTCCTGTAAAATCAGTTACTACGAAACCTTTAAAGCCCCATTGTTTTCTTAAAACATCTGTCATTAGCCATTTATTTCCTGTTGCAGGAATTCCATCAATCTCATTGAAAGAAGCCATCACAGAACCTACTCCTGCATCAACAGCAGCTTTGTAGGGAGGAAAATAGTCATTGAACATTCGGATATGACTCATGTCAACTGTATTGTAGTCACGACCTGCTTCCGGTGCTCCATATAAAGCAAAGTGTTTTACACAGGCCATAATCGAATTATTTTTTGATAGATCGTGTTGCTGATAGCCATTTACCATTGCTTTTGCGATCTGGCTTCCTAAATACGGATCTTCTCCCGAACCTTCAGAAACTCTTCCCCAACGCGGGTCACGAGAAACGTCAACCATTGGAGAGAATGTCCAGTTGATTCCGTCGGCACTAGCTTCCTGAGCCGCAATCTGAGCACTTCTTTCGATCAGGTTCATGTCCCAGGTACAAGATAATCCTAATGGAATTGGGAAGGTAGTTTCGTAACCATGAATCACGTCCATTCCGAAAATCAATGGAATTTTCAAACGGCTTTTTTCAACCGCAATTCTTTGTACTTCTCTAATTTTTTGAACCGATTTAATATTGAATAAACCTCCAACTTTACCTTCAGCAATTTTTTTCGCCACATCAGAACTGTTTGCCTGTCCTGTTGTTATATCCCCAGAAGTTGGTAAATTAAGCTGTCCTAATTTTTCGTCCAGTGTCATCTTTGACAATAACTCGGCTACAAACTCTGATTTTGGTTTAATTTTTACTGTATTTTTAGCATTCTTTTTCTGGGCATATCCGAGAACAGCACATCCTAAAAATAGTAAGACTAATTTGTTTTTCATGTGTATTAAATATTTGTTTCTGAAACATGAAACCGCCTTTATCCCTTTCATTTATTGTTTGGAATCAAAGCGTTTTCATTTAATCTTTTTATTTGTTTGTATTCGTTTTGAACTGTTTAAACATCCAGTTGTAAATTTCCGGACTGTCATAAACTCTTGACCAGCTATCATGACCCGCATCATCAAAAATGGTTAGCTGAACGTCTTTGGCATTGCATTTTTTCAATTCTTTGTAAACAGCCACCGCATGATCGACTTTTACAACATCATCTAGCAATCCGTGGTAAATTCGGGTTGGAACAGCGGCAATTTTACAGGCACTTTCTAACTCAATTAGATCCACAAAACCTGAAATTGGCACTAATGCTGCAAACTTATCCGGATATGAAAGTGCTAAATTCCATGCTGCCCATCCTCCTGAACTCAGTCCTGTAACATAAATGCGATCAGGGTCTATTTTGTTTTCTTTCTGAATTTTTAAAATCAATTCATAAATTGACTCAATACTCCACTTTTCATCTTCTTTGCATTGGGGAGCCAATATATAAGCATCTAGAGAATGTGTTTTCAGATATTTTAACGGCCCGTGAATTTTTACCTTTCCAATATCTGTCCCTTTTTCTCCATCACCAGAGATAAAAACGATCAGAGGTTTTTTCTCTTTTGTATTGACCGGTTTATGTAAGACATAACCCAATTCATAATTCGTTACTACTACCGTTTTTATCTTTCCAACTGTTTCACTTTGTGAAAAACCAACTATAGAAAACAACAGTATTAATAATGCCAATTTATATTTCATTGGAACTTCTTTTAGAATCCGTATTTTCCAGATTTAAAACCAAGCTTTATTAAACCTTGTTTTACTTCGGGAGCATTCATGAATAATTTCCACAACAAACCTGTACGGTAGTTTTCGATCATTACTACTTCAGGTCCCTGATCGATGGCTAAATAGCGCTTTGCTACCCATGTATTCTGCAAGCTTACTGCATCATAAAACCCTGCATTCCCAAAGGTTTCTTTTTTATGATTTTCGTATAAGTTCCTAATTACAGCCATTGATTCTTTTGGCGTGTACACGACCGAACTAATTGCAGCTGTTGGTGAGATTACTCCTTTATCATTGCTTGGCATATGTGCATCGTAACCTATAGATCCATCAGGATTTCTGGAATAAGATGCAGTTAATCCCCAATAATCTGGTCCATATCCTTTAAACTTTCCTGGGTTTTCGATGCAATACTGGTAATCAATTTTTACCTGATTGACATTCAGGTCCCAGTAGTTCGCGTATTTGTCTGTTAATTGGTTTGGATCAAGTCCTACATACGAGTAATGCGCCCAAAACAATGGCCCACCAAATTCTTCAGCACCGTTGTGTTTTAGAATTAAAGGAATGTTATATTTTGTTTTTGAAGAAACAATTCTGCCATTTCGCGCCCAGCCTTCGTGATACGCTTTTGCCTCTATTGCATGTGTTGGTGAAGAGGCTGCCATCACGTAGGTAATCAAACATTCGTTATAGCCTTCAAGTGGAAAATTCATTTGCCAATCGTAAGTTGGCGACCAGTGCCAGTACAACACATTTTTATTGTTGGTATACCATTGCCAGTCTACTCCTTTCCAAAGCGCGTCATATTTTTGAGCTACTGCTTTCTCTTTCTCAGATCCGTCTTTTAGATATTCGCGAACGGTAATCATTCCTGCAACCAAAAATGATGTTTCGACTAAATCTCCACCATTATCCTTGGTTCCAAAAGGTTTTACTTTTCCTGTATTTCCGTCTATCCAGTGTGACCATGCTCCGTGAAAACGATCTGCTTTGCCTAAAAAATCAGCAATTTTGTTCAGTCTTTCAACTCCTTTTTCTTTGGTTACATATCCTTGTGACATTCCGGATACTATAGCCATCAATCCAAAACCGGAACCTCCTGTAGTTACAATATGTGCATCGTTTTCAGGATAATTTCCATCCGGATGGTAACGCTCTCTTGCTAATCCTGAGTTAGGCTCAGCATAATCCCAAAAATATTTAAATGTTTCTTTTTGAACTGTCGCTAAAAGCTGATCATCTGTTAATTTTACTACAGATGATGACACTTCTTCTGTTTGTTTCTTTTCTTGTGCATTACAGCCCAAAAAAGTAAAAGCCAATAGTAAAACTGAAATTCTAATCATTATTTTTTTTTTTTGAGATTGTAGTAAGTAATCACTTCCTCCCAGAAACTGGAAGGAAGTGATAATAAGAATATTAATTATAGCCAGGATTTTGAGAAGACATTCCTTCAGCTACCAAAAGGAATGATGACGGAATTGGAAACAATTCGTTTTTACCTACTGTAAATACTTTTCCATTAGGGAAAGCTGCGCTCTTATCAGCTGCAAAAGCATCTTTGGCCTGACCAGTTCTAACTAAGTCAAAGAATCTATCAAATTCAAAAGCTAATTCAACTCTTCTTTCTTTCCAAATGGCAGTTCTAACCGCCGCCTGTGAAGTTGCCGGAGTATCACCTAAACCTGCTCTGTGTCTGATTATGTTTAACAACGGAATTGCTTCTGAAGTCTGACCTAATTCATTCAGAGCCTCGGCTTTCATTAATAATACTTCAGCATATCTTAGATATTTAATATTAGCATCTGTCTCCCATGCACTTGTATAGGCAGAAGAATAGGCTTTAAAATTATACCTTGGATTCGGATCGTCTTCACTTATCACAGGAATCACTCTTCCATCATATAAAGTTGTACCTCTAAAAATAATTGTTGCGTTTTTTCTAACATCTCCGACTTCATAAGCATTTACTAAACTTTGAGAAGGCTGATTGAAACCCCATCCCCATGCATCACGAACACCTTGAGTATTAGAATATCCCTGAATTCCACGGGCAGGTACAGAACCAACACCATTAATTTCAAAAATAGATTCTCCGTCATTTTCTCCTTCTAATCTGAACATTTTAGCATAATCAGGAGAGATAGCATAACCTGTAACCAAATTACAATTGTCTATTACTTTCTGCCATTTCTTTTGATACAAGTTTACTTTTGCTAATAAAGCGTATGCCGCTCCTTTTGAAGCTTTTGCTTTTTCATCTGCTGCATATTGCGATTTATTTGGTAACACTGCCGCAGCTTCAGTCAAATCTTTTTCAATAAAAGCATAAACATCAGCAGTACTTTTACGAGTTAACTGCATTGCTTTATCTTCTGCAGATAATGGAATACTAGCTATACGATCTACAATTGGTACGCCCCCATAACATTTCACTAAAGTAAAGTACATGAAAGCTCTTAAAAATTTTGCTTCCCCCATTAATCTCTCTCTTAATGCAGGATCAGCTTTATCCAATTTAGCAAGAATTGCTAATGCTTGGTTGCATCTGTTGATTCCATCATAATTAGCATTAAACGTACTTTCAGCAGATGGATTTGATGCATTGTAAGTTAAGGCATCTAAGACATCTTTATCTGTACCTGTATCACTTGGAGTTGAGCCTTTATCTGCATCATCAGATGTAATACTTGCTAATCCAACCCATCCGAATGAACTCATGTCCCAATCTAAAAATTTACTGTAGATTGAAACAACAAACGATTTTGCACCACTGTCATTGTTAAATAACTCAGTATCATCTGTAGAAATAGTCTCAGTTTGTTTAACATCCAGGTAATCATCAGCACATCCTGTAAAAGTAAATGCCGATAACACGAAGATTGATATATATATCTTTTTCATAATATTAAAATTTTAAATTAGCACCAATTACAAATGATCTTAATGTTGGGTAAGCATCCAACTCAACTCCCTGAAGTTTGTAAGGGTCTCCATCTGCATTTAACTCAGGAGAGAAACCTGAAAATTTCTGTGTAATAAACGGGTTGATTGCATTAAGATAAATTCTGCAAGAACTAATAAATTGATCACCTCTAAGAGGTAGTTTGTATCCTACAGTGATGTTATTGATTCTAAAGAAATCTGCAGATTCCATATAATAAGTTGAAGCAACAGGAACAGTATTAAATGGTCTTGGATTTGACGATGTTGTATTTGTTGGTGTCCAATAATCATTTGTCATAGAAGCTTCGATGTTTTCACCTCCAAAACGCTGTGCTTTTTTACCATTGTATACTTTTGCTCCACCAGTTCCATATCCATCAACAGAGAAATCAATGTTTTTGTACACCAATCCTAAAGAAATACCGTAATTCGCTTTTGGTAAAATTGAACCTACATATTTTTTATCAGCTGTTGCAGATAATGCATCCTGAGTCACTTTAGCGCCTGCAGCATTATAATAAAGCATGTTTCCGTTTGCCGGATCTACACCTGCATACTCATAAAGATAAAAACTACCTAATGGTTGGCCAACTGAGTTGTTGTATAACAATTTAGTATCTTGACCATTACCTAAATTACCTCCAACAACCTGAGATAATGAAACATCTTTTAAGCTTGTAAGCTCATTTTTGTTGTGTGAGAAGTTACCTCCAACCCAATAACTTAAATCCTCAGTGATTTTATCATCCCAACGTAAAGAAATTTCATAACCTTTATTTGAAACTTCACCTACGTGAGATGGAGAAGCCGTCGTAATTCCAGAAGTTGGATAAGGTTTCACATATAAAATTACGTTATCTGTATTCTTGTTGTAAACATCAAATGATCCTTTTAATCTGCTGTCTAAAAATTCGAAATCTACACCAGCTGAAGACTCTTCTGTAATTTCCCATGTTAAAGTAGGGTCAATTTGGGAAGTAATACTTGTTCCTTCATATAAAATTGAACCACCTAAATAACTGTTTAATCCGGAATTATAACTTTGACTGTTTAATGGTACATTTTGGTTACCCAATTTACCCCAGCTACCTCTAAATTTGATTAAATTAACTCCTTTAACATCTGATAAGAAACTTTCTTTAGTCATAATCCATCCAAGACCTACAGATGGGAAAGTTCCCCAACGGTAATCTTTTGCAAAGTTTGAAGATCCGTCACGTCTAATAGTTCCGGTTACTAAGTACCTGTCCATTAATTTATATTGGAAACGTCCAAAATAAGAAGCTAATTTACTTTCGTTGAATACAATATCCTGCAAATTTGTAACAGTACCGGAGTAGTCTACACCTTTTGCGTCTTTTGCATTATAAAGAGACCAATAGTTAGAATCAGGACTTACATTTTTTCTAGTAATAACTAATTTTTCTCTTGGACCTTTCACTGAAGTTTCAATACCAGCTGTTAACTCCACGTCATGAATTTTAGCGAATACTTTATTATAAGTCAAATAGTTAGATAAGTTCCAGTTAAAATATTGCTCTCTACCTCTAGTCAATAAATTGATAGGATCGGTACTTGAATAATCTCCATCTTTACGAGTTGGATTAGCTGCTAACCAAGCGTTTTTACTATCCTCGAAATTATAATTTTTCCAGGTATAGTATTCACCATTAAATTGCGAAGTAAACTTTAAACCTTCTAAGATTTCATAATCCAATTTCAAACCACCCTGAAGTGTAATACTTCTTTGTTGTTCATTGTAAAAATCTAATTGTGAAACAGGATTACCAACATTGTTAAATGAAGTACCTTTTGGGCTTGCAACTCCACTTGCATCTGCAAAAGGCGCACCATACTGACCATTTGCAAAACGAACAGGAACAATTGGTGATTGCTTGTATGCATTGGTAAATGCGCTTAATGGTTTCGGTGTAGAATTAGCCGATGTAAAGCTAAAATTCTGATTTAAGGTAACTTTTTTAGAAAGTTTAAATTCGTTATTATTTCTAAAACTTGTACGGCTATAATCTAAGCCGTTAAGAATGGCTTTTTCCTGATAATTACCTGCACTAAAAAAATATTTTACATTTTCTGAAGCTCCGGAAATAGAAATATTGTTTTGAGTATAAGTACCTGTTCTCGTAATTTCATCAAACCAATTTGTATTAACAGGTTGGTTTGTAGAAAATCTGTTTGTTCCTAAAGAAGCATTAGAATAGCTTGCATATTGATTAGCATCTGCCATTTTTACTTTCTTAAGTGGTGTTCTAACACCTCCAAAACTTTCTACTTCTACAGAGATTTTATCTCCCTTACCTTTCTTAGTAGTAATAATGATAACCCCGTTTGCAGCTCTGGTACCATAGATAGCAAGAGATGAAGCGTCTTTAAGAATTTCATACGATGTAATATCATTTGTATTGATATTATTGATGTTCTCTGTTGGCATACCATCAACAATATATAAAGGATTTCTTCCTCCTAGCGCAGTACCTAAACCTCTAATAACCACAGAAGGAGTACTTCCAGGAGCATCTGAAGAAGTTACCTGAACCCCAGCTGCTTTACCCTGAATAGCCTGAGAAGCATTTAATACCTTTGTTCTTGTAACATCTTCTGCCTTTAATGAAGTAATAGCCGAAGTATTGTCAATTTTCTTTCTGGTACCATAACCAATTACAACTACTTCTTTTAAAGAAGTATCACCTGCTTCTTTTAAGGTGATAGTCATTGGTGTGGATGTCGCTGTTATAGAAACAGAATCGAAACCAAGCATAGAGATTTTTAAGGTCTCTCCAACTTTAGCATTAATGATAAAATTACCATCGAAGTCCGCGTCAGCAGAGGCTCTGGATTCAGAAGCACTAATAATTGCCCCAGGAACTCCCATTCCACTACTGTCTACTACTTTTCCTTTAATTGCTTGTGCCTGCCCCATCATATATGTAGGGAGCAACAAGAGCGCTAAAAAGCTAAAAATAAAATTTTTCATACAGTTCGTAATCGTTTAAGTTAGTAGTGCCAAATTAAACAATTACAACGTTGTAGTACATCAAATACCACTACAACACAGCTACATCATTATGTTAAAAAAAGGACACAAGTAAATGGTTATCAATAAATTAAATGTTAATTTTATTTTATTAACATAACGTTATGATGTAGTAATGATGTATTAGAATTATATAATAAAAGAAGTAGAAAAATATAAGATATTTAAAAAACTAATCCCAATCTTACAGACTTAATAAAAATTTTGAGAGGTTTTCATCCTGTGTGAGCCCCAACTTCTTTCTTAGACGATATCTATGCAGTTCCACACCCCTAAAAGAAATGTTCATCATAGGTGCAATTTCCTTTGAAGAAAGATTCATTTTAAGATAAATACACAGTTTTATATCTTTTGGAGTCAAGTTTGGATACTTCTTAGAAAGGTTAATAATAAACTCATTGTGAATCTGGTTCAGATTTGTTTCAAAAATTTCCCATTCGTGTTTATTTACCTCATTGATCTTAATTGCCTTTTTGATCTCACTCTTAAGTTTATTAAAGTCTTTTTCTGAGTTCAGAATGTTCTGAATGTTATCGATCATTTCACTTTGCTTGGCAATCGACAATGATTTTCCTGCAACTTCAGAAGATTTTGTTTGCAGTTCCAATTCCAGAATGTGTTTTTCGTATTCCTGTAGATTCAGTTCATTCTCTGCTTTTAATTCCATTTCCAGAATTTCACGCTGATGTTTTAACTCTTCGGCCTGTAATTTCAGTTTTTGCATGTAACGCAGTTTATTCCATTTGTAATAAAAAAACAAAATACCTGCTGCTACCAGCAGGTACAGCAAAATCATCCAGAATGAAAAATACCATGGCTCTGCCACTTTGAAATCAAAATCTGCTACTTTTTCGTAGCTTGCCCCATCGTGCTTGTAAACCACAATAGCATGATTACCACTGCTTAAATTGTTCAGTACAATTAAACCGTCAGAAATTGGTAAAAAATCACTGCCTTTATTGATTTTGTAGAATAAGTTAGGCTTACTCGCACCGTAAATTCCTGAAATTACATTTATTTTTATCTCGGTGTTGTATTTGATTTTAGAATCGTTTGCTACAAGATTTCCATCATTAAAAGCTTCTATCTTGACATTAGAATTTTGCTTGTTTTCATAAGTAAGCTGAAGCGAAATAAATCCATCATCAAGATTAAGCAAATAATGATTTTGAGTTTTAAATATCCTCAAATTATCATTGATCAGTGTGCCTTTATAATATTTCTCCTGAATGATGTTCCAGATAAATTTATTTCCTTTTGCATAAATGTGATACAAAATACCATCCTGAAGCACAACAAAGTGATCTTCATCAATCGAAACGACATCGCTTATCTTCTTAAAATTAGAATTGAACAGTTCGTTTTCTTCCAAACTGGCGCTAATTGAATTGTAGGTGTACCACACACTATTGATGAGAAAAAGAATTTCATTTCTAAACTCAAAGATCTTTACGCCAAAATCATTCTTAATTTTACTCTGCTGCGTAATATTCTCGACTTTTTTGGTCTTATAATCATCATCATACAATACGCGATACAATCCACGATAATTGTCGGCTGCCCAGATTTCATTCTTTTGATTTTGAGCAACATATTTTATAGGCTTTGAAAGGTCGTTGATAACTTTATTCTGGGTAGGTTTCAAAATATCATCATAAACTACAACACCACTGTACGTAGACTGAAAATAAGTATTATTGATGCTGCTTTTCGTTAAATTCCATCCGCCACTTCTGGCATTAATTCGGGTTAATGATCCATTTTCATAACAAAAAGTTCCGTCATTATGACCAATGATGTATTTTGTACCAATTTTAGTAATATTCCAGGCTTGACCTTGTGTATTGGGCAACATCTTAAACTTACCGGAAACAAATTCAAAGACACCATGATTCGAAGCAATCAAATATCCCTTATCGATAGCTGCAACAGAATAAACTGAACCCAAAAGTCCCGAATTATCGTAAAAGAATGAAATTGGAGAGTTAATTTCAACATGTGTGATACCATTATCCAAACCAAGCCATAAATCGTTCTCTTTGTCAAAACCAATGCTCAAAACCGAGTTGTTCATTAAGACATTGTTCCTGTTGATATTTTTATAGGTATCGCTCTGAAAGTCATAAATAAATACACCTCTGTTTCCGGTTCCTACCACCAGTTTATTTCCTTTAATGAACTTAGCTACATTAATTGTTGCCGATTTTAAAACTTCATTTAATGGATTATTCCAGGGTCTTAAACCTCCTTTTTCTACGATAAAAATTCCTTTTTTCTGCGTAAAAATAAATGTTTCATTTTTGTACTTTTCGATGGCGTGAACTACCGTCTTTTTTAAAACGTTCCAGCCTTTCGGATTAGCAATCCTCGAACCATCCATACGGAAAAGCCCTTTCTCAACCGAGGCCACATACACATTATTATCGACTACAAAACAATAGGATATTAAAAAAGGAAATTTGATTTTCTGAATGTGTTTTCCATTATAAATAAAAACATCATTAAAAGACTGGAAATAAACAGAACCTTTAAACTTAAAGATTTTCCAAATCTCTTCATTATCTTTTTCATCAAACAATCGCAGTTTCCTGGTGATCGATACATAATGCATCTTTCCGTCTTTTCGGTACCAATACCCAAATTCTTTATAAGAACCTGAATAGATCTTATCTCCTTCGATCATGATCGAGCGGATGATTGTTTTATTGGGCAGGGTATACTTTTCCCAGATTACACCATCGTAACGCAATAAATAATGGTTATTGGCAAAATACATTGCAGCATCATTTCCCTGAACAACATTCCAGATTTGATTGTCGCCCTGATAATCTGATTTGTTGTAATTTTCTACGAAAGGAAGTAATTCTTGTGCCTGGATTTGAAAAGCAATGAAAAAGAAAAATATAGCTTTAAGAAGTATCGATTTCAAAATAGTATGATTTATAGTCAAAGATACAGACAAATATTTAATCTGAAAGCATAAAAAAAGCTTCCCAAATGAGAAGCTTCCTTATATTACATAGGTCAGTTTTAACTCTGAAGTAACTGATAAACCTGATTAGCAATTTCATATTCTTCATCAGTTGGTACCACCAAAACTTTTGCTCTTGAATTTGGGGTATTGATCTCTCTAATTTCTTTAGAGCGAATCTGATTCTTTTCATCATCCAGTTCAATTCCGAAATAATCCATATCGGTACAAACCAGTTTACGTATATAAGAGGAGTTCTCACCGATTCCAGCGGTAAATACAATCGCATCCAACCCGTTTAAAGCTGCTGCATACGAACCAATCGTTTTTTTGATTCGGTAGGCATTCATTTGCAATGCGAGTATACAATCCTTATTTCCTTTTTCGGCTTCTGCTTCAATATCGCGCAAATCACTGTAACCCGTAAGCCCAAGCATACCGCTTTGTTTCAGTAAAATCGAATTTACCTCATCGGCCGTATACCCAAGATTTTTAACCATATAAAAAATAACCGACTGATCAATATCTCCGGCACGGGTTCCCATTATAAGACCGTTTGAAGGAGAGAATCCCATCGTATGATCGATGCTCTTTCCGTCTTTAATGGCGGTCATACTGCACCCATTTCCAAGGTGAATGGTGATTATTTTCGCTTTTTTTTCTAATTGACCAATCGCTTTTTCAGAAACATATTTGTGACTGGTTCCGTGAAAACCATAAACGCGTACTTTATGTTCTGTTAAAAGGTAATTTGGGATGGCATATTTATAAGCCAACTCAGGCATTGTTTGATGAAAAGCGGTATCAAAAACCGCAATTTGCTCTGCTGAACTAAAAATCTCCTCAGCAACATTAATTCCTTCTAAATTAGCAGGATTATGCAGTGGCGCCAATTCAAAAAGTTCTTTGATTTTTAATTTCACCTTTTCGTCAATCTTTACAGTATCACTAAAAGCACTTCCTCCATGTACCACGCGATGACCTACTGCTCCAATTTCGGAAGTCGATTTAATCACTCCTTTTTCGGCATCTAAAAGCATATTGGCTACTTTTTGCAAGCCTACTTTATGATTGGCGATCGGAAACGTTTCTTCGATTGTATTGGTTCCTGTTTTAAAGATCACATTTGAAGTTTCTAATCCAATTCTGTCAATCATACCGGTACAAATTACTTCGTTGGTAGGCATGACCATTAATTGATATTTGATTGATGAACTTCCTGAGTTTATTATTAGTATTTTCATTTTTTTTTTAAGTTGCTAAGAGGCTAAGGCTCTATTTTTTTGTTTCAAGTTTAAAGTTTCAAGTTTAAGATTATATAACTTAACGATTGAAACTATTATTTTTTTTACGCTGATAAAACGTTTTTTTTGAGTACCTCATACTGTAAGACGTATAATTAATAATTAACAAATTAATTAAAGTCCTTGTGCCTGAATGGCCGTAATTACAACCGTATTGATGATGTCATCAACGGTACAACCACGGCTTAAATCGTTTACCGGTTTGTTCAAGCCTTGCAACATTGGACCGATAGCCAGAGCCCCGGTTTCACGCTGCACTGCCTTATAGGTATTATTTCCTGTATTTAAATCAGGAAAAATTAGAACACTCGCCTGCCCCGCTACTTCTGAATCCGGCATTTTGCTTTTTCCAACAGCGCGATCTACTGCGGCATCATACTGAATTGGTCCTTCAATTTTTAGATCGGGACGTTTTTGCTTTACAATTTCGGTTGCAGCTCTTACTTTATCAACCTCATCTCCTTTTCCGGATGCTCCTGATGAATAAGAAAGCATTGCGATTTTAGGCTCAATTCCGAAAGCTGAACTTGATTCTGCCGACGAAATCGCAATTTCCGCTAATTGTTCCGCTGTTGGATTTGGATTGATGGCACAGTCTCCAAAAACCGAAACTCTGTCTTCTAAACACATAAAAAACACAGATGAAACTACCGATGAATTAGGTTTGGTTTTAATGAATTGCAAAGCCGGCAAAATGGTGTGTTGCGTAGTATGTGCAGCACCCGAAACCATTCCATCAGCATGTCCTTTATATACCATCATAGTCCCGAAATACGAAACGTCTTCCATTAAATCTCTTGCCATAGTAATACTTACATTCTTGGCTTTTCGGAGTTCATAATAGGTGTTCGCATAGTCCTCGTAAAGTTCCGACTCTATTGGATTAATGACAGTAATTTTTGAAAAATCCAGTGTAATTCCCAGTTCATTAACTTTACTTTCAATCTGTTTTTTATCTCCGATGATGGTAATATCAACCACATCCATAGCGAGTAACCTTGAGGCTGCAATGATGATTCTCTCATCATTTCCTTCGGGCAAAACGATGTGTTTTCGATACTGTCTGGCTCTTTTTACCATGTTGTACTGAAACATCTTAGGTGTCATTCCTTCTGCTTCAAAAGTGATCAATCTTTCAGACAGATCGTCCATGGCAACATACTTTTCGAACGTACTGATCGAGGTTTCTATTTTATTAGTATTATTTGCGTAAATCTCTGATCTGATAGACCCAATCTTGTTGGTGATACCGTAAGTTCCTCCATCAACGGCAATAATTGGTACGATGGCCGAAAGTCCTTCAATAAGTTTGAGAATACTTTCTTCCGGAACAATATTTCCTGTTAGGATAATTCCAGATATTGTTGGATAATTGGCCGATTCATTGGCTTGCAAGGCTCCTAAAATAATATCTGAACGGTCTCCTGGCGTAATCACCAATGCATTATCATGTAAATGAACCAGATAGTTGTGCAATTGCATTGCTCCAACGCTAAAATGTCCAATTTCATTGTTTAAGTAAGCACCTCCAAACAATACTTTGGCATCAAGCTGATTGACTATTTCCTGCATCGTTGGATTGTTCAAACTTGAAATCAGCGGGATGGTGTTGATGAGTACATTTGCCGGTAAACTTTTTTGCAATCCCTGCGTCACCAATTCGATGTTTTCGGGCTGTACTTTATTAGCAATGACAGATAATACCTCAACTTCTTTTACTTTAAAGGAATCATAAACCAAATACAGACTGTCTACTAATTCTTCCAGAGTTTTACCTACTCCCGATCCGATAATAATGGTAGGAATCCCAAGGTTTTTGGCGATTAAAACATTCAAATCCAGTTCGATTGAAGTTCCTTCTCCGGTAAAACTTGTTCCTTCTACCAAAACAAAATCAAAACGCTCTTCAAGTTTTTTATATTTTTCAATAATGAGATCCAGAACCTCTCCTATTTTTCCTTTATTTTTCTTCTTGATTAATTTGCTTTTGGTGATCGCAAAGGCATCTTCAAATTTAATATCAAGATTAAAATGAGACAGCACTGTCTCGATGTGATTGTCTAACTCCCCATCAACAAAATCCTCAACTATGGGCCTAAAATAACCCACTTTAGCCGTTTTACCAATCAAGATACTCATCAAACCAAGTGTTACAATTGATTTTCCACTATTCTGATCGCTTGTGGCTATATATATTGCTTTACTCATAATTTATGTTTTAAACTAAACAAATGTCGTATATAATCGTATTTTAAACAGAGAAATAAACGTTAAAACCAGCGTCTTTTTTTGAAATAAATAATCAAACCTATCACCAATGCAAACATGGCTCCCATCACAATAAAATAACCGTTTCTCTCTTTCAATTCGGGCATATATTCAAAATTCATTCCATATACCCCAACTATAAAGGTAAGTGGAATAAATATGGCCGAAATAATGGTCAGGGTTTTCATAATCTCGTTCATTTTTCGGCTCTGTTCCGAAAAATAAAAATTGGAAGCACTTTCTAAAGAACTCATATCAGACTCAATCTGCTCCAGAAGTTCTAAACTTTTTTGATGCAGTCGAATAAAAAAATTAAATGTTTCTTTTCGTATTAGACCATTATTTTCATCATCATCTTTAATGGTTTTCAAATAATAAAGTGAATCCCGAAGGGGAACAATAGAGCGTTTTAAAAAATTAAAGTTATCACGATGATTTTCAATTCTTTCCAAAATAATTGGATCTGCTCCTTTTTTGGTTAAATCGATAAGCTCTTCAATATTATCTTCTTCATCTTCGATTGTAATGTAAAAGTTTTCCATTACAGCATCAAGCAATAAATAAAGCAGATAATCTACCTTCTTGGATCTTACGATTCCGGCATGAGTACGCAACCGTTCGCGTATATGTGTAAAGAAGTCACTTCTTTTTTCCTGAAAAGAAATCAAAATTCCGTCTTTTAAAATAAAACTGAGCTGTTCTACCTTAAGACCGTCTGAATACTCTGAAGGCAACAACGATTTTATATTGAAAAACAAAACATCTTTTTGTTCCTCTAGTTTCGTTCTTTTGGTGGTATTTAAAATATCAGCCAGCAAAAAATCGTCTACTTTAAAATGATCTCCTATTGTTTTTATAAGACTGATGTCATTTAATCCGTGAATATTCAGCCAATTATTTTTAGTATAATCAAAGCAGGAATTTATGGCCAAAACCGTAAACTTCTCATATTCGACAATATCAGCATCATTATAAACAAAAAGCTGCATTTCTGTTTCATGATCTTTATGTGTGCCTGTATACTCCAGACTGGTATGCTGCAACTTTCTGCCTTTCTTGTATTTTATCTTTCTCATTCAAAAATGATTTACATAGTAATATTACAAAAAAGTTTCCGAACAAGAAATGACAATTGTCATTTTGTAGCTGTCATCGCTGTAGAGACGCACTGTGACGCTTTTCTCTTATAAAGTTTTTTTTAAAACTATCTCATAAAAAAACAGATAATCACGAAACACATTACCTCAACATAAACCAAAAAAAAACCGAGTCATTTCTGACCCGGTTTTCATTATTGTTTAAAGAAGAATTATTTTACTTCTTCGAATTCAACGTCTTCAACATTGTCTCCTTGCGATTGCTCTTGTTGTGGAGCTGCTTGTTGACCTTGTTCACCTTGAGCATACATAGCTTCTGTAGCTGTTTTCCAAGCTGCATTGATGTTGTCAAGAGCTGTTTGAATAGCTGGAATGTCTTGAGATTGGTGAGCCATTCTCAATTCAGTTAAAGCGTACTCTACAGCAACTTTGTGGTCGTCAGCTAATTTGCTTCCTAACTCTTTCAATTGACTTTCTGTTTGGAAAATCATGCTGTCAGCTTCGTTTAATTTCTCAGCTCTTTCTTTAGCTATTTTGTCAGCGTCAGCGTTAGCTTCAGCATCTTTTTTCATTTTTTCGATTTCTTCAGCTGTTAATCCAGAAGAAGCTTCGATACGGATATCGTGAGATTTTCCAGTTCCTTTATCAGTTGCAGAAACTTTGATGATACCATTTGCATCAATATCAAAAGTAACCTCGATTTGAGGAACTCCTCTTGGTGCTGGTGGAATACCATCTAAGTGGAAACGACCGATAGTTTTGTTATCAGCAGCCATAGCTCTTTCTCCTTGTAATACGTGAATTTCAACAGATGGTTGAGAATCAGCAGCAGTAGAGAATACTTGGGATTTTTTAGTTGGAATAGTTGTGTTAGACTCGATTAATTTAGTCAATACACCACCCATAGTTTCGATACCTAAAGATAAAGGTGTAACGTCAAGTAACAATACATCTTTTACATCTCCAGATAAAACTCCACCTTGAATAGCTGCTCCAATAGCAACAACCTCATCAGGATTAACTCCTTTAGATGCTTTTTTACCAAAGAATTTCTCCACTTCGTCAGCGATTCTTGGCATACGAGTAGAACCTCCAACAAGGATTACTTCGTCGATATCAGATGTAGATAAACCTGCATCTTTTAACGCTTTAGCAACTGGCTCCATAGAACGTTTAACTAATGAATCAGTTAATTGCTCAAATTTAGCTCTAGATAATTTTTTAACTAAGTGTTTTGGTCCTGAAGCCGTAGCTGTAACGTATGGCAAGTTGATTTCAGTTTCTGAAGAAGAAGACAATTCAATTTTTGCTTTCTCTGCAGCTTCTTTCAAACGTTGCAATGACATTGGATCCAAACGTAAATCAATACCTTCTTCAGCTAAAAATTCATTAGCCAACCAGTCAATGATTTCGTGGTCAAAATCATCACCACCTAAGTGAGTATCACCATTTGTAGACAATACTTCAAATACACCGTCTCCTAATTCAAGAACAGAGATATCAAAAGTACCTCCACCTAAATCGTAAACAGCAATTTTTTGATCAGTTCCTTTTTTATCTAATCCGTAAGCAAGTGCAGCAGCAGTTGGCTCATTGATGATACGCATAACTTTAAGACCTGCAATTTCACCAGCTTCTTTAGTAGCTTGACGTTGTGCATCGTTAAAGTAAGCAGGAACAGTAATAACTGCTTCAGTTACAGTTTGACCTAAATAGTCTTCAGCAGTTTTTTTCATTTTTTGAAGAGTCATTGCAGACAATTCCTGAGCAGTATATAAACGACCATCAATATCCACACGTGGAGTATTGTTGTCACCTTTTACTACTTTGTAAGAAACTCTTTTTGCTTCGCTTGTAGTCTCAGCAAAAGTGTGTCCCATAAAACGTTTAATAGAAGCAATCGTTTTTGTAGGATTCGTTACTGCTTGTCTTTTTGCAGGATCACCTACTTTAATTTCTCCACCTTCAACAAAAGCGATAATAGAAGGAGTAGTTCTTTTTCCTTCTGCATTAGGGATAACAACTGCTTCGTTACCTTCCATTACAGAAACACAAGAGTTCGTCGTACCTAAGTCAATTCCGATTATTTTACCCATTTTTTATATATTTAATTTTTGATATACTAATTTAATAACTCAGGTGGCATAAGTCAATCTTTATGCCAATATAAAAAACCAAATAAAATTGTCAGTTTTACTGTCGACACATTTAAAACTATCTGACAACATGACATTTTTAAAACCTGACATACGTGGCATATCAGTGCTTTACATGTCATTATTAGGAGCTATTTCCTGCTATCCATTACAATCTTTTATGGCGAACCCCGCCACAAAAGGATTTCCATTTCTATCAGGGCTAGTGCAATCGATTTCATAAAAAGGTTTTTATATAAAAGTTCTTCTAATAACTTCCCCTGAAAATTTATACATTAGCATTTAGCTAAAAAAACTTACTATAATTTAACCTAAAATAAAAACACCAAATCTTAAATAGGCATTTCACAATTAAACAAATGATAGAAAAACTAAGACAAAATATTAATGATTATCAAATGAGAAAAATCACAAGGGAAGAATTAATTAAAAAACTTCCTTTTTCTAAAGAATCTCAATATCATGAGGGGCGAAAAATAGCAGAAAATATAATAGCTTCCAAAAATAGTAATGATGTTAATTTTTGTATTTGGTTACTTTGGATTTTGGAAGAAAATGATGAACACATCGACTTATTTCACAAATTACTATTAGAGCCTTGGCATACAGAATATAATGATATTATTCACGATCTGCAAAGAAGAGAACATCCATCCAGCGTTCCTGTGATTAAGATTGCAATACAACAAAAGTATGATTCCCTGGAAGCTTATAGCACTGGAACAGGACAATTTATCAATCAGTGCGGGCATGCTTTAAAAAGTATTGGAACTAAAGAAGCTATTGATACCATAAAAGATTTAGCCGAAAATTCAGAAGATCCTATTATTAAAGTAGAAATGATTTATCGCCTTAGTAAAATTTTTCCAACAAATGGCCTTCCAGAAAATGAAGATCTCCCAAGATGGTATGACTTCGACTAATAAAAATCAACTATAATATCATTTAGTAAAAAATGGAAAACTATACCATCGTCCTCTTTATTCTCACCATTGTAATAGGACTTTCTGCATTTGCCGATAAAGCAAAACTCCCCTATCCTATATTGTTGGTTATCGTTGGAGTTGCTATTGGTTTCATTCCGTCCATGAGTGAGATCGAAATTAATCCTGAGATTATATTTCTGATTTTTCTCCCCCCTTTATTGTATGATGCTTCATTTAACATTTCTCCGAAGCATTTCAGAACAAATCTAAGCACTATAAGCACTTTAGCAATACCATTGGTTTTTCTCACTACCTTTTGGATCGCCGTAGTCTCACATTATATGATTCCCGGCATGACCTGGCCACTGTCTTTTGTACTAGGAGCAATACTTTCGGCTACTGATGCTGTTGCCGCAGTAAACATAACGAAAGGCCTTGGAATACCCGAAAAAACTATCACCATACTCGAGGGAGAAAGCCTTATCAATGATGCCTCTGCACTGGTTGCTTATCGATTTGCAGTGGCGACCGCTATGGGCTCTGCATTTATCATCTGGAAAGCAACTCTTCAATTTGTAATCTTATTAGGAGGAGGTTTTTTAGTGGGTTTTGTTATGGGCAAAATTCTAGCTTTCATTTTGACCAAAGTCCGTAAAAACACAAATGTCACCGTAAGTTTTATGCTCTTGATGCCTTTTGTTACTTATTTAGTTGCGGAACATTTGCATGTTTCTGGAGTTATAGCAGTGGTATTTTTAGGTCTGGCTATTGCCCGTTTTAGCAAGAAAATATTCCCGGAGAGTCTCAGAAACAATTCTAAAAGTCTCTGGGATGTCATTATTTTTATCTTAAACGGATTAATTTTCATCCTAATCGGACTTAATTTTCGATACATCCTAAAAGATATCGACGACAATATGATTTTACCTTACATAGGTTATGCCGCTATCATAACTATAGTTGCATTATTAACCCGAATGGTAAGGGTCTTTTTTCAAAAAATTAATCTGCAGAAAGCCTTTCAGAAAAATGACCGAAAAAGACGAAAAATTAGCGAACATGCCTTGTTAGATTCCAAAAACAGTTTTATAATCAGCTGGTCCGGAATGCGCGGTATTGTTTCTCTGGCCATAGCCTTAGGATTACCCAAATTTCTGGAAGATGGAACTCCTTTTCCAGAGCGAAATACAATACTATTCATTTCTGTTGCTGTGGTACTTTTAACCATAGTCGGGCAAGGACTTACACTTCCGTGGATCGTTAAAAAATTAGGTGTTCAGGAAGAAAAATAAACCGCATCAGAAATTTTAATTATATTCGTTTAAACTAATTATCAGCTTCTTAAAAGAATATAATTAAAATTTCAACTTATGAAAAATACCATTGCCATCTATGGCGCTTACGGGCATACTGGAAAATTTATTGTTGCTGAACTTTACAAACTAGGCTACCCACTTATCCTTTCCGGAAGAGACTACGAAAAACTGACTCTTTTACATCAGTATTACCCGGAAACCATTCTAAAAGCAGCAGATATCCACGATTCAGAATCATTAGACACCGCATTTTCCAAAGCAAAAATAGTCATCAACTGTGCCGGCCCGTTCTTAGACACTGCCGATCCCATTATTCAATCGGCTTTGCGATTGGGCATTCATTATATTGATTTAACAGCCGAACAAAAATCGGTCTTGGACATATTCGAACAATTTTCCGATTCGGCAAAACTGGCCGAAATTCTGGTTATTCCTGCCGCTGCTTTTTATGGAGGTCTAGGAGATTTATTAAGTACCGCAATTACTCAGGATTGGGATCATATTGATGAAATAAACCTCTACATCGGTCTGGATTCCTGGCATCCAACAAAAGGAACTAGACTAACAGGAGACCGAAATCATTACACCAGACTGACCTTAAAAAACGATCAACTACAAGACCTTCAGCCCGCCACACCTTTTAAATGGAACTTTAAGAATCCTATTGGAATTAAAGAAGTTGTCGCATTACCCCTTTCAGAAATCATCACCATTTCGCGTCATTTAAAAGTCAGTACGATTAATACCTATCTAAGTCAAAATTCACTGGACGATCTTCGAAATACTGCCACACCAGAACCAAAACCGACCGATCACAAAAACAGGTCGTCACAACATTTTTGTCTGGAAGTTACAGCAACAAAAGAAAACATCAAAAGAACAATTATCGCTCAGGGTCAGGACATTTATGCCGTTACAGCGCCGCTTGTTGTAGAAACAGTTAACAGAATACTGTCCGGAAAAGCAAAAAAAACAGGAGTCACCACCATTGGAGAAGTATTTGATACCGCAGATTTTCTTAAATCTTTAAAAGAAGATGACATTACAATCTCTACGATTGAAGAATCGAAATTAAATTAAAACACTTCGGTTTTTAATAGCAATAGTTCTTCTTTACCACAAATCGTTTGGTTTTTTATTCGTAATTTCGATTTTCTAAAAAAGATTGATTTTCTAAAGAAATTAACGTTCTTCTATCAATCTCATTCAATTAAAATACAATTACAAAATGGCTTCATTTATTAAAGAAATCTCTTTTCGCTGGTCAGATCTTGACCCTAATTTTCACGTTCGTCACAGTGCTTATTACGATTTTGGCGCACAGCATCGTATTGAAATCCTTGAAGAGCTGGGTTTAACTTTAAGAGTAATGCAAACACAGGGGTTTGGACCTGTTTTGTTTAGAGAAGAATGTATTTTCAGAAAAGAGTTAAAACTTTCTGATAAGATCTTCATTCATACCAAAACTTCAAAAATGAAAGCTGATGCCTCACGCTGGTCAATCATTCATGAATTTAGAAGAGAAGACGATACCCTTTGTGCCGTTATTACAGTGGATGGAGCCTGGATGGATACGAAACTTCGTAAATTAGCCTCTCCAACTCCCGAAATCGCTATTGAAGCTTTGAGTATTTTCCCAAAAAGTGATGACTTTATTGGACTTTAAAACGAAATCCTATTGGTTATAAATTACAAAAATCCAAAAAGTAAATTTTAACAAAAATCGTTTTTTGGATTTTTTTCAAACTTAAGAGCTATGACTGATTACTTAAAAGACTTTAGAATAGGTGTTTTTATTGCCATTATAGCAATTACCACTATAATCCTTAGTGCCATTACCGACAAAGTACTTCGTTATGTACTGTATCGAAAACAGGCCGATAAAGATTATGATGCTACAGGATTTAAGTTTTTAAAACACCTGATTATTACTGTAATTTATATCTTAGGATTTGCCTTTGCTTTAATACAAATCCCCGAATTTAAAATAATCGGTCATTCTGTTCTGGCCGGAGCCGGAGTAATCTCTATTGTTGCGGGTTTGGCTTCTCAACAAGCTTTAAGCAATATAGTGAGCGGAATCTTTCTGGTCATTTTCAAACCTTTTCGCATCAACGATAAAATCACTATCAACAATTTTGTGGGCACAGTCGAAGATATCAATCTGAGACAAGTCGTCTTAAAAGATGCTGAAAACAACCGAATTATCATTCCAAATTCAGTTATTAGCGCTCAGATTATTGTCAACACCAACATGCACGACACCAAATGTTGTAAGATCATCGAAGTCGGTATTGGTTATCAATCTGATATCGAAAAAGCCTTAGAAATCATGCAGGAAGAAATTGCTAAACATCCACTTTTTATAGATACCCGAACTGCCGAAAACAAAAAACAAAAAGTACCTTTGGTTGTCGCCCGAGTAGTAGCACTGGCAGATTCAAGCGTAACTCTAAAGGCATGGGCCTGGGCAAAAAATTCTACAGACGGTTTTGTCCTCTATTGTGATCTACTGCAAAGCATAAAAAAACGTTTTGACGAAGTCGGAATTGACATTCCTTACCCACAGCAGGTAGTAACACTGAAAAGGTAATTTATTCTCCTGATCATTTTATATCGCAATTCCGAGTTTATTTATTGAAATTTGAGTCCAAAATTTACTTTATCAAAAGTAGTACTACAGGAAATCGCAAAACGTCCCACATTTACAGTTCCGAAAATCCCTTCTTCTCCATGACCGGAATAAAATCCTCCTGCCGAGAAACGAGCATTCTGATACTTTAAGGCAATATCATTAACCCTGCTGTTTAACTGTCCAAAAACAATGAGGTTGGGAATAATCTCATAGCTTCCAAAAATTTTAGGGGCCAGTTTATTATAATAATCAAACCCCTCATCAGTACCATTATTCATACTGGAAGAATGCAAATTTGCCAGGCTTCCTCCAACGAAAGTATTCTCGCTAAAATGCCAGGATACACTAAATCCTGTAAAGGTTCCGTCATATCCGCTTCGGGATTCTACATAACCCGCAGAGATTGTTGCCCGAAACTTATCACACATCTTACCAATATAACCCGTGTAGGTCCGGTCTAAGTCCGTTTTATTAACACCCGCTCCAAAAATAATATCATCTTCACACAGGGTAAGCGCATACTGAAAATAAGCAGAATACTGATCTTTATTGGCTGAAACCACACTTCGCCCCTTGTCCAGATCAATATTTGGTGAGATAACGGTCGAATTTATGACCGCAAAATCAAATGTGTTCATTTCCTGTGCAAATACAGGAGAAGTAATCAGAAACAAAAGTAGTATTCTTTTCATGATGTCAAATTTAGGAGCAACATTCTTTTACTAAATTACTGACAAAATGATACACTAAAAAAGAAATCCTTTAAAGTGATAAAATACTCGTTAAAATACAATATTTCAAAAACATATGAAAATTCTGTCTCCTGTTCTTCTATTATTTATTACATTTTCAATTCAATTTTAAATTCTTAAATTGTATTTTTGAATCAATAACCCAAAATAACCAAACCAGTTGTTAACCACTTTTTTTTATAAGTCTTCAAAAAAGAAAACAAAGATCATTTAGTACACAACTCGGGAAATACCTGAAAATTTATTATAATTATTCTTTTTAATTTAACATCATTTAAAACTAAAATATATGTTTACAATAGAACAAATCAAAGAAGCACACGCCAAAGTACAGAGCGGTGCGGACTTTCCAAATTACATTCAGGATCTAATCATTCTGGGGGTAAAAGGTTACGACACTTTTGTACATGACGGACACGTTGAATACTTTGGTGTAAACAATTACAATGTAACGTCTGATGAAAAATATGACGAAATAAAAGTAGAATCCTTTCCTAACAAAGAACGTTTTATTGAGTTTTTAGTAATGCATCAGGACGGTCAAACCGATTATCTTACTTTTTGCAATCACGCTGCCCAATGTGGGATAGCAAAATGGAGAGTTGATATTATAGAAATGACCTGTACTTATTTTGATAAAGATGATAACGAGATTCTGATCGAAAAAATCCCAGGCTAATTTTTAATCAAACCAATTCATAAGGGTAAATAACAACCGTTTATTTACCCAATTCTAACCTATTTAACTGTGAAAAAAATATTCACTTCATTCATTTTTATCCTTTTATTTGCCTGTAACTCAAAACAGAAACAACAGGATAGTACGATAACCAAAACAAAAGAAGAAATACCAACCGAAAAAATTATAGCTAAAAACAGTAAGCCAAATGCTGTTAATTATCAAATTTCTATCTATGATAATCCTAAAGCTGTAGATCAGATAATGAATCATAAAGAAAGTTTAAAACAACTTTCAGAAAAAAACATTTTTTTAGACATTCATACGAAACTGCTTCAAAAACTACCCGAAGAACAACAGTCTTTTTTTCAGAAAAATCCAGATTACGAATTACTTTCACTGGCAGAAGGAAGTCTGTTTGAGGAAAAAAGCAATGACTTTGCTTTTATCGTTTATGACAAAAAAAAAGTCAAAATATCGATTGTAGTCTATAACGCAACTACTTCTAAATACGCTCTGATATTTCAAGATATAAAAGTTGTAAATGGAATAAAAGACGGAGATTGCAATAGCTCATCTTTTGGAACTTTTGATTATCAGTTTGCCCTTGATTTTTTTATTTACAATCAAGACTATCTTGAAAAAAGTACTGCGTCTTATTTAGAATACCCAAATCTTAAAATTACTGATATATCAAAAGACAAAGATTTTGTATTAAATAAGGGATGTTTTTCAAAAAAAGTTTTAAAAACAAATTTAGCCCATACGCTTTGCATTGCGACAAGTTCTGTTTATAGCAATTGGGATTGCTTACGATATGATAAAACAAACAATACTTTTTTAATTTTTTATACGCAGGCCTTTGCTGACTAAATATCCTGCTTTTGTAATGAGAATTCTAAAAAACAAACTTTTTTTAAGATGACAGCTAAATTTTCCCCGATAATAAACCCTGAAGAGCTATTACAGCTCTCTAATTCGCCTGAGATCATTCTTATTGATGCCAGAGCAGGAATAAATGCAGCAGAAAACTACCGCAACGAACATCTGAAAGGAGCACGGTATATTGATTTGAATAAAGATCTAGCAACAGTCGAAACTGATCCGGCCAATGGCGGAAGACATCCTTTATCATCCTTAGAAAAATTCTCAACAGTACTTTCTAAAACCGGAATTTCTCCTCAAAGCCATATCATAATTTACGATGATAAAAACGGATCAAATGCCGCCGCCCGTTTTTGGTGGATGCTACGTGCAATCGGTCACGAAAAAGTTCAGGTTTTAAACGGAGGTTTGCCCGCAGCTATAGAAAGCGGCTACCCAATAAACTCTGCAACGGAAACCTTTGAAGCCACTGCTAAATATCCTGTTTCTAAGTGGAAACTCCCTACTGCTGATATCGAAGAAGTCGAAAAGGCTCGAAATAACGATAAAAATACGGTAATCGACGTAAGAGATAAAAATCGGTTTGACGGCTTAACAGAACCGCTGGATTTGATTGCAGGACATATTCCGGGCGCCATTAATGTTCCGTTTAGCGAAAACTTAGACACTGACGGTTTTTTTCAATCTCCTCAATTTTTGCAGGAGAAATATTCCCTAATCATTGGAGACAAAAAGCCTGAGAATATAATTGTACATTGTGGCTCAGGAGTCACCGCCTGTCACACTTTATTAGCTATGGATTATGCCGGAATAGCCATTCCTAAACTATATGTCGGTTCTTGGAGCGAATGGTCGCGTAACGATCGTGAAATGGCTACTAAAAAAACAGAATAAGCTTTTCTACCACAGAATTAGAATGATTAATCCTTTGAATCAGCAGTAGAAAAAATCATCACTAAATATATTTAAAATGCAGCATTGGGACATCCTTTTATCAAATCAGGTCAATAAAAAAGCGTTTATAGATACTTTGCTTTTAGGTGAAGCTAAAGGAGAATTAGACATTTTTAACAATCAAAAAGGCATTTTATTCTCAGACATTGCCATTGAAAAATTCATCGAAAAAGAATACCAGTATGATACAGTGGAGGCTGCTCCCGAATCACACAGGCAACTACGAACATTTTCATCCGGCGAGCGCAAAAAAGAATTTCTGAAATACTGCATCAATCAAAATCCTGATTTTATTATTTTCGATAATCCTTTCGATCATTTAGATCACGCTTCACGAGCTGCTTTGGCAAAATCTCTGGAAAAATTAACCGATACTATTGCTATAATTCAATTGGTCAATCGTGTCGTTGATGTTCTTGATTTTGTTCCGAATAAAGCACTAATTAAAGACAACTCGTTTGAATTACACCCGATTTCAAAGAATGAAAACCATTTTAAAACTTTAAATACCGCAGCAATTCCTAAAGCGATTGAGCCCCATTCCTTTCACGAAAGTGTATTAATCAAAATGGATAAGGTCTCGGTAAGTTATGAGGAACGTAAAATTGTTGACAACATCTCATGGACCATCAAACAAGGTGAATTCTGGCAGCTGGTTGGTCCAAATGGTTCAGGAAAAAGTACCCTCCTATCTTTAATCACCGGTGATAATCCAAAAGGCTTTGGTCAGGATTTGTATTTGTTTGGAAGGAAAAAAGGAAGCGGAGAAAGTGTCTGGGATATCAAAAAACAAATCGGAATTTTCACCACCTCTATGACCGACCTGTTTCAAAAAGGACATACTTTAGAAGAAATGATTCTTTCCGGCTTTTTTGATTCTATAGGACTCTATATTGAACCTACGACTTTACAAAAACAAACCGTAACGCAATGGCTTGAAGTAATTGAAATGACTCATTTACGAAAAAAACGTTTTATAGACCTTTCCATTGGTCAGCAAAGAGTTGCGTTAATTGTTCGTGCCGTTTTAAAACATCCGCCAATATTGATTCTGGACGAACCTGTAGAAGGCCTTGACGATGAAAATGTCGATCTGGTCATTCAATTAATCAACACCATCAAACAAGACACAAATGTTAGTATTCTGTACGTATCACATCGTATAGAAAATGGCCTCGCTCCTACCTCCGTATTTGAACTTTTACCAACTCCAACAGGATCTATTGGTAAAATCAAATACCACTCACAGTTAAACTAAAAAATAAAATGAAAATTAAATATATCGCATTTCTGGCATTCTTATTCTTATTAGTTTCCTGCTCGGGTACGCTTTCAACTGTAAAGAGGGAATACCAAATAGCAAAAACAGTCACCCTTAAATCCGAATGGAATTTTAATCCCAACGAATGGAGACTCCAAAACGACACCTTAACCGGAAGCGGAGGGCCAATGCATTGGGGAGTAATCGAGTCAAAAAAGAAGCTTCCGAAAAATTACGAAATCAACTTTAAAGTAAATATCGTCAAAGAATCTTTATTTGAAATAATGCTTCATATTGATCAGGAAAATTACATTCGAACCTACTTGTATACGATAGATCAGAATATCGTGATTGGAAGAGGCGCTTACAGTAAAAACAGTGATGAATATTCTAAACGTGGCGGACCAACCCTATTTAAAAAACCAATGCAATTGGAAAACAACAAATGGTACGCAGTAAAAATCAGAGTTTCAAACAATCAATTATACTTTGCCGTCAACAATCAAACTTTCTTAGAATGTTCCATTGAAAAAAGCAACCTAAGTCAAGAAGGCCAACTCGGCTTCCTAACCAACGGAGGAGCCAAAATAACCGATTTAACGATTAAAACAATTCCATAAAAAAAGCTCCTGATGGAGCTTTTTTTTATATAACAATTATCTAATTTTCAAATTGACACATTATCCAATTAATTTTCTTCTTCCTCTACATTATGCGACTTCACATAATTGCGCCATTTCTCGATACAATCCTGAAAATCCTGAGGCAGTTCTGTATCAAAACGCATCATTTCACCAGTTACAGGATGTACAAAACCAAGTGTTTTTGCATGCAGCGCCTGACGTGGTAATGCTTTGAAACAATTTTCGATAAACTGTTTGTATTTCGTAAACGTGGTTCCTTTTAGAATCAAATGACCTCCGTAACGTTCGTCATTAAACAACGGATGTCCGATGTGTTTCATATGAGCACGAATTTGGTGCGTTCTTCCGGTTTCCAGTTTACAGGAAATTAAAGTCACATAACCAAAACGTTCCAATACTTTATAATGTGTAATGGCCGGTTTACCAATTTCAGGATCTGCAAAGACAGCCATCTGCATACGGTCTTTCAGATGTCTGGCAAGGTTTCCTTCAATCGTTCCCGCTTCTTCGGCAACATTTCCCCAGACAAGAGCTATGTACTCACGTTCTGATGTTTTAGCTTCAAATTGTTTCGCCAAATGCGTCATTGCCGCTTCCGTTTTTGCCACCACTAAAAGTCCGGACGTATCCTTATCAATTCGGTGTACCAAACCTGGTCGTTCACTGCTGTTCATTGGCAAATTATCAAAATGATGTGCCAGTGCATTTACAAGAGTTCCTGTATAATTTCCATGACCCGGATGCACTACCATTCCCGGCTCTTTGTTAATTAACAACAAAGCATCATCTTCATACACGATATTCAACGGAATGTCTTCCGGAAGAATATGGTTTTCAAATGGAGGATGCGATAACATCACCGTCACAACATCAAACGGTTTGACTTTATAATTTGACTTTACCGGAATATCATTTACAAAAATGTTTCCTTCAGTAGCGGCGTTCTGAATTTTATTTCGGGTCGCATTCTGAATCAAATTCATTAAATATTTATCAATACGCAAAAGCGCCTGACCTTTAGGCACATCAAATCTAAAATGCTCGAATAATTCGTCTTCCAGATCTAAATTTTCAATATTATTGTTCATCTTTTGGGGTTTCAGTAGTTGGCGCAGCTACACTGTCTACAGCTTGCCCTTCATCTTCATAAGTTGCTTTTCCGTCTCCTAGAACCAAGTCAATTCTGGAAGCTTTCAACACACGATCTCCTACTTTTAAGTTTCTTCCTTTGTAACGCATCTCCAAAACCATGTCTTTTCCAAGGTTTGGAATATAAGTAATCGTACCTGCTTCAAGTCCTAGAGCTTTTAGGGTAGGAACTGCTTCACGATATGTTTTTTCAATTAAATCAGGAATTCTAACTGACGAAAATCCAGATGAATTAATTTTAATATATATTTTTCTTCCCACTTTTACTTTCGTTCCCGGCAGTGGATCCTGCTCAACAACACTGTATTTTGGGAACTCACTTCGGTAATCAACGCTATCCAAAAGCACATAATCCAGGTCCAGTTCGTCCAGTTTTGACTCTACTTGCTCCTCAGTCAGTTTAGCTAAATTCGGAACAGTAACCTCATTACCATGATCAGTTGTAAAAGTCAACCAATGCATAAACAAATAGCCTAAAACGGCAATTATAGCAGCCGCAATTAATACTTGCACAAAAAATACCCGGCTCGTTAAATACTTACGTAAACTCATAAATTTATTTTTATTAGTCGCAAAGATAAAGCTATTTCGTTTCAAAAAAAATGATAATTTTGTTTTAGACAAGAAAGTCATGCGATTGCTATTCGTATTAAAAACAAAGCTCCTTGGAATTTTAATTTTCAGTAGCCAATTCCTGCTGTCCGCTGTATCTTTTGCGCCCGCTCTCGCGAACACAAAAGGATGCCGCTCCCATCAGGGCTAGGGATTTAGGTTTCATAAAAACCTTTCCGATGTTACTTATCATCTCAAAAAATGAAGGGCATTTGCTACTTGCTTTTCAAACTGAGCGAAGTCGAAGTTCAGTAAAAAGGGCTTCGACTTCGCTCAGTCTAACAAACAAACGAGCAAAGTAATTCGTGAAAATTAGTGCAATTCGTGGCAAAAAAACGATTAAACGATTAAACAAATAAACAGTTAAACATATAAAAAATGAAAAACATAGCCATTATCATGGGCGGATATTCAAGCGAATACAAGATTTCTCTAATTAGCGGAAACGTTGTACATCAATATCTTGACAAAACAAAATACAACGGATTCCGTATCCATATTTTCAAAGAAAAATGGGTTTATGTAGATGAAAATAACGCCGAATTTACCATTGATAAAAACGATTTTTCAGTAACCGTAAACGATCAAAAAATTACGTTTGACTGTGTTTTCAATGCCATTCACGGAACCCCGGGAGAAGACGGCTTAATGCAGGCTTATTTCGAGTTATTAGGCATTCCGCAATCTTCTTGTGATTATTATCAGGCAGCATTAACCTTTAACAAACGCGATTTATTATCGGTTTTAAAACCATACGGAATCAAAACGGCCATTTCATACTATCTTAATAAAGGAGATGTAATCCATACGTCCGAAATCGTTAAAAAAGTAGGCTTACCCTGTTTCGTAAAACCAAACAAAGCCGGTTCAAGCTTCGGAATCTCAAAAGTAAAAACAGAAGCCGAGCTTCCAATTGCAATTGAAGTAGCTTACAAAGAAGACAACGAAATCATCATAGAAAGTTTCCTTGACGGAACCGAAGTTTCTGTTGGAGTAATCAATTACCAAGGAGAAATAAAAGTTTTACCAATCACCGAAATTGTATCTGATAACGATTTCTTTGATTACGAAGCCAAATACGAAGGAAAATCACAGGAAATTACACCTGCGAGAATTTCTGACGAATTAACACAAAAAGTAAGCGAAACAGCAAAACGCGCTTACGAAGTCTTAAAAATGAAAGGTTTCTCCAGAAGCGAATTCATTATCGTAGACAACGAGCCTTATATGTTGGAGATGAACACCATTCCGGGGTTAACCACCGAAAGTCTGATTCCGCAGCAAGCACATGCAGCGGGAATATCTCTTGAAGATTTATTCACCAATGCAATTGAGTTGGCTTTGTAAAAGACGCTAAGATACTGAGGTGCTAAGATTCTAAGATTTTAGCACCTTAATTTTCTCAAAAAAAACTTAGTACCTTAGCGACTCAGAACCTTAGAACCTCAAAAAAAATGCGAAAAGCTATATTCCCCGGATCATTTGATCCCATAACACTTGGACATGAAGACATTATCAAAAGAGGAATTCCTTTATTTGATGAAATTGTAATCGCTATTGGTGTCAATGCCGAAAAAAAGTATATGTTTTCACTCGAAGAAAGAAAACGTTTCATCGAAGAAACCTTCAAAGACGAGCCCAACGTTTCGGTTATTACCTATGAAGGACTAACCATCGATTTGGCAAAAAAACAAAAGGCTAATTTCATCCTAAGAGGCTTACGTAATCCCGCAGATTTTGAATTCGAAAAAGCCATTGCCCACACCAACAGAAAATTATCTAAAATCGAAACCGTTTTTCTATTAACAGCTGCAAGTACTTCATTTATTTCTTCAAGTATTGTTCGTGACGTACTGCGTCATGGTGGAGAATATGAAATGTTGGTTCCGGATGCGGTTAGAGTGAAGAAGTAATATCAAATATTATATGAAATACCAAAAAATAGTAGTCTGTTTATTAATATTCAGTTTATTTAGTTGTGCGACTAAAAGCAATTTTTCAAAAAACAATCTTAATCAGGAATATTTCAAAGGCAAAACAATTGTATTCTCAATTAATGAAAATAGTGTAAAAAGCATTAAAAAATCTGGTCCCAGCATGGGTGTTGAAAGACGACCAAACATAAATGAAACATTCAATGAATCAGTAGCACAATTAGCTCAAGAAACTAAAATCAATTTAAAAGTAAAATATTTTAAAAATCAAACAATCAATGATTCTGAAATTAATGTTGATGCTGAAATAACCGATATTTCATGGATTTTTAATTTGTCATCAGCAACAATGGTGTCTACAATTAATTATAAAATTGGAGACAAAATTTATAAAAAGGTAGGCCTCTATAAGAATATGTCCGGTGGATCTGAGAAAAGAAATTTAATTAGATCTTTAAAAACCGCACATTATTCTCTTTTAGAAGAACTACAAAAATAAAATTATATTCTTTTTTATAAATAGAATAACACCAAACACATAAACTTGTTACTTATCTAAATTATAAGTAATTTCGCATTTTTAAATAAAATACCAAATAATGAGCATCGAAAGAGAATTAAACAAACGCAGCGGATCTAAATGCGAACTTTGTGGAGCGGAGGAAAACCTAAAAGTATATCAAGTATTACCAACTCAAAAAGGTGGTCTTGAAGAAAGTATCATGGCATGCAGTACTTGTATTGACCAAATTGAAAATCCGGATAATGTTGATTTAAACCACTGGAGATGTCTAAATGACAGTATGTGGAATGAAAACGTTGCCGTACAAGTTGTAGCCTGGAGAATGTTAAGCCGTATACGCGCCGCAGGCTGGCCACAAGAATTACTTGATATGATGTATTTGGACGAAGATACACTGGCATGGGCACAAGCAACTGGCGAAGGCGAAGATGACGAAAACAAAATCATTCACCGCGATAGCAATGGTGTTATTTTAGAGCATGGAGATTCTGTCGTTTTAATCAAAGATCTTAAAGTAAAAGGATCAAGCATGGTTGCCAAACAGGGAACTGCCGTACGTAACATCCGCTTAGACCATGAAAATGCCGAATACATTGAAGGAAAAGTTGACGGTCAGCAAATCGTGATTATCACCCAATACGTGAAGAAAATTTAGTCGCAGTTTACAGTCGCAGTATGCAGTTTCAGTTTTAAAATAAAGTAAAGACTGAAAACTGAGACCGAGACTGAAAACTAAAACAATACAAAAAAAGGCTATTCAGAACCCTGAATAGCCTTTTTTAGTGATTTACAATTAAACCTATTTTTGGAATAATTTATTAATCTGATCTTTTACAAATGGTTCAGAAACACTACTTGTTGCAGAAGCAGCTTCTTTTGAAGAAACCATAAACTGAACCGTAGCTTTTTCCGGAACAACACTTCCTGTGTAGTGCAACCAGATATAGTTATTCGGTAATTCTAATTTAATATCATACAAAGGACTTGCTGTAAAACCATTGATGATAATGTTGTAAAGACTTGCGTAGTCGTTATTAACATTCTTGAATGTAAATTTTCTCAAGCTTGACGACTCGTCATCGTTTTGAATACTTGTATAGTATACAGTGTACTCATCTCCAATTTTCTGAATGTAGTTGTTATTTACTTTTCCTAATTTTTCAACCGGTACAGTTTCAATAACTTTAATTTGTGCAAAAGACACAACACTAAACAACAAAATAGCAATCGTAATAATTCTTTTCATAATTAATTTGGGGTTTATTATTTACGGGCACAAGAAACGCAGAAATTATGATAAATTAAAGCCTAAACCTTTAATTTTTTAACAATCATTTTAGCTTCCTGTCCTAACGTAACCAAAGAACAATTAAACCACGAATTAACACATTAACATTCAGTAAATTAAAACAACAAAACATTAAATCAATCGAAAAAAACAGCCGAATTTAAGAATAAAAAAACCTAAAAACAGGCTGTAATACGTGATATTTTACTACAAATAGCGCTTCAAAACTTTGTCAGAATTCATGTCTCTGAAAAAGTTATCTGAGAAAAACATCAAATAGAGAAAACCGAAAACAAAAAGACTACCTCTCCTCCTCTTTCTTCACTACTTTGCGGGCAACTTCGATTTTGAATTTCTTGCCCTTCATCTTTTCGTCTTTAATGTTTTTAAGCAGATCTTTTACCTTGTTGTACTTTACAGCGGCAAACGATATAAAATCCTTTACTTCGATCAAGCCCAAATCTCCTTTTTCAAGTTTTCCTTTTTGAGAAAAGAAACCAACGATATCAATCTTGTTCAGTTTTGTTTTCTTTCCGCCGCTAATATAAATCGTTTGATATTCCGGTGGTTTTGGTAAAGTTGTAGTATTTTCAACCTTTAAAACCTCCATTCCATAATCAATATAGTCCAGTTTTTTTTCACTTTCGTGAACAATAATATACGCTGTTCCCGAAGCCTGCATACGTGCGGTACGACCGTTACGATGCGTAAATTCATCCTCTTTTAAAGGCAAATGATAATGAATTACGTGCTTCATTTCCGGAATATCCAATCCACGGGCAGCCAGATCAGTTGTAATCAGATAACTCATACTACCATTTCTAAACTGAATCAATGCGCGTTCACGCTCTTCCTGATCCATTCCGCCATGATAATAGGTCGCGTAAATTCCTTTTTCGTTTAACGTATCGCTAATACGCTCTGCAGCATCACGATGGTTACAAAAAATAATAGCCGACTGCGATTTCAGCGAACAAATCAAATTGAATAAACTTTCCAATTTATCCTTTGCAGGCGAAACCACCATTTTCATCGAAAGATTCGTTTTTTCTTCCTCTTCCGGAATAAAGTCCAAAACAGTTGGATTCACCACTCTTGTGTATCTCGGAATCTCAATATCAGAAGTCGCTGAAACTAAAACACGTTTGTTCAATTTCGTTAACTTCCCAATGATATAAGACATTTGCTCATGAAAACCCAGTTGCAAGGACTTATCAAATTCGTCCAGAATCAAAGTCTGAATTTTATCTGTGCGAAAAGTATCCCTGTCAATGTGATCGGCAATTCTTCCCGGAGTTCCAATAAGAACTGCTGGCGGGTTGCTTAAATTCTTGATTTCAGTATCAATAGAGTGACCTCCGTAGCAAATATTTACTTTGTATTGGGTTCCCATTTTTTTCCAAACCTGCTCAATCTGCAAACCTAATTCACGCGAAGGCACTAAAATCAAACATTGAACCGAAAGAATTTCAGGCTGTAATAATTCTAAAACCGGCAGTAAAAAGGCCAATGTTTTCCCTGATCCTGTTGGAGAAAGAAGTAAAACATTATTATCGTTCAAAATAGCATCTTGTGCTACCTCTTGCATTTCATTTAGGCTCTCAATTCCTAAATTCAAAAGTATGTTATTGGAATGGTGTTTTTTATTCATTTTGCAAAAGTAATCAAAATAGTTTTTTGTTTCAGGTTTTGTTTGTTTCAGGTTTCAGATCTCAACTATTTGATAATTTAACCGCAAAGTATACTAAGTTTTGTAAAGCATGGTTTTATAAAAGCGCAATGAACGCAAAGCTTTGCGTTCATTGCGCTTGTCAACCCTTTCTAAATTAAAAAAAATCTTAGTGTACTTTGCGGTAAAAACCTCAATACATTACTCTTCTATTTCTTTCAAAATCAATTTAAATTCTTCAATTTCAGTTGCGGTTAATGGTTTTAGCGGGCTTCTTAGAAAACCGCCCTCTATTCCCTGAATTTCCAAACCTGCCTTAATTGCTCGTGGCAAACCTTTATTAACGATAAATTTCAAAAGATTCAATTGTTTGTAAAATACTTTTTGCGCAGCCTCTAAATCATTGTTCTCAATCGCATGATACAAATCCAGATTCAAGTTCGGAATTAAATTGGGCGCGGCCGTACACCAGCCAGTAGCTCCTGCAGAAAATGCAGCCAGTGCCAGAGGATTTGAACCATTAAAGAATGCTACATCATCGCCTAATTCCCGCTTTAAGTAATGCATTCTCTGAACATCTCCGGTACTTTCTTTAATCATCGTGACATTGGCAATCTCAAGAAGTCTTTTTAGCAAAGCAGGTGACATATCTACTCCTCCGGTTGCAGGATTATTGTAAGCCATTATCGGAATTGAAATTTGCTTGGCAACAACATCAAAATGCTGTACAATTTCATCATCTGTAAGTTTCCAATAACTCATCGGGATGATCATTACCGCAGCTGCCCCCGCTTTCTCAGCAAATTTAGCATGATAAATAGTTTTCTCTGTTGTTAGGTTGGATACACCGACCAAAACTGGAACTCTGCCGTTAACCTGCTCGATTGTTGCGACAGTAATTGCTTCTTTCTCTTCGTCCGACAAATAAGGCATTACTCCAGTACTTCCCAGTGGAGCAACCGCATGACAACCGGAAACAATTAAACGTTCCAGTAATTTTTTATACAAGCTGATGTCTACTTTTTCGTTTTTATCGAATGGTGTTATCGGATAAGCAATAATACCTTTAAATAGGTCGTTTTTCATTTTGTTTCTGTTTTAATTAAAGATCTCTTCCTTCTTCTTCTCTTAATGCAACACCCAAATTTTGAAGCTGAGGTGCATTCTCACAAGCGATGTACTTCGCAGCTGCTTCACTGCTTAAATTCTGATGTCTGTGCCAAGCCCAACTCGGAATATAGACAGCATCACCTGCCTTCCATTCTACTTTTGTATCTTCAATTTCAGTATATCCATGCCCTTCAATTACATAAATAACCGTTTCATAAGTATGACGGTGTCTGTTTGTCAATTGGTCCGGCAATAAACCTCCAATCGTCATACTTACATTTTTACTGGGAAGATCCACAAAGAAAACCGGGTGTTTTCGCTCCGTAGAAAATTGATCGTGAACTCCGGCCTGTTCTACATTTTTGTGGATTAATTTTTCAGGCATCACAAAAGTGGGTCTGGCAAAGGTTTGGTGAAAGTCTTTTGATGAAAATTGCTTTTTAGTTTCCATAAGTCTAATAATTATTATTTTTTGCATTATTGCTCCACAAAATTATTCTAACTTTGGACTACTCAACTGATACAGTTTTATCATAAATAAATAGTCCAGATGTTAAGACCTTGGCAATTAGAAATTCAACTAAACACAAATGCAGCAAAAGCAATTTATCTTCAAATCGCCGATGCTATAATTGAAGCAATCAAAACCGGAATGCTCAATAGCGGAAATGCACTGCCCGGAAGCCGTCAGCTCGCGGGATTACTAAAAGTCAACCGAAACACTGTAATTGAAGCTTTAGATGTTTTAATTGCCGAAGGCTGGCTGATTACATTAGAAAGAAAAGGAACTTTTGTAGCTGATATTCTGCCAATAGCTCCTGAAAGCACCAATCAGAACCAAAAACCAAGTTATACGCAAGAAGAAACACTGCCAGTCATAATTTTTGATGATGGAATCCCCGACAGCCGAATTGCTCCAATGAATGAACTCGCCAGAGCCTACCGACAGATTTTTAACCGAAAATCGCGTTGGCAGATCATGGGATACAGTACCGAGTACGGAAATCTGGAATTTCGAAAAGCAATCGTACAGATGCTCAATTTTAAAAGAGGAATGAATGTCACTCCGGATCAAATTTGCATCACACGTGGAAGTCAGATGGCAATGTACCTAACCTCCAACTGTTTATTATCAAAAGACGATTACGTAATGGTCGAAAACCCGGGGTATCAGGCCGCCTGGGAAACATTTCAAAGCAGTGGAGCTAAATTACTACCAATAAATGTCGACAAAGACGGCTTGCTGATTGATGAGGTCGAAGCTTATCTAAAAAAAATCAACAACATAAAAGCAATATACGTAACACCACATCATCAATTTCCAACTACAGTTACCTTGAGTCTCAAACGAAGATTAAAACTCATCGAATTGTCCAATCAATACGGTTTTACGATTATCGAAGACGATTACGATCATGAATTTCATTTCGGACAAAGACCTATTCTTCCCATTTCAAGTTACAGCAATGCCAAAAACACAGTTTATATTGGAACACTGAGCAAAATTGTTGCACCAGCCTTACGAATCGGATATCTGGTAAGTGATCGTGAAACCATCTTAAAAGTGGGTAAACACCGAAAAATAATTGACGTACAAGGGGATAACATTATGGAAGAAGCCGTTTTACAGCTCATAAACGAAGGCGAGATTAAAAGACACCTTAAACGAACAACCCTTATTTACAAAGCAAAACGCGACTATTTTGAAACAATCTGTAACAAATACCTCAAAGACAAAACCACTTTCACCAAACCCGATGGAGGCCTGGCATTTTGGATAATTCCTAACTCGCCAGTTAATATTTCTCAAATTGCGGACAAGCTACTGTCAAAAGGAATAAAGATAATGACTCCCGAAAAATATAGTTTTGACCAACCCATATCCGGATTCAGACTTGGCTATGCCTCTTTAACCGAAAAACAAATCGAAGACGGCATAATCGAACTTGCGAAATATTTGTAATTATTAAATTTAACCGCAAAGTGCGCAAAGATTTACGCAAAGTGCGCAAAGTTATATACACAAAGCTTTGCGAACTTTGCGTTTATCAACACAATCCGATACAAAAAACTTTGCGCACTTTGCGGTAAAAATCAACGCAAAGCACAATCACACATCAAACCTGAAACTTGAAACTTGAAACTTGAAACAAACAAAACTTGAAACTAAATTTAATTATATTTGATTCTTGCTATAAAAAACCAAACCATGAAACTTTTTACCCTTATCCTTTCACTTTTCTCCTTAACCCTTTTCGCTCAAAACAATAAAAAATACGACACCTACTTTGAAAAAGGAAACGGAAATCAGTCCGCTTCGTATCAGGAAACCATTGCTTATTATAAAATGCTGGCACAAGATTTCCCGACCATTCAGGTGAAAGAAATGGGATTGACAGATTCGGGTGAACCCTTACACATGATCACTTACAATCCCGAAAAGGAATTTAATTTTGAGAAAATTCAAAAGAACAAAGCGGTACTTTTTATCAATAACGGAATACACGCCGGAGAACCTGACGGAATCGATGCCACCATGCAATTCTACAGAGATCTGGCAACAGGAAAGATAAAAGTCCCGAAAAATACCGTCTTGGTTACCATTCCAGTTTACAATATCGGAGGTGCATTGAATCGGAATTCAACCACAAGAGCCAATCAGGATGGACCGGAAATTTATGGCTTTAGAGGTAACGCCCGCAACTACGACCTGAATCGGGACTTAATGAAATCAGATACCCGAAACACAAAGAGCTTTGTTGAAATTTTTCAGAAAATAAATCCAGACGTTTTTATTGACAATCACGTGAGTAACGGTTCTGATTATCAATACAAACTAACCTATATCATGACACAGCACAACAAATTAGGAACGATTCTGGGTGACTTTATGAATACCGAAATGATGCCGGCGCTAGTCAAAGACCTACAGCAAAAGAAAATCGAAACAACCCCTTACGTAGATTCATTTAAAGACACTCCCGACAAAGGTTTTGGGCAGTTTGTTGACAGTCCGAGATATACTACGGGTTATACTTCGTTGTTCAACACCATCGGATTTGTAGTCGAAACACACATGCTGAAAAAATATGCCGAACGTGTAAAAATGACTTACGAATACACCAAATCAACTTTAGATTATACCGACGCCAATTACCAAAAAATCAAGGAACTCCGAGTAAAAAATCTGGAACAATATCAAGCTAAGAAAAACTACACTCTAAAATGGGAACTGGACAGCACAAAAGCTACCACCTTTTCGTTCTTGGGTTATGAAGCAGCTTACAAAAAAAGCGAGGCTACAACCGGAAACCGCTTGTACTATGATCGAAGCAAACCGTATAAAAAAGACGTTCCTTATATCAAAGAATTCAAATCAGTAAAAGAAGTTGTTATACCTTCTGCTTATATCATTCCACGTGGTTACTGGAACATTATTGACCTTTTGAAAAACAATAACATTTCGTTTACCCAACTTAAAAACGATACCATTATTGAAGTAGAAAGCTATAAAATTGCCGATTTTAAAACCGTTCCGTCTGCCTACGAAGGACATTATTTACACCGAAATACAACGGTAACTTCTAAAATCGTTAAAATGGCTTTCGCTAAAGGAGATTACATCGTGCCAACTAACCAAAAAGGTGTAAAATACATCCTTGAAGCTTTTGAACCTGAAGGCATTGATTCTTTTTTTAACTGGAACTTCTTCGACACCATTTTACAGCAAAAAGAACATTATTCCGGATATATTTTTGAAGATACTGCCGCTAAACTCCTAAAAGGAAACACAACTTTAAAAGCCGAACTGGAAAATAAAAAACAAACTGATCCGGAATTTGCTAAAAATCCGGAAGCGCAATTAGACTGGATTTATAAACATTCAGCTTATTATGAAAAGGCACATTTACAGTATCCTGTTTATCGGGTTTTATAGTTGTATTAACCTCAAATTATCTAAAAAAGATTAAATCATTTTTTCTACTAACTATTAAACTAAAATATTCATGGAATCATCAAGTGAGTACTTATTTCCAATTTTCATCAGTTCAACTGATTATAATCTAAAAGATTTAAGAGCAGAACTTGCTCGATATCTATCTGAACTTGGTTATAGACCGATTTTAAGTTCTTCAGAAGGTTTTCCAGATAATTCTCCAAACTTGGAACCTTGGGAATCATGTATACCAGTCCTAGACAAATCCTTTGTTATGATTTTAGTTATTGATGGAAAATATGGTTCACCTCTTCCTTGGCCAAATAGCGGAAAATTATTTAAAGATAAAAAGATATCTCCTACACATGGAGAATATCATTACGCTCATAAAAACTTTAAAAGAATGCTTGTTTTTATAAGAAGTGAAGTAATGACATATTACCAATCTTATAGACAAATTTTGAAATCTATGAAAGGGAAAAATATAGATGAAATTGAACAAACCTTAAAAAAAGTTCTCCCTGAATATATTGACTTCAAAACCTTACAATTTGTACATGAAGTAAAAACTACAAAACCAATTCCATGGATTAAAGAATTTGACGATATCACATCTATAAAAAAGGAAGTTCAAAAAAAGATGTTAAATGAACTAGCGGAAATATTTTTAGTGAAAAATATGCACTTAGAAACAGTTGTACAATCTTTTAATAAAGTTCTACAGTCCTTATCTTCTGAAGAACAGACAAAAGCTCTAGAAAAAATTGACATAGCGAAAGGATTGTCCGAAAAGGTTTTACAAATTGAAGAATATCAAAAAGAGCTTGACAAAACAAAACAATTATTACATGATAATCAACAATTATCTAAAACCGAAAAAACTACTTACAGTAACGAAATTAAAAAGCTTCAAGCTAAAATTTTGAAACTTGAAGAAACTAGTCGTGTTTCACCGTTAAATCAATTTTATATAGAGAACGGTAAAATACAATTAAATGATTTAAGCTCAATTAATTCCCAATCATTAGTTAATCCAGCATTTTCTTATTCGCAATCCTATTATACTAAAGACGGTCATTTTATCTTAGAAAACAAAAAACAATGTGACGGTTGCGGTAAACAAAATAATTATCCTTTGCATTTGGCCTTGATAACGGGTGAATTACATAAATGTAATAATTGTGCACGCAATCTATGTACTGAATGCTTTCCTCTTTCAAAAATCATCATTAATAGCAATTGTACTGAATGTGATGCAAAAAAAAATTAAACCGATAACGTAGATTTGCAATCTATCATAGCAATGTAAGTAACTTTGAGAAATAAAATTCCGCTATCACAAGCGTCCCGCTGATGAACATAATTCAAAACAAGTTCAATAACAACTGATCAAAAAAATAGTAACGAACAGGGCGCACGCGCTAACAAAAACATAAAACCAAAAGCACTAAAAAAAGCCTAATAAACATAAATTTATTAGGCTTTTAAATTATGAAAAGATAAAACTATTTATCCTTCAATATCTTTTCTAAAAACTCAACTTTTTCTTTTTCAGCCTGAACCAAACGTTCATATAGTTTTTTATTCTCTTCTATAGATTCCATTAATTTATCCAATGGATTGAAAGTACAATGATTATTAAAAGTCCCTGCACTATTATCTGTAAAACTATTAAAATAATTGATCGCAGCTTCTTCTGAAAAATTCTTAATGGCTTCAACGGTAACTCCTAAAGCTTTTGCTACCTGGCTCAGTCTTTCATCATCAATTTCTTCACTATTTTCTAAAGTTGACACCGTTTGCTGACTAGTCCCCAAGGCTTGCGCCAGAGCTTCCTGCTTCATGTCTCTCAGTTCACGGATTCGGCTAATTTTTCGTCCTATGTGGTTTGGTTTTGATAATGTGCTCATAATTCAAAGATAATATTAACGATCATTACAATCAATAATGTAAAAAACATATTTTGCTATGTATGATACAGTTTAGATGATTTTTGTTATTGATTTGGATATCAAACAAAAGTACGATTTTTGAGACATGAAATAGTTAAAAATGAAAAATTATATAGATTCTAAAAAAGCAGACTTTCTTAGTAAAAAAGCTATAACATGTTATAAATTTTTCCTTTGCACGTAGTCTATCGCCCTTTCAGGGCTTAACTAAAAAAATCATTATTCACTCTTAGTACTTCGCACTAAGCTATTGCTAAAGCTCTTTCAGAGCAAAAAAATCAAAAATAACCTGAAAACTTAAAATCATACGCTTCACACCAAAACCGTTACATAGAGTTCTTCTAGATCAAAGATTATCAATAACGGGCTGAAAGCCCAGAAAGTAGCAGCTTAATTCCAGAAACAAAAAAATGGAACTTTCTCAAAATACTTATATTTCGCTCCACTGGAGCTTTTGATACCTGGAAACCACATTAGCTAGAAACATTTTGCTCCCCTGAAGCAGTTCCTCAAAAAAAACGGGCTGAAAGCCCAAAAAGCAGCAGCTGAATTCCAGAAACAAAAAAAATGGAACTTTCTCAAAATACTTATATTTCGCTCCGCTGGAGCTTTTGATACCTGGAAACTACATTAGCTAGAAACATTTTGCTCCCCTAGAGCAGTTCCTCAAAAAAAACGGGCTGAAAGCCCAAAAAGCAACAGCTGAATTCCAGAAACTAAAAAATGGAACTTTCTCAAAATACTTATATTTCGCTCCACTGGAGCTTTTGATACCTGGAAACCACATTAGCTAGAAACATTTTGCTCCCCTGGAGCAATTCCTCAAAAAAAACGGGCTGAAAGCCCAGAAAGTAGCAACTGAATTCCAGAAACAAAAAAATGGAACTTTCTCAAAATACTTATATTTCGCTCCGCTGGAGCTTTTGATACTTGGAAACTACATTAGCTAGAAACATTTTGCTCCCCTGGAGCAATTCCTCAAAAAAAACGGGCTGAAAGCCCAAAAGCAACAGCGCAGTGCAACGCACTGCAAACGGAATAAAAAATAGATTCCGCCCTGAAAGGGCAAAAGCAAACAAACACAAAATATTTTCTTAAAGAGAACAACTCACCTTTTACGAAAACACCACACAAAAATTCGAAAATATTTTCTCGTTGAGACGCGACTTTCCCTCCTATAGAACTTAATACTATTTACAATTCATTTATCCCCTTTTACCCTACATTATTGCTAAGATTCTCCTAAAACAAGAGGTTTAAAACATTAATGGTTGGTCCTGATTAATCAAAAAACATTCAGATTATCAAACAGTTCATTTATATTTGTTAAAGCTATAACCAAACCATTAAACCAATTTAAACCAAAACCATAATGAATACCACTTTTTATCTTGAAAAGTTTCAAGAAGCAGCGGATCGACTCGATCAAAAAATTCTAAGCGAAAAATCAATTGAAGTTGCTGTTGGAATCTACTTAGATTCCGTTTTTATAAAACTGTATAAAAAATCCTGGTCCACTAATCCTGACGAAGCCTTAACTTCCGAATCAAGAATTTTCTTTTCCGTTTGGATTAGTGATTCAGATATTGAAAAACAAAGATTGATGTACAACATCCATGCTTTAAAACTCAGAAAATTCAAAGTTTACACTATAGAGAGCCGAAAATTTGCCGAAGTGTTTAGAAAATCTTTTAAAACGTATGAAAACGGATGGCCCAATGTCACCACAAATCATGGTCCCTTAACCCTAATGGAAGGCTGGTTAAAACTTGATTTAGAAAATATTCAGGAAGAGATCGTGCAACTATCAAATAACTTCTTAGAAATTGAACACTTGATTGATGCTGCTTTTGATCAGTTTAAGTAAAAAAACTTAAAGTGCTGCTCGTGAATAAGTTTAGAATCCTTACAATTCAAACATTTTCACGAGCAAAACTTTCTTATTTTGACTAAAATATAAAACCCTTTTTACTGGCTATTCTCGTCTTTTATTCCTTTTAGCAATGCATAAATAGCCATTGCATGTCCCTGTCCTAATTCATAATCTGCCTTAAGCCAGTTTACAATGTCTCCGGCTTTTACTTCAGGTTTGAGTTTTCCTTCCTGTGTAAATGCCTTTTCTTCTGCTAAAGCTCTAAATTCGGTCGGACCATTACCAGTCTTTTCTTTAATTGTTTTTAAGTACGCTTGAAATGACATAAAACATATAGTTAGTTGATTAATCTTACAATAAACGAAAATACAAATTAAATTCTAATTTCATGTAAAGATTTTTCATGGGCCACTTCTTACGATTCTAAAACATTTTAACTTAGCTAAACATCAATAAATCTGCTCTTTAAACAAATCACAGAGCTAAAAAAAAAGCCAGTGAACATAGTGCCACTAGCTTTTTTGGAATATAAAAAAAATTAGATTTTTTGACCGTTGGTTTAATTCATTTTAACACATAGTTACATAGGTTCTGCATCTACAAAAAAGGCGTTTCACTTCATTTAAATACACCCATTTTTCTATGCGAAAGAAATATATTTCTTTTTTCATTTCCTATTTTGCTACTAAAATCTATGTTTCTACGTGTTAATACCCAATCGGTTAGATTTTTAATCTTATTGTTTCAATTGATTCTCTTCTTCAAATAACAATTTGATATTTTCATAAGAGTTTTTCAAGGCTTCTTTAATCTGTTCCGGATTTAACCAGGCCACTTTTTCAATTCCCTCCTCCAACTGACCTTGCGGAGTGCCTTCAAAATCTGTATGCATTTCAAACCAATGTGTGATTTTGAGTTTGTATTTCCCGTTACGCTTGAAAACGTGATACGTTTTTTGAAGCTTGTTTGTAATACGAAGTTGGTTCACGCCGGTTTCTTCTTCAACCTCACGGATCGCTGTAGCCTCAATTTCCTCACCTTTCTCAATTCCTCCTTTTGGCAAATCCCATTTTCCATTTCTGAAAATGAATAAAACTTCGCCTTTTTTATTGTACACTAGACCTCCCCCTGCCTTGTTTACAGGAATTTTAGCCTTTAAAGTCTTCATAATCTCCTTTTCATCAGGATGATATAAATAGGCCTTTTGAATTTTATTTTGAAAGATTTTCACTATAAGCTGTTCGATATCAATGCTCTCTAACAAGAATAATTGAAAATTAGTCTCTCTTGAGATTTCATTTGTCAAAAAAAGTGGTTTGTCGTTCACAAAAACTTTATACATTTGTACTATGATTTTTAATAAAGATACTGCCGAAAAAACAGCCGAATTGCTTTTGCAAATAAATGCAATTAAATTGAATCCCGAAAATCCTTTTACATGGGCTTCAGGTTGGAAATCGCCTATTTATTGTGATAATAGGTTAATTCTTTCATTTCCAAGCATCCGAAATTACGTTCGTGATGAATTTGCGAAAAATATAGAAAAACAATTTGGGAAACCAGATGTCATTGCCGGTGTTGCCACAGGTGCCATTGGTGTTGGAATTCTTGTTGCCGAAAGCCTAGGACTTCCATTCGTATATGTGCGTCCTGAAGCTAAAAAACACGGAAGACAAAATCAGGTAGAAGGTTTTTTACAAAAAGGTCAAAATGTTGTAGTTGTTGAAGATTTAATCAGCACCGGAAACAGCAGTTTGATGGCAGTAGAAGCTTTACGTAACGAAGGAGCGAATATTAAAGGAATGGCTGCCATTTTTACTTATGGTTTTAATGTTGCCGAAGAAAACTTTAAAAACGCCAATATCGATTTGTATACCTTAAGCAATTACGAAAACCTATTGGATTTAGCAGTTCAAAAACAATACATTAGCGAAGAACAACAGTCTACTTTACAAGAATGGAACGTGAGTCCATCAACCTGGGGACAGGAAGAGGAGTAATTTTAGATTGCAGATTTTAAATTTTCTAAAAATAGCTTTGCTCTTTTTTGAATTAAATTTTAAATCCAGCTTTGCGAACTTTGCGTTTATAAAGAAAAAGAAATACAAAAAAACTTGCGCCCTTTGCGGTTAAAATAAAAAACAAAAAAATAATATATGAACTTAGAAAGTCCAAAAGTTACAGTTCAGAAATCAGCTCAGGATTTATTTGATTTATTGACTGATGTAAAGAATTTTGAAAAATTAATGCCCGATAATATCGCTAAGTTCGAAGTAATCGGTGAAGATGCTTTTATTTTTGGATTAAAAGGTATGCCGGAAATAAAACTTAAAATGAAAGAAAAAACAGCACCAAGCAAAATTGTTTTGGGAGCTGCTAGTGACAAACTTCCGTTTACCCTAACTTCAAATATTGACAGCGTTTCTGACTCAGAAAGTGCAGTTCAATTATTCTTTGAAGGCGAATTTAATGCAATGATGGCCATGATGATCAAAGGACCAATCAGTAAATTCATCGAAACACTGGCAAATAATATGACCAAACTTTAATAATTGTGAATTATTAATTATTAATTATTAATTGTGAATTATAAACAGAAGTCCGATTTAACGATCGGGCTTTTTTTGATCTGCCACAAAGGCGATAAGGCGCCAAGTTTTGTTAAGGCAATGCAAACTTAATATTTGTCATCCTTGTAAAGGTTAGATATTTCGGTAACAAAATTTAACTTTAATAAATTTTGTTGCGATGAGAAATAATAGTCAAGATTCCACTTTAGAACGAAACTATTTA
>NZ_CADCST010000095.1 GCF_902804485.1 Flavobacterium collinsii | reverse complement strand
GGCCAATACACAGCACTGGCTGATTCCACGTACCGATGACAATACATTCTCGATTTCACCAAGCTCTATTCGATAACCACGAATTTTAACCTGATTATCTTTTCTGCCAATAAACTCCAGATTACCATCAGGGAGCCAACGTGCTAAATCTCCCGTCTTATAAATTCTATCTCCCTCTTTAAATGGATTCTCTATAAACTTCTCTCGGGTTAACTCTTCCTGATTCAGATAACCACGAGCAACCCCTGCTCCGCTTACACATAGCTCACCAACTACACCCATTGGTAATAAGCTCATTTGTGAATCTAAAATATAGATCTGAGTATTGTTTATAGGAGTTCCAATACCGATTTCTTTAATATCAATAATATACCTATCATAA
>NZ_CADCST010000094.1 GCF_902804485.1 Flavobacterium collinsii | reverse complement strand
TTTTCTCTTGCACTATAGTCCTGCTCTGCTATCGTAAAGTTGACTTGCTCTGTGGGTACGATGTATTGTCGAACATCTCCGGACTGATCTGTTTTGAAACTGGTTCTCAAAATTTCATGACGAGCGATCAATCGTTTAAACGATTCTTCAAATTTAGTCCCATCAACAACCCCGGTTAGTTTGACTGCCGCTGGCATATTATACGCCAGTGAACCGCCTTCCAACTGGCTCAAAATCCAAAGTCGGCTTTGCGAAGAGGTCAACGGATAAGATGCTGCTTCTATTGCTTTAGGAATTGCTATAAAATTCTTCTCCTGTAATTCCTTACTCAAGCCTTCTATTGTTGGATTGGCAAAAAATACCTTAAAAGAGACTGTTTTTCCTAATTGCTTATGTGTACGGTTGATCACCTGAGCGATGATCAGACTATGTCCTCCTAACTCAAAGAAATTATCGGTT
>NZ_CADCST010000093.1 GCF_902804485.1 Flavobacterium collinsii | reverse complement strand
GTATAGAGTATAGAGTATAGAGTATAGAGTATAGAGTATAGAGTATAGAGTATAGAGTATAGAGTAGAGAATGTAGAATGTAGGAATAAAGGGTAACGTGCTGATGTTCTGGGTGTAGTCTTAAAATTTTAACAGTTTTTCATTTTGTGGTTAATTTTATAAAAATTAACTTTAGCTAAGAATTCGATAACACTTTGTGCTGTGAGCTAAAGATATCTTACTTATGACAATAAAAGTGTGTGTTGTGTTGTTTATTAAATTGGAATACTTTTTGGAATTTTAAAATTGTGGAGTAATTGTAGTAGTATTTGGATTAATTTTTAACAGATTATTATGAAGAACGGTCAACTCAGCCAAGAACAAAGCTTACAAGTATTTTCTAATATGATATCAAATAAAATTCATAATGGATTTACACTAGAAGAACGAAATGATGAATTACTTTTCGCTGTTCTTACTAAAGGAGGAAAGGTAGTGAATCATAGTTTAAATTTTATGATCTTTTGCCTGACCTTGGGATTATGGTCATTTGCATGGCTTTATCTAACAATAGAAGCCTCTAAGCAGAGAAAGGTATTAGTTGCTATCGACGAAGATGGTTTTCCTTTTGAAGAAAGATGTTTAGTTGCGTAGTAACTTAAAAACGAAAAAAAGTCCAAATACCAATACAATTAGCGTATTGGTATTTGGATTTTTTTATTGGAATTTTATTAGAGTTATAACTTGTCTTTCAAATATATCCCGGTAACCGATTCTTTTACTTTTACAATATCTTCGGGAGTTCCTACGGCAAGTAAATGTCCTCCGTTTTCACCACCTTCGGGTCCCAGATCGATAATCCAGTCGGCGCATTTTATAAGGTCGAGATTGTGTTCAATTACTATGATGGAATGTCCTTTTTCGATTAAGGCATCAAAGGAGGCCATTAATTTTTTGATGTCATGAAAATGAAGACCGGTTGTAGGTTCGTCAAAAACAAATAAAGCTTTGTCTTTTGTAACACCTTTTACCAAAAAGGAAGCGAGTTTGATACGCTGTGCCTCACCACCCGAAAGAGTAGATGAAGATTGCCCCAATTGTACATAACCCAAACCTACATCCTGCAGAGGCTGTAATTTTTGTGTAATTTTGGATTGTTTGTTTTTGTCAAAAAAAGCGATTGCATCATCAATAGTCATGGTTAGAATATCGTTGATGTTTTTTTCGTCGAAATTGATTTCTAAAATTTCTTTCTTGAAACGTTTACCGCTACAGGTTTCACAGGGTAACGAAACATCGGCCATAAAGACCATCTCGACGTTTATAGAGCCTTCTCCTTTACAGGTTTCGCATCGGCCTCCATCTACGTTAAAAGAAAAGTGTTTGGCCTGATAGCCTCTTATTTTTGATAGTTTCTCTTTTGCATACAAGTCACGAATATCATCGTACGCCTTGATATAGGTTACCGGATTGGATCTTGAACTTCTTCCAATTGGATTTTGATCAACGTATTCAATATGTTTTATTTGCGAAAAAGAACCTTTTATTTCGCTAAACTGACCTGCTTTTTCGGCAGCATTGTCCAGTTTTTTTTGCATAGCCGGAAATAATATCTTTTTAATCAGCGTACTCTTTCCGCTTCCTGAGACTCCTGTAATTACCGTTAAAACGTCTAAAGGAAAAGTAACGTTGATATTTTTTAAGTTATTCTCTCTTGCTCCGACAATATCAATATGGTTTTTGAATTTTCGTCTTCTTTTTGGGACAGAAATTTCCAGATCACCGTTCAGGTATTTGGCAGTAAGGGAGTCTGATTGTAAGATTTCATCATAAGTACCCTGAGCTACTAGATTCCCTCCAAAAGTTCCGGCTTCGGGGCCAATATCAATAATCATATCGGCAGCTTTCATGATATCTTCATCATGTTCTACTACAATTACCGTATTGCCTAAATCACGAAGTGACAGTAAGACTTTAATTAATCTCTCAGAATCTTTAGGATGCAGACCAATACTTGGCTCGTCGAGAATGTACATCGATCCAACCAAACTGCTTCCGAGAGAAGTGGCGAGATTAATACGCTGTGATTCACCACCGGAAAGTGTTGCCGAGTTTCGATTTAAAGTCAGATAATCTAAGCCTACTTCGGTCAAAAAGGACAAACGATTGTTGATTTCAATCATTAATCGTTTGGCGATTTGCTGTTCGTAAACATTTAGATCGATGTTTTTGAAAAAAGTAACTAAATGTTTAATGGGTAAATCGACTAAATCTGAAACCGTTTTTTCGTTGATTTTTACGTAAGAAGCCTCTTCGCGTAAACGTTTTCCACGGCAAACGTGACATTTTGTTTTTCCGCGGTAACGGGACAACATGACACGATTTTGAATTTTATAATTTTTCTCTTCAAGTTCTTTGAAAAAATCATTCAGACCTTGAAAATACTGGTTTCCTTTCCATAATACCTCTTTTTGTTCTTCAGAGAGTTCAAAATAGGGTTTGTGAATCGGGAAATCAAATTTATAAGCATGTTTTACCAATTCATCTTTGTACCAGCTCATGCTTTCGCCTCTCCAGGGGTAAATGGCACTTTCGAAAACAGATAAGGAAGTATTTGGGACGACCAAATCGGAGTCGATGCCTATAATATTTCCGTAACCTTCACAAACGGGACAAGCTCCATACGGATTATTGAAACTGAATAAATGAACGTTGGGTTCTAAAAAGGTAATGCCATCTAATTCAAAATTATTAGAATAGGAGAATCTTTTATCGGAGTTTAATTCCTGTAAATAACAAATGCCTTTTCCTTCAAAAAAAGCAGTCTGTACAGCATCAGCCAGACGGTTGTAGAATTCTTCTTCGTCTTTAACCACGATACGGTCAATAATCAGCAATATATCCTTATTGTCCAATTGATGAAGATCCGCTGGCGAAAAATCATCGAGACGAACCATTTCATTGTTGACTAAAATACGGGCAAATCCTTGTTGCAATAGTACTTTTAACTTGTCTTCTAACTGTCTGCCTTCTTCGAGATGGATAGGGGCAAGAAGCAGCCATTTACTATCCAGTTCCAAAGTTTTTACATCGGTAATTACATCGGTAACCGTGTTTTTTTTTACTTCTTGTCCGGAAACCGGGGAATAAGTACGACCAATTCGGGCAAACAAAAGTTTTATGTAATCGTATATTTCAGTCGAAGTTCCAACTGTAGAACGGGCATTGGTGGTGTTTACCTTTTGCTCAATTGCGATAGCCGGCGCAATACCTTTTATGTATTCTACTTTTGGTTTATCTAAACGTCCCAAAAACTGACGTGCATAGGAAGATAAACTTTCTACATAACGGCGCTGTCCTTCGGCATACAATGTATCAAATGCCAAACTTGATTTACCAGATCCTGAAAGACCTGTGATAACAACAAGTTTATTTCGGGGTATTGCAACATCTACATTTTTTAAATTATGTACCTGCGCTCCTTTAATGATAATATTATGTTTTGGGTCGAGTGTCGAAAGATCAATTTGCATAAAAAAAGTCAATTTCTACAAAAGTAATCAATTTTGGTTTGAGTTTTGTTAATCAGATTGTTCCAAATTCTAACAGAATTGAGTTTTGCAAAAAGAATATAATGACAAGAAATTAGGAATTAAAAATCGATTGCATGCAAGTGAAAAAACGGTAGAAGCAATTAATAGAAATAACGAAGAGAATTTTTACTGTAAACTTGATATAACAGTTGTTTTTGGTGGGTAATTGCTTAGTTTTTAGTGTTTTGTATCTTATTTTTTGTGTTAAAATAGTGGTGATTGTTCCATTTTTTTACTTGAAATAAAACGAAAAAATAGTGTGTACTGCAATAATTAACGATTTATTGTTAATTATTCTTCTTTTTGTTTGCTTTTTAAAATATTAATTTGTTAAATTTGGTCAAAATATTAACATAACTACATAACCCAAAAAGCCACGCCTATACAAGAAAACTACTTTTTATAAAATTACTCCAAATTTTAAATAGAAACTAAAAAAGTAGTATTATGGCTGATGTGCATATTCCGGACGCTCTATTGGTGAAAAATTATGTCGAAGGCAACGAAAATGCTCTTGCGACATTAATTAAAAGGCACGAGTCTAAGATATATGGTTTTATATATTCAAAGATTGCAGATAGAGATATTTCAAATGATATTTTTCAAGACACTTTTATTAAGGTGATCAAAACCTTAAAAAGTAATTCCTATAATGAAGAAGGTAAATTCCTGCCTTGGGTAATGCGTATTTCTCACAATCTGATTGTAGATCACTTTCGTAAAACCAAAAAAATGCCAATGTACAGAGAAACCGAAGAATTTTCGATATTTTCGGTCATGTCTGATGATTCTTTAACAATCGAAAATAAAATGATTTTTGATCAGGTCGAAGTTGACTTAAAAAGAATAATCGAAGAGCTGCCTGAGGATCAAAAGGAAGTGCTGGTAATGCGTATGTATCAGGATATGAGTTTTAAAGAAATCTCTGAACTTACAGATGTCAGCATCAATACGGCATTGGGAAGAATGCGTTATGCTTTGATGAATTTGAGAAAAATAATTGATAAACATCAAATTATTTTAACCAACTAATACTAATTAGGATATTGCTTCGTTATACTATAATAAAAACGTTTTGACGGTATGGCGAAAATTTACTCTAAAAAGGCATTAGCTTCTAAAGATTTAAAACCTAAAAAAGAAGTCATTTCTTTTTTATTGAATTATTCACAAGCATTGACAGTTGTGAAAATTGAAAATAAAAGTTTTGAAATTATAGCTAATTAAACAGCCCACTCCATTTGTCGGATGTTTATTTCGAAAGAAAAACCAGATGGTCGTTCTGGTTGAAAGCTCACTATTTGCATGAAAATGCGGGTAGTGAGTTTTTTTTTGCTTCGATTGGTTTAGGGGTAAGAACTGTTTAGTGTTTTTTAAATCGTGATTTTTTCCTGTAGATCCATTCTTTTTTTTGAATGACTCTATTCGGTTTATACAGTATGTGTGCTGTTACAGAAGAGTTGTAATGTGTTTAATCTCAGGGTTTTTGAATGTTTTTGGAATTAAACTTCGTGATCCTAATATTTTTATATGCTTCTTCATGGTAGGGAGTGAGTTCTCTTTGAATTTTAGGAGGATAATTTGTTAAATTTCTATATTTTATTTGAATTTCATTTATTTATTTTATATTTAGCTTTATTTTAGTTAAAAAGTAAATTTTTATGTAATGATTTTGCTCTATATTAGCGATTTGTGTATTAAAAACCTTTCAATATATAGAAAAACTTATTTTAGAGTGCCGCTTAAAAATGTATAACCAAAACCACATAATTTATGAAGAAAAACTACCCACACTTAGTTTTGTTTGTTGTTCCTCTTGGTATTTTGTAGAGAATAGTAAGAATGGTGAGTTATCGTTTGATATTTAAAGGAATGATATGGCGGTTTGTGCTGTTTTCGCTTAAATGTTTTCGATAGTATATCTCATGAGATTGCCCTAAAATCTATTAAACAACTAAACCAAACCGAAAATGAAAAAGAACCTCAAGATGTTCTCGTTACTAGTAATGATTAGTATTGGAGCATTTGCTCAAAAAGATGAATTAAAAGAAGCGCAGTCTTATTATGGTAAAGGAAAAAACCAGGAAGCTTTAGCCGTTTTAAAAAAAATAGAATATTTGATATTGAATGCGCCGGACGAGATAAAGACTGAATATTTTTTTACAAAAGGAAATATTTACAAGGATCTGGCAGCTAAAAATATAGACGCTGCAAGTAATTTTACGTTGGCATTGGCGTCATATCAGGATGTATTGTTGTATGAGAATGAGTCCCGCAACTACAAGTATGCATTTAAAGCGAATTCTGCTTTAAAAGAAATGAAATCGAAATTGGTTGATGGCGCTTACAGCGATTACAAAGTTGGGAAATTCAAAGAAAGTGCTGATAAGAGTTACGAAGTTTATTTGTTTGATAAAAAGGATACTTTGAACTTGTTTAATGCAGCCTCTTCTTCTATAACCGGTAAAGATTACAACGCGGCAATTAAATATTTTGAGGAGCTTAGAAAGCTTAATTATTCAGGAAAAGGAATGCTTTTCTATGCGACTAATAAAAAAACAAAACAAGAAGAAGCTTTTGTGTCGATGAGTGCAAGGGAGTCAAGTATCAATGAAGGTCTTTATGAAAAGCCAAGAAATGTAAACCCGCCTTCGAGAAAAGAAGAGATTCTGGTTTCTTTAGCCTATTCGTATTTAGAGAGAAATGATTTTCGTAACGCCGAAAAATATTATGAAGAAGGGGTGAAAGTTAATCAAAATTGTATAACCTGCTATATTAATCTTGCTTATGTTAAAGTGCAGTTTAGAAAAGAAATACAGGATCAGATGTCTTCATTGGGAACCAGTGCCAGTGAAATGAAGCAGTATGATAAGTTAGAAATTCAGAAAGATGAAGTTGTGAAAAGTGCAATCCCGTATCTTCAAAAGGCATTAGCGATTGAACCCAAAAATGAAGGTGCTGCAAAATCGCTTTTGGGTATTTACAGAACGTTGAATATGACAAATGAATACAATGCTCTTAAAAGCAAGCTGTAAAAGGTAAATTAGTGAAGCTGTTAAATTTTCTTTTTAGCAGCTTCTTCTAATAAAGATTTTTTACCAACAGTCTGGGTAATAATGTCTTTTTCTAGATCCCATCCTCTGGCCGGAGAATACTCGCGTCCGTACCAAATAATCTGCAGATGTAAATCATTCCATAATTCTTTTGGGAATAGTCTTTTAGCATCTTTTTCAGTTTGTACCACATTTTTTCCATTGGAGAGATTCCATCTGTACATTAGTCTGTGAATGTGTGTGTCGACCGGAAAGGCAGGAACGCCAAAAGCCTGTGACATCACTACACTTGCAGTTTTATGACCAACTGCCGGTAAGGCTTCCAAAGCTTCAAAACTCTGTGGTACTTCACCGTTATGCTTGTCAATTAAAATATGTGATAATCCGTGAATCCCTTTAGATTTCATTGGAGATAAACCACAAGGGCGAATAATTTCTTTAATTTCTTCAACCGACATTTTAATCATATCATACGGATTGTCAGCTTTTGCAAAAAGCAATGGCGTAATCTGATTCACGCGAACGTCTGTACATTGTGCTGAAAGTAAAACTGCAATTAATAGAGTATACGGGTCTTTATGGTCTAATGGTACTGGTATAGTGGGGTAGAGTTCTTTTAACGTATTTATAACAAATGTTACGCGAGCTTCTTTATTCATTTCCGTAATTTTAATCCCGTAAAAATAGTATTATTTTAATTGTGAATTGTATAATGTACATTGTAAAATGTGAATTGTGAAATGGGAATGGTTAGTTCTGGGGAATGAATTATTTCTAAGTCGTAATCTAAATAATCTAACAATCTAAGAAAGTCTAACAATCTAAAATATCTAAATAAATGGTAACATTACAAAAAGGAGATAAAGCGCCAAGTTTCTCGGGAGTTGATCAGGATGGTAAAGGACATAAGCTAGCGGATTACGTTGGAAAGAAACTGGTAGTTTTCTTTTATCCAAAGGCAAGCACGCCTGGATGTACAGCTGAAGCTTGTGATTTAAGAGATAATTTTGAGCGATTTAAAGCGAATAATTACGAGCTTTTGGGGGTAAGCGCCGACAGTCAGAAAGCACAGTTAAAATTTAAAGATAAGTATGAGTTTCCTTTTCCGTTATTGGCTGACGAGGACAAATCAGTAATCAATGCGTTTGGAGTTTGGGGACCTAAGAAGTTTATGGGAAAAGAGTATGACGGAATTCACAGAACCACTTTTGTTATAGATGAAAACGGAATTATTGAAGAAGTGATTGCTCAGGTAAAAACGAAAGAGCATGCTGCGCAGATTTTGAAGTAAAAAAGAGTCTCAGTTTTCGGTCTCAGTCTTCAGTCTCAGTCTTCAGTCTCAGTCTTCAGTCTCGGTTTTAGTATTCAGTCGCAGTTTTTGGTTGGCAGTTTGGTAACTGAGACTGAGACCGCGACTGCAAACTAAAAAAAAGTCCCCAAAAGAAAATTTCTTGTTGGGGACTTTTTTTATTATGTATTTTGCTCCAGTTCTTTCTGCGGATGATATCCAAAAAGATGGTGTTCTTTGATGATTTCGGCAATACCGGTTGGAAGCATGTGTTCCCATCCTGTTTTTCCCTGATTGATCATTTTTAGAACCTCGCGGGAGAAAACTTCTAAATTATGAGGGTCGTAATCTGCGATGTCAATTACTTTTCCGTTGAATTTAAAGAATTTGTACAATTCTTTCATTCTTGGATGTACTTTTAAGTTGTTTGAATTCATCAGAACGCCATTTTCGTCTAACATTGGATATAAGAAAACTTTCATATCTCTGTAGAACAATTTTCCAAAGGCTTCCAGGATTCCACCACTTAAATGACGGTAGTATTTCTCGTCAAAAATATCGACTAGATTGTTTACGCCCATTGCAAGTCCCATTCGGGCTTTGGTATAATTGGCGAAATATTCTACTACTTTATAATATTCTTGAAAGTTCGAAATCATTACGGTTTGACCCAAAGAGCAAAGAAGCTCAGCTCTGTCCATGAAGTCACGTTCGTCAATTTCACCATCCGAACGCAAGTTAGAAAGAGTAATCTCGAAAACAACAAGTGTATTGTCTTTGTCTACTTTACTTTCTTCTAAAAACATTTTAAGAGATTTCTCGTACATGTCCATGTTTACTTTTGTAACAGGACGAAAACTTCCTCTTAAAGCAAGAAGGTTCTTTTTGTATAAGATGGCTGCCGGGAGAATGTTTTTTCCTTCCGGATTAAACATTACGGCATCCGTCATTCCGTTCTTAACCAGTTGCAAACTCATCAAACGATTATCAACATCCGCAAAACGTGGTCCTGAGAAGTTAATAGTGTCAATTTCGAGTTGATCTTTGTCTAAGTGATCGTATAGATAACGAAGTAATCGTTTTGGATCGTTGTATTTGTAAAAAGCACCGTAAATTAGGTTTACCCCTAAAATACCAAGTGTTTCCTGTTGTAGTCTGGCATCGGTTTCTTTAAAACGAATGTGTAGAATAATTTCGTTGTATGCTTCGTCCGGTTCAATCTGGTAGCGGATTCCTACCCAGCCATGGCCTTTAAATTGTTTTGCAAAATCTATAGTAGCAACAGTGTTAGCATAACTAAAGAAAAGCTTTGTTGGATGTTTTTCTCTGCTTAATCGTTCTTCGATGATTTGTCCCTCAAGGGTAAGCATTTTTTTTAACCGTTCTTCGGTTACATAGCGACCATCACTTTCAACTCCATAAACGGCATCGCTAAAATCTTTGTCATAGGCAGACATTGCTTTTGCAATTGTTCCCGATGAACCCCCGGATCTGAAAAAATGTCTTACTGTTTCCTGCCCGGCACCAATTTCAGCAAATGTTCCGTAAATATTCTCGTTTAAATTAATGCGTAACGCTTTGTCTTTTATAGAAGGGATCTGTTCGATGACCTTGTCACCTTTGAGTTTTATTTCTGTACCCATTTTATTTTAAATAGATTTGTTACAAAGTTAGTAAATTAGGCTTCTAATGAAAGAGAAATAATCCTATTTTTGTAAAAAAAATAAGTTCAATTGAAGGTATATTTTTTAGGTACTGGTACTTCTCAAGGCATTCCGATAATCGGAGTGGATCATCCTGTTTGCAAAAGCACTGATGCTAAGGATAAAAGACTTCGTGTGTCCATTTGGATTACATGGGGCGAGCATTCCTATGTGATCGATTGCGGACCAGATTTCAGGCAGCAAATGCTTTCCTGCGGCTGTCGAAAACTCGATGCTATTTTATTTACGCATGAACATGCTGATCATACAGCCGGTCTGGACGACATTCGCCCGTATAATTTCAGACAGGGTGAAATTCCTGTTTATGCGCATCAGCGCGTAATCGACAATTTAAAACGTCGTTTTGATTATGTTTTTGAAACCGTAAACAAATATCCGGGAGCACCTAGCGTTAAAACGATCGAAGTAGTCAATAATATCCCTTTTGCAGTTGGTGATAAAATAGCTATTCCAGTTAATGTCATGCATGGTGATTTGCAGGTTTTTGGATACCGTATTGATGATTTTGCTTATTTGACGGATGTCAAAACGATTGATAAAATGGAAGTTGAAAAACTGAAAAACTTAAAAGTGCTGGTTGTGAACGCGCTACGTGTAGAACCACACGATACTCACTTTAACTTACAGGAAGCACTGGATTTTATTGAGCTGGTGAAACCTGAAGTTGCTTATTTAACACATATCAGTCATGTTTTAGGTTTTCACGAAGAAGTGCAAAAACAATTGCCGGAAAATGTTTTTCTGGCTTATGATAATTTAGAAATTACAATTTAATTATATTACAAAATGAAAAAATCCTTAATGCTTTACCTTTTTATCCTGGCGATATTAATGAATGTTTTTACTTATATGTTTTACAGCAGTGAAGTAAAATTTGAAAAGGAAAGATATGAGAAAACAACAAAGAAGCTTAGAGATAGTATTAGTCTGGTATCAACGAAACTGGCTGAAGCGGATTATTTCTCTTTAGAGCATAATGAAAATGCACAAAATTACTTTGATAACGGCGCTAGTGGTGGAAAAGTAATCTTATATGAAAAATTGATTCCGCTGGTAACAGAGAAATTATTAGACTTAAATGCAAATCCAAACGGGAATCCTTATACGGGACAGGATAAAATTGGTCCGAACAAATTTATTATCAATAAAGTAAAAATTCTAAACCACAGATGGATTATTGCAGATTATAGTAATGGGGAATTATGGGGAGAAGTCTTATTAAAGTACTTTGTTAATGACGATGAAAGTATTACTTTTGAAGTAAACCAAGCCTGGTTGTATCAAAAATAAGAATGTATTGTTTCGTTTTATAGAGGTTTAACTAAATATTTGACGTATGAAAAAGATTTTTTTATTTGCGGTTGTGATGGGGCTTTCGTTCTCTTGTGGAAAGAAAGTTGCTGAAGAGAATAAAACTCCTGAAAAGAAAGAGGAAGTAAGACCAGTTGTTGTGGGAGGTGATTCTGATGCTCATGGCTGTAAAGGTTCTGCTGGATATACCTGGTCTGTTCTTAAAAATGAATGTGTTCGTATTTTTGAAATAGGTACAAAATTGGCTCATGCCGAAGATGGAAAAACATACTCGACTGTGGCTTATGTTATTTTTGACGGAAATAAAGCAGAGCTTTTTCTGGACACTCAAGATGAAGTAATCCTTTTAGAAAGAAAATCGGAAGGAGAGCCTTGGGTAAAGGGTGATTATCAGTTAATTGCCTGGAAAGGTTATGTACTGAAAAAGAATGGTAAAATTATCTATACAGGAGAATAGTTTAGCGTTCAGTCACAGTCACCGTTTTCAGTCTTGACCTAAAACGGCGACTGTGATTAAAAATCAAATAATCCCTTTGATAAATTCAGAAGTTACTACCTGCGCAAATTCTTCATTTAAACTGGCAAGAGCCGTCTGATGTATTATTTCAGCAGAGAATTCCTCTCCGTTTACGCCTTTTTTATTGAAAGTTGCTGTAGCATCAGAAATTAAGTAAACATCGTAGCCAAAGTTCCCTGCCATTCTTGTGGTTGTAGAAACACAATGATCTGTAGTTAGACCTACAATAACAATGGTTTTGATTTTAGCATCGTCAAGTAATTCTTTTAAATTAGTTCCGATGAATGCACTGTTTACGTTTTTCCTGATGATTGTTTCGCCTTGATTTGGTTTTACAATATCCTGAAATTCATTGCCTGGATGTGTTTTATTTAAAATGGACTTCGGATTAGAAGAACAATGTTGGACATGAAAGATAGGTAGTTTTTTATTTCGCCATATTTTCAGAAGTTCAGCGGCTTTTTGTTCAGCATCGGTATTATTTCGGTCTCCTCCCCAGTAAGCAATATCATTGAATCCTTTTTGAATGTCAATTAATAGTAGTGAAGGATTTTCTGGTTTTATGTAATTCATAATTTTAGAATTTTGAATTTGATCATTTTTGAGAACTAAAATTGCTATGTACTGAGACTTCGAACTGCGACTGAAAACTGAATACTACTCCGCCAGCCAGTTCTTAAAGTCAAAGAAATTCTGTGGTGCAACACCGTGACCAACAGGATATTCTTTATAAGTTACCGGGATGTTTAATTTTTCTAAAATTGCCGGAGTTTTTCTGGCCCATTCAATCGGTATAACCTGATCGACAGTTCCGTGAGAAGCAAATATTTTCAGGTTTGTAAAATTGTTATTTTCGTAACCTTCTTTTATGATTTCGTCATTGAAATAGCCACTCATAGCCACTACTCGCTGTACTTTTTCAGGATACGAAAGCGCTACAGCATAGCTCAAAATTGATCCCTGACTAAAACCAACCAAAGTTACATTGTTGGCATCAATAGGATATTTAGCAGTCAATTCATCAATGAATGAAGCGATTATATCACGGGAAGTTTTTGCTTGTTCATTGTCTGAAAATTTATTCTGGTCGGCATCAAAGTTAATCGCGTACCAGGCGTAAGCTCCATATTGTAAATCGTAAGGGGCTCTGGCTGAAATGATGTAATAGTGATCAGGAAGTTCGGTTGCAAACGAAAATAAATCGGCTTCGTTACTGCCATATCCGTGTAACAAAAGTAAAACAGGATTTTTGTCTAAGATAACTTTTGGTGCTTGTATTTTATATTCTAGAGATAGATTCATTTTTTTAGTTTTCAGCCGCAGTCTCAGTTTTAAGTTGAATTACGGACTTGTTAGAATTTTTATTGGCGTTTTTGCTTGTCTATATTCAAAATTGGTACGCGGATGAAACAGATTCGCTAAAGCGAAAACGCAGATTTTAAGGGATTACTTTTTTGGAATTTGGAATTTAAAATTTGGATTTTTTTCTAATTGTAATTTAAAAATTAACCTATTTTTTGAAACCATTTTTGGAAAAGTTCTCCCACTAACGGAATAGGTTTTGTTTGCCCCTGAATGGCGGTAAAAATACCATAAGTCCATAAAATCGAAATACAGATCCACATCGGGAAAGTAATGAAAAAGCTGTCAAAATTGCTGATGATGGCTCCGAATGAAATAAAGGTCAGGGAAAGTCCCAATGCCTGGCGGATGTGAAAAGAAGCAAAGTTGTTTTTGTCTTCAGAGTTCATTGACATTGCAATTAATACCCCAATAATCAAAATATAACTGGTGATAGCGATTGGTTTTCCCTTTTCAATTGAATTGTTCATTGTAATTATTTAGAGGTAACAAGTTTATTTTGATTTAATATTCCGTACACAGTTCCTTTGATTTCTGCTCCTAAAAAAGCCGAGTTTTTAGACTTGGAGAGAATGTTTTCTTTTGTAAAGGTTGATTTTCCTTCCGGAGTAAAGAAAGTAAAGTTGGCTTTTGAGCCTTCGGCAATAGTATTATTTTGAATCCCGAAAACAGATTTTCCTAAAGTTAATTTTTCAATTACGGTTTCTAAAGGTAAAACAGTTAATAAAGCACCAAAAGCACTTTCAAGACCAATTGTTCCGTTTTTAGCGGTATCAAATTCCATTTTCTTGAATTCGATATCAATTGGGTTATGATCAGAAGTAATCATATCAATTGTACCGTCTAAAACTGCATTTAAAAGTGCAGTTCTGTCTGTTTCGTTTCTAAGTGGTGGTGTTACTTTAAAACGGGTATCGAATTCTTCCAGTTTTTCGTCAGTCAATACAAGATGATGTACAGCAACACTACAGCTTACTTGTAAGCCTTTTGCTTTTGCTTCTTTAATTAATGCTACTGTTTTTGCTGTCGAAACTGTTGGAATGTGTAGTTTTCCACCAGTGTATTCCAGTAAAAATAAGTTTCTTGCAACTTGAAGTTCTTCTGCCAAAGCAGGGATTCCTTTAAGACCTAGTCTTGTTGAAACGATTCCTTCATTGGCAACTCCGTTTCCTTTTAGGTTAGGGTCTTGAACGTAAGTAATCACTAAGCCGTCAAAGTCTTGAACGTACTGCAAAGCAATTTTTAAAAGATTGGCATTATCGATGCTTTTGTTGTAATCTCCAAAAGCGACGGCTCCTGCTTTCTTCATATCAAATAATTCTGCCATATCCTTTCCTTCGCTGGCTTTGGTTAAAGCTCCAATAGGGAAAAGTTCTGTTGCAAAACCGGCTGCTTTGTTTTTTACAAAATTTACCTGCGATTGATTGTCAATAACAGGGAAGGAGTTGGGTTGAAGCGCAACGGCTGTAAAACCGCTTTTAGCAGCAACATTCAGTCCGTTAGCGATCGTTTCTCTATCTTCGTAACCTGGTTCTCCAAAGGAAACACTGCTGTCAAACCAGCCCTGAGAAAGATGTAAGTGGTCAAATTTAACTTCGGTTGTATCCTCGATATCAAGAATCGAAGTTCCTATTTTTTCAATTAAACCATCTGCAATTAAAAGATCAACAGTCTGATTGTGAAACGGACTTTTTGAATCGATAATTTTGGCGCTTCTGATGATTATTTTCATATGTAGAGAAATTTATTTTTTATTTACAAATTCTTTCTTGTCATTTCGACGAAGGAGAAATCGCATCCAATATTCCGTGCAGTGCGTTCTCAGCGAGTATGATTTCTCCTTAGGTCGAAATGACATACAGGCTAAAAAACTACTTTACAAATTTTATAATTGCCATTTCCAATGCTAAAAATAACAGTGCAAAGATAACAAACCATTTCCAAATTTGGCTGTCTGTACGCTCAGTTTGTAAGGTGTTAAAAATGGTTGAAATGGTATCAGCCGTTTTAAAATCTGAAACGACATTTGTGTTTACCTGACTCAAATCGCTTTCACTTCTTTTGTAATTGAAACTCAGGTTTTCAATCCATTCTTTTCGATCAAAAACACTATAGTTTCCGGCTGTTTCAGGAAAATCATTGAAGGTCAGTTTGACTTTGTTGTTCAATACTTGCTGAATTGGGATAAAAGAATCATCGTTTCCTTTTACTTCCAAAATAGCGTCCTTAGTTAATAGTACGTCTACAAAATAAGGCTGATTGCTTCCTATAACCAGGGCATTAATTCCTGTTTTTTGATTGTTTTGCCCCATTTTATAAAACAAGGGAACGATTAATGGGGATTGCTGAAAGTTTGAATTTGCCGCATTAATAGGGGCGGAAAAAACTGTAATTCCGGAAACCGGATTTTGAATGGCTGTAACAAACACGCTTTGATCTTCGTACGATAAAACGGCCGGATAAGGGCTTGAAAGGTCGAAAGAACTATTTGTTTTCGGATATTGAAAATTTGTAATTTTATTCTCAAAAACACCAGAGAACAATGGATGATCAAAATTGATTTTGGTGATTAGCTTCGCTTTGGTTTCAAGAGCCGTAAACTGAATTTTTCCAAAATTACCTAAAAAAGAATTCAAATTTGAAATCGAAGTTTTCTCGGACGGAATCACAACTAAATTACCTCCTTTAGCAACAAAAGCTTTTAAAGTAGTTTGCAGTGCCTGTGGAACTTCTGTTAATTCATTTAAAATGATCGTGTTTTGTTTGTCCAGACTATTGTAATCCAAACTGCTAATTGAATAATTGTTATAGTTGAATTCTGCTGACGTATAAATTCGGGACAGGAAATTGCTTTTTTCAGGCTCACCAATGCTGATGATATTGGTTTTCTTTGTTTTTAGAATGCTGAAATAGAGTTTGTTGTCGTAAGTTAATCCATTGTCTTCAATAACGACATAGCCATGAAAAGCCTCTTTAGGAATGGTAAAGTTGATTTTCTTTTTCTTTGCATCAAAATTGATAATGGTCTTAGCAATTAGCTTGCTTTGATTATACAACGCCATCGAAATAGGCTTGAAATCTTCACCGTAAGCAGATAAACTAACACCTATTTCGTAGAAGTTCTCTAAGGTTTGATTGATAAAAACACTGTCTATGGCGATGTTGTTTTTTTGTTCAGCTTCCGGGATAATGAAATAGGGTTTCTCTTCTGTATCAATGTTTTTTACATCTTTTTCGACTAAACCTACAGCATCCGTAATAACAACAATATCTTTTTTATGCGCTGATTTGTGTGCTTTGATCTTTGCCATTATTGATGGAAGCTCAAAAGGAGTAGCACTGTATTTTAAGTTTTGCAAAGCACTTTTAGATGACTTGATATCTGTGTTCCAATAATTTTCGGTATTGGTCAGTAATGAAAAAGTGGTGTTTTCGGGCGTGTTTTCCAGTAGTTCCTGTACAGCACGTTTTAGTAATTCTCCTTTTTTGCCTTTGGCCTGCATGCTAAACGAGTTGTCAAGAATGATATACATTTCGTTAGCGGCATTTTTGCTGTCTTTCGCCTGAAAAAAAGGCTGAGCAAAAGCGAGAATAATACAGGTTAGCAATAATAAACGGGTAGCCAGCAATAATCGTTTTTTGATTTTAGAACTCTTTCGGGTTTGAATAGCAAGTTCTTTAAGGAAACGAACATTGGTAAAGAAAGAGGTTTTAAAACGTCGTAATTGAAATAAATGAACCAAAATTGGAACAATTAACAAAAACAGAAAGTATAGAATTTCGGGATGTTTAAAATGCATTCTGGCTTCGATTTACTTCACTACGTTTTATTTTTCGCGAAGACACTGGTCAAAAATACAAATTTTTACTCAAAACTGCTGAGTTATGAGAGAGATTATAAGCAAAGGTTACTGAGGTTAAAAATTATTGTATTTATAGGGTTTGCGGGTTTTAGAAAAGTAAACGATATTGTTTGAAAAATGTAACTTTTGTAATCCCTTTTGTAACAAAAAAAAGTTTAGAAAAGATATTATTCCCTATTTTAGCGTATCCAAAAATTAATTCAAAGATTATGAAGAGATTATATGTAATACTTTTTTCTGCTTTGTCCTGTGCAGGTTTACAAGCTCAGAACAAATTCAATTTGCTGGTAGGGACTTATACGAATACCTGTCAGAGCAACGGAATCTATGTTTACGAATTTGATGCTGATTCCGGTGCTTTTAAATTGAAAGGTTCTTCTGAAAGTGTTGTGAGTCCAAGTTATTTGTCTGTTTCGGCTGATAATAAGTTTGTTTATGCCGTAAACGAAAACGGACCTCAAAGTTCGGTTAGTGCTTTTGGTTACGATCCGGTAGGAGGAAAACTTACTTTTTTGAATAAAAATGATGCTTTGGGAGCAGATCCTTGTCATTTGATTAATGATGACAAAAATGTGCTTGTTGCGAATTATTCGGGTGGTAATATTGCTGTTTTTAAAAAGAATGCAGATGGAAGTATTTCCGAAGCACAGCAGTTGGTTCAACATGAAGGCAAAGGAATTAATGCAGCACGTCAGGAGAAAGCACACGTGCATATGGTTGCTTTTTCACCGGATAAAAAGTTTGTTTTATCTAACGATTTAGGTCTGGATAAGGTTTTTATTTATAAGTACAATGCCAGTTCTAAAAATGAAATCTTAACCCTAAAAGGAACTGTAGACGTGAAGCCAGGAAGTGGACCAAGACATTTGACTTTTAGCAAAGATGGTAGATTTGTATACCTGGTTCAGGAATTAGACGGTACGCTGACTACTTTTAGTTTTGATAAAAACGGAAACCTGAAAGTGGTTGCCGAAACCAGTATTTTGCCAAAAGGATTTAAAGGAGGAACGGGAGCTGCGGCCATTAAAGTTTCGCCTGACGGAGCATTTTTATACGTTACAGATCGCGTAGATTCCAATTCGATTGCAGTTTATAAAATTCAAAAAGAGGGCGGAATTGAACTGGTGGATCAAATCAGTACTTTAGGAAAAGGTCCAAGAGATTTTGCAATCGATCCTAGTGGAAATTATCTTTTAGTGGGACATCAGTATACCAATGATATAATTGTTTTTAAAAGAGATATAGCAACTGGAAAATTAACCGATACCGGAAAGAGAATCGGATTGTGTTCTCCGGTGGGGTTGGTTTTTACGAAAATATAGGTTCTTAAGGTTCAAAGGAGCAAAGGTACAGAGGTTTATAAATTTAAAGACATAAAAAAGGCTCAAAGTGAGAGAGGATAGGTTAAAAAACATTGAACCTTTGCCACTTTGAGCCTTTGTATCTTTAAAGAAAACTATTTATCCTTATCTTTTCTCTTCTTGTCTCTCGTTTTTAACATGTTTCGATTGACAGATCCGTGGGTTTTCTTTTTTGTTTTGGAAGGGCCTCCAAGGTTGACTTTTTTATTCTTTTTAGCTTTTTCGTGAAAGGCACCATCACCATCAAGTTTTTGTTTTTTCATTAAAAACTTAATAGGTTGTCTGTCTTTTTCAGGTTCAATTAACTTGGTTGAAATTTCAACTTCTTCAGGGAAATCTGCGATTTCAAGTTCCTGATTCATTAAAACTTCAACTTCAATTTTAAATTCTTCTTCACGTGGTGTAATGAAACTAATAGCTGTCCCTGTAGCGTCGGCACGACCTGTACGACCAATTCTGTGCATGTACAGTTCGGGGAATTCAGGAAGTTCGAAGTTAATAACGTGAGAGATGTTCGAAATATCTAAACCTCTCGCCATAATGTCTGTCGTGATTAATCCACGAAGATTTCCTTCCTGGAATTCTGCCATCGTACTCAAACGATAATTTTGAGATTTATTGGAGTGGATTACCCCAAATTGCCCTTCAAAATCTTCTTCGATTCGGGTATGAAGCATATCCGAAATCTTTTTATTGTTTACGAAAACTAAAACACGTTCCATGCTTTCGTTGGTTTCAAGTAAATGTTTTAGGAGATTTACTTTAGTATTGAAATTCGGAACATTGTAAGTAATCTGTGTAATTTTTTCTAAAGGAGTTCCTGAAGCAGCAAGTGTTACTTCTTCCGGAAAGTCAAAAAAGTCATTCAGTACAGCATCAACCTCATCTGTCATAGTTGCTGAGAAAAGAATGTTCTGACGTTTGGTTTTCATCATTGCTAAAAGAGCTGTCAATTGTGTACGGAAACCTAAATTCAGCATTTCGTCAAACTCATCAATGACTAATTTTTGAGTTTCATCAAAACGTACTACGGCATCCAGGGCTAAATCCATGGTTCTACCAGGAGTTCCTACTAAGATATCGACACCTTCGTATACAGCTTTTTTTTGCGTATTGATGTTCACTCCACCAAAGATACCAAGTGTTTTAACCGACATGTATTTGGTTAATTTCTCGACTTCTTCTACAACCTGAACTACTAATTCACGCGTTGGAACCAGAATTACAATTTTTGGCGTATTGGTATTGGTAAATTTGTAAAGTTTTAAAAGTGGTAATAAGTAAGCAAACGTTTTACCGGTACCGGTTTGCGCAATTCCCATCATGTCCCGGCCAGACATAATCACGGCAAAAGATTTTTCCTGAATAGGGGTAGGCGTAACAAAGCCTAATTCGTCGATTGCTTTTTGTACTGATTTTGGGAGATTGAATTTTTCGAAAGTGCTCATTTGCATTAAATTTTGTGCAAATATAGCTATAAATAGCTGATAATTGATGTTTCTTAGAAATTACAACGGTTTATCGTATTCGTATTTCTCAAAAAAGCAGTTTAAAATGCTATAAAAAACGTTTTATTCGCAATAAAAGCTCATTTGGATTAAAGGGTTTTGCAATAAAATCGTCTACACCCAGTTCAAAAGCTTCTTCAACGGTGTTTTCTTCCTCTCCAAGAGAGGAAAGTGCGACAACACGAATGTTACTGTAATTTTGTTTGATTTCATTGATGATTTCTAAACCGGATTTAAGCGGAATAGTAATCGTGGTAATAACCAAATCAGGCATAATAACAGGCAGGCGCTCCATGGCACTGATGCCATCTTTTGCAATACTTATTTTGTACCCTTCTTTTTTAAGAATGAATTTTAGAATTTCAACGGTCATGTCATCATTATCGATGATCATAATTTTTTTATCGCTAGTATCCATTTTGACTCTTATTTTTTAAACAATTCTATCTCGTCCAGCATTATCATAGCTTTTTTGTTTTTTCGTTTCCTCCAGACGGGCAGTTCCTTCTGGTTCTCTGCGACGATCTTAATTTTGGCAAAACTACTGAAGATTGGATTTCTAATTTCCCATGATTTTGTTGTAATTTCGTAGTCTTCTGTTAAAATGTCACAAATTTGATCGTTTATAAGCTCCCATTTTTGATTTTTGAAACCGTATATTTTGATGTTTTTTGGGGTGAAAATCCAATGCCTCTGGTCACTTAGAAAATTTAATTTCAGCGTATTAAAAGTAAGGTTTTTGGTTTCGATTTCAATTTCGGGATTCGTTTCATACCATCCTATCCAGTTAATGTTAAAATCTTTGTAACCTCTGTTTCCGTCGACTAAGCCATAACTTCCTTTGCCTTTAAATTCAGCTGAAGGAGGTGTTATAAAGGTAACTTTTAAATCCTCGCCCAAATGAGTGGTTGTATTTTTGCAAATTTCAATCCATTCTTTATAATAATTATCGGGAGAAAGCCCGTCTTCACTCAATTCGTAAATTCCAAATTGATTGCAGGATTGGGCGAATTTTAAAACTCTTTCTGTTAAACCTTTTTTTACTTCTTTTTCTCCTTTGGCATTTACGATAAACATACCGTGTTGGTTTTTCCCGTAAAATTTGGCTTGCTCAAAATAGACAAATTCTAACGCCAGTCGCAATTTGTGAACACGTGAATTTAAAAGGGAATCATTTTCGACAGCTGTAAATGCCTGCTCGAGTAAATGATCGTATTGGTCCATAGCTTCCGGAGTTAGGAAAGTATTTCGGGCCTGAACGGGACCTGAATAGATGTCTAAGTAAGCTTTGCTTTTGTTTTGATTGGCTTCCAGCAGGTCAAGGTATTTTGCGACAAAGGGGGCAGCTTTTCCGTAAAAACCTCTGAAAAAGTCGGCTGTTACGGCTTTCACATCAATATCGGTATTCCACATTAATTTGGCGAGAAGATATTGTCGCAATTCCGAAAAATCTCCGGGAACATCAGCATAGCCCTGCACGAATAATCCTTTTACTTTGTTTTTTTTAAAGAGCTTATAGTTGTCCTGAAAAGATTCAAAATTAGGAAAGGGTGACATGAAATTAGAGAACTGTACGGTATAATCCCATAAAAACAAGTGTGGTGAAGTTACGCTCCAGTTTTCTAAATTTTTTAAAAATGAAGGAGAGTTCTGATTGGTAATGGGTTTGCCACGATCCAGTTCGATTGGGCATAAAATAGTATAAATGTTGGGTTCTATTTTCAAATTTACAGGAGGTTTGAAAGTATGAAGATAGGCCAGGGTTGTAATTTTTGTTTTAGGAAAGTGAGCTGCGATTTTATTCAGAAAATAATAAAACGAACCTTGTGGCCCCCCATATTTATTGTTCATGGCTTTGCATTCGGTACATTCACAATACACTACGTCATCATTCTGGCTTACCGAATAGAACTGCGCATTAGGAGTTTTTGCGATAATTTTGGCCATGTTTTTCTCAACCAAGCGTACGACAGTATCATTGGTCATGCACAAAGATTCCGTATTTCGTTCGCCTTCGTACAAAGCAAAAAGTTTAGGGTTGTTTTTAAAATACTCCTTTGGCGGAACAAGGGTGCTAAAAGAATGTCCCCAAAGGCCAAAATCGTCAATATGCCAATCGAGTTTGTGCCAGTCTCTGAAATCTTCATCATAACAATCGGGATAAAACAAAGCTCTGTAATCAAAGGAAGGCTGGTAGGTTTTAATAGTGTTTTTTGCAAAGGTAAACTGAGTTATTTTCGGAATGTAGGTTTCTGTAGCTGTGAATTTTCGAAATTCCCAGATTTCCAATAGAGTATAAATAGCATATCGCAGGTATTTTTGATTTGTGGCAGTTATATAAATTGATTTTGAATCACTTTTGATGATGAATTCATTTACTTTAAGTTTTTTGTCGTTAGCAATTTCCAGAACTATTTCGGAGGCAGTACTTTCTTTTTTACTTTCAGATACAATTTGAAATGGCTTTGAAATGGCTTTGTCAAGATACTTCTTCAGGATTCCTGCCGCCACCTGAGTATTTTCGGCTGTCGCAATAATCTTGTTTTGATCGGATATTATAATTTCAGATTGTGCCATCATCTTAAAGCTAAGCAGGGTGAGTAGAAAAAATGGAAAATAAAGAGTTTGCTTTTTTTTCATACGATTTAGAATTTATATTGCAGTATAAAAGCAAAATCAAGTTCGTTTTGAAATTTCTTCGGGCTGTATTCTTGTTGATTGTCCGTGATTAATAGACCGAAAATATAATGGGTTTTGATTAATTTATAAAAACCGGCACTTAATCTGTAAGAGCTTAAAGCCGCTCTGTTTTGATATTCTACTGATCTGGTCTGGTCGTCAGGTGAAGTTCCGTAACCCGCAATTACAGTAACATAATCAAATTTAGTTCCGTAATAGTAACGCGAAGTCAGAGTTAACGAAGTGCCTTCTTTTTGAATATAGGATCTTAAATTGACCCAATAAGAGCCAAAGTATTTCCCCAGGCCTACATTTAAGGTTTTTAAATTGCTGTTGTCCTGCATTTCGATGAAGCGGAAGCCTAAATCGGCCTCCCAGCCTTTGTTGAAATTGTAGAAATAGGAGTAGCCCAGTCTCCATTCTGGAAAAGCACTGTCTTTGCTGTAGGCAACATCGATATAAGAGTAATTGTTTTTCTTTCCCGAAAGATAGGATTCTACTTCAAACTGAAGTCCGCTGGCCATAACCAGATTGGAGGACAGTCTTTTTGCATAACTGACTCTTCCTATTACGCTTCCCCAGGTACGTTGCCGCATATAATCGGTACTTACCAGATGCCAGGGGCCGACACCGTCACGATCAATTGTGGTGTAGTTGTAGTAAGTACCTGCACGATCGATATTAGTTTTAGAGTATAAGGTAAAAAGACGCTGTTCGATGTCGGCATCATGGGGGTATTTTGCCCGAATCGATTTTAGCTCTTTTTCTTCATTTTTAGTGTCGTTTTGCAAAGAATAAATGGAAATTCTTTTAAGTCGGAAGTTTTTATTATCAGGAAACAACTCAATGGCTTTATCTGTTAAGTCCAGAGCGTCATCATAATTTTTGACTGCTAAATCCATATTAATCAGATAGAGATAGGCATCTTCGTATTTTGGGTTTTTATCTATTACATAATTGTAATAAAACCGGGCACTGTCTTTTGCTTTTGTCAAGTCGTAATTTCGTCCCAGTACAAGATAAAAATCAAGATAATTCGGGGCCAGTTTTTTGCCTAATAAAGCTCTTTGAATATTGGCCTTATAATTTGGACGGATGCTTTTCATGTCTTTGATGACTACAGTCAAAAGACTATCCGTATCTATTTTTTGTCCTTTAACCGTTTGAAAGGCTAATAAAAAGAAGCAGATAAGCAGTTTTATAAAATGTATATTTCTGTTATGGTTCATAATCCCATTATTTTTTAGTTGGACTTGCATATCCTTTTCGAATCATAACGCCCCAGTTTTGTTCTTTTCTGCGGAAGAAGAGCCAGTAGCCTTTTAATGAGGCATAAATCGTTACAGGATGGTAAACAAAAGGTTCAATAGCAGCCATCCCGATAAGAATCATTAGTTCTTTATAATTTGCATAACTTTTATACAGTATTTCATCGATTAATATGGATATTATGGTAATGGAGAGGTAAAATAAATAAACCAAAAGGCTTATGATTAGCAGGTACTGGTAATCGATCATTCCAAATATAAAACTTGAAATCAGGGTTAGAATACCAACAAATTCGACGATCGGAACCAAAAATTCAAAACTAAAAAAGTACGGTAACACTAAGAAGGCGGTTCGTCCGTATTTTGGATTTAAAAACATTTTTCGATGCAGTTGTAAGGTTTGCACCAATCCTCTTGCCCAGCGGATGCGTTGCCGTAAGAATATTTTTCTGGTACTTGGAACTTCGGTCCAGCAAAGTGATTCGGGGATGTATTTGATTAAAAACTTCTCTTTATTGTCGTGCATGTATCTGCGCATTCGTGTCACAAGTTCCATATCTTCACCCAAAGACTGGTGCCAGTATCCGCCTGCTTTAATCACAATATCTTTATCAAACATACCCAGACCTCCCGAAACCAGTAGCAAACCGTTTAGCTGACTCCAGGCCATTCTTCCAAAGATAAAAGAACGTACATATTCTAATTCCTGAAAACGTGGATACCATTCTTTAGGATAGTGGACTTTAAACAAAAAACCTTCCTTTATTTCACAGGAGTTTGAAATCCTGATTCCGGCGCCACAGGCAATCACACGGGTTTCGTTTTCCATGAACGGTTTAGCCAGTTTTAGAATAGTATCTCTTTTTAAAATACAATCCACATCGGTACATAAAAATAATGGGTATTGCGAGGAGTTTATTCCGGCATTTGTAGCGTCGGCTTTGCTTTTTCCGTTTATCTTGTCTACAATCAGTAGTTTTGAATAAACGGGATTTTTTGATTTATAGTGTCCGCGAACGGGTTGTGTGGCTATTTTTTCCTGGTAATAAAAATCAATCTTAACCAGATCAAATTCTGCAATAAGTTTTTCGAGTGTATCGTCAGAACTTCCGTCATTGACAATAATGATTTCGTATTTTGGATAGGTTAAAGAAAGGAGGGATTTGACATTGTAAACAATATTTACGCCTTCGTTAAAAGCGGGAGCTACAATAGAAACGCCTAGTATGTGGTTGGAACGAAGTAAAACCTCCTCATCCAGATATTTTTGATATTTCAAGTGTTTTATAATTGCCCAATAGGATAAAACAGAGAGGAATATGTAGAACAAAATATATCCAACAGAAAAATAGGCGACAAAAATATCGTAGCAGCGAATCATATGTGATAGAAAATCCGGAATCATAGTTGTAATTTTCTAATGTGATTAATCATTTTTTGCGTATCCTTATCTTGTGTTCCTATTACATCCAAACGAACAGCATTAAGATTGTTTAAAGCCGATACCATTTTTAATTTAAGGTCCTTGATTTCTTCTTTTGGAATTTGGGTATTTAAAAACGAAATTGTTTTCTCAGAACCTATTACGGCCAGCGCGTCCAGAATTTCTAATTGTATTTCGATATTCTCCTGTTCAAACTGTGACAGTAAATCACTTTCGGCTTCGTATAGGTATAGATCCCGAATGGCGATGATAACATCTGTCCTTAGACTTTTATTTTCATGTTTGAGTAATTTAATGATCTCTTGTGATTTGTTTCTGTAATTGTAAAAGACCATTGTCATTACTGCTAATTTCAAAATAGTGGGATTGTCGGATTCGATCCAATTGTCTATTTCCGGTGGAATTGGGATGTTTTGGGAATGCAATACATCCATTATTTTTATTGTAGTGGTAATAGATACTTTTACAGGAACTTTATTTACTGCCTGCCAGTCGCCCTGAGTTAAAATCAGGTAAGCAACATTGGCATTTGACCGAATGATTTTGTTGGGATGATACAGGTATTTCTTTAAAAGTGAAATTCCCGGTTTGTATCCCAAGGCCTGAAAATGATAAATGCCATCGCATTTTTTATACTTTCTGAAGTCCCGAAGTAAACTTGCTGAATAGTGATTTAAGTCGAGCTGTTTGTAAATAAGAAGAATGTTTTTGGCTGTTTTTCCTTTTAAGTTGCTTTTCATCCGAATCATATCTTCGATCAGCATGTTTTTGCACCAGTTTTTATGAATGGGAATTTCGGATTTAAACTTGGCAATTTTATATTTTAGTATGCTTTTCTCCGGTTTTGAGAGTGTAATCTCAGTCAGGAAAATTTCAGATTTTCGTATAATATGATGTCTGTAAGGTAGCGTGTATTGATAATGAATTCTTTTGAGTATTAAGGCAAGTGCTAAAGCTAAACTTGTAAATACAAATAATGGGATGGCGTAGTGTTTTATATAACCTATAAAATGCTCCATAAATATTGCTTTATAGAGTGAAATTACGAAAAAAAACAGAATAAAGCTAATGAAAGGTTGCTTTACCGGGCTTAGAATCCTTCAAAAACGCCCAATCCGAAAAGAGCAAAGTCGTATTTTACCGGATCGAGCGGATCCATTTTTCGGAGTTTCAGGTCAAGTTCTGTTAAGGCCTTTCCGTCATTTTGTTTTCGGGTTAGGATTCCTAGTTTTCGGGCTACATTGCCGGAATGTACATCAAGGGGACAGGACAATAAAGCAGGAGAAATTGTTTTCCAGATTCCTAAATCAACACCTTTTGTATCCTGACGCACCATCCAGCGCAGGTACATGTTGATTCTTTTTGCAGCCGAATTGTTTAGCGGATCTGAAATGTGTTTTTGAGTTCTCGGTAAATGATCGATCTCGAAAAATATTTTTTTGAATTCGCTGATGCTTTTCTGCAGACTGTCGGCTTCCTGATTTTTGGCAAAAACTGCTTCCAGGCCATTGTGGTTTTGGTAAATATGACGTAGTCCTTTTATAAAACCTGAAAAGTCTTTTCCGTTAAAAGTGCGGTGTACAAAATTTTCAAGACGTTCCAGATCTTCATCCGAATGCGACATCACAAAATCATAAGGAGTATTTCCCATTAACTCCATCATTTGATGTGAGTTCCGGATAATCATTTTACGATTTCCCCAAGCGATCGTTGCGCTTAAAAAGCCAGCAATTTCGATGTCTTCTTTCTGAGTAAACAAATGAGGAATCTGCACAGGGTCACTGTCGATAAAATCGAGGTTGTTGTATTGAATTACTTTTTCGTCCAGGAATTCTTTGAGTTCTTTTTGTGTCATAATTAAAAGGAAAGATGCTAATGGATTGTTGTGGAGTTCTTAATTGCTAATTAATCCGTCAACCATTATTAACTTTCTGTCGGCCATATTAGCCAATTCTTCATTGTGGGTTACAATTACAAAAGTTTGTCCAAATTCATCGCGAAGCTGGAAGAACAACTGGTGTAAATTTTCGGCCGAATGCGTGTCCAGATTTCCCGAAGGTTCATCGGCAAAAATAACATCGGGTTTATTGATTAATGCTCTTGCGACAGCGACTCTTTGCTGCTCTCCTCCCGAAAGTTCATTTGGTTTATGATGTATGCGATGTGATAATCCCAAGTATTCTAAGATTTTTTTTGCTTCGTTTTCTGCTTCAGCCTTAGGTTTATTGGCCATATAAGCCGGGATACAAACGTTTTCCAGCGCCGTAAATTCAGGTAATAATTGGTGAAACTGGAAGATAAAGCCTAAATTTAAATTTCGGAAATTAGACAATATCTTGTCCTTTTTGCTCTTCTTTTTAAAATAACGGTTCAAATAGATGAGTACTGACAAGATAGGCTGCGAGAAAGCAAAAAGTGCGACATATTCCAATAAATCATCCTCATTTTTAGTTCTGAAGAAGACTAGATAAACCAATAATAAAATGGAATACAAAACGCCAATCCAAGATACAATTTTGAATCTTTTTTCCTCTTTTGAATTGTCCGTTTCAGTGTCCTGCAATTTTAATACATTTTCTCCATTGATAGTCAGGGAAGAGGCAGCATTTCTTTCAGGTTTGTCTAAGGTTCCTAAAATTTGTAAGAGCGTTGTTTTTCCTGCACCTGATGCGCCAACAATTGAAACAATTTCTCCTTTTTTAATGTGTAGATCGACTCCTTTTAAAACTTCTAATTTGTCGTAAAACTTATGTATATTTTTTGCGTGGATCATTTTGAAACTGTTTCTACAAAGAAACAAAGATTCTTCCGATATAAAAATGCAGCTAACAGAATTTTAAGAACAAGTTTTTAAGAGCAATATCAATGATAATATCAATGACAATGACAATCTCAATTTTGTGGAATTGGAAAAAGCTAAGAGAACAAAAAAAATCACTACTAAATAATCGGCTTGGTTTTTGGGAGAAGATTGAAGGATATGCTTTTTGGTAATGAAAAGCGTTGAAAAGGTGGGAATTAAGAAATAAATTACGATCAAAAAATAAGTTAGTTTTAAAGAATTCTTTTTAAATTCGAATTTCTAAATACGATGAAAATGCAGGAAGCCAATGTAATACATGATGATAGAACAAAGAAACTCCTTTTGGGGCTGATTTTGGATGGGATAGGAATGCTAACCTACAGTATACTGGGGGTTGCAGAGATTGCTGATTTGATCTGGGCGCCAATAGCGGCTTTTATCATGATCAGAATGTACCCGGGAAGAGTAGGAAAAGTAGCAAGTGTGCTGACTTTTGTGGAAGAAATACTTCCGGGAACCGATATTATTCCTTCGTTTACAATAACCTGGATTTATACTTACTTTTTTCAGAAAAGGAAGTAAGGAGCAATCTTAAATCTTTTTAATCGATTTTGTACTTTTTAAGGTAAGTTAAGATTTAGGCTCTTTATCTTTAAACAAGAATCCCAGTCCCATATTTTTAAGCATTTTCTTTTCAAAATTCCAAAAGAAACGGAATTGCCCAAACAGTGTACCAATGGCGACTAATAAAACCTGATAGATTGGAAAAATAATCAGCAATCGGATCAAAGTAAACCAGCCTCCAAAATCTTCTTTGGTAATGCCTAGTAAAACGCAAAAGGGTTTAGACAGCCATGCAGATGCCGATCCTGTGATGGCAAAAACAATTAGTATTATAATGGCTTGTACATTTGAGGTAATACCCCAACGTTTCTTTAGTCTGTTCATTCTTTATTTGTAACGATTACAAATATAAGAACATTATCTTATAGGAACATAACCTCCGAGCTTTTGTTTGTGTGTATTTTGAAAATAAATCATATAGTTATAAATCAGATAATTTACTTCGTAGCCATAATGAATCGTTGGCTGGTAATCAATCCTCATTTCATATAAATTGGGGTCGTAACGTTGTGGTTGTAAAACACGATTGTTCCATTCTGTCACGTACAAATTATTCTTGTTTTCGAGATAAGTTAACGAATAATAATTTCGCGGAAGTGCTCTCGAAGCCAGCCAGGTACTAAAACCATTATCGATGATGATAACCTCATATTCTAAAGAATCATTGGCAATTCGTACTGTATCATTTACAGCAGCAATTGGTTTAGAGGATTTTTTTGCAGAAACAGTATTTTTTGAAGCTGTTGAGCATGCTATTATCGTAAACAGAAGGACTAGTATAAAAAGATATTTTTTCATAATTTTTGTTTGAACCCTAAATTTACAAATAAATGAGGAAAAGGTTTGGAGATTTAACAGTTTGTAAACAAAGGTTCAAAGGTTCAAAGTCGCATAGGTTTAAAAGGTTTGTTGTAACTTAGTTCTATAAAAGAGAAAAGTCTGTTTACATGAATGTAAACAGACTTTTTATTGCTTTGGTTGAGACCTGTGGACCTTTGTAACTTTGAGCCTTTGTCCCTCAAAAAGAAACTATTTCCCAAACAATTTCCCTAGTAAACCGCCAAGACCTCCGCTTTTGGTGAGTGCCATTGCATCGGCTACGTCTACTTTTCCGTCGTTATTTTGGTCGAGGCCAAACTGCATTCCGTATTTATTGATGGTATCCATGATGCCAGAAGCCTGTCCGCTGTTTCCGGAGATTGAGCTTATAATATCTGAAATATTAAAGCTACTGTCGTTTGGATCTTTTGCTTTGTTTACTAAAGAACTCAAAACCTGTGGAATCATGCCTGAAGCGACACCAGCTGAATCGGCGCTGCTTAATCCGAATTTTTCACCAAGACTACCGCTCAATTGCTGTGTTATTTGCTGTACAACAGGATTAGAACTGTCTAACTTTGAAGTTCCGTTGAATAAGCCTGCCAATTGTTCTGCACCTCCTTCTGAAGCAATTTTTTGCAATCCTGAAAATATTGAAGAACTAGTTTCTTGTATAACCGCTTCATTATGCTCATTTGGGACAGCAGCATTGTTTACCACTGCATCACCTCCGTATTGTTGTACTAATTGTGTTAATTGTTCAAACATGATTAAAAGAATTTAGGTTAGAATTTAAACTCAAATTTAATCAAAAAAAGAAAGGGATTTATTAAACGATGTTAATAAATCCCTCCTAAATAATTTATTTTTAATTCATTAGCTTAGTAAAGAAATAATTTGTGAGGCTAATTCTGTACCAATTCTGTCTTGTGCTTCATCTGTAGCAGCTCCAATATGTGGTGTTAATGAAATTTTAGAGTGCATTAAAATAGCCATTTCCGGTTTTGGTTCGCTTTCAAAAACGTCTAATCCTGCAAATGCAACTTTTCCTGAATCTAAAGCTTTTAGCAAGGCTACTTCGTCGATAACACCACCACGGGCACAGTTTACGATTCCAACGCCATCTTTCATAATCGCCAGTTCTTTTTCTCCAATGATATATCCATCCTGAGCAGGAACATGTAAGGTGATAAAATCAGCTTCTTTGAATAAAGACTCTAAAGATTGAGAAACGATAGTAGTAGTGATAGACTGACCGTCGAAAAACTCCACTTTAACGTCTACAGAAGGAATAAAGCTATCTGCAGCGATTACTTTCATTCCTAAACCAAGTGCCATTTTTGCAGTAGCCTGACCAATACGTCCAATACCAACAATACCAAGAGTTTTTCCTCTTAATTCAGTACCGTTTGCGTACGCTTTTTTCAGTCCGTCAAAGTTAGAATCTCCTTCAAGAGGCATATTTCGGTTAGAATCATGTAAAAAACGAACACCGGAAAATAAGTGTCCAAATACCAATTCAGCAACAGATTCTGATGATGAAGCAGGTGTATTGATAACATGGATTCCTTTGCTTTTTGCATAATCAACATCGATGTTGTCCATACCAACACCACCACGGCCGATAATTTTTAATCCCGGACAGGCATCGATAATGTCTTTACGAACTTTGGTAGCACTACGTACTAAAACCACTGCTACATTGTTCTCGTTTACAAAATTAGCTACTTGTTCCTGAGCCACTTTTGTAGTAATAACTTCAAAACCACCTTTTTCTAAAGCAAGAATTCCACTTTTTGAAATTCCGTCATTGGCTAATACTTTCATCTTAGTTTATGTGTTTATTCGTTTATTTGTTTAATCGTACAGATTAGATGATAAACATATATTATAATTTTTTCTTTTTCTTTAGGAGCTAATCCCGCTATCCGTTGTGATCTTTTTTGTTTTTAAAGAAAAAACAAAAAAGGATCTCCACTTCTATCGGGGCTAGGAATTCTGTGTTCAGTTCCTGTTTTTGGCAAACTGCGAACTAAAAACTGCGACTGTAAACTAAACTTTAGTCTCCAAGGCTTTCATTACATCTACTAAAACCTGAACGCTTTCGATAGACATTGCATTGTAGATTGAAGCTCTGTAACCACCAACTGAGCGGTGACCCGGTAATCCTGAAATTCCGGCTTCTTTCCATAAAGCATCAAAAGTAGCAGTATGATCGGCATTGTTCAATAAGAAAGTAACGTTCATTTTAGAACGATCTTCAACCGCTGCAGCACCTTTGAACAGTGGATTTCTGTCAATTTCGGCGTAAAGTAAGTCGGCTTTTGCATTGTTTAGCTTTTCAACAGCAGCAACTCCTCCTTTTTCTTTGATCCATTGTAAGGTTAATAGCGAAACATATACGGCAAAAACAGGAGGTGTGTTGTACATACTCTCTGCTTTAATATGTTTAGCGTAATCTAACATACTAGGAATTGTTCTTCCGCTTTTCTCCAGTATTTCTTCTTTGATCACTACCAAAGTAGTTCCTGCAGGCCCCATATTCTTTTGAGCACCAGCATAGATTAAATCAAATTTAGAGAAATCCAGTTCACGTGAAAAAATATCAGAACTCATGTCACAAACCACAGGAACGTTAGTTACCGGGAATTCTTTCATTTGAGTTCCAAAAATAGTATTGTTGCTGGTACAGTGAAAGTAATCAGCATCACTTGGTATTTCGTATCCTTTTGGAATATGGCTGTAATTGTCTTCTTTTGAAGAGCCAACGATAACAGTTTCTCCAAAAAACTTTGCTTCTTTTATAGCTGCAGTTGCCCACGTTCCGGAATCTAAATAAGCTGCTTTTCCGTTTTCTTTCATCAGGTTATATGGGGCCATAAGGAAGGCTGTGCTTGCACCACCTTGTAAAAATAAGGCCTGATATCCTTTTCCCTGAAGCCCTAATAATTCTAAAGCAAGGGATCGGGCTTCTTCCATAACGGCAACGAAATCTTTGCTTCGGTGCGAAATTTCAAGAATAGAGAGTCCTGAATCATTAAAATCTAAAATTGCTTTTGAGGCTTTCTCAAAAACTTCCTGAGGTAAGATACTTGGTCCTGCGCTGTAGTTGTGTTTTTTCATGGTTGTTGTTAATAGTCGAAAAATTTAAAGACGCAAATTTCGGCAATAGGACCTGAAAAAGCGATAAATTATTCGAAATATTTGCACATATTTTTACTTTGTTGTTAACAAAAACGTTATAGTATCTATGTTATCTGCGTAATCCCACAATCGTGGTTTTTGGGTTTGCCCGAAAGGAATGCTGTTTTGAGTTAAGTCATGGCTCACGATACATTGAATTTGCTCAGAATCAGTCTCTAAACGAGCTTGTAGGTTTTCGATATTTTCATAGAATTCATAAAATACGCTCGAAATAGGAGAGGCGTAACTTGAATCTTCTTTTAAAGTTAAAAAGCCATTGTCTAATAATTTGAAATTACTCATCAAAAATACGGCTTTATTGTAGTCGTAATTGTTAGCATATTTTTCATAATGAATGACATCCTGATACTTAAAAATAGCCTGGAAAAAGGCATCAAAAGAATATCCTTTTGGAACAAAAAGTTTGGATACATTGCGGCATCCCAGACCGAAGTATCTGAAAATATCTTCCCCCAAAGCTTCTAATTCCTCATGAGTTTCTTTTCCGTTTAAAATCGCAACCGAATTTCTGTTTTTACGAATGATCGATGGCTTGTCTTTAAAGTAATATTCAAAGTAGCGGGCAGTATTGTTGCTTCCGGTAGCAATTACCGTATCAAAATTTTCTAGTTTACCTTCCACGAAAGTGATCTTATCTTTTAGATTTTCATCAGTAAAAATCAGGTATTTGGCTAAAAAAGGCAATAAGTGCTGATCGTTTGAAGAAGTTTTTATTAAAGCCTTATTTCCAGTGATTAAAACCGATAAAAAGTCATGAAAACCTACTAACGGAATATTTCCGGCAAGGATCAAGGCGACCGTTTTTTCTGTTTTTTCCGTTTTTTCGAATTCTGATGCATAAGCGGAAAGCCATTTTTCAATATTTTCTTCTGTCAAAGCTTCGGCCCAGGAGTTTATGGCAAAATACACTTGCTCAGGTGTATACCATCCATTGTGAGACTGCGAAAGGTTAATCAGTTTTATGAAATCATCAAAAAACAGGTCATTACCTAAAACCGATTCATTTCGTGTGTTTTCTGCTTCAGAGAACTGACTTAAAAATCGACCTAGTGCTATAAAAGACTGTTTTTTTTCGTTTTGTAACATAAGTAATTTGTTTATGAAAGGTTTTGATTGTAATTTTGCACAAAAATAAGCTATATTAAGTTATAAGGCAAAGCAGAATAAAATGTTTGACATTTTTAACGCAATTCTTATAATTTTTAACTCGTAACTAAGAACAAAATGGCAATAATTATAACTGACGAATGCATAAACTGTGGGGCTTGTGAACCAGAATGCCCAAATACAGCAATTTATGAAGGAGCTGACGATTGGAGATACAAAGATGGAACCAGTCTTTCAGGAAAAATAATTTTACCGGATGGAACTGAGGTTGACGCAGGTGATGCGCAAACACCAATTTCTGATGAAGTATATTATATCGTTCCGGGAAAATGTACCGAGTGTAAAGGTTTTCATGACGAACCTCAGTGTGCTGCTGTATGTCCGGTTGATTGTTGTGTGCCAGACGATAATCACGTTGAAGACGAAGAAACTTTGTTGAGCAGACAGGCGTTTTTACACGCGGAGTAATTATTTTCTGTTTTAGATAATAAAAGAAATCCTGAGTTTGCACTCAGGATTTTTTTATACCTTCATTTGCCTGGTCTGGTAAAGTTGAACTTCTTTTTCGACTTAGCTTGCGAAGATAATATGGTGTTTGAATTTTTTAAAAATTAAATCCAAGTCTCGCATAGTAGTAAGCTCCACTGAACCCCATCTGTACAGCATCCCAGTAACCACCTGCTTCAGTGTTTCCTAGCTCGTCTTGTTTTGTTGGGTAAACGTTGAATAAGTTATTGCTTCCAACACTTAATTTTAGGTTTTTCGTTAGTTTGTAACCAACGGTTAAATCTGTAATTAATCTGGGATTGTATACGTCGTTTTCATCGGCGTAGTCTACTAAAACGACTTTACTAAAACGGGTGAATGCTAAACCGGCATCAAATTTATTTTTAGCATAGTTTAGATTTAAACCAAATTTGCTGTCCGGAGCCGAAGACAATAAGAATGCTTTTTCACGTCTTCCAAAGAAAGTACCTTCGTCTAAGGTTCCATTTTTTACATTATCAATTTTCATATCATTGATGTTTCCAACCAAAGTGGCACTAAACAGTGATTCTCCGAATCTTTTCTTCCAGGCCAGAACTAAATCTAAACCATGAGTGCTGGTATCTACACCGTTAACAAAAAACTGTGCTTTGTCGACACCAAGATTTAAAGGAGTAGCATCAAAATATCCGGTAAGAACGATACGGTCTTTTACCTTAATGTAATAGCCATCAACTGTTGCTGTGAAATCACCAAAAGAAGCAGTGAATCCCAATGAAGCATTTACCGCTTTTTCTTCATTTAGTTTCTGAATTCCAAAAGCTTTGGTAACAGGGCTGTTGTTTGGTGCAAGTAAAACTTCGGTGGCTCCTCCTGCATTAAAATTTGTAAAACGTAAGTTGTAATAAATTTGTGCCAACGAAGGGGCACGGAAACCGGTACTTACAGATCCTCTAAAGTTAATGTGCTCTCCGGCTTTTACTCTGGCGGCTAATTTACCGTTTAAAGTGCTTCCAAAATCACTGTAGTTTTCAAAACGAACGGCGGCACTTAATAAAAAGGCTTCTGTAATGTCTAGCTCAGCATCTGTATATAAAGATAAGTTGGTGCGGCTTTTGTCTACGGTATTTAAAGGACTGTATCCCGGAAAACCTTGTGATCCTCCCGGTCTGGAAATTGTTGGGGAAGAAGTAGGGTCTGTAGGATCATAATCCGGATTTGGAATTGTTGGTGCACTTTGTGTTGTAGGATTGGTTATAGGTCTGCCGTTAGTATCGTAAGTAGCATAAGAGCCTTCTTCTCCTGAGAAAATGGTGAATTTTTCGGTTCTGTATTCTGCTCCAAAAGCAAGATTTAAGCCGTTTAATACAGAATCGTAGTTTTTAGAAAGATCAAAGTTGGTTGTGTTTTGGGTCAGACTGTGTCCTCCTGCATCAAATTCTGTTGGAGATTTGTCTTCTAATGAAGCATTTATAGTTCCTTTGATGTAGTAATGAAAAAGGTTTTTACCATAAGTATTACTAATATCAATATTCCATCCGCTGGCGGTTTTAGTTCTAAATCCTGCTGCCAGAGAATTATCGATAATATTAGAGGTAATTCTAGGGGTGTAGCCACCCGGATAAACCGATTCAACAACTCTTTCTCCTCCGTTTCGGGTAAAAGCATAAGCGTCTGTATCTCTGTAGTTGCGACCTCCAAAAGCATAAAACTGAGTTTTTTCGGAAACGGGGATTGCTAAATTTCCAAAAAGATTAAAACTCTGAATAGAAGCATCTCCAAAACCTTTTCTAAAATCGTAAGCAGGTCTTAATGTTTTGTTTTTATTGATGTACTCCGTGGTGAAATTGGCATATCCGCCTTTTTCACCAATTGCAACTCCATAGTTGGCAGCTACTTTTACAGATCCGCCGTCAAAAGACTGATTTTTACCATAAGAATTTCCATTGCCGTTTTGGTCCAGTCTGAAGTTTTTGGTATTTGGAGTTCCTTCCAGGAAATCGCCTTTTGCATTGGTATTAAACACACCGTAGGTTACAGATCCTGTTAATTCGTCTACATTGTCATTTAGCACAATATTTATAACGCCGGCAATAGCGTCAGAACCGTATTGTGCTGCAGCGCCATCTCTAAGAATCTCAATTCTTTTGATAGAAGTGGCCGGGATTGCATTTAAATCTGTTCCTGTATTTCCACGTCCACGTGTACCAAATAAATTAATTAGTGATGATTGATGTCTTCTTTTTCCGTTAATCAAAACAAGCGTCTGATCTGGACCCAAACCTCTTAAAGAAGCAGGATCTACGTGATCGGCACCATCAGAACCGGATTGTTTGTTAGCATTAAATGAAGGAGCAACATATTGCAGTAACTGATTGATTTCTAGTTTACCACTTTGAGTCGTGACGTCCTGCACATTAATAACGTCAATTGGAACAGCCGAATTTACAACAGTTCTTTTTGTATTTCTGGAACCTACAATGACAACATCGTTCAGAACCTGACCTCCATTTTCGTCTAATGTAACATCGGTTTTACTGTTTGAGGATGATTTTTCTACGTTTGTATATCCTACGAAACTAAAAATTAATACGGCACCTTCTTTAACTTTTATAATGTAACCGCCTTCAAAATTGGTAGATACGCCATTTGTGGTTCCTTTTTCAAGAATATTAACTCCGGGTATCGGATTACCTGATTTATCCTTTACAACTCCTGATATTTCTTTTTGGGCAAATAGAAATGCTGTGTTAAATAGAATTATTAATAATGCAATCTTTTTCATAGTTACTTGAGTTTGGTTTATTTATTCTTGTTGGTCTGTTATAAAAGTAATTATTTTTAACAAAAAATTAATAAAAAGTTTAATTATTTTTAAGACAAGGCTTTAAAAAACATTAATCGTCATTTTTACTTCACTTGCGAGCTATTAAATCTTATATTTGCAAAATTTTAAAGCCAAAAAATAATATTTTGGCAGAAATGCTAAGTGAATACGTAAATTATAACCTGTTAAAAGTGATTCCTGTATATTAAATTAGGAAGGACTCAAAAAAACAGGTTCACATAAAAACAAATAGAATCAACAGATGAAAGCAGGAATTGTAGGATTACCAAATGTTGGAAAATCAACATTATTTAATTGTTTATCTAATGCAAAAGCACAAAGTGCTAACTTTCCGTTTTGTACAATCGAACCTAATATTGGGGTTGTAAACGTTCCGGATCCAAGAATTAACAAATTAGAAGAATTAGTAAAACCAGAGCGTGTACAAATGGCAACCGTTGATATTGTTGATATCGCAGGTTTGGTAAAAGGTGCAAGTAAAGGAGAAGGTCTTGGAAACCAGTTTTTAGGAAACATTAGAGAGTGTAATGCTATTATTCACGTTTTGCGTTGTTTTGATAATGATAACATTGTTCACGTTGACGGAAATGTAAACCCAATTCGTGATAAAGAAACGATTGATATAGAACTTCAATTGAAGGATTTAGAAACAATCGAAAAACGTCTGGAAAAAGTAAAACGTGCAGCTAAAACCGGAAACAAAGAAGCTCAGACAGAAGAGGCTTTGTTAAACCGAATCAGAGAAGCATTGTTACAGGCAAAATCAGCAAGAACCATTATTCCTCAAAACAATGACGAAGAGGTTTTAATGGAAGCGTTTCAGTTGATTACTGCAAAACCGGTATTATATGTTTGTAATGTTGACGAAAGCTCTGCTGTAAACGGAAACAAATATGTAGATCAGGTTCGTGAATTGGTAAAAGATGAAGAAGCTGAAGTTATTATTCTTTCAGTAGGAGCAGAAGCTGATATTACAGAGTTAGAAAGCTACGAAGAGCGTCAGGTATTCCTTGAAGATATGGGATTGACTGAGCCGGGAGCTTCGGTATTAATTCGTGCAGCTTATAAATTATTAAAACAACAAACTTACTTTACGGCTGGTGTAAAAGAAGTACGTGCCTGGACAATCAATATTGGAGCTACAGCACCACAAGCTGCTGGAGTTATTCATACTGATTTTGAAAAAGGATTCATTCGCGCAGAGGTAATTTCATACGAAGATTATGTGCATTACGGTTCAGAAGCAAAAGCAAAAGAAGCTGGAAAATTCAAAGTTGAAGGAAAAGAATATATCGTAAAAGATGGTGATGTAATGCATTTCCGTTTTAACGTTTAATCTTCTTAGAAAATAGAGTAAAGATTATAGAAAATAGAGGAAACTGCTGGAGAAATTCAGCAGTTTTTTTATGTTTTAAAGAATTTGGAAAATTTTGGCTTAAAAATTGGTTACAGGAAATTTAACCAATTACTAATCTAAAATCAATCAACCAAAATGCTAAAAAAATCATTCAAATTTCTGGGTTGGACTCTTTTTGGAATTTTCACCTTCCTTGCATTGTATACTACATCAGTTCTTATTATTTCAAAAATCACTGTTAATTCTGATGTCACGGAAGTGAATGAGAAAGATGCTATTCCAATTTACATCCTTTCAAACGGAGTTCATACCGATATAGTAGTTCCACTTGTTAATGAAGTGAAAGACTGGCGAAAAGAAATTCAGTTTAGTCAGACACAAGCTAATGATACACTGGCAACATTTGTAGCTTTTGGATGGGGTGATAAAGGTTTTTATCTATATACGCCGGAATGGTCAGATTTAAAAGCGAGTACAGCTTTAAAAGCAGTATTTGGAGTAAGTTCGTCAGCGATGCATACCACATTTTTCAAACAGTTAAAAGAAGGAGAAGATTGTAAACGTATATTGGTTTCAAAAGAAAACTACCAAAAGTTAGTAGTTTATATTTCAGAAAGCTTTAATAATCCCACAAACCCAGAGTGGATTAAGGGTTATAGTTACGGAAGCAAAGATGCTTTTTATGAAGCTAAAGGAAGTTATAGCCTTTTTTATACTTGTAACACCTGGGCCAATTGTGCCTTGAAGGCAGCCAATCAAAAAGCAAGTTTGTGGACGGTTTATGATAAAGGGATTTTTTGCCATTATCAATAAAAGGAGAAAAGCTGTTTTGTGAGCGTGTAGTCCCTACGGGACAAAAGCTTTGGGTGATTAGGAATGTTACCAATATTGAATCTCTACGAGATATTTTTTAATTTTAGATGTTATTATTGTGTGGTTTAACGAGACAAAGATCATGGTTGATTACAAATGGCAATAACATTTAGTTTCTATAAAATAAACTCCGATAGGAGTTAAATTTCGGTAGAAAAAGAATTAGATCCCATTGAAAAATGTCCCGTAGGGACTATATGTATTTCCATATGAAATTTTATAGGTAAGAAGGATACATGGTAAAAATATAAAAATTGACTGTAATACAGGAATTTAATCTTTTGATTATTCTTTAAATTTGAAAGAACATCAAAAAAACGAATCTTGTGGAAAAGCAAAATATATTATCCAAAACCTGGTATTTACTGAAAACCACTTTTTTAGAGTTCAATGATGACAATGCGATCAAGTTAAGCGCTGCTTTATCGTATTACACCATATTTGCATTGCCTCCTTTATTGATTATCATTATAACGATTTGTGGTTTCTTTTTTGGAGAAGAGGCGGTAACAGGTGAGCTGTATGGACAGATAAACCGATTAGTAGGCAACGATGCTGCGATTCAGATTCAGGATGCCATCAAAAATGTACAATTGACTGACAGTAATGTTTTTGTAACGATTTTTGGAGTTGTGATGCTTTTGATTGGTGCTTCGGGGGTTTTTGCTGAAATACAGAGTTCTATTAATTTTATCTGGGGGCTGCGTGCCAAACCCAACAAAGGCCTAAAAAAGTTCATTCAAAACCGAATCATGTCTTTCTCTATGATTGTTTCTGTTGGTTTTCTAATGCTAGTGAGTTTAATGTTAAATGCTGTTTTAGATCTCTTAAACTCCAGACTCAAAATATATTTAGAAGATAGCACGGTGTATTTATTTTATGTCATAAATTTGATAATCGTTTTGGTAAGCATCACATTGCTTTTTGCAATTATATTCCGAACTTTACCAGACGGGGTTATAAAATGGAAAGATGCTTTTATTGGGGCCGGATGTACAGCGGTTCTTTTTTTGATTGGCAAATTTGCGATTGGATTTTATTTAGGAAATTCAACAATAGCGAGTGTTTACGGTGCAGCCGGATCGGTAATAATTATTTTGGTCTGGGTGTATTATTCGGCAATCATTTTGTATTTTGGAGCTGAGTTTACCAAAGTGTATGCCAAATCATTTGGAGGACAAATTGCTCCAAACGAATACGCTGTAGAAATAAAAAAAGAGATTTTTGAAATTAAAAAATAATACCACTATGAAAATTATAGCCTTTGGAGGAAGTAACAGTCAGCATTCAATAAACAAACATCTGGCGACTTATGCTGCCAGTTTATTTGATAATGCAACAGTTGAGGTTTTGGATCTCAATAATTTTGCCATGCCTTTATTTAGTGTTGATTTAGAAAAAGAAATCGGTCAGCATGAGTTGGCAAAAGCATTTTTGCAAAAGATTGAAAATGCAGATCTTTTAGTGGTTTCTTTGGCAGAAAACAATGGGAATTATTCTGCCGCTTTTAAAAACTTGTTTGATTGGAGTTCCAGAATAATGAAGGAAATCTTTCAGCAGAAACCAATGCTGTTATTGGCTACTTCACCTGGGCCAAGAGGGGGAGCTTCAGTTTTGGAAATTGCCAATAATGCTTTGCCGAGATTTGGTGCACAAATTAAAGCTACTTTCTCATTGCCTGCGTTTAATGCAAATTTTGATTTGGAGGAAAATAAAATCTCAAATGCAGAGTTAGATAAGGAACTAAAAGACATTATTAAGTCTAGTTTTTAATTTATGATCCTAAAAAAGATTGCCTTTAGCATTTTACTTCTGAATTTTATCTTCCTGCATTCGGTACACGCCCAAAAATATGATGCCATTGATAATATTGTACTCAGGTATCCTGCACATTTTAGTACTGTAGAAAATCTGGCAGATAGAATCCAAAAAGACTTTACTTCAGATCGTGATAAAGCGAGAGCGATTTACAGTTGGATTGCTTTAAACTTAAAATACGATTACAAATCCTATCTGAACCCGCCAAAACCAGTTCGGTTTAGTTACAAAAATGAAGCCGAAAAACAAGCGCAGATCAAGCTTATAAAAGATAAAACATGGCAGCAAGCTTTTGCATCTCAAAAAGCAGTTTGTGAGGGTTTTACACTGCTGTATCAGCAGCTGGCTTTCTTAACAGGTTTGAAATGTGAAGTGGTCAGAGGAGATTCTAAGCGATTGCTGAGTGATATCGGACGTGAAAATTCATTGTCCAATCATTCGTGGAATATCGTTCAGATAGAAGGAAAGTGGATATTGGTTGACGTAACCTGGGGACAGGGCTATTACGACGGCAACAAGAAGGTGGCGGTGAGTCATTTTACATCCGCTTATTTTGACACCGATCCGAAGTACTTTTTTGCGAAACATTTTCCGGATTCCGGTACCTATCTCAATACAAAATTAAGCAAAGAAGATTTCCTGAACGGACCTTTGATTTTTGATGCTACAATTGAAGGTGATCATGAAATTTTGAAACCCAATTCGGGAATTATTCATGCAAACGATGGAGACAAGATCACTTTCAGAATAAAAAATATCTCAAAGACAGATACATTATATTATCTGAAAAATGGGAAACCTGTTAAAATTGAAGCTCCTAGAGAAATAAGAGGGGCTTTGGAATTTGAAGTAACCTATGATAAAAAAATAGGCTCATTTATTACTTTTTTTCTCGATCGGAACGGTATAATGGCATTTAAAATTCTTCCGAAGTAAGCCAAATGGGCGATCTTTGTGCAAAGTACTTTCTTCTTTTACCGAATTGCCGTATCTTAGCGTATAAGGTTTTTGAAATTAACTTAGCAGCCAGATCATGGAAACAACTTTTCCGAAATCAATTTTAGATAATGATTTCTATAAATTTACAATGCAGCATGCTGTAATCAAACTTTTCCCGAAGTCTCAGGTTTGTTATGGTTTTATAAACAGGGGAAAACATGATTTTCCACCGGGTTTTGGAGACTTACTTCGGAAATCGGTAGATGCAATGGGAGATTTGCGGTTGACAAAAGAAGAAAAGCAATACTTATCCAGTCATTGTTCTTACTTAGATCCCACTTATTTTGATTTTTTGCAGGGCTATAATTTTGACCCGTCTGAAGTTCAAATTACCCAGACAGGTTCTGAGTTAAAAGTTACAGTTGAAGGATACTGGTACCGGACAATTTTGTGGGAAGTGCCCTTGATGGCTCTAATTTCGGAATTGTATTATAAAACTGGTCATTTACTTCGATCAGACGATGAAACTTTGAGAAGTCTGACCAAAAGCAAAATAGACAATTACAATAAAATCGGAGTTTCGATTCTGGAGTTCGGAACGCGTCGTCGTCACTCATATGATGTGCAGGCTGTGGTAAATGAAACACTCCGGGAATTTGGTGCGGAGAGTTTTATAGGCACAAGTAATGTTCATTTTGCAATGACTAACAACATACGGCCTTTGGGTACGCACGCTCATGAGTGGTTTATGTTTCATGCTGCACAATATGGCTTTAAAATGGCCAATTCAATGGGGCTGGAACACTGGACACAGGTGTATGGCGGTGATCTTGGGATTGCCCTGACAGATACTTATACTACGGCTGTATTTTTCGAACAGTTTGATAAAAAGTATTCCAAGCTTTTTGACGGAGTACGTCACGATAGCGGTGATCCGATTGAGTTTGCAGAAACAGTAATTTCGCACTATGTCAAAATGGGAATTGATCCGAAATCGAAAGTCATTGTGTTCTCTGATTCGCTGAATTATGAGAAGGTAAAAAATATTACCGATTTTTGTAAAGACAAAATTAAAATGTCATTTGGTATCGGAACCAATTTTACCAATGATGTTGGTTTGCGATCGATGAATATGGTTATAAAATTGACAGAAGTTAAGCTGAACGATACCCATTGGCAAGGCGTTGTAAAACTTTCTGATGAAAAAAACAAAAATACGGGAACGCCCGAAATGATTGCTTTGGCGAAAGAGGTACTGGGAATCAAATAGTATTTTTTTGTTCAAATTCTGTTTTTTTATATTTTTAGGAACTTTATTATTTTAAAATCAATGTAAATAGGGTTTAAAGCTGTTATGATTCGTAACAAAAAGAAAAATACGCTTTCATTTTTTGACTATAAATGGTACATTAGCCAAAAATCCAATTCACCTTATGCTAGAGCAAAATCAATATACCGAAGATAACATCCGATCACTCGATTGGAAAGAACATATCCGTATGCGTCCCGGAATGTATATCGGGAAATTGGGAGACGGATCTTCGCCGGATGATGGTATTTATATTCTTTTAAAAGAAGTTTTAGACAACTGTATTGATGAGTTCGTAATGGGCTCAGGAAAAACTATCGAAGTGACTATCAGAGATAAAACGGTTTCGGTTCGTGATTACGGGCGTGGAATTCCGTTAGGAAAAGTAGTTGATGTAGTTTCGAAAATGAACACGGGAGGGAAGTACGATTCTAAGGCTTTCCAGAAATCGGTTGGTTTGAACGGTGTCGGAACAAAAGCGGTAAATGCATTATCCAATTTTTTTCGTGTAGAATCAGTTCGTGATGATAAACAAAAAGGAGCTGAGTTTTCTGCAGGAAATTTGGTTCTTGAAGAAGATATAATTGAAACAACAAAGCGAAAAGGAACAAAAGTAACCTTCATTCCTGACGAAACGATTTTTAAAAATTATAAATTCCGTTTAGAATATGTAATTAAAATGGTGAAGAACTATTGTTATCTAAACAATGGTTTGACGATTATTTTCAACGGAGAAAAATATTATTCCGAAAATGGACTTCGCGATTTATTAGAAGAAACCATAAATGCAGAAGATCTTGAATATCCAATTATTCATTTGAAAGATCATGATATCGAAATCGCTTTAACGCACAGTAAAACGCAATACAGTGAGGAATATCACTCTTTTGTTAATGGCCAGAACACCACACAGGGAGGAACGCACTTAGCGGCCTACAGAGAAGCCATTGTAAAAACCATTCGTGAGTTTTACAATAAAAACTTTGAAGCATCCGATGTTCGTAAATCGATTGTGAGTGCGATTAGTATTAAAGTTATGGAGCCGGTTTTTGAGTCTCAGACCAAAACAAAATTAGGTTCTACTGATATGGGTTCTGATGACGGAACACCACCGGTTTCGGTTCGTACTTTTGTAAATGATTTTATCAAAAACAAATTAGACAGTTATTTACATAAAAATCCGCCAACTGCAGAAGCTTTATTGCGTAAAATTCTACAAGCGGAGAGAGAGCGTAAAGAATTATCAGGAATTCGTAAACTGGCAACAGATCGTGCTAAAAAAGCGAATCTTCATAATAAAAAATTAAGAGACTGTCGTGCGCATCTTCCCGATACAAAGAACCCACGAAATCTGGAGAGCACACTTTTCATTACCGAGGGAGATTCGGCTTCCGGATCGATTACCAAATCGCGTGATGTGAATACACAGGCAGTTTTCAGTTTGCGTGGTAAGCCTTTGAACTCTTACGGAATGAGCAAGAAAATTGTGTATGAGAATGAAGAATTCAATTTATTGCAGGCAGCCCTGGATATCGAAGACGGACTGGAAAAATTACGTTACAATAACATCGTAATCGCAACCGATGCCGATGTCGATGGTATGCACATTCGTTTACTGTTGATTACTTTTTTTCTGCAGTTTTTCCCGGAATTAATTAAAGAAGGACATTTGTATATTTTGCAAACGCCACTTTTCAGGGTTCGTAATAAAAAAGAAACCATCTATTGTTATTCTGAAGAAGAACGAAAATCTGCAATTGAAAAGTTAAAACCAAAACCAGAAATCACCCGATTTAAAGGTTTGGGAGAGATTTCACCGGATGAGTTTAAGAATTTTATTGGAGAAACCATTCGTCTTGACCCAATTATGATGGATAAAAATACTTCGATAGAGCAATTATTGTCTTTCTATATGGGGAAAAATACTCCAGACAGACAAGAATTTATTATCAAGAATTTGAAAGTAGAATTGGATGCAGTTGAAGAGGAGGTTTAAGATTTAAATAAAATATACTATTGTCAGACGGTCTTCAAAATAAAGTTATTTTTCAGCAAGTTGCCGAGTTATTGCAAAATGCGCGGCAACAGGTTTTACGTACCGTAAATTCAACAATGACAATTACTTATTTTGAAATTGGAAGAATAATTGTTGAAGAAGAGCAGAACGGAAAAGACAGAGCTGCATACGGAAAACAGCTTTTAAAAGGCCTTTCTAAACAATTGACAGAGGAATTTGGTAAGGGTTTTTCGGTTGAAAGTTTGGATCGTATGCGGAAGTTTTATCAAATTTATTCAATTTCGTCATCACCGATGACGAAATTGCAAAATAGAATTCCCCAGTCATTGACTGGGGAATTGAAAACAAAGAAATCACAGTCAGTGACTGAGGAATTTCAATCTCAAAAAGTGCAGTCATTGGCTTCGTTTTTCAAATTAACTTGGACTCACTATATTTTCTTAATGCGAATTGAAGATGAAAAGGAAAGACGTTTTTATGAAATTGAATCTGAAAAATACAATTGGAGTGTTCGTGAGTTAAAACGGCAATATGATACAGCACTTTATACCAGATTAGCTTTAAGTCGTGATAAAGAGGGGATTTTAAAACTTTCAGAACAAGGTCAGATTATTGAAAAACCGAAAGATATTATAAAAGATCCTTATATATTGGAGTTTCTGGGACTACCCGAATTAAATCAGTATTCCGAATCGCAATTGGAAGAGGAGATTATCAATAAATTAGAGCACTTTTTATTGGAGTTGGGGCATGGTTTTACTTTTGTTGCCAGACAAAACAGAATTACTTTTGACGATAAACATTTTCGAATCGATTTGGTTTTTTACAATAGAATATTAAAGTGTTTTGTACTGATTGATTTGAAAATAGGAGAGCTGAAACATCAGGATTTAGGTCAGATGCAGATGTATGTGAACTATTACGATCGGGAAATGCGATTGGAAGACGAAAACAAAACAATTGGAATTGTACTTTGTCAGAACAAAAGTGAATCGGTAGTAAAATATACTTTACCGGAAAACAATGAGCAAATTTTTGCCAGTAAATACAAAACAGTATTGCCAAGTGTTGAGGTTTTAAAAGAGCTCCTTGAAAATAAATAGAATTATAATAAGAATATAATTAGATGAAAGACGAAGAAGACGATAACATCATTCCGGGCGACGACGAGAATAATTCAGAAGAAAACCTGGATAACATTCAGGAAGGAGATGACGATGAAATTATCGATGTAGATGCCAAACATTTTGAAGGAGCGCATTTTTACGAAAATCAGGAACAGGAGGGAGAAGACGTAATTACCAAAGTTACCGGAATGTACAAAGACTGGTTTTTGGACTATGCCTCGTATGTAATTTTAGAACGTGCCGTTCCGGCGATTGAAGATGGTTTTAAACCGGTTCAGCGTCGTATTATGCACTCTTTAAAAGAGCTGGATGACGGTCGTTATAATAAAGTAGCCAATGTTGTTGGTCACACCATGCAGTATCACCCACACGGAGATGCTAGTATTGGTGATGCTATGGTGCAAATTGGGCAAAAAGATTTATTGATTGACTGTCAGGGTAACTGGGGTAATATTTTAACAGGTGACGGAGCAGCAGCTTCCCGTTACATTGAAGCACGTTTGTCAAAATTTGCTTTGGAGGTTTTGTATTCGCCAAAAATTACCGATTGGGGTGTTTCGTACGATGGTCGTCGTGCAGAGCCAAATAATCTTCCGGTTAAGTTTCCGTTGCTTTTGGCACAAGGAGCAGAGGGAATCGCGGTTGGACTTTCGACTAAAGTTTTACCTCACAACTTCAATGAATTAATTGATGCTTCGATCAAAATTTTAAAAGGAAAAGCTTTTACCTTATATCCTGATTTCATGACACAAGGTATTGCCGATGTGTCGAATTATAATGACGGACTTCGTGGCGGACGTGTACGTGTACGTGCTAAAATTGCTCAGTTAGACAAGAATACACTGGTGATTACACAAATTCCGTTTTCAACCAATACTTCGAGTTTAATTGACAGTATTTTGAAAGCCAACGAAAAAGGTAAAATCAAAATCAAGAAAATTGAAGACAATACCGCGGCCGATGTTGAGATCTTAATCCATCTTTTTCCGGGAGTTTCTCCGGATAAAACCATAGATGCGTTGTTTGCTTTTACAGCCTGTGAGACTTCGGTAGCACCTTTAGGTTGTGTTATTGAAGACAATAAGCCTTTGTTTATTGGGGTTTCTGAAATGTTGAAAATATCGACGCACAGAACCGTTGATTTGCTTCGTCAGGAGTTGGAAATTCAATTAGAAGAATTAAAAAACAAATGGCATTTTTCGACTTTAGAAAAGATCTTCATTCGTGAAGAGATGTACATTGATTTCAAATTGTATTCTGACAGAGAATCACTTTACAAATATTTATACGATCGTTTTGATCCATTCAAAAAATCATTCGTCAGAGAAATCAACGATGAGGATTTACAGCGATTGACTCAGATTCCGATGATTCGTATTACCCGCTTTGACTCTGATAAGGCCGATGACTTTATCGCAAAGTTGGAAGACGAAATGAAGGAGGTAGAATACAATCTCGCAAACTTAACGGATTTTGCAATTGCTTATTTTACTAAGTTAAAAGAGAAATACGGAAAAGGTCGCGAACGTCAGACTGAACTTCGTGTCTTTGATAATGTCGAAGCTACAAAAGTGGTTTTAAGAAACACGAAATTGTACCTAAATCGAGAAGAAGGTTTTGTTGGAACCAGTTTAAAGAAAGATGAATATCTAGCGGATTGTTCTGATATTGACGATGTTATTGTGTTTTTGCGCGATGGTAAAATGATGATTACAAAAGTGGATACCAAGACATTCGTTGGAAAAGACATTATACATGCTGCAGTTTTTGATAAAAACGATAAACGCACGATTTACAATATGATGTACCGCGATGGAAAATCAGGTCCTTCTTATATAAAACGTTTTAATGTTACTGGTGTGACGCGTGATAAACCTTATGATTTAACGAATGGGACCAATGGATCACAAGTCGTTTATTTTTCGCATAATCCGAATGGAGAGGCTGAGGTTGTTACCATCCTATTGCGTCAGATTGGAACGATAAAGAAATTGAAATTTGATATTGATTTTGCTAAATTAGCGATCAAAGGAAGGGCTTCAAAAGGAAATCTGGTTACGAAATACCCAATCAAAAAAATTGAATTAAAAGAGAAAGGTATTTCGACGCTATTGCCAAGAAAAGTGTGGTTTGATGATACGGTGAAACGTTTGAATGTTGACGCCAGAGGAGAATTGTTGGGTGAATTTAAACCAAGCGATAAAATCTTAATTATCAGTCAGAGTGGTAAACTAAAGGTTATTATACCTGAATTATCGACTCACTTTGATGAAGATATGATTGTCCTGGAGAAATGGAAGCCTAAGAAACCAATTTCGGCTATCTATTATGATGGAGAAAAAGAACGTTATTTCCTGAAACGTTTCCTTGTTGAAAATGAAGGAAAAGAAGAAAGTTTTATTACAGATCATCCGAATTCGCAATTAGAAATTGTATCTACAGATTACCGTCCGTTAGCCCAGTTGGTTTTTTCAAAGGTAAAAGGAGTTCAAAAAGAAGATTTGCATATTGATGTTGAGGATTTTATTGCGGTAAAAGGTTTTAAAGCACTAGGGAATCAATTGACGGCCGATAAGCTGAGACAGGTTAATTTGTTAGATCCGCTGCCTTATGAAGAACCGGTTGAAGAAGTTCCGGAAAGGAAACCAGTAGATTCTGAAGATGAATCTGTGGAAACAGAATTAGATGACGACGGCCAAATAGGTCTGGTTTTAGAATAATAAAAAACGAAAAACGCTAAGATACTCTCTTAGCGTTTTTTATGTTTCCAGGTGTTAAAACGTGCTGGATTTGTTGAATAAAATGCTTCCAAACGGAAACTTAATAGTTTTAGTTTTGTGAATGTCTTTTTCGGATTCGCATATTGATAAATTCAACAGCAAGCGAAAACGAAATGGCAAAGTACAAATATCCTTTAGGGACAGCGCCAATATGCTCGCCTGCAAGCGCTGCATTCGATAAATGCATACTTTCTGTAATCAGCATAAAGCCAATCAGAATCAAAAACGAAAGACCTAATATTTGTATGGATGGGTTTTTGTTGACAAAATTTCCAACTGGAACCGCAAACAACATCATGACCAATACTGAAATAATAACTGCGGTAATCATGATCGTTAAAGCGCCATGAACTCCATTTGTCATACCAACAGCTGTTAAAATGGAGTCGACCGAAAAGATTAAATCGATCAACAGAATCTGCACAATGACGTTTGAGAATGATTTTTTAGCAACAGCCTTAAGTGTTTTTTCTTCTTCGGCGTGATGATCTACCTTTTCACTGATTTCTTTGGTGCTCTTATAAATCAGAAACAAACCACCCAGAAATAAAATTACGGCCTGACCGGTAAAATCTCCTTCAAACCAGCCCCAGTGAATACTAAAAAGAGTCGCTTTCATAGCAATTAGATACGAAATTCCCATCAACAGGGCGATACGCATAAACATTGCCAGAAACAGACCAATTCGGGTAGCTCGCTTTCGATCTTCCTCTGGTAACTTTCCCGTAACGATCGATATGAAAATAATATTATCGATTCCCAGAACAATTTCAAGAAAAGTCAATGTTAGTAAGGCGATCCATGCGTCAGGATTTAGAAATACTTCCATACTAAAAGTGTTTTAAAACATTTTATAGATTATTTACTCAACTCTTACTACCGTTCCGCGTTGTTTTTGGTCAGAACCTACCATTCCAAATTCAAAAGTATAAGAATCTTTAGAAGTGGTTAGAATTTTCATGCTGATGGCTTTTTCTTCAGCCATATTTTTAGGATGCTTTTTCTGCAAGATGTATTCGCAATCACTTACCCAACGTACTGTTGAAGTATCTGTTTTGCCTTCAAAAGTTTCGATTTCGATATTGTCTTTACGTTCAAAAACCGTTGTTTTTTTAACACCATTTACTTCAAACTCAAATTTGAATTTTCCGTTTTTGAAATCTTTGCAGTTGTGTTCTGCATTATAACAGGAGAATAAAGTGATTAAGGGTAACAGGAATATAATTTTTTTCATTTTTAAAATTTAATTGTTCTATAGATTATAAAAGATGAGGCTTCCATTTATAGAAGATTAATCATCATTCGAAAGTTTTTTCAATTCATCATCCGTAAAGTTCTTGATTTCTTTTTCCTTGGCAAACTTTTCGGCATTGTAATTTCCGGATTTATTTTTCGGAATGGATAAACTGTCCCAGTCACCTTTTTTTAATTGTTTGGCATAAAAAACAATCTGTCCGATATGATAAGGATAATGTGCCAGTTGTCGATTGATGGCTTCAATAACCGTATGCCCTTCGTTACGGATATAAATGATATCTGAAAGCTGTTCCGGTTGCAAGCTGTTTAAAGTATTCAAAAAACAATCCCAGCCTTTATTCCAGCTAACGATGACTTCTTCTTTTGATTGCAGGTCATTTTCAAATTCCGAATCGCGATTGCGCCATTCTTTTTCACCGTCAGAAGTCAGAAAATCTGTCCAGCGCGAAAGCATATTACCGGAGACATGTTTGACAATGGTGGCAATGCTGTTGGTATCTTCATTTAGGGTAACAAAAAGTTGTTCAGGTTCTAATTGCGCGATGGCTTTTTCGCCCAGCATTTTATAGTATAAAAACTGTTTTTTAACGCTTTCTAAATAGGAATCAGTTGCTTTCATAATGATACATTTGGTTTAGCGGAAATAGGGTTTTATTTTATAGCAGGAATTCGCGACAGAAAACTACACAATTTTGATATCATATTTGTCTAATAACCCAGTAATTCCCTGAGTTGAAAATTGAGCTTTTCGCATTGGATTAAACTCAGGATCAATTTTATAATTGTAAGCGGTTCTAAAATCGGTACTTGCCAGTTGGGTGTCGTTAAAAATAGCTCCTTCAAGATTACAATTGTCAAATAACGAACTGGTCAGATTGCATCCAATAAAAGTCACTTCCCGCAAAGAGGAGTTGATGAATTTAGTTTTAGGCATTTTTTTGTTCGAAAAAGCAGCATAATCTAACGTACTATCTTCAAAATAAACCTGGAATAAAAAATCATCACATTCGTTAAAAGCAATGCCCAGAAGTTTGCAATTTTTGAAAGTAACATTTTTTAGACTGGTACTAAACAGACTTGTCATTGATAAATTGCAATCAATAAACTCGCAGTCTAAAAAGGTATTATAAGCAAAATTACTGTTCGAAAAATCACAATTCTTAAAAACACAATTCTTAAAAACACAATCTTCAAATTCCCGATTGTTTATTTTCTTATCAATATAAGTGACTTTTTCGAAGGTTTTCTGAATGTGAATTAGACTTTCCATACAATTATATTGAATATTTTTTTGCAGATTAGTAGTTGAATTTTGGTTACAACTATTTGGGTTTAATGATAATCACTATTGCTTTAGTCATTAAACAAACCTTTCATAATGATTTTCAATCCGTAAAAGATCAAAAACATGGCGCTTAAACAAGCTACAATTCCAATGCCCAGAACCAGATAGTGCCAGTTGGTATGTTGATTCATAAAAGCATTATAAATTAACGATGGTCCAATAAACAATAGAGGCAATGAACCCGATAAATATTTAATTCCTTTTCCCAGTAATTCTTTATTTGTTGCCATTTTTTTGTTTCAGGTTTTTGACAGTTTCAAGTTTGAGGTTTCAAGTTTCAAGTTCAGAAATTTACGATCAGAAGGTCATGATTATTTTACATCTCACATTTCACATCTCACTATAAACATTTCACTAAAAAACATCTCACATTAAAGATTATAATTGTCGACAGCGTTTCTTACACTGCCGTATTTTTTTAATAATTCACTGGCTTGTTCATAGGATACAGGAATTTCTCCCATTATCATTTTTACACCACGATCTACTAGTTTTATATTGCTCAATTGCATATCGACCATTTTGTTGCCTTTTACTTTTCCAAGCTGAATCATTGCCGCAGTCGAAATCATGTTAAGTACTAATTTTTGAGCTGTTCCGGCTTTCATTCGGGAACTTCCTGTGACAAATTCCGGTCCTACCACAACTTCAATTGGAAATTGAGCTGTAAGTGCCAATGGGCTTCCTGCATTGTTGGTGATACAGCCTGTAAGGATGTTATTTTGATTGCAACTTTCTAAACCACCTATAACATAAGGTGTAGTTCCCGAAGCTGCAATACCAATCACCACATCATTTTTATCAATATTATTGGCCTGCAAATCGATCCAGGCCTGTGTGGCGTTATCTTCGGCATTTTCTACGGCACGGCGAATGGCAGTGTCACCACCGGCAATAATTCCGTTTACTAAATCAAAAGGAACACCAAAAGTAGGAGGGCATTCTGAAGCATCGACAACACCTAAACGTCCCGATGTTCCGGCTCCGATATAAAATAAGCGGCCTCCTAATTTCAATTTGGAAACCACTTGTGTTATTAAAGTTTCAATTTGCGGAATCGCTTTTTCGACTGCATCCGGAACAGTTTTGTCTTCCTGATTGATGTTAACCAAAAGTTCATGAACCGACATTTCTTCTAAATGTTCGTATTTTGAGGCCTGTTCTGTAGTTTTTGTAAAGGTCATTTTTTCATGTTAATTGAACTGGGTCAAAATTAATCTTTTTTATTGCAATCCCGAAATTTAGAACGTAAACTCACAAAGATTTAAAATCGTAACGGTTATGATTTTTGATGAAACGATTGCTTTATTGAACTTCTATTACAACAACTAAAATATTATATTTGTTAAATAATTAAAAAATTGGAATGGATATAATTAGCTTTTTAACGAGTATCGCAAAAATATCAGTTTTTGTTTCATTATTACTGGCATTCTTTTTACTCACTGTGAAAACAAAAAACAAACTGGCAAACGGACTATTTGCTTTTTATTTGATATTTTTTGCCATTGACAATAGCGGGATGTTTATTGACGATGAATTTATTAAAGCTCATTTTAATTTAGAATTTTTCAGATGGACGGTTTGTTCTCTAGTATTACCTTTTTTTTATCTGTATGTCTTATCAGTTTGTTTTGCAGATTTTCGATTAAAAGCAAAGCATTTATTGCATGCAATTCCATTTGTACTCATAAATATATTTTACCTTTTCAGACTTTACTTTTTAACGAATGAAGCTAAAATAGTATTCTATAAACACCGCGATCAAACGCCTGAAATGTCATCTTTGTTTCTTGCCTTGGCCTTGCAAATTGTATTTTATAGTATTGGAGTATTTTTTGTTTTAAAAAAATACAAAGCAATATACCAGGAAAATTATGCGAACCCGAGAAGTTCTGTTTTTAAATGGTTACTTCAAATATCTACTATATTTTTTGTTTTGTATTACTTGTGTATTGCTAAGAATGCTTTAAGATACATTGACTTCGATTCGTTATGGATTTGGACGAACGTTATCTTACAGCTGATGGTTTTAGTAATAACCTGTTGGTTTGTACTAAAAGCCCTGAATCATCCGGAGCTTTTTCGTGGGATAGATTCCAAATTGCAATTAGCCAAAGATATTCTTCCTGAAGAGAATGAAAGTAATATCGAGGCAAAAGAGTATCAAAATGAAGTGATTGCAGGTCAAATTTCGACCTTGAAATTGTATATGGCACAAAAGGAACCTTTTCTTGATCCGTCGCTCACGATTCAGGAGCTTTCTAACCAGATTAATATACCGGTTCGCGATTTATCGGTTTTGATTAACCATCATATCGATCAACACTTTTTTGATTTTGTAAATGAATATCGCATTCAAAAAGCAATGAATATTCTGAAAGATCAGTCCAAGAGTCAGCTTACGGTCTTGGAAATTTTGTATGAAGTAGGTTTTAATTCAAAATCGTCGTTTAATACCTCCTTTAAAAAATATACTAATTTAACGCCAACAGCTTATCGGAATGCTTCATAATAAGGACTTTGCATAAAGTACTACTTTGTGTTGGAAAAAGTCGAACTCATTTCTTCTGAGAAAATGAGTTCGACTTTTTTTTGTCGGTCGAATTCTCAAAATTTCCAGGGCAACTTTGCTTCAAATTAATCGAACAAGTTTAAAACCAGAAATTATGAAAAAAGTTTGCCTCCTTATTATTTTAGTACTGCCGGTGTTTGTTTTGGCACAAACTACTGCAAAATTAAAAGGAAAAATAGCCAGCGAAACAACTGCATTAGAATGGGTAGATGTTTCTGTATTTAATTTAGAAGGAAAGATTATAGAAGGAACCACAAGTAAACAAGACGGTTCTTTTGAAATTAGTCTAAAAGAAGGTTCTTATAAAATTGGAATAAGTCTTTTGGGATTTATAGATTACGAAAAGCATATTACGATTGAAAAAGATATCGATTTAAAGACCATAGTTTTGAAAGAGAACACCACTCAATTAGGCGAGGTTGTGATCAAAACTCAAAAAAAGACGATTGAGCAAAAAACAGATCGCTTGGTTTATAACCTTGAAAACAATGTAACAACGGTTGGAGGTGATGCTTTAAGTGCTATAAATACAGCACCGGGTGTTGTGGTTCAAAAAGATGTGATTAATATTTTAGGTAAAGGCGCTTCACGTGTGATGATCGACGGACGTATCGTTGAATTAACCGGTGAGGAACTAAACAATTACTTAAAATCAATCTCGGCAGCAGATATCAAAAATATCGAGATTATTAGCACTCCTCCGGCAAAATATGAAGCCGAAGGAACAGGAGGGCTCATTAATATTATACTGAAAAAAGGTGCCCGAAACGCCTGGAAAAACACAACTACTACATCTTACGATCAAAATAAGTACGGGGCATTGACTTTGAGAAATAACTTCTTTTATAACAAAAATAAGTTTCGATTCTCGGCCAGTATTAATGGAAAAGCAGGGCATAAATACGCTGATGAATTTCTGGACATGTATTTCCCCGACGGGCTTTCGGAAATGATTATAAAAACAAAATTTAACGATCAGAATTTATCCGGAAAAGTAGCTTTGGATTATGATTTTTCAGATCGTATAACAGCTGGTTTTCAGTTTTTAAACGATAGAAGTAACCCGGATTTTGATTCGGATATCAGAATCAATAATTACAATACCAAAAACGAATTGGATAATTATATTCTGAACAATAGTTTTGTGGATAAAAAGTCTGGTAATCAGACGTATCACGGACATTTGATTACAAAATTGGATTCTTTGAACAGAAAACTGTCTTTTGATGTAGATTACTTTAATTACGATTCCAAATTTGACAGAAGTTCTATTGCCAATAATTACCGACCAGACAATACTTTCGTGGGGATCAATCAGGCAGCCAGAAATATTTCGAATCAGGAAATTGATAACTGGAGTTTCAAGGCAGATATGGAGCATCCGCTTGATGCATTTAACTTGTCATACGGTGCAAAAATGAGTTTTACAAACAGCAAAAGTTATATACTTTATTACGATACAATTACGGGGGTACCGGTACTGGATCCCAACCAATCCAACCGATTTAAATATACAGAGAACAATCAGGCGGTTTACATTAACGGAGATAAAAAACTCAGCGAAAAATGGAATCTTCAACTTGGTTTACGACTTGAGAATACTAAAACAAACGGTTTTTCGGAGACCTTAAACGAGGAAACAAAGAATAATTATCTGAGATTGTTTCCAACGGTTTATGTTTCGTATAAGAAAAATGAAAACAACAATTTCAGCTTAAATTATGGAAAAAGAATCAGCAGACCTCAGTTTGACTTGATGAATCCGTTTCGTAATTATATTAACAGTAACAGTTATTCAGAGGGAAATCCGTTTTTAAGACCCTCCTTCAGTGATAATTTCGAATTTACCCATTCGTACAAAGGAACCCTGAGAACCAGTGTTTTCTTAAACGTGATCAATGATGGTTACGGTGTCATTTTTACTTCAATTCCGGAAACCAGTACACAGATTGTAACCAGAGAAAATTATTTTAAGGATCTAAAATATGGAGTAGGAGAAAGTTATTCGGCTAGTTTTGCAGATTGGTGGCAAAGCGAAAACACGTTGTATTTCTTAGGATCAAAAACAAAGTTTATAAAAGATATTCATGCCACGCCATCCAATAGTTTAGAAGTTAATTTTTCAACTAACAATACATTCTCATTGAGCAAAACGAGTAAACTTCAAATTGATTTTAACTATAATACACCTTCTAAAAGTGGTTTGTACAAAACAGGATATATGTCGAGTTTTGATATTGGATTTAAGCAGGAATTGTTGGGTAAATCAATGCAAATTGCTTTTCTGGCCAATGATATTTTTAATACTTCTTATTTAAAAGATCTTGTTTCGGTTGTAAATGGTGTAAAGCAAGTGTACAGTCAGAATTTCTCGAACCGATTTTTGCGTTTGTCCGTTATTTATAATTTCGGAAATAAAAAGATAAACGTAAAGCAACGTGATTTCGGAAATCAGGAGGAGAAAAACAGAACTGGGAATTAGGTTTATAAGGTGAGATGTGAGATGTAAAAAGTGAAATGTAAGAAGCAGAGAAGAAAGTTTTCTGCTTCCCGGGTTTCCAAACTACAATATAAAGGCCAAAAGAACCCCAAGAACAATCATAGAGACTTTGGCAACATTAAACTTGTGTCCTTCGCTGCTTTCGAAAATAATTGTGGAGGAAATGTGAAATAAGATTCCAATTACAATGGCCGTAATCTCTGTATAATATTTGCTTAAAATAGGCAGATATTCAGAGGCAACGGTTCCTAGTGGAGTCATTACTGCAAAGGTAAGCATGAAGGCAAAAATGGCCTTTTTATTCAGGTCGGCATTGATAAAAAAAGTAGTTAAAATTACGGCGATTGGCAAATGATGAATTGCGATTCCAAGCGCCAAACCATGATGATGACTTACGGGGAAACCTTCCAGAAAAGCATGAATACACAAACTAGTAAATAGGAGCCACGGAATCTGAGACATCTTAGCATGTCCGTGAACGTGTCCATGTTCTGCTCCTTTAGAGAAAAATTCAAGTATAATCTGGAATAAAATTCCAACCATGATAAAGATTCCGATATTAGCATTGTGTGTTTCGTAAACTTCCGGCAACAAATGCATTACGGTTAATGACAATAAAAATGAACCGCTAAAAGCAAGCAATAGTTTTAGGTTGGTTTTGCTTTTTGGTTTTAAAAACAAAGCCACCATATAACCTAAAAGTACAGAAAATAAGGGTAGTAGATAATTCATTCTTTATTGTTTAATCGTTGATTTGTTTAATCGTTTAATTGTTTTTTGTTTAGCGATCAAACGGTTAAACAAAAAACAATTAAACGATTCTCCAATTTTATTTAAAAATCATGATTAATCGTTCGCTTTCAGTTTTGTGGAATTTTTTGAGTCTGTAATCTCCAAAAATATCCAACAGGAAAATACCGGCTTCGGCCATTAGTTCTTCAAAATCTTTTAAAGTTAAGGCTTTTACTTTTTCTGTGAAATGGTACTTTTTCCCCTGATCCTCAAAATCTATTTCTTTAAAAATATGTCCGTCTTCAACATATCTTTTGATTTTGAAATCAATCCCGTCTACATTTTTTACTTCTTCCGGTACCAATGTTTCGATAACCTGAGTAACATTCATAAAATCGATAACTGCAAAACCATATTCAGATAAACTTTCTTTAATGGCTTTAAGTGTTGTCAAATTGTCGTCGTCGCTTTCGAAATATCCAAAACTGGTAAATAAATTAAAAATGGCATCAAATTTTTCTTCAAATGGTTCACGCATATCGTGCACCTTAAAATGCAGAGTTTCGTTACTGTTTTTATTGGCTTCGGCGATACTGTTTTCAGACAAATCGGCTCCTAAGACATTAAAGCCTAATTGATTTAAATAGATCGAATGGCGCCCTTTTCCGCAAGCTAAATCCAATACTTTTGCTTTTTCCGGAAGATTCAGATAATGGGTCAGATTGTCCATGAAAATCTGAGCTTCGCGATAATTTCGGTCTTTATAAAGGATGTGGTAATAGGGAGTATCAAACCATGAAGTAAACCAATTTTCGGTATTACGTTCCTGATTTGGTGAGGATGAGTTTGCTGCTTCAGACATTTATTCTATTTCAATTAATTCAAAGTCCCGCAAATTTAGTGTATTTTTGCCGAAAAATAACTATTTCGCAACGATACCTCACGAATCATTGCAGAGATGCAGCAGGTGTACAGAGATGCAGATGCAGAGATGAACAGCAGTGCATTTGAAATAATTCAAAAATAAAGATGGAAGAAAATTTTAGAATGATAGCCAAATGTTTTTTTGGTTTTGAAGAAATATTAGAGAATGAATTGCGTGCTCTTGGTGCTCAGGATGTCGAAAAAGGAGTGCGAATGGTAAGCTTTAAAGGCGATAAAGGTTTTATGTACAAAGCTAATTTATCGCTTCGTACAGCGCTTAAAGTTTTAAAACCTATTTATTCGTTCAGAGCCAATAATGAGCAGGCATTGTATAAAGGAATTTCGGGTGTAAATTGGTCAAAACTATTAAATGCCAATCAGACTTTTGTGATTGATGCGACCGTGCATTCGACTTATTTTAACCACTCTGAATTTGTTTCTCAAAAATGTAAAGATGCTATTGTAGATCAGTTTAGAGAAAGAACCGGACAGCGTCCGAGTATCGACAAAGCTTTTCCTGATTTAAGAATCAATGTTCATATCGATAAAGATCAGGTTTCGGTTGCACTGGATACTTCAGGGAATTCATTGCATCAGCGTGGTTACAGAACCGCAACGAATATTGCGCCAATCAACGAAGTTTTGGCAGCAGGAGTATTATTATTGTCAGGATGGGAAGGACAAAGTCATTTTTTAGATCCAATGTGTGGTTCGGGAACTTTCTTGGCCGAAGCGGCTATGATTGCCTGTAATATTCCGGCGAATATTAACCGTAAAGAATTTGCATTCGAAAAATGGAAAGACTGGGATAATGATCTCTTCGATCAGATTGTAAACAGTTTGATGAAAAAAACAAAGGAGTTTCATTATACGATAAAAGGTTTTGATAAAGCACCAAGTGCTGTAAATAAAGCCAAAGACAATATCAGAAATGCCAATTTGGAGGATTATGTTACCGTAGAAGAAAATAACTTTTTTGATACAGAAAAAGCTGTAGAAGGAAAATTACACATGGTTTTCAATCCGCCTTACGATGAGCGTTTGGATATTCATATGGAAGAATTCTACAAAAATATAGGAGATACTCTAAAGAAAAGTTATCCGGGAACAAATGCCTGGTTTATTACAGCAAATCTGGAAGCTCTGAAATTTGTAGGTCTAAAACCATCCCGAAAAATTAAACTTTTCAACGCAAGTCTTGAAGCACGTTTAGTAAAGTACGAAATGTACGAGGGAAGCAAGAGAACGAAATTTCAAGTTAACGAATAGTTGCAAAGAGACAAAGGTTCAGAGGTACAAAGAAAACATATTTTGTCGCTTTGAGTTTTTGTAACTCTGAGTCCAATAAAAAGATCAAATTTAAAATTTAGTAATAGTTGCAAAGAAACAAGGCGTCATAAACACAAAGAGAAAGCCTTTGTCGCTTTGAACCTCTGGAACTTTGAACCTTTAAAAAGAAAAAAATGACAAAACTACAAGTAAGAGCTTTTTTATACCAATTAGGATGTTTCGCAATTCTATTTATTTTAGGGAGATTTTTGGTAGCTTCTTATACTGGATTAACCGGATTTTGGATTCCGATGACCGCTTTTATTGTGGCCACTTTAATTTCGCCTAAATTTCAGTCGGTAAAAACCAAAGACGGAGAAAAGCTTTTCATGAAATGGATTTTTATAAAAGGAATTAGAGAAATTGGATAATTAATTTGATTTTTATATGAGGATAATTGGACTTATAGGTGGAATTAGCTGGGTTTCTACAGCAGATTATTATAAACTTGTAAACGAGGGAATAAATGATAAGCTGGGAGGGCTTAATTTCTCGGAGTGTTTGATCTACTCTTTCAATTATGCTGATATTAAAAAGAACAATGATGCCAATGATTGGGATTCGACTTTTAATATGCTTTTAAAAGGATGTCAGTTTCTTCAGCAGGGCGGGGCAGAAGCTATTGTTTTATGTGCTAATACCATGCATTTGATTGCTGAGCGACTTCAAGAAGCGATTGATATACCAATTATTCATATTGCAACTGCAACCGCGGTAGAAATTCAGAAAGAAGCAATTAAAAAAGTGGGTTTACTGGGAACTAAGTTTACCATGGAACTCGATTTTTTTAAAGATAAATTGGCCGAGAACGGAATTGAAACTATTATTCCGAAGAATGATGCCGACCGTGATTTTATGCACGCCACAATTTTTGAAGAGTTGGGAAGAGGCTTGGTAACAGAGGCAACTAAAAAACGGTATCTGGAAATTGCCAATCAATTGATTGAAGAGGGAGCTGAGGGGATTATTTTAGGTTGTACCGAAATTCCTTTAGTGATAAAACCCGAAGATATTTCTGTTCCGGTTTTTGATACCACTTTAATTCATTCGATGGCTGCTGTTGAATTTCAATTATCATAAAATGAAAAAATCCAAATTCTAATAGATTACTATTGGAATTTGGATTTTTTTATAATAGAGCTTATTACTTTTTAATGGTCTCTTTTTTTATTAATTCAGGAATGATTGTCTTTTTCTTGTAAAGCGGAATAAAGTAAGAAACGGTATAGTTAAACCCGATTCCGAAACTACCATCGTACGTCCTGTTAAAGCCCGGAATGTAAAGATTATCAAAGCCCGAAGGTTTTTGGTTGGCGGCTAAAAGTTTTAACTGAACTCCAAAGCCTACAAACACATTGTTGAAAACTTTTGCTTTTACTCCCAATGCAACTTCAATCCAGCCTGCTGTAAGGCCATTGTATTTTTCTCCGGAAACAATTGCTGGTTGTTCTCCCCAATACGGATTTGCGTTGTAAATCTTATAGGTGTTTAATTGTTGGCTAAAAGTACTGAAGCCGCCTCGCATACCTATTGTAATTAAATTTTCCATGTCCAGCCAGTTTTGGTACAAATTGTAATCAAAACCTCCTTTAATATAAGTTCCGGTTGCGGTCGAATTTAATCGATCATCATCCGTGGTTTTGTCTTCAAAACCAAGTTCAGCAGCCAGGTAGTATTTTTTTGTCAGACGAAAATCACCCGTAACCTCAATACCCTTGTAGTTCTTATCGTATAATCCACGGGTTAATTTGTACAAATCAACTCCTACGCGAAGTCCGTAACGATCCGTTTTGATACTATCCAGTTTGGTTTCCTTAACAGCCGGTTTGGCTGCCTGGGGCTTCGGATTTGTTTTAACGGCTTCTTTCGTTACTGTTGTGGTTGATGTTTCCTGAGAATGACCCAAAAACATTGAAAACAATAAACAAATACTAAAAATATATCTCAACATGTGTCTCATTTTCAAGTTCAACATTAAGCTTTTTTATAAAAATCTGCTTGATCCACAATATGTCATTTCCGGAGTCAGCTAAAGAGAAAGGTTTTAATTGATCAAGTGTAAAGGTGGTTTTAAAGCCGCAAGCTCTCGATACATACACATTTTGATGGGTGTAATAAAAAGTTAAAATGTCTGTATTTTTTGTTGCAGGATTAGTACTTAAAGAGTTGTAAACAAAACGATAAGTTGTAGTATTCTGATCTGTCCTTAAGGGGATTGAAACAGTGTTTGAATTGGTTACATATCTTGCAGGATTCGTCTCGTCTGTTATGCTTTTATTAAAAACAATTCCTTTATTTTCTCCCTCTGCTCCTCCAATTACCATTAGATCTTTTACATTTTGTTTTAGAGTAGGTTCGGCGTCGCTATAGAATGTAATTACTAATCTTGGAGTAGTAGGAGTATTGGCATCACAAATGTCGTCTTTCTCACAACTGGACAGACCAAAAGTAAAGATTAGTAAAAGAGAGATTATTTTTTTCATTTAAGTTTTATTATCGAAGTTCTAAAAGTACAACATTTTCGACATGATGCGTTTGTGGAAACATATCAACAGGTCTAACGCGCGTTACCTTGTATTTTTCATCCATTAAAGCCAAATCACGTGCCTGAGTTGCTGAATTACAACTTACATAAACTACTTTTTCAGGAGCAATCTTCAAAATTTGATCAATAACCGCGGCATGCATTCCATCTCTTGGTGGATCTGTGATAATAACATCCGGTTTTCCGTGCTGAGCAATGAAAGCTTCGTTGAAAACAACTTTCATATCACCTACAAAAAACTCACAATTGGTAATATTATTGCGTTCTGCATTGGCTTTCGCATCTAAAATTGCTTCGGGAACACTTTCGACACCAATTACTTTTTTGGCTTTTTTAGAAACAAACTGTGCAATAGTTCCAGTTCCGGTATACAAATCATAAACCGTTTCGTTACCAGTAAGTCCGGCAAAATCACGGGTTATCTTGTATAATTCATAAGCCTGATCTGAATTGGTCTGGTAGAAAGATTTAGCGTTGATGCTGAATTTTAAACCTTCCATTTCTTCCAGTATATAATCTCTTCCTTTGTACAATTTAATATCCTGATCGTAAATCGTATCGTTTTGTTTGGAGTTTACCACATATTGCAATGAAGTAATCTGCGGAAACTTTTTGTAAAGATGATCTAAAATCAATTCACGGTTTTTAGGATCGTTTTCAAAAAACTGAATCAAAACCATGATTTCACCAGTAGATGCCGTACGAATCATTACTGTTCTTAGTAAACCGGAATGTTCTCTCGGATTAAAGAAGGCCAGATTATGATCGTTTGCAAAAGCCCTGATTTCATTTCTGATGGCATTTGAAGGATCTTCCTGCAAATGACATTTTTGAATGTCCAGAATTTTGTCCCACATTTTCGGAATATGAAACCCTAAGGCATTTCGGTTTCCTAAGTCTTCTGTGCTTTCAATTTCCTTTTCGGTTAGCCAGCGGCTGTTAGAAAATGAAAATTCCATCTTGTTTCTGTAGAAAAACTGTTTTTCAGAACCTAAGATGTTTTCGAATTCAGGAAGTTCTACTTTCCCGATGCGCTGCAAATGATTTTTTACTTCGTTTTGTTTGTAATACAGCTGTTGACTGTATTTCATATTTTGCCATTTACATCCTCCACAAACCCCAAAATGATCGCATATTGGCTCAATACGATGTTCTGATAATTCGTGAAATTTTACGGCTTTGCCTTCATAGTAGGCTTTTCTTTTCTTAAAGGTTTGTACGTCTACTACATCGCCAGGAACGACATTCGGAATAAAGATTACTTTTCCGTCAGGAGCTTTTGCTACTGATACTCCTTTTGCTCCTGCATCAAGAACCTGAATTTGATGAAAGACAACTTTGTCTGTATTTTTTCTTCCCATAGCGCAAAAATAAGGGTTTGTAAACTTTTATAAATTTAATTTTTAAAATATTTTATCAAATTCCCTAATTTAGTCGTTTAATCGAGTTTAAAAGTTAACTTTGTTTATAACAATCACCCTGAATACTGCATTTTTAACCTATTAGTATTGTTGTCTTTTATGAAGTTGTATCATAGTCTGTCACAAATTGGCTTTTTGAAGAAAAGTTACGCTTTCAAATTTTTGTTTGTTGCTTTTATCGGTATTCATATTCCCCTGATTGGAATCTTGTTTTATGTATTGTATTATAATCACAGTGTTTCGGCTACTTCTATTTTGATTTTTTCTCTGGTTATGACTTTATTGGCAACATTGTTGACACTGTTGGTTTTAAACCACTTAATTAAGCCTATTTCCATAGCTTCGAAAGCCTTGGACGATTACAGAAATAATAGAAGATTATCTATTTTACCAACAGAATATAGTGATGAGGCAGGGTTGTTATTGTGTAATATTCAGGAATCTATTTATGAATCAGAAAGTTTTATCAATGAAAAACAGGATTTGATCTATATGCTTTCGCATGATTTGAAAAATTTTGCAGGAAATCCGCAGGGGTTGGCAAGGCTGATTATAAGTGAAAATCCATCAGAATCTGTTCGTCAGTTAGCAGAATTGATTTGTGAATCGACTAATTTGCAATTTAGATACATTGAAAACTTCATTAAACTATTGCAGGAACAGGATAGGGTAGTGAAAGGGAATTTAGAAATGAGAATGATTTCATTTCCTAATATTTTGCCTTTTATCAACGAACAGGTAGAGCAACGTTTGATCGATAAGAACATTAAATTAAGTTTGAACTTGGAGATGGTTGAGGCAAAGTTAAGAATTGATGAAGGCTTGCTGGTTCAGGTTTTGGTGAATTTGATTAGCAATGCTGTTAAATTTTCTTATTTTGACAGTGAAGTTAAAGTTCGAATTTATACGGAAGATGGAAGATTTATTGTAACGGTTACAGACAACGGAATTGGTTTTGATAAAACTCAGATTGATGAGCTCTTTAAGAAATTTACAAAAATGAGCCGACTGGGCACTGCTAACGAATCTTCGACAGGAATTGGTTTGTATCTGTGTAAAAAAATAATTGAGAAGAACAAAGGAAAGCTTACGGCTTCCAGTGATGGAAAAAATAAAGGAGCTGAATTTAGAATCGAGTTTGAATTGTAGTTTTCCTAATTTAGAAGTTTGTGAAATTTTGAATTGCTGAGATTCAAAAGACTTTAAAATCTCAGCAATCCAGATTTTTAGTCAAATAAATCAGAAGATAAATAACGATCACCGCGATCACAAATTACGGCAACAATAACTCCTGATTCCAGTTGTTCGGCAATTTTTAATGCTACAGCTACAGATCCTCCGCTACTCATACCGGCAAAAACACCTTCTTCAAGAGCAAGTCTTTTAGTCATTTCTCTGGCTTCAGTTTCACTCACATCAACAACGGTATCTACTTTTGCGGCGTCGAAAATTTTCGGTAAATATTCCTGAGGCCATTTTCGAATTCCCGGGATCTGAGATCCTTCGCTGGGCTGGGCGCCGATGATTTGAATGTTTTTGTTTTTTTCTTTTAAGTAAGTCGAAGTTCCTATGATAGTTCCTGTGGTTCCCATAGCCGAAACAAAATGGGTTACCGTTCCGTCAGTATCATTCCAGATTTCAGGACCGGTGGTTTTATAATGCGCTTTCCAGTTGTCATCATTTGCAAACTGATTTAGCATCAAATAACCGCCTTCGGCAACTTTTTTGTCGGCGTAGTCCCTTGAGCCGATAATTCCTTCGCTAGCGGGCGTTAAAATAACTGTAGCGCCGTAAGCGCGCATGGTTTGGGTTCGTTCTTTTGTAGAATCTTCAGGCAGCACCAATTCAATTTCGATTTGAAACAATTGTGCAATCATGGCCAGAGCAATTCCGGTATTTCCGCTGGTGGCCTCAATTAGCTTGTCGCCTTTTTTAATATCGCCTCTTTCTACAGCGGATGCAATCATGTTATATGCCGCTCTGTCTTTTACACTACCTCCGGGATTATTCCCTTCAAGTTTTAGTAAAAGTTTTACGTTTTTGTTTTTAACCAAATTGACAGTTTCCATCAAAGGAGTGTTTCCAATTAGGTTTAGCAATTTCTGTGGACTCATTTTTATTTTTTTTCTTTTATTTTGACTTCAGTTGTAGTGGTATTTAAAACGATCGAATCTTCAGGAATCGACTTGGTAATCCATGCATTTCCACCTACAATGCTGTTTTTTCCAATTATAGTTTCACCTCCTAGAATAGTAGCATTGGCATAAATGCATACATTTGCTTCTACAGTGGGGTGTCTTTTGGCGTTTTTCATTTCCTTGCTTACGCTCAAGGCCCCTAAAGTAACGCCCTGATAAATTTTTACATGTTTTTTAATCACGGTAGTTTCACCAATCACAATTCCGGTAGCGTGATCAATAAAAAAGGGAGAGGCAATATCGGCTCCGGCATGAATGTCGGTTCCGGTAATTCGATGTGCGTACTCGCTCATTAATCGCGAAAAAAGCAATAAATCCAAAAGATACAATTCATGACTTAAACGATAAATGGCAATGGCGTAGAATCCGGGATACCCCAGGTATACTTCGTCAATACTATTAGATGCAGGGTCATTTTCAAGGATGTATTCTGCATCGTGATTTAGCTTTTCTAAAACCCCTGGTAATTTCTCCAGAAAACGATCCCAAATGGATTCACAGAGATTTTCAGATTTTTTACACGCCAGAACAGCGATTTCCTTAAAACGAATTTCCAATTCTTTGATGCTTTCGTCTAAAGCTGCATTTGAATCAAAAAGGGTATAAAATAGCTTTTCAGTAAAATCTTCTGTTTTGGTTTTGATGCCGTAATTTATGTTTGAATGACTTTTTAAAGCTTTTATGTTTTGTATGATAATGTCTTTTGTCACAGTGGTGAAATTGAATGGATAATAAGAAAGGCTAAAAGTAAGGTGTTTTTTGTAAATAAAGGCAGGAATTCTTTAAAGAAATTTTCTTTTGAGTACTGTATTTGTGATAAATAAAAGAAATGCAAATGGTTGTGTTTTATGTAATTCTTAAGGAGTTAAATGTGTAAATTAGCGTGTAAAAAATATAAAAATGAAAAACAATTCGACTTTTAAAAGCGCTATTTCTGATATTTCCTTTCCTGAAACCGATAAAATTTACGGAAAATCGATACACGACCCCATATTAGGATTGATTATTAAAGATCATCCTTCTTTTAGTGACGAGGATTGTATTGCCGTAAAAGAATTGAATGAATACCGTCAGAGGTATATTTCAAACTATTTGTCAACCGAAATTGGTGCGCTTTCGGATCTTGAAAAAAATGTTATTTCTTCGCTGAAAGAAGATAAATCAATTGTTAGTACAGTTGAAGATGAAACAGAAACCAGGAATTTTGGGCAAAGAGTCGCCGATCAGGTGGCAGATTTTGGTGGAAGCTGGACGTTTATAATTTCGTTTTTGTTTTTCATTGTGGTTTGGATTGGTGCGAATGTTTACATTTTGGTGAACAAAGGCTTTGATCCGTATCCGTTTATTTTGTTGAACTTGATTTTGTCGTGTATTGCTGCATTGCAGGCTCCGGTCATTATGATGAGTCAGAATCGTCAGGAAGAGAAGGATCGAAATCGTGCTAAAAAAGATTATATGATCAATCTAAAATCGGAACTGGAGATTAGAATGATTCATGATAAAATAGATCATTTGATTATGCATCAGCAACAGGAGTTAATCGAAATTCAAAAAGTTCAAATCGAAATGATGAACGATATCTTGAATCAGATTAAAAAATAAGTCTTATAAAAATAGTAAACATTGAAGCGATTCCAAATTAAGAAGAGATGAGTTTTTATGTATAAAAGAACGGAGTGTTTTGAATAATTGAATCTGTTTTTTTAACAAAAGGCAGCTTCAGTTTTTGAAAATAAAAGAGGAGTATGATGAATGAAATGCACTTTGGCTACTGATGAAAATCAGTAAAAAAAGTAGGAATAAAGTAGTTTTTAAATTCCTTAAAATGTACTTGTAAATAGGGTATGTTTTAAAGACCTGAGAGTGCGTTTGTTTTTCTGAATTTTGAGGCTTGTTTTTTTTGTGAGAACAAAAAAAATAATGGAGGTAGTTTTGGGAGGAGGGAATTGCTATTTTAAAGTTTCATACTTTTGGATCTTTAATACTTATAATAAATGAAAGCGTTTAAAATTTTAATAATGATTCTTGCCATTTCGGTTGCGTTATACGAGCAGGTATCAGCAGAAAAAAACATTTACATTATGGTAATTGCGATAGCAGTTTTCATGTATGGAATGATGCAGTTGAGTGCAAAAACACCGAGTAAAAATCAAGATAAAGAAGAGAAGGATGTTGACTAAAGGAGATAAGGTTTCAGTCTTAGACGAAGCCATAAATGGAACAGTTGTTTCGGTGAAAAACAACGAGGTTTTGATTGAAACAGAAGATGGTTTTATGATGACATTTTTTGTCAACGAACTACTTAAAGTACAGGATTCCAGCAATTTAATGAATTCTATTAAAAGAATTGATTTAGAAGAGATTTCAAAGGAAAAAACAGAGCCGAAACCAAGGAGTTTTGTGAAAGAAAAGAAAGATAAACGCGAAATTTCGGCTCCTGAATTTGATTTGCATATCGAAAAACTGGTGCCAAACAAACGCGGAATGTCTAACTATGATATTCTCACCTTACAGACGGAAACGGCAAAAAGACATATTGAGTTTGCGATCAGAAACCGCATTCCGAAAATCGTTTTTATTCATGGTGTCGGCGAAGGAATTTTAAAGGCCGAACTTGACTTTTTATTGGGGCGTTACGACGGAATCGATTTTCAGGATGCCAATTATCAAAAATATGGCTTAGGAGCCACCGAAGTTTATTTTAGACAAAATCAGAAATAACAGCTTATTTAGATATAGGAATATTGAATTTAAAGCATAAAAAAAACGTCCGTTTTTCTTTCTGAATTCGTTATGGAATCAGTTTAGAAAACGGACGTTTTTTTGTAAGATTTTTTAAGTCAGTATTTGTCGTTTGAAAATAGTTTTTATGGTGTGGTTGAAATTTCAAGAACCCCAAAAGTGTATTCGTTTGGCAGCTTGAAACTACTGTTTCCTCTCTCGAATTTTACGCCTTTAAGAACAATAGTATGAAAGTAAGCGGTTCCAACAAGTTTTGTGGTGACTTCGATAGTTCCATTTACATTTTGTACACTGTTTCCTGCTATCCACGTTTCTTTCACAGTTGGAGTAGAAGGTAGGGGACTAGTACAAAAGTAGCCTGGAGGTAAAGAGCCGTCAATACCAAAAGTACGTATTAAAACTTTATTGGTTGTAGTGCTTATTAAACCAATTCTTGGTTGGGTTGTGACCTCATTTTTAAGTAGCAGAGGATCTATGTTGTCGATTGTTAAAGCAGTTGATGCTGTTTGGTTATATACTAGGGTTTTGTTACCCGGGCATTGTTTTAAGGGGCCCGTAAAAAGTGTACTTGGCGAATTGTAAGAGGTCTTAAAAAGTCCAAATGGATATTCGGCCTCTACCTGCGGTCCCGAAGGTTTTAGAAAAGTAATGTTCTGGAAAACAAGGTTGTGATTGTAGCCTGTAATTGTAGAGCTCCCGTCGGCGTTATCCGTTACAGCTGCCGTAGTGATATCCACGATTTTTCCGGCTGTGGCTTGCCATTCTTCAGTTACGCCTGGTGTTGTTGGGGGGATCGCACCACAGATATTTGCAGTACCAACCAGACCATTATAGGCTCTGTATACCACACGGGTTGTGGTGTTGTTGATATCATAATATAAGGGCTTGCCTGCTAATGTTGCATCATTTAAAAGAGTGTTATCAGGAAACTGAATCATTAATGATTCTTGTTTTTTAAGTTTGTATATAAGACCGTTTGTTTTTTCATTACAGGTCTGAGCCGTAATAGTAGGGTCACTAAAATCAATTGTGTCTACCGTTAAATCGCCATCATCGCAGCCGTTTAATAAAAGCGCAAAGAAGAGAAGGCTTGCATATTTTTTCATCGTAATTTTATTTGAGGTCAAAAATAGTGAAAAATTTGTCAAATGATATTCAACATTTGACAATTGATATTTCATAACTTTGCGGCAATGAAAAAAGTATATCTTGATAACGCCTCTACAACCGCTATGCGTCCTGAAGTAATTCAGGAAATGACAAAAGTGATGACAGAAGATTTTGGTAATCCGTCTTCTACACACAGTTTTGGAAGAAATGGAAAAACTATTTTGGAACTCTCCAGAAAAAGCATTGCCAAGCACTTAAATTGTACCGCACAGGAGATTATTTTTACTTCAGGAGGTACTGAAGCCGATAATTGGATTCTTCGTTCTGCTGTTGAAGATCTTAAAGCGGAGCGTATCATTACAACCAGAATCGAACATCATGCAGTGCTGCATACCGCAATGGTTTTAGAATCTGAGTATAAGGTTCAGGTCGATTATGTGAATATAAACCCTAATGGAAGTATCGATTTAACACATTTGTCAAATTTATTAGCCGAAGACAAAAAGACAATTGTTAGTTTGATGCATGTAAACAATGAAACCGGAGCTGTTTTAGATCTGGAAAGAGTTGGTGTAATTTGTAAGCAATACAATGCTTTGTTTCATTCGGATACCATTCAGTCTGTTGGAAAAACGGAGATCGATTTGCAAAAAATCCCTGTTGATTTTATTGTGGCAAGTGCGCATAAATTCCACGGTCCAAAAGGGGTGGGTTTTGCTTTTGTTCGAAAAAATTCCGGATTACAGCCTTTAATTTTTGGAGGAGAGCAGGAGAAAGGACTTCGTGCCGGTACAGAAGCTGTGCATCAGATTGCCGGAATGGCTAAGGCATTATCACTTTCGTACGAGAATTTAGATCAGGAGAGAAATTATATTACCGATTTAAAAATGTATTTGATTGATCAGCTCGAAATTTATTTTCCAGGCTTTAGGATCAATGGTAAAAAAGAGGATTTTTATAACATTATCAATATTATTTTGCCTTTTTCAGCCGACAAAACTTCAATGTTGTTGTTTAGTCTGGATATGAAAGGAATAGCAGTTTCAAGAGGTAGTGCTTGCCAGTCCGGTAGTGTAAAGCCGTCCCATGTTTTAAAAGAAATGCTTTCGGAGACGGATTTAAAGTTACCAAATCTCCGAATTTCATTTAGTCATTTCAATACCAAAGAAGATATTGATTGGTTGATTGAGAGTTTAAAAGGTGTTTAAAATGTGCTAAGGTTCTGAGGTTCTGAGGTTTTATAGTTACAAAGGTACAAAGGGTTGTATTACGATTGTTGTAATCTGTAACTTGAAACTATTTACTCACGAGTCGCTATTTTTTTTGCATTTAGCAAATCAGCAATCTAAAATCTACAATCTAAAATTACTTGCGTATCACTTTTACCTGCGAATCATTCGTTAGTTTTATAATGGTTGAAGGTTTTCCGGCAACTCTGTCGTGATAGAGATTTACTACATAATCAACACCATTTACAATCTCGGGACTGATGTCTTTAAAGGCAATTGGAGTGGGTTGTCCTGAAATATTAGCCGAAGTAGAAACGAGTGGCTTCTTCATTCGTTCTAAAAGTTTGAAACAGAACGGCTCTTTTACCAGACGGATTCCAAGCGAATTATCTGCAGCGATAATGTTTGGAGCAACATTACGGGGTTCATCTAATATTAAGGTAGTAGGTTTTTCGGATAAATCTAAAAGTTGCCAGGCTACTTCGGGGATGTTTTTAAATACATTGTACATCATTTTTTCCCCGTTCATCAATACAATCATACTTTGTGTTTCAGCACGTTGTTTGAGTTTGTATATTTTGGCAACAGCCTCTGGATTTGTTGCGTCGCAGCCAATTCCCCACACCGTATCGGTAGGGTAGAGAATGATTCCGCCTTCTTTTATGACTTCGTACGCTTTGATTATTTCTTCGTTCATATTACAAGTCAATTATTTTGTATGATGGGACTCCTTTGATTTTGAAGTTATGATGATACATGTAAAGATTAATTAGTCTTTCTGATATAAAACCAAAAATTCGGGCCTGATAAGCATCTTCCGGAATTGTAATTCGGGATTCTAGTTCAAACAGAATGGAAAAAAGCCAGGTGTAGTAAGCATCAAATTTTTCTTTTGAACTAACCATCATATTTCCCATATGAAACAGAGTTCCTTCATCGAGAAACTGAGTAATACTGTTTTTGTATTCCGGGTATTTTTCCAGAATGATCTGTTTGGTTAAATCCCAGTCCTCTTTTCTGTGTTCCTCACAGTAGTTGTCGGTCAAGGATCCTTTTTTGAACTTATAAGGACGGCATAGAATTACGTCATACTCTGAAAGAAGAGAAGCTATTTTTTTCTCCAGTTTTTCAGAAGCTACGTTGTATGATTTAGTGTTTTTGAAATCTTCGTTTTTGATTTTTTTCTGTGCCGAAGGTTTTAGATTGTACCAGTCGTTGTAAAAGTTAAGGTATCTTCTGTAATGACAAATCCCTACATAGTCTGCTTCTTTTTCATTTTTCCAAATCCAGTAAGCAGCTGTCAATTCACAATAGTTGCTGTTTTTGTTTCCGATATTGTCCTGAGTATTGTCTCTTAAGATAGTATCAGTGATTGATGGATTTGTTCCCACCTGAATCGGAACCAAAATATCATTGGATAATACAGGGTTTTCTTTATGAGTTACAATGAAAATCTTAATCATTATTCAGTTCTGTTTTAGATCTTTTTAAAGCTATGGCAATTATCTGATGCATGTCGTAATATCTGTATTCTGATAATCTTCCTCCAAATATTACATTCTTTTCTTCTAAAGACAGTTTTTTGTACTCTTCAAACAAGGCTTGATTTTTGGCATCGTTTATAGGATAAAACGCTTCATTAGACGGGTTCCATTCGCATGGATATTCTTTTGTAATAACAGTTTTGCTTTGTTTGCCAAATTCAAAATGTTTGTGCTCAATTATTCGGGTAAAAGGATAGCTGGCATCGTTGTAATTAACAACAGCATTTCCTTGAAAATTATCAGTATCAAGAACTTCGTTGTCAAATTGTAGAGATCTGTATTCCAGAACCCCTAATTTGTAATCGAAATACTCGTCAATCTTTCCGGAATACACAATTTTATCGGCAAGTCCGTCAAATTTCGTTCGGTCTGAAAAGTAATTGGTATTGGTTATCACTTCAATTCCGTCTAATAATTTGTCAATTAATTTATTGTAACCGCCAATAGGGATTCCCTGATAGGTATCGTTAAAATAATTGTTGTCAAAAGTGAATCGAACCGGAAGTCTTTTTATGATAAAAGCTGGTAATTCAGTGGCTTTTCTTCCCCACTGTTTTTCGGTGTACTCCTTTATAAAATTATCATAAATATCTTTTCCGACAAGGCTTAGTGCTTGTTCTTCCAGATTTTGTGGATTTTTTACTCCATAAGTCGCTACTTGTTCATCAATTTTTGCTTTGGCTTCCTGAGGAGTTTTGGTACCCCAAAGCTGATAAAAAGTATTCATATTAAAAGGTAAATTGTACATCTTACCTTTAGAAAGTGACATTGGGGAATTTGTGAAATTGTTAAACTCAACAAATTGATTCACATAATCCCATATCGCTTTATCGTTGGTGTGAAATATATGTGCACCATATTTATGAACATTAATTCCTTCGATATTTTCGCAATATACATTTCCTCCTATATGGTCTCTTTTGTCAATTACCAGACATCTTTTTCCTGCTTTTTTTGCTTCATGAGCGAACACACTACCATAGAGTCCTGATCCAATTATTAAATAGTCATATTGCTTTTTCATGATGCAAAAGTAGAGATTAATTAGTAAATTGCAACAAATTACAAAAGTAAAAATGGCAGGAAAAATACAAGTAGGATATTTGGTTTCGTATGATTATGAGTTGTTAAAAACATCACTTCCAACAGTGTATAACGATGCAGATGCAGTTTTTGTCGCCATTGATAAAAATAGAAATACTTGGAATGGCGGAAGTTTTACGATCGAAGATTCTTTTTTTGATTGGATTAAGAATTTTGACGTTGATAAGAAGGTGGTGATTTATGAAGATGATTTTTATGTTCCAGCCTTAACTACAATGGAATGTGAAATTAGAGAACGAAAAATGCTCGCCGAAAAAATGGGAATTGGAAATTGGATTGTCCAGGTAGATTGCGATGAATATTTTGTTGACTTTAAAAAGTTTGTTTCTGATCTAAGACGATATGATTCTTATTTAATTAATCCGGAAAAACACCCAATACAGATTTGTGCTTTTTGGGTGATGCTTTATAAGTATACCGATAAAGGGATTTTATATGTAGATAAACCACTAAAGGCTATTTTTGCTACAAACTATCCTAATTACAAAAGCGGACGAAGAATTAAGGAGCGTCAGATTTATACCAACAACATTGTTCTGCATGAATCGTTGTCAAGAACCGAAGCAGACTTACGTTTTAAGCTTGACAATTGGGGGCATAATGTAGATGTAGACAAAGGTTTTTTGGATAAATGGCTTGTTGTGAATGAAAATAATTATAAAGATTATAAGGATTTTTACTATTTGCAGCCTAAAAGATGGAAGAAATTGGGATTCTTTTCAACTAAAAGTATTCCTCAGATAAAGGAGATTATTGAAAAAGAAAAAAGGCTGAACGTACCTAATTTTAAGCTTTATTTTAAAAATTTCGGTCAGTGGCTGAAATACGCGCTAAAGAAGAAAAAGGGATAAGTAACTTTTTGCTCTTAATAGAATTTAAGGATGGAAATATTCTCTGGTTTTTATTTTTAGAAGGAGGTTCAGAAACGATTAAAATTTTTCTACTGTCGATTTTAGCAGCAAATTTAATCTTAGAATAATTGAATTTTGTTAATTATAAGGTTATTTTTGCATCCTTACGTTTAGTACTTAGAACTGTGGAAAACAAGCTGTTTTTTTGGCTGTTTAGACAGGAGTAAAACCTCTTGGAAACAGGTAATAATTAATATCAAAGTTATATTTAATGATCTCAAAATTTAAATTTTCAACAGCAGTAAAAAGCTCCAGAGATATATTGTCTTTTATTAAAAACTTTAAGACTTCAGGCGAGTTGTTTGGAAATGGAGATCGCAATGTTATTAAATTGTTTGATCTTGAGGGAAAAACAATCAACATTAAATCATTCAAAATTCCGAATTTAATTAATAAAATAGCCTATCGTTATTTTAGAAAATCAAAGGCAAGACGTTCGTATGAATATGCTACAATTTTATTAGAAAAAGGTATTGGGACTCCTCAGCCAATGGCATTTTTGGAGAACTTTAATCTTGTAGGTTTAAGAGACAGTTATTATGCGAGTGAACATCTGGTAACTGATTTAACGTACAGAGAACTTGTAGAAATTCCGGATTATCCGGATCATGATAACATTCTGAGACAATTTACTCGATTTAGTTTTGATCTTCATGAAAAAGGTATTGAGTTCTTAGATCATTCACCCGGAAATACTTTGATTAAAAAGAAACAGGACGGTAATTATGAATTCTTTTTGGTTGATTTGAACCGAATGGAATTTCACGAGTCGATGACTTTTGAAATGCGAATGAAAAACTTATGCCGTTTGACCCCTGTAAAAGAAATGGTAGCGGTTATGAGTAACGAGTATGCTAAGTTTTATAAAGAATCAGAGCAAAAAACATTTGATACTTTATGGAAATACACCGCTGATTTTCAGGAGCAGTTTTACAGGAAAAAGCGTTTGAAAAAGAAACTTAAATTCTGGAAGAAGTAATTCGATTAAGCTCCTTGTATCGAACAAAGACACTGTAAGCGTTTAAATAACATATCGTGATTCCTCTGGCTCCGTCTAAAAAGCCCAAACGAATTAGAAACTGATATAAAAAAGTATAAACAGGATGGAAAATCATCAGTAAAAGAGATGGTTTCTGTCCTTTTTTTTGTTTTTCATTGGCCTTTAAAACGCCGTAACTGTACATTTTTGCTTTGTAATCAGTATAAGAGGTATAAGAGAAATGAATGATTTTGTTTTTTAAAGTCGAAATCTCTCCTTTTACAATCAGTTTTTCATGCACCATTCTGTCCTGATTGTATCGACAGTTTGTTTTGTTGAAAAGTCTGAAAATCTTATCGGTTTGCCAGCCACTAAAATGCAGTTTTCTGTTTTTGAACATAAAAGTTCTGTAAATGAAATAGGCACTTGCAGTATCTTTTTGATTGATGGTGGCTGCGATTTCCAGTTTTAGTTCCGGAGTTAATCTTTCATCGGCATCGATGAATAAGATCCAGGAGTTTTTTGCCTGATCAATCGCAAAATTGCGTTGAGAGGTATAGTTGATGAATTGGTTCTGGATTACCCGTACGTTTTTAAAAGACTCAATTATACTAAGGGTACGATCAGTACTGTAAGAATCGACCACAATGATTTCATCGGCAAAATCGATGTCTTCCAGCAGTGATTTTATGTGCTGTTCTTCGTTAAGCGTAATGATCAAAACGGATAACTTTTGCCTTTCAGTAGTATTCATCAGATCTAATTCTTGTACTCCTGAAAATAAGTAGCTAACTTTTCAAGCATTAAAGCTAGGGGATACTCATCGTAGTATTGAAAAGTATGGTCTTTTATATATTGTTCGGTATGCTGCTTGTATATTTCCGGTTTTAAATCTTTCAGGTGGATGGAGAAATTTTTGGCTTCATTTTCAAATATTTGCCAGGTTTCTTTTCTAACGGATGGTGTGAAGATAGAAAATGTTGGAATGTCAAGGGCCTTGGCCATGTTTACAGCTCCGCCTTCATTTCCGATCAACATTTCACATTGCGAAAGTAAAGCTAGAAAAGGTCTTAATTCTGTGCAGTACAAGTCAAAAACGATGTGTTTTTTGGTTTCTGCACTACAATAGTTGTATACTTCCAGAGCCTGTTCTTTTTGATCCGGAATATAATTGAAAATAATAGTAGCATTGGTTTTGGCAACAGTGAAATCGATTATTTTAGCCATCCCCTCTAAAGGATAGGTTTTGTAAACTTCACTTCCTAAAATTCCAAACATAATTAATGGTTTTTCGCTGTCAACCTGATAACTTTTGAGAAGGTTTTTGGCATCATTAATTTCAGATTCTTTCAGGAATATTTTTGGTTTTACATTTGTAATCTTTTCAGAAATAAACGGTTTTAAAAGCATTAAACGGTTTTCAATAGCTAATCCATGTTCGGATTCTACGGCATCTAAACGTTCGTAGGTGTAGTTGTAGAATGCTTTGGTGTACCATTTGCGATAAGAAACTTTGTATTTTGCTCCTGAAAACAGCGTAATTAAATTTGTTTCCAACTTAGAGTAAACGTCTATAACGGCATCGTATTTATTGCGTCGGATTTGAAAAATAAATTTAAATAGAGAAGGAGTTGATTTTCTAACCTTGTTCGATAAAGGAATAACATTATCAATATTCTTGTTCTCTTTTAGTACATCGACAGAATTTGGGTAACACATATAATCGATAATCGAATCCGGGTATTTGGTTTTTAGATTATTACAGATTATGGTGCTCGTTAATACATCTCCAATTCTTTTTTGCTGAATGACTAATATTCTCATTTATATAAAATTCAATTTGTGGGCTAAATTAGTAATAATTTTATAAAGTGTGCAAGGGGACGATTAAGATAAGGTAACTAAAATAAAAAGCCGTATTTTTGTAAAAAAATAAATTCCCCCCAATAAAATGCAAATTAGTGGTCTTATTATTACTTTCAATGAAGAGAAAAACATTGGTAAATGTATAGATGCTTTACTAAGAGTTTGTGACGAAGTAATTGTAGTCGATTCATTTAGCAAGGATCGTACTGTTGAAATTGCTAAAGAAAAAGGTGCAGTAGTTATTGAACAGGCTTTTTTAGGTGATGGTCCGCAACGTACACATGGTCTGCCTTATTGCAAAAATGATTGGATTTTAAATCTTGATGCGGATGAATTTCTGGATAAAGATGCTGAAAAATTTATATTAGATAAAAAATATCTCGAAGGAAACTATGATGCTTTTAGTTTTAGAGTAAAAAACTTTCTCGCGGATAAACTTATCGATTTCTCAGGATGGTATCCGGATCAAAAAGTACGTTTTTTTAATAAACAAACAGCCCATCCTTCTGATTCAAAAGTGCATCAGAAAATAATAACTCAAAATGAGAAAAAAGTAGCGGTACACATTTTGCATTACGGCTGGGACTCTTTGGATCAGATTATAGCAAAGAAAAATCAATATTCCGGTTGGCATGCACAACAATTGTTTGATCAGGGAAAAAGAATAACCGCTATTAAGCCCGTTACTAACGGAGCAGTTGCGTTTATCAGATGCTACTTTTTTAAGAAAGGTATATTTAATGGTATAGACGGATTGTCAATAGCAATGATTCAGAGTTTCTTTTCATATATGAAATATGCCAAGCTTTTAAAACTTCAAAAGAGGCTAAAATAAAATTTGATAAAAACGGAGGTGCTAATCTCATTTACAGTACGGGTTTAATATACAAACCTGGTGCTTCAAGCTATGTTATTACTTGTTTTTTTGATTACGACAGGTGCCGGATGTATTTTTTGCAAGGTGTTTGTTGCTTAATTTTGGCTCAGCAGTCATTTTTTTTGTAATCTTTTTCTTTAATTCAGAAGTAAATTGAGCTGATTTTATTTAACATTAATAAGGTTTTTTGTTTCATTTATTTTTTTTTACTTAAAAATGTTTTTTTTGTGAAAAATAATACTATTAATGATAGCTTTGCTAAAAAAATAGAGAATGTCAAAGTTGCCAATTTTAATGTATCATAACGTTGTTGAAGATGAAGCGAAGTCTTTAAATCTAAGTGTTTCTGTAGCAAAGTTAGAAGCACAGTTTAAATTTTTACGTGACAATAATTACACCACATTTCATTTTAAGGATTTAGAAAATTTAAAAGAACTTCCTTCAAAAAGCATTATAATCACTTTTGATGATGTTACGGAGTGCCAGTTGTTGTATGCGGTGCCTTTGCTTGAAAAATACCAATTAAAAGCCTCTTTTTTTATACCATTTTCTTACGTTGGTAATTTTGATTATTGGATCGAAGGAAAAGAAAAAATTATGAGTGTCGAACAGCTAAAAGGATTAAATCCTGATTGTATTGAGCTGGGATATCACTCTTTTGAACATAAAAGATACAGTTCGTTGTCTAAAGAAGAGTTAGAAGCTGATTTTGCGAAGTCTAATGCGTTTGTTTTGGACAATCAATTAGATATAAAACCTGTTCTGGCATATCCTTTTGGGAATTATGCTAAGAAACATTCTGAGTTTGCTGTTTTTGAAAATATGATGCGTGATAACGGTATAAAATACGGTTTGAGAATAGGCAACAGAGTAAATAATTTTCCCTTTAAAAATAACTATTTGGTAAAGAGAATAGACATAAAAGGCGAAGATAGTTTGTTTAGATTTAAATTAAAATTGAAAATAGGTAAGCTTAAATTATTTTAAAAAATGCTATGGAAATTAGTGGATTAGTAATAACGTATAATGAAGAAAAAAACATTGGCAAATGTATAGATGCGCTGTTCAGGGTTTGTAACGAAGTAATTGTTGTAGATTCGTTAAGTACAGATAATACAGTAAAAATTGCCGAAGAAAAAGGAGCTAAGGTTGTTTTACAGAGTTTTTTAGGAGACGGACCTCAGAGAATTCATGGCTTGCCATATTGTAAAAATGACTGGATTTTAAATTTAGATGCCGATGAGATTTTGGCTGAAGATGCCGAAAAATTTATATTATCAGGCCAATATGAAAAACAGAATTTTGATGTGTATGCCTTCTCTCTGTATAATTATATGGGCTGTAAGCTCATTAATTTCGCAGGTTGGTACCCTGACAAAACTTCACGATTTTTTAACAAACAAACTGCTTCTCCTTCAAAAGATAGTGTACATCAAAAAGTTTGTGGTACTAATAAGACCCACTTAAAAGTTCATATACACCATTATGCCTGGGACTGTTTTGGACAGTTTATCAGTAAGAAAAATTTATATTCAACCTGGCATGCCCAACAGCTTTACGATCAGAATAAAAGGGTAAACAGTTTTAAACCTATATTAAACGGGACAGTTTCTTTTGTTAGGTGTTATTTTTTTAAAAAAGGCTTTTTACATGGATTAGACGGTTTCACATTTTCAATGACTCAGGCTTTCTTCTCTTATATGAAATATGCTAAGCTTTTGAAGCTTCAAAAGCAGAATAAGTAAAAAAAGTATAGAAAAAAATAAAGCGGAATGAGTAATCATTCCGCTTTATTTTTTATTAGAGATTATATGTTAAACGGCAACATCGTATTCGCGAAGCGCATTGTTCAATGAAGTTTTCAAATCTGTTGATGGTTTACGAGTACCGATAATCAAGGCACATGGAACCTGAAACTCACCGGCAGCGAATTTTTTAGTATAGCTTCCAGGAATCACAACCGAACGGGCAGGAACAAAACCTTTCATTTCAACAGGTTCGTCACCAGTCACATCGATAATTTTTGTTGAAGCGGTCAAGCAAACATTAGCACCAAGAACAGCTTCTTTACCAACGTGAACACCTTCGACTACAATACAACGAGAACCAATAAAGGCACCATCTTCAATAATAACCGGAGCAGCCTGAAGCGGCTCTAAAACACCACCGATACCTACGCCTCCACTTAAGTGAACGTTTTTACCAATTTGTGCGCAGCTTCCTACGGTTGCCCAAGTATCAACCATTGTACCTTCGTCAACATAAGCACCGATATTTACATAACTTGGCATCAAAATTACACCGCTCGAGATATAAGCTCCGTAACGCGCTACAGCATTAGGTACTACACGAATTCCTTTTTCAGCATAACCTTTTTTTAGCAACATTTTATCGTGATACTCGAAAATACCTGATTCCCATGTTTCCATTTTTTGAATTGGAAAATACATTACTACCGCTTTCTTAACCCATTCGTTTACCTGCCACTTGTCACCAACCGGTTCGGCGCAACGTAACTTTCCTGCGTCAATCAATTCAATAACGGCTCTGATAGCGTCAGTTGTAGTTGTTTCTTGTAATAAAGCTCTGTTCTCCCAAGCTTGTTCTATTATAGTCTGTAAAGAATTCATATGTTATAATTTTTGGCAAAGATAAGGTATTTAAAGAAAAGCAGAAAAGTAAAGCCTTTGTAAAATGTTACAGGTGTAACTTTTTGTTTGTATTTTGATAAATTAAATAAGCCTTCGTAAAATTGTAAGAATGTTTTGACTCATAAGCGTCTTTTTTAAATAGAAAAACATGATAAATATCAGATTTTTGGTTTTTACTTCTCTTTAATTTCGCGGTATAATTCCTGAAAGATTGAAGGAAATTGTAAAATACCATTCCAAAACAAAATTATTTAATTAGTAAGAAATGAATCAAGAGAATCAACTTCAAAACCGAATAATAGTTATTGATAAAGAAGTCACGTGGGATAAAACGCAAGTGATTATGAGTAAAACAAATGCTTTTGGTATTATTGAATATGCCAACGAAGTATTTGTAGATGTATGTGGTTATGAAGATTATGAATTGATGGGCCAGCCACATAATATAATACGTCATCCGGATATGCCAAGAGTTATCTTTAAAGTGCTTTGGGAGAATCTTAAAAGCGGAAAAAATTTCCATGCTATTGTTAAAAACTTAGCAAAATCAGGACGTTATTATTGGGTAATTACTGATTTTGAAATTGCAAAAGATGAGAACGGGGTTATTGTTAATTATTTTGGAAGACGACAAGCAGTTCCTCAGGAAGTTATCGCGTTACATATCGAACCATTGTATAAAAAACTGCTTCAAATTGAGGCGGCAAGCGGGATGGAGTTTAGTGAAAAGTATCTTATTGGATTTCTTGAAGAAAAGAAAAGAACTTATGTTGAATACATAAAAGAACTAATATATGAACATGAGAAATCTCAAGCGAAGTTTGCTCATTATGAAGTACAGGAAAATGATGAAGAGGAGGAAAGAGGTTTTTTTAGAAGATTGTTCAATAGATAGAATTGATTTTTTTTAGGTTTTGAATATTTGGGAAAAGTCCGTTTTGAGTTTTCAAAACGGATTTTTTATTTCTAGTTAGGAATGTAATCGTAATGTTCTATTTGCAGGTTTTTCTAAACCTGTATAGGATTGTTTTTATTAGTGCGTTACAAAGTAAATGACGGTTAGGATTAATTTTTATTTTGTTTATAACATTATGGTTTTTCCTTTCTATCTTTGTTGAAAAATCAAAAATGCCAAGAATTCTTTCCATAGACTACGGACAAAAACGTACCGGAATTGCTGTTACCGACGAAATGCAAATTATTGCTTCAGGTTTAACAACAATCCCGACTAATACCGTGATTGATTTTCTGAAAGATTATTTTACAAAAGAAAAAGTTGAAGCAGTTTTAATTGGAGAGCCTAAGCAAATGAACGGCCAGCCATCAGAGAGTGCTTCAATAATTAAAGGATTTGTTACCCATTTTTCTAATATTTTCCCCGATATGAAAGTTGTTCGTGTAGATGAACGCTTTACATCAAAAATGGCATTTCAAACCATGATTGATAGTGGACTTAGTAAAAAACAACGTCAGAACAAAGGTTTAATCGATGAAATTTCGGCTACAATTATGCTTCAGGATTACCTTTCTTCAAAACGTTTTTAGATTTTTTTATACCCGACCCTCAGGCCTTTTATTTTTTAGAAAAACATAACTTTTATGATGCAATTTTAGTTTTTTTTTGCAATTATAAAAAGTACCTTTGCACTTTAAAAACAATACTGTTATGTCTGACGAAACAATACGTTCTAATAGTGAAGTAGTACTCATTGGAGCGGGAATTATGAGTGCCACTCTTGGAGTAATTTTGAAAGAATTACAACCTGATATAAAAATTGAAATTTACGAAAGATTAGATGTTGCTGCTGCCGAAAGCTCAGATGCCTGGAATAATGCAGGAACAGGACACTCAGCCTTCTGTGAACTAAATTACACTCCCGAAAAGGCTGACGGAAGTATTGATCCCAAAAAAGCAATAAGTATAGCAGAATCTTTTGAGATCTCACGCCAATTCTGGTCTTATTTAGTAGAAGAGAAGAAAGTACCATCTCCTGATAATTTTATTAAAAGTGTTCCTCACATGAGTTTTGTATGGGGAGAAAAAAATGTAGAGTATCTTAAAAAGAGATTTGAAGCATTGCAGAATAATCCAATTTTTTCTCAAATGGAATTTAGTTCTGATTTTGAGCAATTAAAAAAATGGATGCCGCTTGTGATGGAAGGCAGAGATGCTAATGAAAATTTGGCTGCTACCCATATGGAAATTGGTACTGATGTGAATTTTGGAGCTTTAACCAGAAGCATGTTCAATTATTTAGGTAAACTTGATGGTGTTTCTTTGCATTTTAATCATGAAGTGAAAAAATTAAAGCAACGTGATGATAAATCATGGCGTATTAAAATTACCGATCTAGCTACCGGTAGTGTGAGAAAAGCCTATACCAAATTTGTATTTATCGGAGCAGGTGGAGGTTCGTTGCCTTTGTTAGAAAAAGCAAATGTTCCGGAAGGAAATGGCTACGGAGGTTTTCCGGTGAGCGGACAATGGTTAAAATGTACCAATCCTGAAGTAATTGCCAAACATCAGGCAAAAGTTTACGGAAAGGCTAGTGTTGGAGCACCTCCAATGTCTGTACCGCATATTGATACCCGAGTAATTGATGGTGAAAAAGCATTGCTTTTTGGTCCGTTTGCAGGATTTTCAACCCGTTTTCTGAAAAATGGTTCTTACTTAGATTTGCCATTATCTATAAAGCCGAACAACTTAATTCCAATGTTGTCTGCAGGATATCATAACATTCCTCTAACGAAGTATTTGATTGAGCAGGTTCGTCAGTCTCCAAAAGACAGGATGAAAGCATTGCGTGAATATTTGCCAACAGCACGTTCTAAAGACTGGAAATTGGAAAGAGCTGGACAACGAGTTCAGGTTATTAAAAAAGATGAAAAAGAAGGTGGAGTTTTAGAGTTTGGTACAGAAGTAATCAATACACATGATGGAACTCTGGCTGTATTACTTGGAGCTTCTCCAGGAGCGTCGACAGCTGTTGGTATCATGGTTGATCTAATCAGCAGATGTTTTACCAATCAGATCAAAACACCGGAATGGCAAGCAAAGATGAAAAACATGATCCCTTCTTACGGTCAGACTTTAAATGATAAACCGGAGCTTTTAGCAGAACTTAGAAAACATACATCTGAAGTTTTAAAACTAAAAAATAGTTAAGTTCAGATTTTACAATAAAAAAACAAATCCAGATGAATTAATCTGGATTTGTTGCTTTAAATTCCTTTGTGATTTTTAGAATCTTCTCAGCCAGATTGCTCATCCAGATCAATTGCTCGATTACCATCTGAGCTTCCTGCATTTTAGCTTGTCGTGTTTCTTTATCTAAGCCATCGTCATCGGCCAGGCGTTTAAAATTGACACGTTTGAGCTCTTCAAATTGTAAAGTCACATCTTCCTTGTCAAAGTAAGTGTCGTTTACGATCTTTTCATTTCTTAAAACCGAGATAGCATGATCCAGGTTAGAAAGAATCGTTTTTATAATGTAATTAAAAGATTCTGAAGCAGAAGTGGTTTGATGAGACTGAATATAAGTTGATAAAGAAGCAAGAGCCGATAATATCGAATGGTTTAAAACTACGAGCTTATTGACTAATGGGAGTGTTTTTTGTTTCGATTTGGGTTCCTGCATCATGCGTTGAAAAGAAGTCATTAAATTGCCTACCTCAACAAAAGCATTTTTTCGGGACAATCGGTACGAGGTAGGAACCTCTCCTTTTTTATTGTAGAAATCGGCAATCTCTTTCAGGTAATTTCGATTTGCACGGATTGAATTTTCAATGTGTATTGGAGTATTGATAAACTCCCAGGCAGGCCATAAAAACTGATTGGCTAAAAACGCTAAAATAGCTCCTGCAAGTGAATCCAGAATTCGAAACTGAATTACTTTAACCACATCCGGGGTTAAAATACCATAAATAAAAACGACATACATTGTAACGAAAGTGGCACTTATCTTATAGTTAATTTGTGTAAACGAAATGCCAAGAAGCATACAAACAATAGAGAAGATGCTTAATACAACATGGTTTTGAACCAAAGAAACGATTCCGAAAGCTAACAATCCACCTAAAATAGTACCGAAAATTCGATTATAAGATCGTTCTTTCGTTAAACCGTAACCCGGGCGCATGATCACGACAATAGTTAGTAAAATCCAATAGACGTTTTGAAACGGTAGGAATTTTCCAATCACAAAACCAATTAAAATAGTCGTTGTCAGTCGTATTGAATGTCTAAAAATCGAAGATGAATAAGATAAATTCTCAATCAAAGTGCGCAACGGGTAGTATTGAGGAGTAAGAAATTTTTCAAGCTCCTTATCCTTGTCTTTTAATTTATAGGACTGCATGGCAAGTGAAAAAGCACGCTGGATGATTTTAATTTTTCCAACTTGGTTTTTAGCATACTTCAACATATTCGTCAACATTAAAACACCCTCAGCTGCTTCTTCTTTGCCTAAGGTTTTTTCGTAATCAAAAATGGCAAATTCAAGAGCGTCCAGTTCATTTTTCAAGTCGTTCTTATCAACGTATACGCTAATATTGTGTACATTTTTAGATAGTTTTTTTAAAGTAGAAGCTAATTTGTAAGCTACATTCTGATAAGTTCGCAGAACATCTGGGTGTGCGGCAAATTTTTCATGTAGTTTGTTGTGATCAAATGAAGTGTACAATGCCAGTTCCTGAATTTCAACCAAAGTGATAAAAACAAGCAGCATTTTTCGATTTTGACTTGTAGCTCCGGAAGTGTTTTGATTGCCAATAAGCATCTTTCTTAAATCCTCATGAATCAGGTTTAGTTCTACCTGAACGCTTAATTGTTTTTCGATGATAGCTTTTCTGTTGGCTTCAGGGCTCCATAAATCACCTCTAAGTTTTAAATATTTGGCAGTTAGTTTTATGTCTTCGGCGATTTGAAGCTCAACATATTTATAAGGTTGAACAAAATGAAATATAAGTGACACAATCAGGTACAGGATTCCCCCAATAAAAATAAAACCGGAATACTCAAAAGCTTCCCAGCCTTCATGTAAATGCCCAAATGATAAGGAAATTGATAGTAAAGCAGAGAAGGAAACTAATGTAGCACGCTGACCATATACAGAAATCATCGAACATAGAAACAGTAAAAAGCCTAAAAAAGGATAAAACAAAAAGGGATAAGGATAGGCAAGATTTACTAATAAGTTAACTCCCGAAACAATAAATGAAGCAACAATTAGACCTTTTATTTTATGACTTAAAGAACTCGGAATATCACTTGGGTAAGTATAAAAGGCTCCTAATGCAATGGTGAAACCTATTTCGAAGTGTCCAAGAAAGTTTAAAATTAAGACAGGAACGACTGAAGCAATAGTTACTTTTGAGGCATTTAAAAAAGAAGTACTGTTGGTAAATTTCGAGATACGATCAAACATATATTGAGGTTTACAAACAAAGGTAAGAATTGTACGAATTAATTTGGCATAATTATGGATGAGTTTTTGGCGAGATTGCAAAAAATGATATATAATATAGGTTTCGAATTATTCATTGACTATTTTTTACTATTTTTGCCAGCTGAATTAAGGGAATTAAATTCAGTGTTTTTCAGTAGATAATACATTAAAATATTACAAATGATTTTACCAATTGTAGGATATGGTGATCCTGTTTTAAGAAAAGTGGGTGAGGTAATTACGCCGGATTATCCAAACTTAAAAGAAACAATAGCAAACATGTATGAAACCATGTACAACGCTTTAGGAGTTGGACTTGCCGCGCCTCAGGTAGGTGTGCCTATTCGTTTGTTTGTTATTGATACGACTCCTTTTAGTGATGATGAGGATTTGCCGTTAAATGAGCAGGAAGATTTGAAAGGTTTCAAAAAAACTTTTATCAATGCTAAAATTTTGAAAGAAGAAGGAGAAGAGTGGAGCTTTAACGAAGGTTGTTTGAGTATTCCGGACGTTCGCGAAGATGTTTACAGAAAACCAACCGTGACAATTGAATATTGTGAGGAAGATTTTGTAATGAAAACTGAAGTTTTTGATGGTTTAATTGCAAGAGTTATTCAGCATGAATACGACCATATTGAAGGAGTTCTGTTTACAGATAAAATTTCGTCCCTTAAGAAACGTTTGATCCAGAAAAAATTAAAAAACATTACAGAAGGCAAAACATTTCAGGAATACAGAATGAAATTTTTTGCTGCAAAAAAAGGAAGATAGGTATTCTAAAGTATGAGTTTAGAATCAAAGAAATATAATAAATCAAATTCTTAATACTAATTTTAATAAACATGAATTTAGAGAAAATTTTAGCCATTTCTGGGAAACCAGGTTTATATGTATTGAAAGTACAAACTCGTACAGGTTTTGTGGCAGAATCATTAGCAGATGGAAAAAAAATCACAGTAAACTTAAAAAGTAATGTAAGTTTATTATCAGAGATTTCAATTTATACTTACGAAGGCGAAAAACCATTAACAGAAGTAATGCAGCGTATTGCTACTAAAGAAAATAAAGGTCAAGCCATTTCTCATAAAGAAGATAATGCTACATTATCGGCTTATTTTAAAGAAATTTTACCTGAATACGACGAAGAGAGAGTTTACCCTTCTGATATTAAAAAAGTATTAAACTGGTACAATACCCTTCAGGCGAAAGGTTTGGTGACAGATTTAGCTCCTGCTGCTGTTGAAGCTGTTGAAGAAGCTCCGGTTGCTGAAGAAAAACCAAAAAAAGCAGCTGCTCCTAAAAAAGCAAAAGCAAAAAAAGAAGAATAGTAGTTTACACCATTCTTTTAAGTTTCTAAGTGACTAAGTTCATTTTAGAGTGTTAAAAAATGGTTAGGCTCAGGATCTTAGAACCTCAGAATCTTAGAACCTCAGAACCTAAATACTCAAAAATATATTAATCCTGTTAAGATGTTTTCTTGACAGGATTTTTTACTTTTACAAACAATCGTCACAACCCGGATAAAATTTCAAAAATGAGCAAAGAACTTCAACTAAAAGCCTTCGAAAGATTACTAATTATTATGGATGAACTTCGTGAGCAATGTCCGTGGGATAAAAAGCAAACCTTGCAAACACTCAGACATCTCACTATTGAAGAAACGTATGAGTTAGGTGATGCTATTTTAGACAATGATTTAAATGAAGTGAAGAAAGAATTGGGAGATTTGTTGCTGCATATTGTTTTTTACGCGAAAATAGGTTCAGAAACCAATGATTTTGACATGGCAGATGTGTGTAATGAGATTTGCGATAAACTCATTCACCGTCATCCTCATATCTACAGTGATACCAAAGTTAAAGACGAAGAAGAAGTAAAGCAAAATTGGGAAAAGCTAAAGCTAAAAGAAGGTAAAAAATCTGTTTTGGAAGGAGTTCCAAGAAGTTTACCGGCATTGGTTAAAGCAAGCCGAATTCAGGACAAAGTAAAAGGAGTAGGTTTTGATTGGGAAGAACCACATCAGGTTTGGGATAAAGTGCAGGAAGAACTGGAAGAATTGCAAATAGAAGTAAAAGCCGGAGATCAGGACAAAATAGAGGCTGAATTTGGTGATGTTTTATTCTCTATGATCAATTATGCCCGATTTTTAAATGTAAATCCTGAAGACGCTTTAGAGCGCACCAATAAAAAATTTATCAAACGCTTTCAGTATCTTGAAAGTAAAGCAGGTGAAATGGGTAAACCTTTAATGGACATGACCCTGGCTGAAATGGACATTTTTTGGAATGAAGCTAAAAAACTGTAGTTACTCCGCCAGTCTTTTTAAAGCTTTGATGTCCTGAAGTTTGATCTTTTTGCCTACTAATTCAATTAATTTAAGCTTATTGAAATCAGATAGTAATCGGATGCAACTTTCTGTAGCAGTACCAATAATTCCGGCAAGTTCCTCCCTTGTGAGCTGAACTTTAAGGGATCTATCTTCGTTTTCACCAAAATCATCGTGTAATTGCAGTAAAGTTTCCGCTAAACGTTGTTTTACCGTTTTTTGAACCAATGCAATTTTATCGTTTTCAGATTCTTTTAAATCTTCACAAACCGACTGCATCAAATTCATAGAAAACTGATTGTTGTTATTGAAAAAGTGAAGAATTTCAGCTTTCGGAATAAAGCAAACCTCCATATCAGCAACTGCTTTGGCTGATAAGTTAGCAGGTTCATTGCTAATCATAGAACGCTGACCCAAAAGCTCCCCTGATTTTACCAGTTTTACTATTTGATCTTTTCCGTTAGCACTTAATTTAGAGAGCTTTCCAACTCCGTCTTTTACACAAAAAACGCCATTGGTAACTTCGCCTTCTTCAAAAAGAGCTTCGCCTTTTTTAATTGTGTAGGTTGTCTTGCTATTGGCCAACTTCACAACTTCATCTTTATTAAGCGCTTTTAGAGAAGAAAGCTGTCTTACGATACATTGGTCACATTTATTCATAGCAAAAATATTTACTGCAAAATTAACCAATATTCGCTTTCGTAGCTAGTCTTCGGACAGAAAAAACACATAAAAAATCTGTCATCGTTATTTGACAGATTTATTTCATTAAATTAGAAACCGATTTCCTTCTAATATGATAAATGTCATATTAAAAGTCACCACTTATTTTGAATATTTGTTGTATCAAAAAAAAACAAATTATGAGTGAACAAGGTTGTTTTCATTGTGGGCTTACCATTCCTAAAAATGAAGAAATCAATTTTGATGAAAAAAAGTTTTGTTGTGCCGGTTGTAAAACGGTCTACGAAATTTTTAGTCTTCATGATTTAACCTGCTACTACGATTTTGAAAAATCCCCGGGTGCTACTCCACAAGATATAAAAGGGAAGTACGACTTTTTAGATAATGAAGCTATTCTTTCAAAAGTATTGGAATTTCAGGAAGGAAATACAGCAATTGCTTCTTTAAACATTCCATACATTCATTGTAGTTCATGTATCTGGATTCTCGAAAATTTAAGTCGAATTCAGCCTGGAATAAGTCTTTCTCAGGTGAACTTCCCTGAAAAAAGAGTCCGAATTACTTTTAATTCAGATATAGTTTCTTTAAAAACCATAGTTTATATGCTTAGCTCTATAGGTTATGAACCTTATATAAGCTTAGAAAATTACGAATCGGGGAAAAATAGTGTTGACAGAAGTCTTACCTATAAATTAGGTGTTGCCTTTTTTTGCTTCGGAAACATTATGTTGCTTTCATTTCCTGAGTACTTCGAAATAAAGGAATTTTGGCTGGATAACTATAAACCCTTTTTCAGAATCCTGATTTTTATTCTGGCATTGCCCAGTTTCTTGTATTCGGCTAGTGGTTATTATGTTTCCGCTTACAAAAGCATTAGATCGGGAATGTTGAATATTGATATTCCAATTGCATTAGGAATTATTGTAATGTTTGTTCGTAGTACTTTTGATATTGTGATGAATTATGGATCCGGTTTCTTTGATAGCTTAACAGGTTTGGTCTTTTTTATGCTGTTGGGAAAGATGTTTCAGATTAAAACCTATAGTTTTTTAAGTTTCGAAAGGGATTTTAAATCCTATTTCCCTATAGCGGTTACAAGAATCAATTCAGATGCATCGGAAGAAAGTGTTCCTGTTTACGATGTTTTAAAAGGAAACAGACTACTAATTCGAAATCAGGAACTTATTCCTGTTGACGGGATTCTGATTAGCGAAAAAGCAGAGATCGACTATAGTTTTGTAACAGGAGAAGCAGTTCCGATAACTAAAATGTCCGGAGATAAAGTTTTTGCCGGAGGAAAACATATTGGTAAAGTAATCGAAATGGAAGTGCTGCATTCGGTATCGCAAAGTTATCTGACACAATTGTGGAGTAATGAGATCTTCCAGAAAAAAGTGCTTCAAAAGCATAAAACCATAACAGATACTATAAGTCGTTATTTTACACCCTTACTATTATTAATTGCTTTTGCGGGGTTTGGTTATTGGGTTTCTATTGATGCAAATACCGCTTTTAATGTTTTTACTGCTGTCTTAATTGTGGCCTGTCCGTGCGCATTAGCGCTTACTGCGCCGTTTACGTTTGGTAACATATTGCGGATCATGGGCAAGCAAAAAATGTATTTAAAGAATGCTTTGGTAATTGAGCAATTGGCTAAAGTTGATACTATTGTTTTTGATAAAACCGGAACTATCACAACAAATAAGAAATCGAATATTGTATACGAAGGAAACTCTCTTTCCAAAGAAAATTATAGACTTATCAAAAATGTCCTTCGCGCTTCAAATCATCCTTTGAGCCGAATGTTATATGACTTTCTGCCTGAAGAGACTAGAGTTAAAATTGATGATTTTCAAGAGATTACCGGTAAAGGAATTCAGGCTTCTGCAGAAAACACAACTATTAAAATTGGATCAGCGGCCTTTGTTGATAGCCCAGTTACGGAATCTTCAGAAATTGAAAAAACGGGTCTTTATATCAGAATCAATGAAATCTATTATGGAAAATTTACATTTCAGAATCAATATCGGGATGGTTTAGAAGAGCTTTTTTCGACATTGAGTCAGGAATATCAAATAAAAGTACTCTCGGGAGATAACGATGGAGAGCGCGCTACTCTTGAAGCCATTTTGCCTAAAAATACGGAATTGATTTTTAATCAAAAGCCGGAGCAGAAGCTGGAGTTTATTAAAAAGTTGCAGGATGAAGGATGTAATGTGATGATGGTTGGAGACGGTTTAAACGATGCCGGTGCTTTGGCACAAAGTAACGTAGGGATTTCTATCTCTGAGAATGTTAACGTTTTCTCGCCTGCCTGCGATGCCATATTAGATGCAAGCGAGTTTTCTAGACTTAATTATTTTTTAAAATTATCGCACAAATCGATTATGATTATTAAAATGAGTTTTGTTTTATCACTGTTGTACAATGTTGTAGGACTTTTTTTCGCAATTACAGGAAACTTGTTGCCTTTGGTCGCTGCTATTATCATGCCTTTGAGCACGATTACAATTGTGAGTTTTGTAACATTGATGTCTAACTATTTAAGTAAGAGTAATTTAAAATAATTATAAATAATTCAAAAGTTATTTTTTTATAAATTTAACATAAGACTCTGTCTATGATAATTATCATATTTTACATGCCAATAACCGAGTAATTTTGTTAATATAAACTTAAGGTATGAGTGTTATTTATCTATTAATTTCAGTAAGTATTTTCGTAGCAATTGGATTCTTTATTGCTTTTATCGTAGCTGTCAAATCGGGACAATACGATGACGATTATACGCCCTCAGTCAGAATGCTTTTTGATGATGAGACCAAAATTACCCCCAAGAAGAAAAATTCACCAATCAAAGAAAAACAAGTATAATTATGGAAATGGAACAGTTTTATTACGACAACAAAATTGTTAAAAAATTCATTTACGCCACTATCTTATTCGGGGTGGTGGGGATGTTAGTAGGGCTTACCTTAGCGGTAATGTACCTTTTTCCCAACATAACAGACGGGATCTCCTGGCTTAGCTACGGCCGATTACGGCCTTTACACACCAATGCGGTTATTTTTGCCTTCGTTGGAAATGCCTTTTTTGCTGGGATGTATTATTCGCTACAGCGTTTGTTAAAAGCAAGAATGTTTAGTGACTTTTTGAGTAATTTACATTTTTGGGGTTGGCAGCTTATTATTGTTGCGGCAGCTATTACATTACCTTTAGGGTATACTTCTTCAAAAGAATATGCTGAGTTGGAATGGCCAATTGATATTGCGATTGCACTTATTTGGGTGGTAATGGGGATAAATATGATTGGTACGATGTTACGCCGCAGAGAGCGTCATTTGTATGTAGCAATTTGGTTTTATCTGGCAACCTTTGTCACAGTTGCGGTTCTGCATATTTTTAATAATATCGAGATTCCGGTTTCAGCTTTCAAAAGTTACTCTGTTTACGCTGGAGTTCAGGATGCTTTGGTTCAATGGTGGTACGGTCATAATGCGGTTGCATTTTTTCTTACTACACCATTTTTGGGATTAATGTACTACTTTGTTCCAAAAGTAGCCAATCGTCCGGTATATTCTTATAGATTATCAATTATTCACTTCTGGTCCCTGATCTTTATTTATATCTGGGCTGGTCCGCACCATTTATTGTATTCCGCCTTACCAAATTGGGCTCAGAATTTAGGAGTTGCATTTTCTGTAATGCTTATTGCACCGTCTTGGGGTGGTATGATCAACGGACTTCTAACATTAAGAGGAGCATGGGATAAAGTTCGTGAAGAACCGGTTTTGAAATTCTTTGTAGTAGCAATTACGGGTTATGGAATGGCAACATTTGAAGGACCAATGCTTTCACTTAAAAATGTAAATGCTATTGCGCATTATACAGACTGGATCGTTGCACACGTGCACGTTGGGGCTTTAGCCTGGAATGGTTTCATGTCATTTGGTATTATTTATTGGTTGATTCCCAGAATGACCAAATCGGATTTGTTTTCTAAAAAATTGGCCAACTTTCACTTTTGGATAGGAACTTTAGGAATCATTATATATACAATTCCCTTATATGTGGCAGGTTTTCAACAAGCTTCAATGTGGAAACAATTTAATCCGGATGGAACTTTAGTTTATGGTAATTTCCTTGAAACGGTTACTGCTATTATGCCAATGTATTGGATGAGAGCCATTGGAGGTAGTTTATATTTAATAGGAATGCTGACATTGGTGTACAATATTATTATGACCGTAAAAGCAGGTCAGACTATTGAAGACGAATTGGCACAGGCTCCGGCTTTACAAAGAATTAGCAGTGGAAGACTTAATGGAGAGAAATTCCATACCTGGTTGGAGAGAAAACCAATTCAGTTAACCATTTTGGCTACAATCGCTATTTTAATCGGAGGTGTTATTCAGATCGTACCAACTATTATGGTCAAATCTAATATTCCTACCATCTCAAGTGTGAAACCTTATACACCTTTAGAACTTGAAGGACGTGATTTATATATAAGAGAAGGTTGTGTGGGATGTCATTCACAATCCGTTCGCCCTTTTAGAAGTGAAGTAGAGCGTTACGGACCACAATCAAAAGCAGGAGAGTTTGTATACGATCATCCATTTTTATGGGGATCAAAACGTACGGGTCCCGATTTGTTAAGAGTAGGTGGGAAATATAATGACAACTGGCATTTTAACCATATGTGGAATCCACAAAGTACCTCAGCAGGTTCAATCATGCCAGGTTATAAATGGTTGTTTGATAATGAAGCGATGGATATTTCCCTTACTCAGAAAAAAATGCAGGCAATGGTTTCACTTGGTGTTCCTTATACCGAAGAAGAGATTGTAAATGCTCCTAAGACATTAAGAGCGCAGGCAATGAGAATTGAAAAAAGTCTGGAGAACGATCCTGATTATGTAAAAAGTTATGAGGACAGTAAGAAAAAAGCAATTGCCAAAGGTGAAAAATTCATTCCGATGAATGAAAGAGAAATTGTCGCTTTAATTGCTTACATACAAAGACTTGGAACTGATATCAAAGTAAAGCAACCTTCTAAATAACAGCATTATGTTTGAGCAAATAAAACACAATATGGAGAACATTTCGGGTATAGAGATTTACCCGATACTTTCTCTACTGATATTCTTTTTCTTCTTTGTAGGTCTCGGTTTTTGGGTGTTCTCCTATAAGAAAGAAAAAATTGAGGAGATGAGTGCGATACCTTTGGATGAAGGGCTTATTATAATTTCAAAAGATAAATAAAAATGAAAAGATTTTTCCCAGTATATGTAAGAGTGCCATTGATTTTCTTCATTGTCTTTGCTTTGATGGAATACTTTATAGATTCGGGCGACAGACCAGCTTTTATAAAGTATCCGATGGTTTCCGTTTTTCTATTTGTTTTTCTGTTTATCCTGATTGCAATCGAAATAACGTTGAGCGCTGTTAATAGAGTAATGTATCAATTAATGTCGCCTGAAGAAAAAGCAAAAGTGGAACATGAAAAGAGTTTAAGCTTGACTGAAAGTACCTGGTACAAAGAGTTGATGCATAAACTTACTCAAACAGAACCAATTGAAAAAGAAGGTGATTTGTTGATGGATCATGATTATGATGGTATTAAAGAGTTAGACAATAATTTACCACCTTGGTGGGTATATCTGTTCTACATCTGTATCATATTTGGTGTAATCTATGTTGCACGTTACGATATTTTTGGTGGCGACGATCAGGAAACTGAGCTGAAAAAAGAAATGGCGCAGGCTAAAATAGATGTAGAAGAATACCTTAAAACAGCGCCTGATCTGATGGATGAAAAGACAGTGGTGCTGTTAACAGATGATGCAAGTTTAGCTGCCGGTAAAGAAATTTTTATGACCAATTGTGCAGCTTGTCACAGAGCAGACGGTGGTGGACAAATTGGACCAAACTTAACGGATGATCACTGGATTTTAGGTGGTGGTATTAAAGAAGTTTTTCATACCATTACTAACGGAGGACGTGACGGAAAGGGAATGGTCTCTTGGAAAACCAACGGTATGAAACCTAAAGAAATTCAAAAAGTTGCAAGTTACATCCTGTCTTTACAAGGTAGTAACCCAAAAGATCCAAAAGAACCGGAGGGAGAAGTTTGGGTAGATCAAAGCGCTCCTAAAAAGGGCGACACAGCAGATAAAACAAAAGATAGTACAGAAGTTAAAAAATAATACCACCATGTCAAATTTACCAGACGAAGCTTTTAGAGATACCATTGGAACTATTGATGAAGGTGGTAAAAGAAAATTTATTTTTCCTAAAAAACCGTCTGGTAAGTTTTATGAATACCGGAAAATAGTCAGTTATGTTTTGCTGGCGATTTTAATTGCGAATCCGTTTATAAAAATAAATGGAAACCAGTTCATGATGTTCAATGTTATAGAGCGACGCTTTAATATTTTTGGATTTCCATTTTGGCCTCAGGATTTTTATCTCTTTGTAATATCAATGCTGGTAGGTATTGTGTTTATTATTTTGTTTACCGTTGTTTTTGGAAGAATTTTTTGTGGATGGATTTGTCCGCAGACAATCTTTCTTGAGATGGTTTTCAGGCGAATAGAATATTGGATTGATGGAGATCGCGGTGCACAAATGCGATTGTCAAGACAAGAATGGAACGCTGAGAAAATTCGAAAACGAGGAATCAAATGGACCATCTTTTTTCTGATTTCTTTTGGAATTGCTAATGTGTTTTTAGCTTATCTTGTAGGTAGTGATGAGCTTTTCTTAATGGTAGAACAAGGGCCAATTCAACAGGCCAGTAATTTTATTGCGTTGCTTATTTTTACAGGAGTCTTTTATTTTGTATTTGTTTGGTTTCGAGAACAGGTTTGTATTATTGCCTGTCCCTATGGGCGTTTACAAGGTGTGCTTCTGGATAATAAATCTATCAATGTGGCGTATGATTTTGTACGTGGAGAAAAGGAAGCAGGACGTGCTAAATTTAATAAAAAAGAAGACAGAGCTTTAACCGGAAAAGGAGATTGTATCGATTGCCATCAATGTGTACACGTTTGCCCGATGGGTATTGACATTAGAAACGGGACACAGTTGGAATGTACAAATTGTACAGCTTGTATTGATGAATGTGACTCTATTATGGAAAACGTTGGTTTACCTAAAGGATTGATTCGTTACGCATCTGAAGATGAAATCGAGAAAAAAGCACCTTTTAAATTCACAACAAGAATGAAAGGTTATACGGCCGTTTTATTCATCTTGCTAAGTGTGTTTGTTGGGATGTTGTTTTTAAGAACGGATTTGGAGGCTGTCATTCTACGTTTGCCGGGACAGCTGTTTCAACATAAAGGAGATAAAATCAGTAATGTGTACACTTATAAAATCGTCAATAAAACGATGAAAGATTATAGTGATATTCATTTTGAGCTAATCGACCAAAAAGGTGAAATTAAAAATGTTGGAAAAACACATTTCAAAGTGGTTAAAGAAGGCATTTCGCAAGGAACATTATTTATAGAAATAGACGAAGTACTTTTAGAAAGCGATAAAACAAAAGTGAAGATTGGGGTTTATAATGGTAAAGAATTACTAGAAACCACCACTACCAACTTTTTAGGACCACGAAGTTTTAACTAAAAAAATACGATTATGAAAATAAATTGGGGAACCGGGATTGTCATTGCATTTGCATTGTTTATGACTTTTATTTTATATTTTGTTTTTGAAGTACAATCGAATAGTAAATACGATAATGATTTGGTTGTAGAAGAATATTACAAGCACGATTCACATTTTCAGGATGAAATGGCACGTGTTCAGAATGCTCAGGATTTGCAGCAAAAACCTTCAATTGCCTATCATAAAGATGGAGTTGAAATTGTTTTTCCTGCCGTTTTTGAAAACGATAAAGTAAAAGGTAACATATTGTTATACCGTCCGTCAAATAAGAAATTTGATTTTAATACCCAAATTGCTTTAACAAACTCGGCGTTGTTAATTCCGAAAAACAAACTAGTGAAAGGACGTTGGGATGTCAATATGGAATGGCAGTACGGAGGGAAAAAATACCTGTCTAAAGAGGTAATCTATGTAAATTAATATTTTAAGACCGATCAATTGAAAAGATTTCTTTTCAGTTGATTTTGTCATTATTCGCACAGCATTTTTACTTAGCAATAGTAAAGCAAGCTGTATTAAAAAACTAAAAGATGTTGTATTCCGCTTTCATATTTGGATTAATCAGTAGTTTACATTGTATCGGAATGTGCGGTCCAATTGCTATGATGTTGCCTGTGGACCGACAAAATGAAGCTAAAAAGGTAATTCAAATTATTACTTATCATTTAGGCCGATTGGCTGCGTACGCAACCATTGGACTTATTTTTGGGTTATTAGGAAGAGGATTCTTTTTGGCCGGACTTCAGCAAAAAATGTCCATTTTTATTGGTTTGGCGATGATAGCCATTGTTCTAACTCCAGAAAAGGTCTTTTCTAAATACAACTTTTCCAAACCAGTCTATAAAATTATCTCCTGGGTAAAATCAAGCTTAGGGAATCAATTTAAAGACAGGAGCTACAAATCTCTTTTTACAATCGGATTGTTGAATGGCTTCTTGCCTTGCGGAATGGTTTATGTAGCCTTATTTGGAGCTATAGCCATGCAAAGCGCTAGTTTAGGAGTGCTGTATATGCTATTGTTCGGTTTAGGAACGATACCGTTAATGACGGTTGTTGTGTATGTCAATTCATTAATTAAACTTCCATTCCGAAATAAGATTCAGAAAGCAATTCCCTATGTTGCTGTTATTATCGGAGCATTATTTATCCTGAGAGGACTAGGTCTCGGAATTCCTTACATTTCTCCATCCAATATGAGTTTGTTTGTTCAGTCGACTCCTAATTGTCATTAAAAAGGGATCATACGAAAACCTCTGTGTAGCAGAAAAAGCAGAGTAGCAGAAAAAGTTGTAAACTGATAAAAAAATGTGATTATAAAGGTTTGCTCCTTAATCTTAAGAGTTATTAATGTCAAATGAAATACCATTTTAGAGGAGTTGATCTTAATTAGAATTTTCTTCTCCGGGTAAATGTTTGAAACAGATATAAAAGGGCTGAAAGCCCAAAAGAATAAGCATAGTGCAACGCACTATGAGTTAGATAAAGATACAGAATTGCCCTGAAAGGGCAAGAGCCTCCACAAATCATGTTGATTCTAATAAAAATCATACGATTTCTTAGAGGATTTCATAGAAAGCGGGAAAGATGTTTTTTGTTACACTTTAGTTTTTACCCTTTCGAGGACGTAAACAATTATCCCGATCATTTGTAGTATTCAGCATGTTTCTATTGTCAACGCTCTTTCAGAGCAATCTAAACCGTCATAGAGAAGAGGTTTGTTTCGGGAGATTTTCTTTTTAAGTGCAAATCAAAAGCCATACAAATATTACGAACAAAAGGCCTGCCTGCTTCGGTAATACTAATTTTGTTTTCTTCAATAACAATTAATTGATCATTTTCTATTTCTTTTAAATCAGATAAAACAGTTGGGATTTCTTTAAAATATAAATATTCATCACCCCATGAAGTTTCAAATTCACAGGTTAAGTTTAAAATGTGTTTTCGGATGATCAGATCTTCATGATCGAGAATATGGCCTTTCACGATTGGTAGTTTGTCTGATTCCAACAACTGGTAATATTCTTCCAGAGTTTTGGTATTTTGAGCAAAGCTGTACCAACTGTCACTAATAGACGAAACACCCAGACCTATCATAAGCTGTGTTTTTGAGGCACTGTACCCCATAAAATTTCGGTGAAGTTCTTTATTTTGTGCCGCTTTGTACAAACTATCAGAAGCGAAAGCAAAATGATCCATTCCAATTTCATGATAACCATTTTGAGCAAGCAATTGTTTACCAACTTCATATAGTTTTCTTTTTTCGGCATCTTTTGGGATATTTTCCTCATTAAACCCACGCTGTCCATTTCCTTTTATCCAGGGTACATGCGCATAACTGTAAAAAGCCAGACGATCCGGTTTTAACGAGTTTGTTTTTTCAACCGTGTCAATAATATTTTCTACAGTCTGAAAAGGAAGACCAAATATGATATCGTGACCAATAGAAGTATAGCCTATTTCCTTTGCCCAAAGGGTAACTTTAGCAACATTATGAAAAGGTTGAATTCTATGAATTGCTTTTTGAACTTTCTCTGCATAATCCTGAACACCGAAACTAACTCTTCGGAAACCTAAATCGTATAATTTTTTAAGTTGTTCGTAAGTTGTATTGTTAGGATGACCTTCAAAACTAAACTCGTGATTTTCGGCTTTTTTGGCGATGCTAAAAATACCGTTGATGAGTTGTTCTAAGTTTTTTTTTGAAAAAAAGGTTGGGGTTCCTCCTCCTAAGTGAATCTCTTTTATGATTGGTTCTTCGGGAAGTAAATTACAGTAAAGACTCCATTCTTTTAAGAGCGCTTTGATATAAGTTTCTTCGACAGCGTGATTTTTTGTAATGCGTTTGTTACAGCCACAAAAAGTACACAGACTCTCACAGAAAGGTAAGTGAATGTATAAACTGATTCCGTTTTGTGAATTACTTTCTGCGAAAGCTCTCTGGAATGATTTAATCCATTTTTGCTCATTAAAGTTATTTTCATTCCAATAAGGAACTGTTGGATAACTGGTATATCGTGGGCCGGGAACGTTGTATTTCTGTGTCAGCGAAATTTTCATAAAAGAGGATTTTGGATACTCAAAATTAGAATACTGGCACTTGAAATAAAATGACAAATATCATGTAAAAAAAGGAGGCTCAAAATGAGCCTCCTTTTACTGAATTAAATAACTAACATTAAATAGAATCCTGAATGATTTTAAGCCATTTTTTCGCAAACATATGATCTTGATAAGCACTTATTTGTTTGATGCGGTCATCATCGAAATCATAGAAAGGAATTATGTTTTTTTTAGATGTTTCTCTGTCGAGAAATTCAAAATCAATTTTTAGTATGGTGTCTGAGTTTCCATCAGTTGTCAACGCTAGTTTACAAGAAGAGACACTTTTTAAATCGACATAAGTAGATTCCTCCTGATTTGGATTGAAGTTCATCAGGATAAATTTTCTGTTCTTTTGATCTATAGTCAATGTTTTATTGCTTTGAGATTCTGTTAGATCAAAATCTTCGGGATGAGTTGGATTGAATTTCTTTTTTATGTTTAAGATTTTCGTTTTGCTTGCGGCACTTGATCTTGCTGAAAAATAAATAGGAATGGCTACTATGATGGCGATCACAATACCAATTATGGTTACACTTGTTTCCATTTTTGTTGTAAAATTTGATAAATTATTATGAAATAGTAAATAGTTTTCAGGATGAAAACGGTTTATTGATTCGGAAAAGAAATGCCTTCTCCGCTAGAATTTCATAAAATAATCTACCAGAAAAAATGGAAAGGGTAGAGCATTAAAAGGATCTTTTTGCTCTGAATGTTGAATTGACTGGCAAAGTTTGAAGCTGTATTTACAGCATGATGTTTTGGAATAGCAACTAATAAAGAGTCAAACCACTTAATTAAACCGGGATGATTCGTTTTGATGTTTCCTATCAGATTATAGCCTGTTTGTGGCTGTATAAAAGCCAAAGAGTCAGTATAGTCGATAGAAAAAGTAGTATCTGCCTTTTTGTTTTCAGTTTTTTCCACTACAGATTCGTTTGCTTGTGAGGCAAAAAAAGCAATGATCAAAAGTGATACAAAAATAATGGTCTTACGAATCCAATTCATGGTCGCGAATTTAACCCTTAAAAGACAATTAAAGAAATTTTGCAGCATTAATTAACCTTAAAAAAGGACTAATTATTTTATCCTCAACATTTAATAGGTGTAGTTGAGGATAAAACAAAGTTATTGTTGCATTTTGAAATAATAATCAGCTGAGTGTTTTCCGCTTCCGTAGAATAAAAAGAATACGCAAATCAGCAAAACTACAATAGCAAGAATTAAGCTTTCGGAATGCATGTGTCCCATAAAATTAATCGGAATGGCCCCAAAAAGGATGGGTAACTGAGCAGCTATTGCCCAACGGGTGAGTAGCCCAAAAACAATCATGATACCACCAATCATGTGGGCTGGTGCTATATAATGTAATAAAAACATTCCGCCACCAAACTTATCAATGGGAGAAATTAAATCATGCAGATATTGAACATTCGTTACAAATGAAACTCCTTTCATAAATAAAAAAATCCCCAATACAATACGTACTAAATCTACAGGTAAATAAGTGTGCGAATTCGCCCATTTATTTAAACTTTTTACATTTTCCATGATACTACGTGATTAAAAATTACCCACTAAAGTTACTGATTTTTAATGGTATATTTAATTTTAAGTAGCTGAAAATAAGTTTTTTACTTTTAATTTAACGTATTTATAAGAATGTTTAAAAAATTAAACCTGAATCACTCCCAAATTAAAAGCTTTTTGAATCGGAGCGTGGTTGGCGGCTTCAATTCCCATAGAAATCCAGGTACGGGTGTCTAAAGGGTCGATGATGGCATCTGTCCACAATCTTGAAGCCGCATAATATGGGGAAGTTTGTTCGTCGTAACGTGCTTTTATTTTATTAAATAATTCGGTTTCTTTCTCTTCGTCTACGATTTCTCCTTTTGCTTTAAGAGAAGAAGCTTCGATTTGTGCAAGTACTTTCGCAGCTTGCGTTCCGCCCATAACGGCAAGTTCCGCACTTGGCCAGGCAAAAATTAATCTTGGATCATAGGCTTTTCCACACATTGCGTAGTTTCCGGCTCCATAAGAGTTTCCAACTATTACGGTAAATTTAGGAACAACCGAATTGCTTACTGCATTGACCATTTTAGCACCATCTTTTATGATTCCGCCATGTTCTGACTTTGATCCGACCATAAAACCGGTAACATCCTGTAGAAAAACTAAAGGTATTTTCTTTTGATTGCAATTGGCAATAAAACGGGTCGCTTTATCAGCACTGTCAGAGTAAATTACGCCTCCAAACTGCATTTCTCCTTTTTTAGTTTTCACCACTTTTCTTTGATTGGCTATAATTCCAACGGCCCAACCGTCAATTCTGGCATATCCCGTGATTAGAGATTGACCGTAACCTTCTTTATAAGCTTCAAATTCTGAATTATCAACCAAACGATTGATAATCTCCATCATATCATATTGCTCGTTTCTCGCTTTTGGCAAGATTCCGTAGATATCTTTAGGTTCCAGAGCAGGTTTTTCGGCTTTGATTCGACTGTAACCAGCTTTGTCAAAATCACCAATTTTGTCTACTATGTTTTTTATCTTTTCAAGGGCATCTTTGTCATCTTTGGCTTTGTAATCGGTAACACCTGAGATTTCGCAGTGCGTTGTAGCACCACCTAAAGTTTCATTGTCGATGGTCTCCCCAATGGCAGCCTTAACCAAATAGCTTCCTGCAAGGAAAATACTTCCGGTTTTGTCCACAATTAGAGCTTCGTCGCTCATAATAGGTAAGTAGGCACCGCCGGCAACACAACTTCCCATTACAGCAGCTATTTGAGTGATTCCCATACTGCTCATTTGTGCGTTGTTTCTGAAGATTCTACCGAAGTGTTCTTTATCCGGGAAAATTTCATCCTGAAGAGGTAAATAAACACCTGCGCTGTCTACTAAATATATGATTGGTAATCTATTTTCCATGGCAATTTCCTGCGCACGCAGATTTTTCTTCCCGGTAATAGGAAACCAGGCACCGGCTTTTACGGTAGCATCATTGGCTACCACAATGCATTGTTTTCCTCTGATGTATCCTATTTTAATGACAACTCCTCCAGAAGGACAGCCACCATGTTCAGCATACATTCCTTCTCCAACGAAACCTCCAATCTCAATGCTTTTAGAATTTTCGTCCAGCAGGTAGTCGATGCGTTCGCGTGCTGTCATTTTCCCTTCGGCATGTAGCTTTTCGATACGTTTTTCGCCTCCGCCTAGTTTTACTTTGGCAAATTTGTGTTTTAATTCAGAAAGTAGTAATTTATTGTGATCTTCGTTTTTATTGAAGTTTAAATCCATAATATTTTAATGTTTTAACAAAATAGTGTTGGCTAATTTACAAAATCAATTGAAACCCACATAATAAATATCATTTGGATATGAAATAAAATAAAGGTTGTGATATTCAAAATTTAAAAGCCCTTTTAGAAGAGGTAAAGACTGTATTTATTGACAGTGTATAAAAAAACCAGAAGCTGCCTTCTGGTTTTTCATGTATATATTGTTTTGATTATTTTTTAGAATCGCCAACCATTCGTTTTAGAATGGCCCACTGTTTTAAAGCATCACGCGCTTCTACAGCCGGGTAGCCTAACATGGTTTTTCCGGCAGCAACATCGCAGATAACTCCTGAACCCGCTCCAACTACAGCACCATCGCCAATAGTGGTATGGTCTTTTATAGAAGCGCTTCCTCCAATGATAACACCATTTCCTAAAGTTACAGAACCGGCAAGGCCACTGTTTCCAGCCATGATACAAAATTTACCTAATTTACTATTATGTCCGATTTGTACTAAGTTGTCAATTTTACAGCCATCTCCCAGAATAGTCGAGCTGAATTTTCCACGGTCTACACAAGTGTTTGCACCAATCTCAACTCCGTTTCCGATAATTACGTTTCCGATTTGCGGAATTTTCACCAAGCCTTTTTCGCTACAAGGACGAAATCCGAAACCGTCTGCGCCAATCGTTGCATTAGGATGAATGATACAATCGTTACCGATATGACAACGTTCGCGTATAACTGTTCCTGACCAGATAATGGTGTTTTTTCCAATAGTAGATTCATCGAGAATGGTTACGTTTGGATAAATAGTTGCATGAGAACCAATTGTTACTTTTGGACCAATGTAGCAACCAGCACCAATTTTGGCACCTTCACCAATGATAGCTGTTTCGTCGACAGTAGCTGTTCTGTGAATAGTGGTATGGAATATTGGGGTAGGCGGGGCAAAAAGGGCTAAAATTTGTGACATGGCTAAATCGGCATTTTTTACTTTGATAAATGCACGATTTTCCCCTGGCTCTATTGAAATATCTTCGTTAACAACTGCAATCGATGCATTTGAAGTTGACCAGTATTTTTCATATTTTTTGTTTCCTATAAACGAAATTTCTGAAGTTGTAGCTTTTTCTAATTGTTCTGTGGCTGTAATGCTTTGTGAAGTAGTGCCGTAAATTACGCCATTGATTACCTCGTTAATTTCTTGAATTGAATAGGATTTCATTTAATGAATATAATAGATTATAGGGGTTAATTTTTCCCAAATAAAATCAATTAGATTCTAATTACCTAATGTTATTTTTGAGTTTATTGAAATATGTTTAAAATAATAGTGTAAATATTACAAAGTTAACATTTTAGCTATCGATTTGGTAATGTTTTTTAGTTTGTATTTAAGTTGTTATCATTGGTTTTTTGGTGCAAATTTGGTTTTGATTTGATGTGAATTAGGATTGAAATCTGGAATTAAATTATTGATAGGTAGTAACTTACAAATTGATTAAAAGCTATGTTAAAGATTCTTGGTATAAAAAAAATCGATTCGCTTTTCATGAAAGGAATCGATTTTATTTTTTTAATCTTTTATTTTGGAAAGAGAAATGGCATTAATGCAATATCGTAGACCGCTTGGTTCGGGGCCGTCAGGAAAAACGTGTCCTAAATGTGCATCACAGGTATTGCAAACAACTTCAACTCTAATCATTCCGTACGATTTATCGGCATGGTATCCGATCGCATTTTCTTTTAAGGGTTGTGTAAATGATGGCCAGCCCGTTCCTGATTCAAATTTCTCAGAAGCATCGAAAAGCAAGGTTGCACAGCATTTACACTCATAGATTCCGGGGTCGAACAAACTGCAAAGCTCAGAACTGAAAGATCTTTCGGTACCTTTTAATCGGGTTACCTGAAATTCTTCCGGAGTTAGAATCTGTTTCCATTCTTGTTCTGTTTTTTCTACCCTCTTTTCTGGAACCGGATTTCCTTTATTTGTAAAACGAATTACATCTGCCCATTTTATCATAACTTTTTTTTTTAAGTTTACAATCTCAGTCTTCAGTCTTCAGTCTCAGTCTTCAGTCTCAGTGAACTGAAAACTGCGACCGGATACTGATAATTAATTTATTCTTCCTCTTTCTGTCCCATCATCATTAGAAATGCTTTCAGGAACGGATCAATGTTGCCGTTCATTACACCGTCAACATCACTGGTTTCATAGCCTGTACGAACGTCTTTTACTAGTTTATAAGGTTGCATCACATAGTTGCGTATTTGTGAGCCCCATTCAATTTTCATTTTTCCGGCTTCGATATCGGCACGTTGTGCCTGTTGTTTTTTCAGCTCGATTTCGTACAATTGAGAACGTAACATTTGCATAGCACGTTGTCTGTTGTCTTGTTGAGAACGTGTTTCGGAACATTGAATCTGAATTCCGGTTGGCTTGTGTACCAATTGTACCTTGGTTTCAACTTTATTTACGTTTTGTCCTCCGGCACCGCTTGAACGCGAAGTGGTAATTTCGATATCGGCAGGATTGATGTCAATCTCGATACTATCATCTACCAACGGATATACGTAAACAGATGCAAATGAAGTATGACGTTTGGCATTACTGTCAAAAGGAGAGATTCGGACTAAACGATGTACTCCGTTTTCACCTTTTAAATATCCAAAAGAATAATCGCCTTCAAATTCTAAGGTGACGGTTTTGATCCCGGCAACCTCTCCAGCCTGGAAGTTCAGTTCTTTTATTTTGTAACCGTAACTTTCTCCCCACATCATGTACATTCGCATAAGCATTCCGGCCCAGTCACAACTTTCAGTTCCACCTGCTCCGGCTGTAATTTGGACTACGGCGCTTAAACTGTCGCCCTCATCTGAAAGCATGTTTTTGAACTCAATGTTTTCAATATGTGCCTGAGTGGTGTTGTAATGTTCGTCTAATTCTTCTGCAGAAAGTTCCCCTTCTTTGTAAAAATCATACGCCAGTTGTAATTCATCTGTCAGTTCGATTGCTTTGTTGTAATCTTCTATCCATTTTTTTTTGTTTCGAAGGTTTTTCACAATGGCTTCGGCTTCTTTTGCATTGTTCCAAAAATCAGGCGCAAAGGTCTTTTCTTCTTCGTTTGCAATTTCGATTAGCTTGGCATCAACGTCAAAGATACCTCCTCAACGCACCAAGGCGCTCCACAATACCTTTTATTTGTTCGGTCGTTGTCATAAATTAATAGTAGTTTTATATGTTTTTTACAAATATTACGTTAATTTGGTTCTATAGTAATTAGGAAGTTAAAATTTACTGAAACTTACCAAAATTAACTAACAGTAATACGTAATTTTGCTGTACAAAAATAAGATATAGTTTTTAGAATATGGAAATAAATTTAATTAGCGATACCATTACTAAACCAACATATGAAATGTTGCAGTATATGTTTAATGCTCATGTTGGCGATGACGTATACAGGCAGGATCCTACAGTTATCGAATTAGAGACTAGAGTAGCTGAGTTTTTTGGTATGGAAGCCGGGCTTTTTTTTCCATCTGGAACTATGGCAAATCAAACCGCAATTAAATTACATACACAACCCGGAGAACAATTGATTGCAGATAAATATGCTCATGTTTATCATTATGAAGGAGGTGGAGTTTCGTTTAACAGCGGTGTTTCCTGTTGTTTGTTAGACGGACATCGCGGGATGATAAATGCGAGCCAGGTTGCTGCGGCAATTAACGATCCAGAGTTTTATCACAGTCCGTTAACGAGTTTGGTTTGTGTGGAGAATACCACTAATAAAGGAGGTGGTGCTTGTTATGAATTAGAAGATTTAAGAGAGATAAAAAAAGTTTGTGACGCCAATAATTTGAAATTCCATTTAGACGGAGCCAGAATTTGGAATGCATTGGTCGCTAAGAGGCAAAACCCAAAAGAGTTTGGAGCAATTTTCGATACGATTTCAGTTTGTTTGTCTAAAGGATTAGGTGCTCCAATAGGTTCTGTGCTGCTTGGAAGTAAAGAAGATATTCGTAGAGCGTTGAGAATAAGGAAGATACTTGGTGGAGGGATGCGTCAGGTAGGTTATTTAGCCGCAGCGGGATTGTTTGCTTTGGCACATAATATTGAAAGACTGGCAGAAGATCACAGAAGAGCTAAAGAAATTGCAGCTGTATTAAGTACAAAATCCTGGGTTTCAGCCATAGAACCGGTGGAAACGAATATTTTGATTTTTTCTTTGGCAGAAGGATATAGTGATCAGCTTTTGATTGAGAAATTAAAACAAAAAAATATCTTAATAAGCTCGATGGGACATAATAAGCTTAGAATTGTCACACATTTAGATTACAAAGAAGTAATGCATACCTATGTAATTGAAACGTTGCAGAAGTTTTAGTTAAAGGTTCAGAGTCGCAAAGGCTCAAAGGGACAAAGGTTAAACAAAAAAGATACACAGATCTGTGTATCTTTTTTGTTTATAGCGCTCAAATTTGACAAAGTCAAAACCTTTGTCCCTTTGCTACTCTGAGCCTTTGCAACTTGTTGCTTAGTCTTATTTAAAAAGATTATCCATTCCCGGAATCATTGGCATATCCATTTTGGCAACAGCATCCAATTCTCTTTCGTTTACGCTTGTTGCTTTTTCTATTGCTTTATTCAGAGTTACAATAAGGTAGTCTTCAAGTTGTTCTTTATCTTCCAATAAAGAATCATCAATAGAGATTGATTTTACTTTTCTATTTGCGGTTAATGTTACTTTCAATAATCCGTCAGCGCTTTGTTCATCAATCAAAACAGTATCTAGACGCTTTTTTGTATCTTCAATTTTTTGTTGGGTTTCTTTAAGTTTGCCCATCATTCCCATTAAGTCCATTTTTGTTGATTTTTAAATTATTTCATACAAAATTAGTATATTGCTGTATTAAAGCAATAGATATTTTATGAAAAAATTAATTTGGTTCTGTTGTGTTTGTAGTATTTTTGCTGCTCCGTATTTAAAAACTAATGCTCAATCAATGCAAAACGATATAATGGCTCCAAAAGCCAAAGAAATTCCAAAATCACTAAAAAAACATAAAGAGACTAGAGTAGATAATTATTTTTGGTTGAATGACCGTGAAAATCCTGAGGTAATTGATTACCTGAATCAGGAAAATGCTTACTACCAGAAAATGACTTCGCATACAAAAGCATTTCAGGAAGATTTGTATGAGGAAATGAAAGGAAGGGTTAAAGAAGACGATTCCTCGGTTCCTTATTTTTATAACGGATATTTTTACATCACTCGTTTTGAGACAGGACAGGATTATCCAATTTTTGCCAGAAAAAAAGGCAGTCTTTCGGCAGCCGAAGAAATTTTATTCAATTGTAATGAATTGGCAAAAGGACATGCTTACTTTAAATTAGGGGGTTTAAGTATAAGTCCTGATAATAAATTTGCAAGTTTTGGAGTGGATATTGTAGGAAGAAGAATTTATACCATTCAATTTAAAAACTTAGAGACCGGAGAAATTTTATCGGATAAAATCGAAAATGCAACGGGAGGATCTGTTTGGGCTAATGACAATAAAACCGTTTTTTATACCAAACAGGACGAAGTAACTTTAAGAGCGGATAAAATCTTCAGACATAAATTAAATACAGATTCTGCAACAGATGTTTTGGTTTTTAATGAAACTGATGACACATTTAATGTTTCTGTTAGTAAAGAAAAATCAAGAAAGTATATTGTAATTGGTTCCGGAAGTACTTTAACGACGGAATACAGAATTTTAAATTCCGATAATCCCGATGGGGAGTTTGAAGTGTTTCAGACTCGTGTTCGTGGGCTGGAGTATAGTATTTCGCATTTTGAAGATTGCTTTTATATTTTAACCAATAAAGACAAGGCGACTAACTTCAAGCTGATGAAAACGCCTGAAAACAAAACAGGGAAAAGGAATTGGGTAGATCTTATTCCGCATCGTGAAGATGTTTTATTAGAAGATATTGAGATTTTTAAGAATTACTTAGTAGTAGAAGAGCGCTCAAATGGTTTGAACCACATTCGCATTATGCCTTGGAATGGTGAACCGGATTATTATCTTCCTTTTGGCAGTGAAACGTATAATGCCTTTACGACTACAAATGTTGATTTTGATACGGATGTTTTACGTTACAGCTATCAATCGCTGGCAACGCCATCTTCTGTAATCGACTTTAATATGAAGACTAAAACGAAGGAGGTTTTAAAAGAACAAGAGGTTTTAGGAGGAAAATTTGATAAAGATAATTACATCGAAGAACGTGTTTGGGCAACTGCCAGAGATGGCGTTAGGGTGCCGATTTCGATGATTTATAAAAAAGGATTGGAAAAGAATGGTAAAAATCCATTACTTCTTTATGCATATGGTTCGTATGGAATTACAATGGATACCTATTTTTCTTCTACGAGACTTTCATTGCTGGATCGTGGTTTTGTTTATGCCATTGCCCATATTAGAGGGGGAGAAGATTTAGGAAGACAGTGGTATGAAGATGGAAAACTGTTAAAAAAGAAAAATACCTTTACAGATTTCATTGATTGCTCTAAATTTGTCATTAACGAAAAATACACTTCTTCTAAACATTTGTATGCAGAAGGAGGATCAGCCGGAGGACTTTTAATGGGGGTTATCGTAAATGAAGCGCCAGAATTGTACAACGGAGTGATCGCTCAAGTGCCTTTTGTAGATGTTATTACCACAATGCTGGACGACAGTATTCCGTTGACAACAGGAGAATATGACGAATGGGGAAATCCCAATAATAAAAAATATTACGATTATATGTTGTCGTACTCACCGTACGATAATGTAAAAGCACAAAATTATCCTAATATGTACGTTTCTACCGGATTACACGATTCGCAGGTACAATATTGGGAACCTGCCAAGTGGGTAGCCAAATTGAGAAACTTAAAAACAAATAGTAATTTATTGTTTTTAGATACCAATATGGATGCCGGACATGGCGGAGCTTCAGGACGTTTTGAGGCTCTAAAAGACTTAGCAAAAGAATTTAGTTTTTTATTAGATTTAGAAAAAATTAAAAGCTAATTAGAAATTTTTTGTTAAATTTGCAACCTATCAAGGTTATTTTAAAATACCTTTGATTAACTATTTTTTTATGAAAGAAGAAATAAACGCTTATAATAATGTTTTAGAATTAATAGGTAATACCCCGCTTATTAAGCTAAATAAAATCACCGAAGAGTTAGAAGGAAATTTCTACGCAAAGGTAGAAGCTTTTAATCCAGGACATTCCTCAAAAGATAGAATAGCGTTATACATTATTGAAGAGGCTGAAAAAAGAGGTATTCTATCACCAGGTGATACCATCATCGAAACGACATCCGGTAACACAGGTTTTAGTTTGGCAATGGTAAGCATTATAAAAGGTTATAATTGTATTTTGGCAGTAAGTTCAAAATCATCGAAAGATAAAATTGACATGTTGAGAAGTTTAGGCGCAAAGGTTTATGTTTGCCCGGCTCACGTTTCAGCAGATGATGAGAGATCTTATTATAATGTAGCGAAACGTTTGCATGAAGAAACAAAAGGTTCGGTATACATTAATCAGTATTTTAATCAGTTAAATATTGATGCACATTATAACTCTACAGGACCAGAAATCTGGGAACAGACAAAAGGGAAAATAACACATCTTATTGCCTGTAGCGGAACCGGAGGAACAATCTCAGGAACTGCAAAATTCTTAAAAGAACAAAATCCAAATATCAGAATTTTAGGTGTTGATGCTTTTGGGTCGGTGTTGAAAAAATACCACGAAACAAAAGAATTTGATAACAAAGAAATTTATCCGTACCGTATTGAAGGTTTAGGTAAAAATTTAATTCCTTCGGCTACCGATTTTGATATCATCGATAAGTTCATGAAAGTGACAGATGAAGAAAGTGCTCACTCTGCAAGAGAAATCACCAGAAAAGAAGGTTTGTTTGTAGGATACACTTCAGGAGCGGTAATGCAGGCTATTAAGCAATACGCGGAAGAAGGTGAGTTTACAAAAGACAGTAACATCATTGCCATTTTCCCTGATCACGGTTCTCGTTATATGAGTAAAGTATTTAGTGATGACTGGATGAACGAACAAGGTTTCTTTGACAGTGTCAATGAAGAAGAAGTTCAGAAAATTGAATTTGTAAAGTAGTATATTAAACTGCTTTCTTACTATAGCAACTCCATTCGTTTTACGGATGGAGTTTTTTTATGCAGAAATTTGTTTTAAACGGCTAATTTTAGTTTTTTGTGAATTTATAAGTGTTTGTATAGGATGTTAATTTTTTTTATTTGCTGTAAGTTGTTTGTTTATTTGTAGTAATTGTATGGTTTATTTGCGATAAGCTTATATTTTTAACAGAATAAATTGAAGTATAAATAAATATAATTAGAAGCTTTAAATTATCAATTTTGGTTATTTAACGGTTATTTTGGTCCGTTGTCGAATAAATTTTCGTCCATATGCATAATAATTTAGTTTAGAGCTGTTAGAACGACACCGTGTTTTTTTAATCCCTAAACCTATCTATTATGAAAAAACTACTACTCACTTTGATGTTTGTTAGTTATTTGAATATCAATGCTCAAAATCCAATACAAGAGTTTAACTTCAATAGTACTTTAAATAATACCGACAATACAGCTTCTTTTGTCGGCGTTGCAAACTTTGTTACAGATAGGGCAGGGGTGGCCAAAGGTGCTCAACGTCTCACTAATAAAGCTATGGAAGCTGTTGTGGAAAATCTTCCTCAGGGTAATAGTCCCAGATCTGTCAGTATCTGGGTAAAACTAAATGATATTGCATCGGCAAATTATATATGGGGTTACGGTACAGCTTATAATGCGCAGTATTGCGGATTGTTGCAGCAAGGAACGTCTTCGTCTAACTCTGATTTAAGTTTAGCAGGCTGGGGAGCCTCTAATGATGTGATTGTTTCAGTTTCGCTTGCCAAAGACGTTTGGTATCAATATGCGATAACTTATGACGGAAAGACTTCTAAGATATACCGCAACGGTGTTTTATTAAAAGCTGCTGAAGGAATTAGCCGCTCTACCAAAGGAAATATTTTCAGATTAGGGGAAATAAATACCACTGTGGGTATTAACTCTGATATAGACGATTTAAAAATTTATAATGTTGCCATGACAAGCGAACAGGTTGAAGCTTCTTATGAGAGTTCAAAAGCAGTTACTCCTGTTGTAGCAAATACTGAAACTGCTGCTGTTTCAAAAACAGTGAAAAATGCAGTGGTAAAAACCAAAGTTGTACCAAATGCCAGTCTGGTAGTGAGTGATTCGAATAAAGTTTCTAAAAATGTTGAGGTATTTTCACAAGGGCAAAAAATTCTTGGAAGCAACAATACGATCAATATTAATGATCTGCCTGAAGGAACTTATTTGTTGAAAATCACCAATATGCCTTCAAAAAAATAGTTTAAAATTAAGAACAAGGTTTTGGTTAATAGAGAATAGTCAGTTAGTTTTTATTTTTTCAATGTTGCTTAAGAGCAATAAATTTTTTGAATAGTGAGAGAGCCTTCCGAAGTTTATCTGAAGAAGGCTTTTTGATTCTTTATTATTGCTTTTTTTGCTGTCCCGGAGCATAAGCTTTGGCACTTTTGCTTCCTGACATTTTTTTGGCTTGTCCCGGTGGGATTTTTCCGGAGCCAGAACCAGTACTGTGCGTATGAGCTGTACAGCTGATCACACTAAGAATTACAAATACAATAACCAAAAGGATTACTGCATATTTGGTATATTTTGATGTTTTCATTGTTTTATTTTTTTTGTAAATATAGCAGATAAAAAGGATTTAATTTTTTTTTGAAATTGATATTAAGACGAAAAGTAAAAAAATATTTTTAGTTCTTCCCAACCTTTTGATTCAAAATGTACTCTATAGAAGTATAATCGTTGTTGCATGATTTTAACTAAAAAGAGTATAGTATGAAAAAGAAATTCACTTTAGAAATAGCCAATCCTTGTTCTGAAAATTTTGACCAGATGATTCCTAATTCACAAGGTTCGTTTTGTGATTCCTGTGCCAAAAATGTAATTGATTTAAGCAGAAAAACAAATGCCGAAGTGGCCAGATTTGTTGCAAATAATAAAGACCAGAATATTTGTGCCCGATTGAAAATAACGCAGTTGGAAGAGGAGTTCGCACACCACGAAATTTCCAAAATCAATACGCTAAAGTATGCGGCAGTTGCAGCTTCTATTCTGCTGGCTTCAAATGTTACAGGGCAGGAGAAAACTCCGCTTCAAACTGAAATAAATGAATCAGTACCTAAAAGTAATGTTTTAGGTAAAATAGCGATTAGTCAAACCGTTCAGGAAGAAATTTCGATAACAATCAAAGGGAAGTTGTTAGATGCAAAAACAAACAGGCCTTTAAGCGGCAAGATCTATCCGTATCTAACTCTTAGTATCAATGATTCACAACCTGTTATGAAAATAGATCCCAAAACAGGTGATTTTTCGATTACGTCCCTGGTTTCTAAAAATGGTGAAGCACTTATGATTACAATCTCGAGCGGGGATTATTTTTATCCAAAACGATTCCTTTCGACATTAAAAAAGTGAAAGGAAAGATTCTTCATCAAAATATAATGATCAACACTGAGGAGCTGATTAAAGTTTATATTGCCGGAGGACTGGGGATTAACTATAGAGAAAAAAAGTGATTAAAGGGAATTGATTGAGTTGTTGTTGTTTGAATAGAAAAAGCTCTGGGGTTTCCAGAGCTTTTGATGTTTGTAGAGGAGTTCTTTTTTGAGACACTATCTTGGAAATGTGTAAGTAAAAAAAGAAGAATAGTTTTTAATGTCATTCATTTTTAACTTATATAGTTATTGAGACATTACCCATTTTAATTTTATTTTTTTAAAAGTTTTGGTATAAATATATAACCGAGAATTATAAGTATAATACAGACTACGCTGGCATAATCTACAAAGCCATAATAATTTCTTACTTGTTCTCCGTTGCGCTCTATCATTCGTACAGATTTAGGATCACCATTATGTAGTTTTCTAAATGTAACAGTATCTCCAATTAAAAATCCATACTCTACAGTATCACTATTTCCCGAATCTTCATACTTTTTCCCATCTTCATCTACAATAGAATAAGTATAGGTTTTTGCCGAATTAGCACTTCTTTTGTAGGAGCTACTATCATAAATAACACCTTTACCAATATTGTTTTCCTTGTTATATACAATATTATTAATAATCCTCTTGAGTGATACAAGAAAGATTATTAATATAAAACCATGAAATATTATTTTTTCTTTCACAATAATTAGTTAAATATAGTTTTAATATCAATTGTTTCAACTTTTATTTCTTTTGATATATCTAATCTAAAGAGTTCATAACTGAAGTCTTTTGTTTCCAATGTACTAACATCTTTAGATATTGATATTTTTTCTATACAGTTGTAATATCTTCAATTTTTGGTTTTTTATGAGATTTGAAGAGTTGGTTTAGTTTTTTTCAAGTAGCATAGTCAAAAGCCTTTATTGAATTGTATTCTAAAACCACTCCATTGGCATCATTTGCCTGGCTGTAAAACAAACTAGTTGAGAATATAAAAGTTAGAATTAGTATTAATTTTTTTTTATTTTTAAAACTAATAAATATAGTATCAAAAATATTGATATAAAGAATAAGACAGGATCTATAAAGTATGTCAATCCAAGTCTTAAAGCACTATCCGGTTTTTCTAGGAATAAAAAGTGATTGGATAAATTTGAATGATAGACAATTATTTTATTTGGTTTATTCTTTGTGTAGTCTTTTCTTTCATTAAGATATGGATATAGATTATTAGGCAATGTTATTTGCGCAGTTTCATTATTAGAACTTAATATGCCTTTATATACTACAGATGTAGAGGTTGTTCCTGAATGTGAAGCAGGGTTATCTGAATTAACTAAAAGAGTATCACGAACCATTCCTTCTTTAACACATAAAAAAGAATAAGTTGTTTTAATCTTTGGGAAATTATATGTTAATTCAATGATTAAGTAAAAGATTGAATAAATAATGATAAGATAGATTATAATTTTTTTCATGTGTTGTTTTGATGGTTATTTCAGGGCTCCTTTTATGTCTGTTTTGCAGTATTTTTTCGTTCTTTTCTTTTGATAGTAATGTAATAAAATAGGGCTGATATTGCTGCCAAAATAAATATTGGAGTACTCCAATAGTCGCGCATTTCATAAGAAAAAGGACTATTTATTATGTTATTTTTTCGTCGGTATATTATTTTATTTTTTACAGAGCTTATTCTCCAAATTGGAATTTGAGATGTATTTTGATTTTCGATTATGCTTTTGGAAATTGTAATGCCACTTTTTAATTTGTCAGATTTGCAGTATCCATAAAATATCCAGGAAGTTTTATTACTGCTGCTACTCATTGGAGGTATTGTTTCGCTTACCAATAGTATATCTTTATGATAATATTTTTGAGGATTAAATGAGGCGTAAAATATTTTAGTTTTGGTAAAGTCATTGGCTATTTCAATTCCTATTATTGATACTCCTAGAAATATTAGTGTTAAACAAAATGTTTTCATAGTTTATTCATTTTTTATTTTTCATTAGAACTAAGGTTAAAATTAATGAAGGAATTAGTGAACAAATAAAGTAGATTTTTAAAAGTGCATCCCTCTTTTTGTTCTGTAAGTATTTAAGGTTTTTTAAAAAGATATTGTCATTTATTACATTTCTATATACTTTTAAACCTTTTTGATACATCATTTTATATTTAAACTTCAAAAGTTAAAGATGGGTCAACAAGTTATAGTACAACAATTAAAGGTAAATTAATAAATGAAAATATTTCAAGAGAGATAAGCTTTTTATATAAGGACAATAGTTATGAAAAAGATATTTTTAAGTTTAAATATAAAATGATGTATCAAAAAGGTTTAAAAGTATAT
>NZ_CADCST010000092.1 GCF_902804485.1 Flavobacterium collinsii | reverse complement strand
TTACTGCATCTGGCAACTACAAGGCCATAAGCAGCATGGAACAATACTGCTGGGGTCATACCCAGCCTCAAACACGTTTCACGCAATTCTGAACTTAAAGCTTTTGAAAGCAAAGCTTCTGATTCTTCAATATCCTTACCATCTCCAAGGATGTTTGATAAATCAAACGGATAGGTAGGCTCTTCAATTCCTTCAAACAAAGATCTAAAATAAGAACCTGCGTCATGCTCCGATTGCGCATGTAAAGTATGACCTATAAAATCACGGTACAAAACAGGAACACCTAAACTTTCTTGGTTGCCCGATAAATACAACATAACC
>NZ_CADCST010000091.1 GCF_902804485.1 Flavobacterium collinsii | reverse complement strand
AGTTCTTGATCAAAATCAATATGATCCAAGTTGTTTTCTAAAATATTTTGTATGGTCTTAAAATTGTAAATTTTAAAATCAAGTGCCCACCTGCAGGCATTTATTAATCGTTGTCTGCCTACCTTCTTTTCAAAATTCAGTATTCCTAAACAACTTTTATAAGCCTGTTCAGGATGATTTCTGCTTTCGATTATCTGCATTATATATTCTCCTACTGACTCATCAATATTATTAGCCCACTCAATGAAGCGGGCAGCACTCCATTGGGCTACAAATTGATGTGTACTGGCTAAATGCTCAGGGGTTGTTGTATAGACATAAGGTTTGTAGTTTCGGGGATGTACAGCTATTTGATTGTATTTATAATAAATCTCTACTGTTGATTTGGTATATAACAGCTTTGCTCTCTTTTTTACATATTGATAAGGAACGCTGTAATAGTTTTTGTCCTGGCTTAATTGAACATGACCGTTTTGCATTACTGTTGAAAAAGACTGGTATTTAATTTCAAAACGATCTTGTGGCAGTGGACGCAGTTTTTCTTTTTCGTCTTCTAAAAATAATTCAAAACGGGAATAAGGGCGTCCTGTCAGTTTTCTGTTATTGTGAGAGTCAAGTAAATCCCAGATCTGCTGGTTTAATTCTTCCAGAAAAAAGAACTTAGTTTCTTTTATGGTTGCATAAATCCTTCGATATAATATCTTAACAGTTCCTTCAACTAATGATTTGTTTCTGGGTCTGTAAGCTCTGGCAGGTAAAATTGTAGTTTCGTAGTGTTCTGCTAAATCAGCCAGGGTTTCAGGATGGTGGTACATCCGGGGGAGTTTCGTGCATCGGCATTAGATGCAGAAACAGGTGCTTCTGCAAGTTCTGTAAATCCGTATGCAACTCCTTTTGTATATAGTGGAGAGGCTATCGAAAAAGATGGACAAATGTATCCTGTAGATTATAGAACTTCGTATGCATTGGTAAACGGATTCTCATTTGCTATCAACCAAAAAATGAATGCTTCTATAGCTCTTGATTTATTGGCTCAAAAAGGATTGCTTTCGACTCCTTTTCACAGAGTTTATTTTAATGATGGTATTGGAGATGAATATCAAAAAGAAGTTCGAATTGAGAAATTACCTCGTGAACGCTACAAAATTGCTATTTCGGGAAGATTCAATTACTTTTTAGATCCTGCAATCATGTTGCGCACTTACGCTAGACTGTACAAGGATACATGGGATATTAACTCCATAACCTTTGGTATGGAAGCGGTACTGAAAGTCAATAAATCATTTGCAATAACACCATTTGCGAGATTTCATTACCAAGAGGAAACTTCTTATTATGCCGCTTATGGTCAGCATGTGTATAATCCAGAGGAGTTTTATACCAGTGATATGGATTTGGCTACGTTCTCGGCAGTTCGTACAGGATTAGCCTTACGCTATGTTCCTTTTGCTAATGCAAAATTGGATGCAAACGGAAAACCAATTCAGTACTTTGTAGCCATGAAGGATATTGGTTTGCGTTACGCTCATAACAACAGACAAGATGGTTTAACGGGTAGTTCTTTATCTTTTGAAATCACTTTCGAACTTTAATCATTTCTTTAAATAATAAAAAATATAAATAATGAAATCGCCATGACAAAAGCTGCCTCAAACAGCAATAAAGATCTACCGATACCATATTCCTATAAAAAACAAATATTATCTACGTATGAAGTCAATTTTTATAAAATCACTAGCATTAATCGCAGGAATCATTTCTATGATTTCTTGTACAGGTTCTGACTCTAAAATAGAAGCGCCATTAGTGTACCCAAATCCGTATAAAGTACTAGAGGACTTGAACACCATCAATGAGAATACAACTCTAAAAATGCTCAATAGAACAACTGCTATTTCTGTAGGGCAGTTGGGGTATATTATAACAACAACGGATCAAGGAGTTACTTGGCAAAAATTGGATGCCAAAACGACAAACAATCTTAATGATATTAGTTTTACATCTGAACAATCAGGATGGGTAGTTGGAAACGGTGCTATTATCAAGAAAACCAGGGATCAAGGTGCTACTTGGACAGATAAAGTTCCTGCTACTTTACTGGCTACCGAGAATGTACTTGCCGTGAATCTCTTCAATGAAAATCTTGGAGCCTGTACTACCGCTACAGGAAAAATTTTGATTACTAAAGATGGTGGTACCACTTGGGTAATCAAATCTGCTAAAGCTACAAATGAGAAGGATATTGTTACTGCTTTGAGAGCAATTTATATCAAAGATGCAACTACTTTTTATATCGTTGGTGCGGCGGGAGTTCTTTTAAAAACGACCAATTTTGGAGATACTTTTACTATAATTCCAACTTCGCAAGTTACAAATGTGGCAGCTGCAACATTTTATAGAATTGCTGCACCCTCACAAAACGTAGCCTATAGTTGTGGGTCGAATGGAATTGTTTTAAAAATCAACTTGGCAAACGACGCTCTTACTTTGATTAATCCGCCAATGACCGAAACCATGCAAGGAATCAACTTTTTAACGGATAATTTAGGATATGTAGTAGGTAGATTTGGTTTGATTTTTAAAACCGAAGATAGTGGAGCATCATGGAGTCGAATGAAATCTGGAGTTTCAGTAACCCTAACGGATGTGGCGTATTGGAATGATAGTTTAGGTTACGTAGCTGGTAGCAAAACAATATTGAAAACAAAACAAGAGTAACATTCAAGAGGCGTTACAAAATAAAAAAGGAGTAATCACAGATGAAATCGCCATGACAGAAGCTGTCGCAAACACTAATGAAGATCTGGCGATACCATATTCCTTTTAAAAAAAATATTATCTACATATGAAAACAACGATTTTTAAACATATAATTCCAGTATTCTTACTGGCGGGAATAGTTGTTTCGTGCGAAACAGAAACGTTTCCAGAAGCTACAGCAAAAGTGCCCGATTATAGCATTAGTACCAATAGCTTGATATTGAACGCTACCATCAATGACCTCAATTTTATAGGTCTTGACAATGGTTTTGCAGTTGGAAATATGGTTATTGAAACAGTAACTCAAGGTGCCGTGCTAAAAATGACCAATGGAGGTAAAGATTGGACAAAATTAGTTATTCCTACCCTGTTGGGACAGTTGTATAGCAACTATTTTATAGATGCTAATACAGGTTGGATAGTGGGTAACCTTGGGACTATTTTGTACACTACCGATGCGGGAGTAACGTTTAAACAAGCGGTAAGTGGTACTACGGAAACCCTATATGGCGTTACTTTTTTTGACAAAAATAACGGAGTTTGTGTAGGTGCAGCAGGAGTTTTATTGACTACCACAAATGCAGGAGTTACTTGGACTAAAAAAAACAGTGGTGTCACTACAGATTTGAGGGCAGTTTACATGAAAGATACGGCTACAATTGTGGTTTGTGGTGCTAATGGTGTTTTGAGAATCTCAAACGATCTTGCCAAAACTTGGACAACAATAGATACCAAACAAACCATTCGTTTGCAGGATATGCATTTTCCAGTTCCAAATATTGGTTATGCCTGTGGACAAAGTGGGGTGGTTATCAAAATCGACCTGAATACGAATACAATAACCAGGCTCGTTTTGCCAGTAGATGATCAACAAAGAGGGATTTTCTTTGTGAATGAGAAAATAGGTTATACCGCTGGACAGTACGGCGAGTTGACAAAAACTACTGATGGAGGTGCTACTTGGACATCTCAAAATATAGATCCAATTGCTCAAAATATGTATGCTATCGATTTTCCAACAGAAAGTAAAGGATACATAGGAGGCGTAAAAACGTTCTTGACATCCAACACTAAATAAATATAAAACTACAAACGATAACTTTTTTATTATAATTGTCGTTTGTTTTTTTAAATCTGCACAAATCTGTGCAAATCTGCGTGCCTAATTTTTCAAATAGATTTGTATTAATTTCTATAAAAGCGAATGTCAGCTACATAACACCAACCAATGAAAAAAATATTTTTATACCTCGCATTCTTTGCACTATTTGGCATGAATGCTCAAATGCTCGATCCTGTAAAATGGAATACAAGGGTCGAGAAAAAATCGGATACAGAGTTTTTACTAATCATGAAAGCGACTATCGAAAAAGGATGGCATCTCTATTCGCAATTTACCCCAGATGGAGGAGCACTGCCAAGCGAATTTGTTTTCAAAAACCAACAAGGTAATTTTGAAAGATTAGGAAAAGTTGCCGAAAGTACTTTCGAAAAGGCCTACAATGATGTTTTTAAAGTAGAAGAATGCTTTTTTGAAAATGAAGCTATTTTTACCCAAAGAATTAAAATTAAAAACACCAAAACAAGGAAAGTTTTAGTAGCATTTCTTATCAAGCGTGTAATGAAGCTTGCATTCAGCAAAACAAAACTTTTGAATTTAAGATTCCGGAAGGGGTTAGTGTTCAAACTGAACTAGCAACCAACACATCAACTACTACCGAAATTGCTGCGAAAATAAACCAAGTTACCCCGAAAGCGGTTCAGAAAGAATCTAAAGCAACTGTCAATCATCCCAAAAAAAGAATCCAAAAAAGGGTTTGTTGCCATTTTTTTTATTGCTTTTCTGTCTGGATTTGCGGCTCTGTTGACGCCTTGTGTTTTTCCGATGATCCTTATTACGGTAAGTTTTTTTTACAAAGAAAAATAAAAGTAAAGCTGCTGGAATCAAAAATGCCATTATTTATGGACTTTCTATTATTGGTTTGTACGTGTTGTTAGGCACTCTAATAACGGGCCTTTTTGGTACAGATGCGCTTAATGAATTGGCGACTAATGTTTGGTTCAATATTATTTTCTTTGTTTTACTAATCGTTTTTGCTACATCTTTTTTAGGAGCATTCGAAATTATGTTACCTAATTCATGGGCAAATAAAGTAGATAAACAAGCAGATAAAGGCGGGATGCTTGGTATTCTGTTTATGGCATTGGCATTGGCTATTGTTTCCTTTTCGTGTACGGGGCCTATCGTTGGAACGCTATTAGTCGAAGCCGCATCAAAAGATGGATTGGCACCCGTTATAGGAATATTAGGCTTTTCGATGGCATTGGCTTTGCCGTTTATGCTTTTTGCCATGTTCCCAAGTTGGCTTAATAGCATGCCAAAATCGGGTGGATGGCTCAATACCGTTAAAGTTGTTTTAGGATTTTTAGAACTCGCTTTGGCATTCAAGTTTTTGTCTAATGCTGATCTGGTTTTGCAATTGCATTTTCTGAAAAAAGAGGCGTTTTTAGCCATTTGGATAGCCATTTTTGGAGTACTAGCCTTGTATTTATTGGGAAAAATAACATTGCCACACGATTCTCCTTCGGGTTCCATATCGGTGGGGAGATTGTTGTTTGGTATTTTTGTTTTGTCTTTTACATTGGAGCACACGGTATAGTTGTTTTTGAAGATTATAATTTAGGTTTGGCTTATACCAAAAAAGTAAACAAGCCCGTATTGTTGGATTTTACAGGATATGCTTGTGTCAACTGCCGAAAAATGGAAGACTATGTTTGGTCAGACCCGACAGTTTTAACTTGTTGCTCAACGAGGTGGTTTTAATTTCACTTCATGTAGATGACAAGAGAGAATTACCAGTCTCGGAGCAATACATTTCTAAAGATACAGGCGAAAGTATTGAATCTATTGGTGACAAATGGAGTGATTTTCAAATTACGCGTTACAAAGCCAATGCACAACCCTATTATGTGATAATGAATCCAGAAGGAAAAGACTTGAGTCTCCCAATTGGTTATACATCTGATGAAATTCAATATGGCGATTGGATAAAAAAGGCTTTACAGAAAAAATCTTAAAATAAGGTTTTTAGCATTGCTTAAAAAGCAGAAAGCATTGTAATAAATTACCTCTTAAATTTTATTTAAAAACAATTCTAAATAAAATTTGACAAATTACCAAAAAATTATATTTTTGATTAAATTTAATTATTCTAAATAAATACCTTATGAAAAAAATAGTTCAGACGTTAAGTTTTCTTTTGCTTGCCGTTTTTGTAGTTGCATCTTGTAATAATGATGATAAAAAAGCAGAGGTTACCAAAAAACAAGTTATAGAAAATTACGCCAATATCGCTTACGCCAATTATAAAAAAGCTTATGATGATGCCGTAGTTCTAAAAGCTGCCATCACAACATTTACCACTACTCCAACAGAGGCTAACTTTACAGCAGCCAAAACTGCTTGGTTAAAATCTAGAGAGAGTTATGGTACAACAGAAGGGTTTCGTTTTGCCAACGGCCCAATAGATAATGAAGAATTAAAAGGACCAGAAGGGTATATCAATTCTTGGCCTTTAGACGAAAATTATATTGATTATACTGCGGGAGCTTCAACATCAGGAATTATAAATAACCCAAAACTTTATCCAACAATAGACAAAGCTTCTTTATTAGTACTAAATACTCCTGGAACAGAAGAAACGAATGTTAGTGTTGGATATCATGCTATAGAGTTCTTACTTTGGGGGCAGGATTTAACTACTCCATCGGATAAAAAGGCTGGGCAAAGACCTTATACGGATTATTTGAAAACGGGTGGTACTGCAACCAATCAAGAAAGAAGAGCTACTTATTTAAATGTATGTGCTGATTTATTGACAGACCATTTATTACAAGTAGTAAACCAATGGAAAGAGGGTGGATCTTATAGAGTTACTTTTTTAGCATTGAAAGAAGACGTTGCTATTAAAAATATGTATTTAGGAATTACAACATTGGTGTCAGCGGAATTGCCTGTTGAGCGTATGGAAGTTGCTGTTGGAAATGCAGATCAAGAAGATGAGCATTCTTGTTTTAGTGACAATACCCACAGAGATATTACTTTAAATTTGCAAAGTGTTATCAATATTTATAAAGGTAATTATGGTGCTGTTGACGGAGCTTCATTAGAGGATTTGGTAAAACAAGCCAACACTGAAATATATAATACTACTGATGTGTCTATCAATTCATGTTTGACAAAAATGACTGCTATTCTTGCTCCTTTTGATTTAGCTATTTCAGGTGGTAAAGAGTCTGTAGAAGGTAAAAAAGTAATCGCAGCAGCCACTGAATTAAAAACGTTTGGAGCTAATTTATTGGCTGGAGCTGTGAAAATTGGTATTATTGTAAATAGCTAGAAAGCTTCAAAATAAAGTATAACTAAAGTGTTCTTAATTGTAAGGACACTTTTTCCCGTTTAGAAATGAAAAATTATAAAAAAGTATTAGTCGTTTTGGTTAGTGTTCTCTTTTTGAGTTGCAGTAAAAATGATGCGGAAGAATATATCCCTCTAACTGCGGAAGAAGGCGAACAATATTCGGGTGGAGAAACAACAGTTTTTAATAAATCAGAAGAGGCTTTTGGCTTCTTTGCTCCTAATTTATCTTTCGAAGAGCAATCAGATTTTGGTATTGGAAATTCTTTTTTTAGACAAAATTGGGTAACGGCTCCTGCTTCTACTACAGCAAGAGACGGTGTAGGACCTTTTTTTAATGCTATTTCCTGTTCGAGTTGTCATTTTAAAGACGGTCGAGGGAGAGCGCCTTTAACAGATGGCGAAACGGGGCACGGTTTATTACTTCGATTGAGTATTCCAGGTATTGACGGTAACGGTGGGAATCTTCCTGATCCAATTTATGGAGGACAATTACAAGACGGTGCCGTTCTTGGTCAAACTCTTGAGGGTAAAATTGCTATTGTTTACCAATCCATAACAGAAACTTTCGCAGATGGTACTACTGTTGTTTTACAAAAACCATCATATCAAATTAATACTTTGGGGCATGGCCCATTAGCCAGTAATCTTCAAGTTTCACCAAGAGTTGCCAATCAGATGATAGGTATGGGATTATTAGAAGCTATTCCAGAAAGTACGTTACTTGGTTTTACAGATGAAAACGACACCAATAAAGATGGCATTTCAGGAAAGATAAATTATGTTCATGATGTAGCATCCAACTCAAAAAAGATAGGCCGATTTGGATGGAAAGCCAATCAACCTAGTGTACGCCAGCAAGTTGCGGGTGCTTTTCTGGGTGATATGGGAATTACCACGATTTTGTTTCCAAACGAAAATGCGCCTTTTGGTGTAGATCTTACCGCTATTGCAAATGGAGGAACTCCAGAGATAACCGATTTGAATTTTGATCGAGTAGTGTTGTATTCTAGTACGCTAGCCGTTCCCGCAAGAAGAAATTATGCAGAGCAAAACGTATTAAAAGGGAAAAAAACTTTTGTAACTATCGGTTGTGCAAGTTGTCATGTTCCAAAAATACAAACAGGAAATAATCATTCTATTGCCGCTTTGAGAAACCAAACGATTCGTCCCTATACTGATTTGTTGCTGCATGATATGGGCGCAGATTTGGCTGACAATACCCCAGATTTTAAAGCCACAGGTACAGAATGGAGAACACAACCTTTATGGGGAATTGGTTTGATTGAAACAGTCAATAATCATACTAATTTAATGCATGACGGTAGAGCAAAAAATGTGACCGAAGCGATTTTATGGCATGGTGGAGAAGCTAAATCAGCTAAGGATAAATTCAAAAAATTGACTGCAATAGAACGAAGCGAGCTTTTAGAATTTATTAATTCATTATAAATTGTACTAATTCCTTAAAACTAAACCCAGTAATTACTTATTTTTTTATATATAAACTCGATTTACCTTCCAATAATTTACATGTAGAATTCCATCTAAAAAAGGTTTTCAACTCCAATTATTGATCCTAATTTTATTCAATATAGATTCCCTTTAAATCCGACACCAAAAGTATTGTTTTTTTTTGCTCCAAAAACACCAAATACAATTCTTTCAGTTACAGTATTAATTAGGAAAAATTATAACTGTTTACACCTATGGTAATACATTACAGTCTGACTTGAAGATTAATTATAAAGTTTCCACTCGAAACGGACTAAAAGACAGCTAAGATAGTGTCTTAAGGATGCTGCAAGCACATAATGGCTGCGTTTCACTTGCCACCCTCTGGGACTTATAGCTCTCCACATCCTTAAGCCACTTTTATCTTGCTTTCTTTTTTTCCGTTTTTTCTAGGAGAACGCATATTTATAACGGCTAAATTACCCGATTATATTCGGGTTGGTAACGACGATTTGATTGAAAAATATCTTTTCCTTACGACTTCACACGACGGAAGCGGAAGTATAACTGCCGCCTTTACTCCTATTCGCATTGTATGTGCCAATACCCTTAATGCCGCAATGCATAACAAAACCAATACTGTACGCATTCGCCATACGTCCAACGCCAAACAACGTTTGGGACAGGCACATAAAGTTATGGGTAAGTCAATCCACAAACGACTGCTTGATTTTATACCTAAAAACAAATTTAACTTACTTGGCTAAAAAAAACAGTTTGTATAGAACTGGTTACTATAATTTTTACAAGTTCTTAAGAGATGTAACTCTATAGAAAATTTTCTGGAGAAATACTTATCATTCAAGGAAAATCAAACTGAATTACCCGCAGCTAGCTTTTTCAAATCATCCATAAAATGGTTCGAAAATTGTCCCGACGGGGGCACCTTAAAATATAAATAAATCACCTTTCACTATGAAATATATTTTATACATTTGTTTTAGGATTAATGGCAGGATTCTCATATTGAGACTTTCTACTGAAAGAGTAGTCATCCATGACTACCGAAAAAGTAATTTTCTTTAGCGCCAACAAAATGGGGATCATCATGTATAGACCAATATGATATGAACCATAAAATGCCGGGGCATTTAAAATTATATTTTCCTCTCCATAAATTTTATTTTTTTCAGTGTTATATAAAATTGAAAAATTATTGGTTTCATTTAATGTTAAGCGCTTTTGTATTGAATATTTTTTAAAAAATGAGTTTTCTTCAATATTTTTAATTTTCTTACCATTGGCAGATACATTTAGAAACTCAAAACGATATTGTGACGATTCATCTTCCCACTGAAAAGAATTTACCTTTTCCTTTATTAAATTTAAATAATCCATCATAATCTCATAAACCTTTAGGTTAATATTTTTAAATTATTCTCATTGTGCAATTTTTGGGAGCATTGTTAATAAGCTTCACTTACATCTAAAGACAAATAATTAAATACTTTATCATCAAGCACATATTACTATAAATTTTAAATAAAGGTTATTACATTTATCACCTTTTTTTAAGTTGACTCTATACCTAGTATAATAACATTGTAGGATTATAAATTGGAAAATTAAGCACCTTGAAATAATTGTATTTCTAAGATGCTTTTAATTTTTTTTTAATGGCCTGATTGGAAAAACCGGTCAATTTGACCACCTAATTCCGGAGCAAACTGACCACCAGGTTTTGTGGTTAATTAAGTATTAAAAACTATTGATTTTTTCATGTTGTTAGAACCATACATTCGTTAAAAATATACGGATTATGGCAAACAAAATAACAGACATGAGTAAAATTAGAAAAGTAATTAAATTCTATTGTAATGGAAAGAGTAAATTATTTATAAGTAGCTACTTATCCCTTTCAAGAAATACGGTAAAGAAATATATTTCTTTATTTGAAGTTCTCGGATTAAGCTTTGAATTAATCGACCAAAAAACCGATGCAGAGCTGGAACTTTTATTCTCCCAGACTAGTGTAGAGGCCATTAGCCCGAGATTACAGACACTTTATGATTTTTTTCCTAAAATGGAACGTGAACTAAAAAAAGTTGGCGTTACCGTACAGCATATGTGGGAACAATATATTGCTGTAAATCCAGATGGTTATCGAACTTCACAATTTCATTATCATTACAATATATGGGCAAACGAGTTAATCCGGTCATGCATATGAACCATAAGGCTGGTGATAAAATGTATGTTGATTATGCCGAAAAGACACTCTCAATTATTGATATAGATACCGGAGAAGTCAAAGAAGTACATTTTTTTGTAGCAATATTAGGCGCTAGCCAATACACGTATGCTGAAGCTTCCATGAGCCAGCAAAAGGAAAACTTTGTTGACTCGGTAGAAAATGCCATGCGCTTTTTTGAAGGAGCTCCTGCTGCCATTGTTCCGGATAATTTAAAATCTGCAGTAATAAAAAGCAGTCGTTTTGAACCGACAATCAATGAAACCCTGACTGATTTAGCAGAACACTACGAAACCACAATTTTACCTGCCAGAGCTTATAGACCCAGAGACAAATCATTACTTGAAGGAGCCGTTAAGATATTATATCGAAGGATTTATGTAACCCTAAAAGAAACTAAGTTCTTTTCTCTGGAAGAATTAAATCAGCAGATCTGGGATTTACTTGACTCTCACAATAACAGAAAACTGACAGGACGGCCTTATTCCCGCTTTGAATTATTTTTAGAAGACGAAAAAGAAAAACTGCGTCCACTGCCACAAGATCGTTTTGAAATTAAATACCAGTCTTTTGCAACAGTAATGCAAAACGGTCATGTTCAATTAAGCCAGGACAAAAACTATTACAGTGTTCCGTATCAATATGTAAAGAAGAAAGCAAAGCTGTTATATACCAAATCAACGGTAGAGATTTATTATAAATACAATCGAATAGCTGTAAATCCAAGAAACTACAAACCTTATGTCTATACAACAACCCCTGAGCATTTAGCCAGTACACATCAATTTGTAGCCCAATGGAGTGCTGCCCGCTTCATTGAATGGGCTAATAATATTGATGAGTCAGTAGGAGAATATATAATACAGATAATCGAAAGCAGAAATCATCCTGAACAGGCTTATAAAAGCTGTTTAGGAATACTGAATTTTGAAAAAAAGGTAGGCAGACAGTGATTAATAAATACCTGCAGGCGGGCACTTGATTTTAAAATTTACAATTTTAAGACCATACAAAATATTTTAGAAAACAACTTGGATCATATTGATTTTGATCAAGAACC